>NZ_JBITJQ010000007.1:0-431607 GCF_044460125.1 Nonomuraea sp. NPDC050153
TCTGCGATCTCTACGTCACCAGCATCGACTCCTGACGCTGAGGCATGATCAGTCTCGGTCCGTCAACCCCGGAGAGACTTCCAGGCGGCACCACTAAGCGATCTTTGGTCGCGTTTCTGGGCTTCTGTGGCGATGTTTCATGATGCCTGAGGGCGTCGATCTGCCGGCCGGAGGTGGTGCCTCTGGCCGAGGTCGCCCAGGTCGGGATCGGCATGGGCGCTGGCCGGACCGTCAGGCGTCAGCGGCGTCGCATGGCGAGCAGCTCTGAGACCGTGACGAATCGGTATCCCTGGTCGCGCAGGCCGGTGATCAGGCCTTTGATGGCCTCACGGGTGTTCTGGCCGCCGGCGTACCACGGGTGGAGCAAGATGATCGATCCTGGCCTGGTCTCCTCGCGCACAGCCGAGACGATCTCGGCGGCGGTTGGAGCCTTGCCGGAGTCCGGCTCCACGTCCCACATGACCGTACGCCTCTGGTTGTCGGCCAGATAAAGCGGCAGCGCCAGCAGTTTCTTGCCCGTCGGCGGGCGGAAGGGGATCTCGCCGCGCTGTCCCGCCTTCCTGATGGCCGCGTCGGTGCGCTCAACCTCGCTCGCCACGGTGGCGGGTGAAACGAAGACCATCCGCCGATGGGTGTAGGTGTGGTTGGCCAGCTGATGGCCTGCGGCGACCAGCGCCTGCGCGGCCTGCGGCCGGGCTTCGACCTGGGATCCGATGACGAAGAACGTCGCGCGGACGCGCTGCTGGGCGAGAACGTCCATGATCTCGGGGGAGTGCTCGTCAGGGCCGTCATCGAAGGTGAGGGCCACGACCTTCTCGTCGGTCTCGACGCGGTCGATCAGCTCTCCCGCCAGTTGGAAGGTCCGCGAGTTCATCAGCTGATACAGGCCTATCGCTCCGAGGAGGAGGATGGCGAGAAGGGCCGCGAGAAGCTTGAGCCATCTTCTCCGCGGGACCGTTGCTGCTGCGTTCATGGGTGATCATGGAATCACAAGCCGGGGAACCATGTGACCATGGCTGGTGTTTTCGCACTTGGTCGACCGTGCCCAGGTCGAGGGCCGCCGGTTCTTCGGCCTCGGTGGGGGGCCTGTCGTGCCGGTGCTGGATCCGTATGCCGGGAGGAGCGCGAGGGGGAGCAGCGCAGCGGCGGGCCGGTGGTACAACAAAACCTCCGGGGGGTATATGAGGTGCAAATGCCCCATTGGAAGGGCGTGCGTTGCAGGTGACTCCATAGATCAGGCAGTCGGTCGTGCTCGGCGTGGCTGCTGTGAGCGCTCGCCTGGGCGTTGCGCCATCTGAGATCACGGCCTGCGCGCCGCCGGTGGCCGGCTTGGTGAAACCTTTGCGTGGTGCGCGCCGGATCGACCGGCGTCACCTGGCTGACCTCGGCCGCGACCTTGGCCTGGCGCGCGCCGCGCGAGACGACGATCCCCGCGACGGCCCCACCCGTCCGTCAACTGGGAATATTCGCGAGTTGAAATACGGTAGGGGGGTATAGTACTTTGGAGAAGTCGGAAGGAGGAGACATGGTCGGATACAGCGGCAACAAGCAGGACCAGCTGCGTCGGCTGCGCCGGATCGAGGGTCAGGTGCGGGGGCTGCAGCGGATGGTCGAGGACGAGAAGTACTGCATCGACATCCTGACGCAGGTGTCGGCGGCCACCAGTGCCCTGCAGTCGGTCGCCATCTCCCTGCTCGAGGATCACCTGGCCCACTGTGTCGCCGAGGCGGCCGCCAAGGGCGGGCCCGAGGCGCAGGCCAAGGTCAAAGAGGCTTCCGACGCCATCGCGCGGCTCGTCCGCTCCTGACAACACCAACACATTGGAAGGTTGATCGATATGGCTACTGCTACCTACACCGTCAAGGGCATGACCTGTGGCCACTGTGTGAGCTCGGTGAAGGAAGAGGTCGGTGAGGTTGCCGGGATCACCTCGGTCGAGGTGGATCTGGCCAGCGGCTTGCTGACCGTCGAGAGCGACAGCCCCGTGGACACGGCGAAGATCGTTTCGGCCGTGGAGGAAGCGGGCTACGAGGTGGCGAATCCGGCATGAACGCGGCAACGAAACTGGGTGCCTACGCGCTGGGGCTGGCCGTCGTCTTCGGCGGCGCTCTGGGCGTCGGGAACGCGGTGGGAGAGGTCGGCCCGGCCCCGGCCAAACCGGAGCATGGCGCGACCCATGCGACCCCCGCCGCCGAAAGTCATGGCGGCCATGAGGAGACCACCGCGACAGCGCAGGACAATACCCCTGGGGGGCTCCAAGTGTCCCAGAACGGCTACACCCTCAACCCGTTAACCACGATCAAGGCCGGCGAGTCCACGGACTTCCGCTTCACCGTGACCGGGTCCGACGGCAAGCCGGTAACCGACTACCAGGTCCAGCACGACAAGAAGCTCCACTTCATCGTGGTCTCGCGGGATCTGGCGACATTCCAGCACGTACATCCGGACATGGCCGCCGACGGCGTGTGGTCGGTGAAGCTGACGCTGGACGACCCCGGCGCCTACCGGGCCTTCGCCGACTTCGCCCCCACCGGCGGGAGCGGCCTGACCCTCGGCGCGGATCTGCTGGTCGCGGGTGACTACAAGCCGAAGCCCCTGTCCCAGGTGGCTCGTACGGCAGAGGTGGACGGCTACACGGTCTCCCTGACGGGTGATCTCGTGCCCGGCCAGGCCAGCAAGCTGACGCTGAGCGTCAGCAAGGACGGCAAGCCGGTCACGGATCTGCAGCCGTACCTGGGGGCGTACGGGCATCTGGTCGCCTTGCGGGCCAGTGACCTCGCCTACCTGCACGTGCACCCGGACGGCGAGCCGGGCGACGGCAAGACGGCGGCCGGACCCGAGATCACCTTCTACGCCGAAGTGCCCAGCGGCGGCGACTATCGTCTGTTCCTGGACTTCCAGCACGACGGCAAGGTCCGCACCGCGGACTTCACCGCACAGGCCGGGCTCGGACAGCCCAAGCCCACGTCGGAGCCGAGCGCCGGCCCGTCTCACGGCGAACACCCGCACTGATCGCAGGACACGAAAGAAAGGAGACGTGATGTCGTCCCTGACTGAAGGCAGGGCTGTCGAGCTGTCGATCGGCGGCATGACCTGCGCGTCCTGCGCCAACCGGATCGAACGCAAGCTGAACAAGCTCGAAGGCGTGAGCGCGACCGTCAACTACGCGACGGAGAAGGCGAAGGTCACCTTCCCCGAAGGCGTCGATCCGCAGCAGTTGATCGCCGAGGTGGAGAAGGCCGGCTACACCGCCGCGCTGCCCGCCCCGCCCCCCGAGCCGGGGACCGAGGCCGAGCAGGAGCCGGCTGACGAGCTGCGGCCGCTGCGCCAGCGGTTGACCACCGCCGTCGTGCTGAGCGTGCCGGTGGTCGCGATGGCGATGGTTCCGGCGCTGCAGTTCACGAACTGGCAGTGGTTGTCGCTGGCGCTGGCGGCGCCGGTGGTGGTGTACGCGGGGTGGCCGTTCCACAAGGCGGCCTGGACGAACCTGCGGCACGGCGCCGCCACGATGGACACGCTGATCTCGGTCGGTACGCTGGCCGCGCTCGGGTGGTCGTTGTGGGCGCTGTTCTTCGGCACCGCGGGCACGCCCGGGATGACGCACCCGTTCGAGTTCTCCATCGAGCGCACCGACGGCTCGGGCAACATCTACCTGGAGACCGCGGCGGCGGTGACCGCGTTCATCCTGGCCGGGCGCTATTTCGAGTCCCGCGCGAAGCGACGGGCGGGAGCGGCGCTGCGGACGCTGCTGGAGCTGGGCGCCAAGGAGGTGGAGCTGTCCGACGGCCGCCGCGTCCCGGTCGAGCGGCTGCAGGTCGGTGACACCTTCGTGGTCCGGCCGGGAGAGAAGATCGCCACGGACGGCGTGATCACCGAGGGCTCCTCCGCGGTGGACGCCTCGATGCTGACCGGCGAGTCCGTACCGGTCGAGGTGCGACCGGGCGACGCGGTGACCGGGGCCACGGTGAACGCGGGCGGCCGCCTCATCGTCAAGGCCACGCGGGTCGGCGCCGACACCCAGCTCGCCCAGATGGCGAAACTGGTGGAAGAGGCGCAGACCGGCAAGGCGGCGGTGCAGCGACTGGCCGACCGCATCTCCGGGGTGTTCGTGCCGATCGTGATCGCGCTGGCCGTCGGTACGCTCGGGTTCTGGCTCGGCACCGGAAACGGCATGGGCGCCGCGTTCACCGCCGCGGTGGCGGTGCTGATCATCGCCTGCCCGTGCGCACTGGGCCTGGCCACCCCGACCGCCCTGCTGGTCGGCACCGGCCGCGGCGCCCAGCTGGGCATCCTGATCAAGGGCCCGGAGGTGCTGGAGTCCACCCGCAAGGTCGACACGATCGTGCTGGACAAGACCGGCACCGTCACTGAAGGCAGGATGACCCTGGTCGCCGTGCACCTGGCCGAAGGGGAGAGCCGCGAGCAGGTGCTCAGGCTGGCGGGCGCGCTGGAGCACGCCTCCGAGCACCCCATCGCCCAGGCCATCGCCCGTGAGGCCCGGTCCGACGCCACCGTGGAGGACTTCGCCAACGTCGAAGGGCTCGGCGTACAGGGCATCGTGGACGGCCACGCGGTGCTGGTCGGCCGGCCACGGCTGCTGGCGGAGTGGTCCCAGCACCTGCCCGTCGACCTCGAACGCACGCTGGCCGAGGAGCAGGCGGCGGGCCGCACCGCGGTGGCGGTCGGCTGGGACGGCCAGGCGCGTGCGGTGCTGGTGGTCTCCGACGTGGTCAAGCCCACCAGCAAGCGGGCGATCACCGAGCTGCGGGCGCTCGGCCTGACCCCGGTCCTGCTGACCGGCGACAACGAAGCCGTCGCCAGGACCGTGGCGGCCGAGGTGGGCATCGACGAGGTGATCGCCGAGGTGCTGCCCGCCGACAAGGTCGAAGCGGTCAAGAAGCTGCAGGCCGAGGGCAAGGTCGTGGCCATGGTCGGCGACGGGGTCAACGACGCCGCCGCACTGGCCCAGGCCGACCTGGGCCTGGCGATGGGCACCGGCACCGACGCGGCCATCGAGGCCTCCGACCTCACCCTGGTCCGCGGTGACCTCAGGGTCGCGGCCGACGCGCTCCGGCTGTCGCGCCGCACGCTGTCGACCATCAAGGGCAACCTGTTCTGGGCCTTCGCCTACAACGTGGCCGCCCTGCCGCTGGCCGCACTCGGGCTGCTCAACCCGATGATCGCCGGAGCCGCGATGGCGTTCTCCAGCGTGTTCGTGGTCAGCAACAGCCTGCGGCTGCGCCGCTTCAAGTAAGAATCCGCTCCCTGTGGCCGAAGGCGATCAACGCCTTCGGCCACAGGGCGTTTGTACGGTTTGCGCGCGCCTGGCTGAACGACCGGGCCGCCTCGCGATGGTGGCACTGACGCAGCGGCTCGACACCGCCGGGAACATGCTCTTGTCACCGGCGTAAGCCGGCGCTCAGTCTCCGGCGGCGGCAGGGCGGGGGAGGCGGAGCCGTTTGAGGGCGAGGGCGTTGACCGCGACGATGAGGCTCGATCCGGACATCGACAGCGCGGCGATCTCCGGTCGCAGCACCAGGCCGAGGGCGGGTTCGAAGACGCCGGCCGCGATCGGCAGCGCGATCGTGTTGTAGCCGATCGCCCAGCCCAGGTTCTGCCGCATCTTGCGCAGCGTGCCGCGGCCGATGGCCAGCGCGGTCGGCACGTCGAGCGGGTCGGAGCGCATGAGCACCACGTCGGCGGTCTCGATGGCGACGTCGGTCCCGGCGCCGATCGCGATGCCGAGGTCGGCCCGGGCGAGCGCGGGGGCGTCGTTGACGCCGTCGCCGACCATCGCGACCCGGCGCCCGCCGCGCTGCAGCTCGGCGATCGTGGCGGCTTTGTCGCCCGGCAGCACCTCGGCGATCACCGTGTCGATGCCGAGCCGGTCGGCGATCCGCCGGGCGGTGGCCTCGTTGTCACCGGTCAGCATGACCACCTCGACACCGGCCGCGCGCAGCTCCGCGACCGCGGCCGCGGAGCTGTCGCGGGGCGCGTCGGCCAGGCCGATCACCCCGGCCGCGCGCCCGTCCACCGCGACGACGACCGCGGTACGCCCGCCCGCGGCGAGCTCCTCGCGCCGGGCCGCCAGCGGGCCCAGGTCGACGCCTTCCGCCCGCATGAGTTTCGTGTTGCCCACCGCGACCCGGTGCCCGTCCACCTGGGCCGTGGCGCCGTGGCCAGGGACGTTCTCGAACGCGACGGCCCGCGGGACGTCCGGGCCGGCGTACCGGACCACGGCCTCGGCCAGCGGGTGCTCGGACTCGCGCTCGACGGCGGCGGCCAGCCGCAGCAGCTCGGCCCGCTCCAGCCCCTCGGCGATCACGTCGGTGACCTCGGGTTCGCCCTTGGTCAGGGTGCCGGTCTTGTCCATCACCACGGTCTGGACGCGGGCGGAGGTCTCCAGCGCCATCGCGTTCTTGAACAGCACGCCACGCTTGGCGCCCAGGCCGGTGCCCACCATGATCGCGGTGGGAGTGGCCAGGCCCAGCGCGTCGGGACAGGTGATCACGACCACCGTGATGGCGAACAGCATCGCCGTGCCCGCCGCCGCGCCCGCCAGCAGCCAGAGCGCCAGCGTCAGCCCGCCGCCGATGAGCGCGACGAAGACCAGCCAGAACGCCGCCCGGTCGGCCAGGCGCTGCCCGGGGGCCTTGGAGTTCTGGGCCTGCTGGACGAGCTTGACGATCTGGGCCAGCGCGGTGTCGGCGCCGACCTTGGTGGCCCGTACCCGCAGCGTGCCGTTCTTGTTGATGGTGGCGCCGACGACCGCGGAGCCGGGGGACTTGTGCACCGGCAGGCTCTCGCCGGTGACCATCGACTCGTCGACCTCGCTCTCGCCCTCCAGGACCGCGCCGTCCACGGCGATCTTCGATCCGGGACGGACCAGCAGGATGTCCCCGGCCACGACCTCGGCGGTGGGGATCTCCACCTCCTCGCCGTCGCGGATCACCACGGCCCTGGGCGGGGCCAGGTCGAGCAGCGCGCGGATCGCGTCGTTGGCCCCGCCCCTGGCCCGCATCTCGAACCAGTGCCCCAGCAGGACGAACGCCGCCAGCACGGTCGCCGCCTCGTAGAACACCTCGCCGCCGCCGGTCAGCGTGATGTACAGCGAGTACAGCCAGCCCGCCCCGATCGCCACCGCGACCAGCACCATCATGTCCAGCGTGCGGGCCCGCAGAGCCCGTACGGCCCCGTCGAAGAAGATCCACGACGAGTAGAAGATCACCGGCAGGCTGAGCAGCAGCGCCCACACATCCTCGCGCAGCCCGAACGGCACCGGCACGTCCAGCCCCAGCACCTCGCGCCCGATCGGCGACCAGATCAGGATCGGGACCGACATCACGGCCGCCACCAGGAACCGGTTGCGCATGTCGGCCACCATGGCCTCCATCGGCCCGGCGCCATGGCCCCCGTGGCCTCCGTGGCCCATCGTCTCGTGAGGCGACGGACCGGCCTCGTGGCCCCCGGGTTCTGCGTGCAGAACGGCCGAAATGGTATGGGTGTGCTCGCCGCCTGGTGGGTCGGGCTCCGCCATGGGGTCGCAGACGTGCGACGGCACGGATTGGCCCGCGCAGTGATAGCCGCACTCCTGTACCCAGCGACGCAGCTCGGCCAGCGACGTCACCGCGGGGTCGAAGACCACCGTGGCGGTCTGCCCGACCGGGTTCACCTCGACCTCGATCACGCCAGGGCGGCGGCTCAGGACGGTGCGCACGACGTTCTGCTCCGAGGCCCACTGCAGCCCGCTCACGTCGAGAACCGCTGTACTGCTATCCCCGGTCGTCATGGTCGTCCTCCACACCCGCCGGTGGCGTGCTCGCAGGAAGCGTAGATCTACCACTGGTCATAGTAGTAATCGGGCATGCCGACCTTGAAGGGTCCGATTCACACGCGTACGTGTGGCGCGGGGCACAGAGAGATCCGCTCCGCGACCATGGACTGGAAATGGGGGCAGCTGGTGAAGTCCTCGTGATCGCAGTCCAGCGCGCAGTCGATGAGTTCGAGCGAGGCCTGAACCTCGGCGGCGTTGCGCGATCGCCCCGATGCTCATGGTCGCATTTGACTTCATGTCGACATTAAGTCGCATGCTGGCTTGCATGTCCAAAAACAACATGGAATCGCTCATCCGGATGCTCGACGTCGCCGACGCCTTGCCCGGGGCCGTCGCGTTGCGCGCTCGGTCGTACGACCTGCTCACCCTTGCCGACGGCGCGGCAGTGGTGGACGTGGGCTGCGGCGCCGGGCGGGCGGTCGACGAGCTCGGCGAGCGCGGGATGCGAGCGATCGGCGTGGACGTCAGCGAGAAGATGATCGCGGTGGCCCGCCATCGCCGGCCGCAGCTCGACTTCAGGATCGGCGACGCCTTCGACCTGCCGCTCGAGGACGGGGAGGTCGCCGGATACCGGGCCGACAAGGTCTACCACGAGCTCGCCGACGCGGCCAAGGCGCTGGGGGAGGCCAGGCGGGTGCTCGCTCCCGGCGGGCGCATCGTGCTCATCGGGCAGGATTGGGACACCTTCGTCATCGACTCCGACGACCCCGCGCTCACGCGGACCATCGTGCACGCGCGCGCCGATATGATCGCGAATCCACGTGCGGCTCGCCGCTACCGCAACCTGCTGCTCGACATGGGCTTCCAGGACGTCCGGGCGGAGGCGCATGCCGGCGTTTTCACCGACGCCGCCATGCTGCCCATGCTGACCGGCATCGCGGAGGGTGCCCGCGTCGCCGGCGCCATCACCGCCGAACAGGAAACGGCCTGGGCGACCGAGCAGACGGAGCGGGCCCAGGCGGGGCGCATGTTCCTGGCGCTGCCCATCTTCGTGGCCTCCGCGTCGCGACCGGAGGAATAGCGCACGCCGCTGCCGGTTCACGCGGGCATGAACCGGCAGCGGCGTGGCATCTCGACCCGCTGGCGGCCATCTCGACCTTCCTCACGCTCACCGGGAGCCAGGACCCGGTGCCGCGCATCGTGCCGGCGATCGTGGTCAGACGCTTTCGCGTGCCGTGATCGCCCGCTTGAGCTTGATCAGGTCCTTGGGGGAGTTGACCACGACGGCGCCCACCAGCACACCGTGCCGGCTGAAGGCCACGGCGAAGCGATCTTCTTCCGGGGAGCCGGTGGCGATGCTCGCCGCGTCCGCGAGGTGCGGCAGCCCGGCCGTCTGGACGCGGGCGCCGTGCACATGGGTGGCGAAGTTCGGCACGTCCACGAATGGCTGAGCGTCCTCCGGTCCGGCCAGCAGGTTACGGGCGGCGACCGCGCCCTGCTCGTTGGCGTTGGACCAGTGCTCGACGCGGACCATCTCCCCGCCGAAGAGGCCGTGCGGCCAGCGCGCGACATCTCCCGCGGCCACGATGTCGGCCGACTTCGCCGCGAACAGCGTCGGCTCGCACAGCACGCCGTCGTCCACGGCCAGACCGCTGCCGTCCAGCCATTCGGTGTTCGGCAGCACGCCCATGCCGCCGACGACCAGGTCCGCGGCGATGGTCCGGCCGTCGCCGAGCCGTACCTGGCCGCCGTCCACGGCGGTGACCCGGACGTTCGTGATGAGCTCGACGCCGTTGCGCTCGTGGTGCCCGGCCAGCCAGCGGGACGCCTCCTCGCCCAGCCCGGAGTACATGGGGTACGGCGCCGAGTCGACCAGGGTGACCTTCCTGCCGAGCTGCCGTGCCGTGGAGGCCACCTCGCCCCCGATGAAGCCGCCGCCGATGACCAGCACGTGCTCGTGTCCCGATTCGAGCTCCGCGCGCAGTGCCAGCGCGTCCTCAAGGGTGCGCAGGGCGTGCACGCCGTCGAGCCGCCGCGGGCGCGCACCGCTGGCTATGACGAGGCCGTCATAGCCGATCCCGGTGCCGTCGTCGAGGGTGACCGTCCGGTCCCGTGCGTCGAGGCGTACGGCCTGCCGGCCCCGCAGCCACTGGTCGCCGAGCTCCTCCGCGCCGGGGAGCGTGACGTCGTCGTCGCCGTGCAGCACGCTCTTCGAGAGCGGCGGGCGGTTGTACGGCACGTGCGTCTCGGCCCCGACCAGCGTCACCTCGCCGTCGAAGCCCTCCCGGCGCAGCGCCTGCACGGCCCGCAACCCCGCCAGCGAAGCACCGACAACGACGATCCTGTTGAGTCTGCTCATGCCGTCGACCATACCTATAGGGGGTATTGGTGTGGCAATGTGACTTGAGTCTCATATACCCCTGACCCGTATGTCTTGCGTTGAAGGTGATCGCAGCGTACCGTCTCCTGCGAATACCCAATGGGGGTATGAAGAAGGAGATGTGGCGATGAGCACGAGCACGTACAAGGTGTCGGGGATGACCTGCAACGGGTGCGCCGGCAAGGTGAAGACGGAGATCGGCAAGGTCGCCGGCGTCTCCTCGGTGTCCGTCGAGCTGGCGACCGGGCAGGTCACCGTCACCTCGGACGGCCCGCTCGACGACGCCGAGATCATGAACGTTGTGGAAGAGGTCGGTTACGAAGTGGTCGCCGTCTGAATCGCCGAGGCGCTGCCGGGCATGCGGGTTACGTGGGCGGCGTGGCGGCATGTGTCGTCGCCTGGGTGATGAACGTTGGGTCGGGGAGCGACCGGCATCGCGTCCCCGGCGCCACATGGCCTAAGACAGAGTGTGCGGATTCCGACAATATGTATGCCTTATGTCGCCTCGTACACTGGCCGGGTGCCGAAACTGTGGAACGAGACGATCGAGGCGCATCGCCGTACCGTGCATGACGCGATCCTGGACGCCGCCGTCGAGCTGGTGGCCGAGCGGGGGCTGCTGGCGGTGACGATGTCGCAGATCGCCGAGAAGGCCGGCATCGGCCGGGCGACGCTCTACAAGTACTTCCCCGACGTCGAGACGATCCTGGTGGCCTGGCACAGCCGCCAGGTCGCGGGGCATCTGGAGCACCTCTCCCGAGCGGGGGAGCGTGAGGGCGACGCCGGGAAGCGGCTCGAGGCCATCCTGGAGACGTACGCGCTCATGCATCAGCAGATGGCCGGCCACGGGTTCGGCCCAGACCTGGTCGCGCTCCTGCACCGGTCGCGGGACGTCGGTCACGCCCAGCACCAGCTGCACGCCTTGCTGCGCGACGCGCTGGCCGAAGCCGTGCGGGCCGGTGCCGTACGTGACGATGTGGCGGCGGCGGAGCTCGCCGCGTTCTGCCTGCACGCGCTGCAGGCGGCCACCGCCCTCCCCTCGAAGGCCGCCGTCCGGCGGCTCGTCGCCGTCACCGTGGACGGCTTGCGGGCTCGCTGAGCCGGTCGCGGCGGCCTGGCCTTCCGGTCTCAGCCGGCCTTGGCGGCCGAGCGGCGGCGGCGCCAGAGGTGGGTCGCCACGAGGGCGGCCTTCACCAGGACGGCCACCAGGACGACGTCCGCGCCCAGGCCCGCCCATCGCGGGATCGCCAGTAGGCCCGCGGCCAGGCCAACGTGTACGGCCACGGCCAGGACCGCGGCCAGCGTGAGGCCGAGCACGGCGTGCCGTCGCCGACGCGGCGCGGGGTTCACGATGGCCGCGCCGACGGTCGCGCCGGGTCCGCTCCAGTCCACGGTCAGGTTGTCGCGCCTGCCCATTCTGGTGATGTTCCTGGTGACGAGCGTCTGGACACGCTGCAACCCGTCCTGGTCCCCGGCCTCGACGCGCACGGTCAGCGCAGTGGGGGTGGCCCGCAGGAAGCAGGTCGCCCCGTCGACGGTGATGGTCCCCTCGGTCTCCGAATACTCGGCCTTGATGTCCTTGGGTCTTTCGCCGCCCGGGTGGGGACGGCGACCGGGATGGGCGGGCAACCCGTGGCCCATCTGGGTGGCGTGCCGGCAGAGCTGGACGAGGTAGCGGCCGGCGCGGTCGGTCGTGACGTGGGCTTCGGCGGTTGGCATCGCATTCCTTTCGGGGGTTTCGCGCGGGGTCAGGTTCTGGTGACTGCGGCGAGCCGGGCCAGGACGCCTTCGCGGATGACCGTTGTGCCGCAGCCGACGTCGAGCACCCGGCCCCGGACGACGCCGGCCCGATGCCCCAGGCAATCAAACTGTATTTGATATATACACTATGTCTCGCAAAATGCGAATCGCGTGAGGAGTGCAAGGCTGGGCGGGGGTCACACCGTCGCCCTGGAGCTCCTCGCCCGCCACCCGTCCGCGGTGGCCGGATCTCTCCGGCCACCGCGGCTCGGCCGCTGCCGCGACCTTGTGCCGTCGCCCGGGATGACTACAGCAGACTGCTCCAGTACGACCAGAACCGGATCCCGATCAACGTGAGGACGACCAGGTACCAGACCGTGAGCGTCACCGTGTGGTACTCCGTCAGCCTGCGCTTCGGCCCGCTCGACGTGCCACTGAGGTTGTGCAGGCTGACGTACCAGAAGATCGGCATGGTCACCGCCCAGACAACCATGCAGTACGGGCAGAGCGCGCCGATGACGTAGAGGCTCTGGAAGATCAACCAGTGGATGAGAACCGCCCCGGCGGTCACGCCCGCCTGCAACCCGAGCCAGAACCAGCGGCGTGGACGCGCACCCGCCAGCAGCGCCGCCCCAACAGTGGTGACAATGGCGAACCCGGCTATGCCCAGCAGCGGGTTGGGAAAGCCGAACAGCTCCGCCTGCGGCGTGCGCATGATCGAGCCGCAGGACAGGACCGGGTTGATGCTGCAGCTGGGCACGTAGGCCGGGTTCTTCAACAGCGCGATCTTCTCGACCGTCAGCACGAACGACGCCACGAGCCCGATCAAGCCGCCGACCAGCAGGAGCCGGGGCAGGAGCCGGGGGAACGGATCGGTGGCCGCCTGCGGCTCGTCGAGCTTACTTGGCGAGCGCAGCATCGATGGCCGCCTTGAACTCGTCGGATGAGCGCGGTTCGATCTTCTGCTCGTTCAGGAAGAACGTGGGGGTGCCCTGGACTCCCAGAGCCTGCCCGTCGGCTGCGTCCTTCTTCACCCGGGCCAGGGTGGCGGGGTCGTCGTAGGCCTTGTCCCACGCTGCCATGTCCAGTCCCAGGCCCTGGGCGAGCTGACGGAAGAACGGATCGGCCGCCACCTTCTTCTCGGCCCACTGGCTCTGGGTCTGGTACATCTGCTGGTACATCGGCTCGAACTTGCCCTGCTGAGCGGCCGCCTCGACCGCGCGGGCGGCCCGTTCGGCGTTGAAGTGGCTGGCGATCGGGAAGTACCGCGCCACGAAGGTGACCTTCCCGGCGTACTGCTTCCGGATCTCCTCAACGGTCGGGAAGTACGCCTTGCACGCCTCGCACTCGAAATCGAGGAACTCGACGAGGGTGACCTTGCCATCGGGAGCGGTCTGCAGCCTGTGGCTGTCCTTGCGGACGAACTGCGTCTCGCCCGCCGCCAGTTGACCCGCCCGCTCGCCGGCGGCGTCCAGCCGGTTGATCAACACGAACGCGGCCGCGACCAGGACGAACACCCCGATCACCGTCAGCGATACCTTGAGATTGCGGCGGCGGGCGTCCTGCCGTCTACCCTCCTCCCGGGCCGCCTCCACCTTGGCGCGCCGGCTCTCGGTCCGCTCTTGCTCTCGCGACACCCGCGACTCCTCCCAACCACATCTGATCGGCCGGGGCGGCCGAATTTCTACGCAGTGTAGAAGATGCGGGGATACTCTCGGCATAAGTCACGCGACCGCGATGGTTTGTCCCCATGCCGGAGCGGCTGTCGATTCGGCGTCGAATGGTGGCGTGCGCGGCAGGCGTCGGCTCGCCGCGACGGGGGCGGCGCCTGTCCCGATGGGCGGTGGTGTGCCGCCGAGCCCTGAGGTGTCCTGTTACTTCTTCTCTTGGAGGGTGACGGTGACCTCGTTGAGCTTGCCGTCCCTCATGTACGTGATCGTGACCTGTTGGCCCGGCTTGAAGCCTCTGACCTGCCCCACCACCGTGTCTCCCGCGTCAACCGCCGTGTCGCCGATCTTGGTGATCAGGTCCCCCTGCTTCAGGCCCGCCTTGTCCGCCGGGCTCCCCGCGGTGATCTGCCCGATCAGCGCGCCGGGAACGTCGCCTGTCGCGTCGGTGACGCTGACGCCGAGGAAGGCATGGGTGACCTTGCCGTTGCTGATGAGCTGCTCGGAGACCTGCTTGGCGGTGTTGACCGGGATGGCGAAGCCGACGCCGCCGCCCGCGGCGTTCGAGGCGATGGCGGTGTTGATGCCGATCAGCTCGCCGGCGGCGTTCACCAGCGCGCCGCCGGAGTTGCCGGGATTGATGGCGGCGTCGGTCTGGATGGCGCCGCCGATCGTGGTCCCGGCGCTCTGCTGCTGCTGCTCCTGGCCCAAGCCTGGCGGGATCTGCTGCCGCTGGTCAGGCCCGGTGGTGAGGGTACGGTCGAGCGCGCTGACGATGCCCGCCGTAACCGATCCGTCCAGCCCGAGCGGGCTTCCGATGGCCAGTACGGAGTCGCCGACCTTGAGCGCGTCGCTGTCGCCGAGGGTGGCCTCGGCCAGCCCGGAGACGCCTTCCGCCCGGATGACGGCCAGGTCGGTGGCCGGGTCGGTCCCGACGACGCCGGCCTTGGCGGTCTTGCCGTCGTTGAACTTGACGGTCATCTGGCCGCCGCCCTGGCCGGCCCCCTCGACCACGTGGTTGTTGGTGAGGATGAGCCCGTCCGGCGACAGCACCACGCCGGAGCCCTCGCCGCTCTGGCCCTGGATCATCACGACGGTCGG
Organism: Nonomuraea sp. NPDC050153; assembly: GCF_044460125.1. NCBI lineage: Bacteria > Bacillati > Actinomycetota > Actinomycetes > Streptosporangiales > Streptosporangiaceae > Nonomuraea > Nonomuraea sp. NPDC050153. The sequence goes on from NZ_JBITJQ010000007.1 coordinate 14,663, forward strand.
CTGGACCTTGGCCGCGACCTCGGCCACGGAGAGCTGGCCGGTGGCCGACCGGGAGACGGGCCTCGGCGCGCTTGCGGTGGCCACCGGCTCGGGCCGGAACGTGTTGGCGACGACGGCGCCCACGACGCCGCCGCCGATGGCCATGGCGGCCAAGGCCAGCACGGCGAGAGCCCTTCGGCCATTGGCGGGAGGCGGTGGCGGCGGCGGTGGCTCCATGGCGATCGTGTCATATCGAGGAAAGCCCTCGGTCACCGGCGGTGCGCTGCTGAGCTGACTCCACCCGCCGGGTCCCCGCTGAGGGGGCTCGCTCGCGTTCATCCGTCATCTCCCTGAAGTGCCGATGCTCTCGAAGGGTGTCAGGAGTCGCGTAAGGGGCGGCTAAGCCGATGATCCGGATGAGCGGCCAAGCCTGATGGCGGCCTTATCGATCGAGGTGGGGACAGGGCTCCACGGGAAAACCATCCACGGGCGGCCGGTTACCAGCCGAGTTCGTCGCAGCCTTCGTGGTTGGCGGGCTCGACCTGCAGGGTGGCGTGGGCCACGCCGTGGCGGCGCAGCAGCACGTCGCGGGCCTGGTCCAGCACGGCGTGGTTGTCGTTCTGGTCGGCGGTGACGAGGTGGGCGGTGGCGACGTTCATGCCGGAGGTGAGGGTCCACAGGTGCAGGTCGTGCACGTCACGCACGCCCTCGATCGCGGCCAGGTCCCGCGCGACCGTGGTCGCGTCCATGCCTTCGGGCACGTGCTGGCCGAGCACGGAGAAGACCTGGCGGCCGAGCGAGATCGCGCGTACGGCGACGAAGACGCCGATGGCCAGGGCGACGACGGTGTCCCAGAACGTCTGCCCGGTGGCGGAGACCAGCCAGCCCGCGACGATGACGCCGACGGACCCGGCCGTGTCGGCGACGACCTCCAGGTAGGCGCCCTTGACGTTGAGACTCTCGCTCGCGCCCGAGCGCAGCAGCAACAGGGCCACGACGTTGATGGCCAGGCCGATGGCGCCGACGACGAGCATGGGGCCGGAGGAGACCTCGGCGGGTTCGCCGATGCGCCCGACGGCCTCGGCGACCACGTACAGGGCGACGCCCAGCATCAGCACGACGGCCAGCAGGGACGCGAACACCTCGGCCCGGTACGAGCCGTAGCTGCGCTTTCCCGTGGTGTCCGGACGGGTGGCGATCCTGGTGGCGACCAGCGCGGCACCGAGGGTGACGACGTCGGCGGCCATGTGCCCGGCGTCCGACATGAGCGCCAGCGAGCCGGAGATCAGGCCGTAGGCGAGTTCGACGACGAAGAAGGAGCCGATGAGCGCGAAGGAGACCGCCAGGCGCCGGCGGTGGCGGCTGCCCGCGTGTCCGTGTCCGTGCCCGGCGCCCATCAGGTGTTTCCGTCTCGTTCGGGGTGGATGGCGTCGGTGTGCTCGGTGTGGGCGAGCGCCAGGTCGAGGAGCATCCGTACGTGCGGGTCTTCCAGGCGGTAGTAGGCCATCCGGCCGGCGCGGCGTGCGGCGACGATGCGGTGGGCGCGCAGCAGCCGCAGCGCGTGGGAGACCGCCGATTCGCTCTGGCCGGTCACCGCGGCCAGGTCGCACACGCACAGCTCGCCGTCCAGGAGGGCGACCAGCAGCCGCAGCCGGTTCGGGTCGGACAGCAGGCCGAAGACGTCGGCCGTGTCGGTCAGGTCCTCGGCGGCGGGCATGCGCTCGCACACGGCGGCCACCCGCTCCGCGTCCACCACCTTGACCGCGCACCCGTCCAGCATCAACACGCGCTCATCTGAAGACTCATTCATATAATGAAGATAGGGCGTTGCCTGGAGGTCGTGTCAAGCGCCCGTTTTGTTGGCTGATGTCGTGGAGTGCGGCGGTGGCCGCGGGCGAGATCCGCCACTGCGATCACTTTCCGGCCTCCGAGGCGAAGCCCGGCCACACCTGAGCCCTTGCTCGCCTACCGGCCCGACGGCGCCGAAGTCCTCGCAGGAGAATCGCCGCGCGCAAGGACTTCGCCACCTCCCTCTGGAGAGTTCTCGCAGCAGGGCACTTCGCCCGGCCTTCAGTGGCCGGTGTGGCCGTCGCTGGCCGCCATCTCTTCAGGGCGGCGGGCGTGGTGGGTGGGGCCGTGGGGGTCGGCGCAGTGTTGCGGGGTGCCGTTGTTGTCCAGGGTGTGGCTGTCGGGTGTGGCGTGGTCGACCTGCAGGGTGGTGTGGATGATGTTGTGGCTGTCGCGGAGGAGCTCTTCGATGGCCAGGCGGGCGGCATGGCAGTCGGCGCCGGGGGTGACCAGGACGTGTGCCGACAGGGCGGCGTATCCGGAGGTGACTTCCCAGATGTGCAGGTCGTGAACTTCGACGACGGTGTTCAGGGTGGCGATCTGGCGGCCGACTTCGGCGGGGTTGACCTCGGCCGGGGCGGCTTCCATGAACACTCGTCCGGCGTCGCGGACCAGGCCCCATCCGGCTTTGAGCATGAGGGCGGCGACGATCAGTGCGGCGATGGCGTCGGCGCGGCCCCAGCCGGTGAGCCAGACGACCACGCCGGCCAGGGTGGTGGCGATGAAGGCGTACAGGTCGTTGAGGACGTGCTGGAAGGCGCCTTCGACGTTGAGGCTGGAGCGGTTGGCCTTGGACAGCAACCAGGTGGCGACGAGGTTGATGGCGATGCCGGCCAGTCCGGTGATGACCACGTACAGGCCTTCGACCTGGGGTGGGTTGATCAGGCGGTGGATGCCCTCGTAGGTGAAGTAGACGGCGAGCAGGAGCAGGGTGATGCCGTTGACCTGGGCGGAGATGATCTCGGCGCGTTTGAGGCCGTAGGTGTAGCCGCCGCGGGGCGGGCGGGCCGCGATGCGCATGGCGATGAGCGCGAGGACGATCGCCATCGCGTCGGTGAGCATGTGGCCGGCGTCGGAGATCAGTGCCAGCGATTGGGCGATCACCCCGATCACCACTTCGACGGCCATGAAGCCGACGATCAGTGCCAGCGCGCCGCCCAGATACCGGCGATCGGCATCCGCGCTGACCCCATGCCCATGCCCGTGGCCATGACCGTGCCCATGACCGTGGTCGTGAGAGTGATGTTCAGACATCTGCAGAGCTCCTCGGGGGTGGGTGACGTGGGTGACGTGGGTGATGGCCACTTGCGGCAGGTCGCGTACGTGGGTGTCGGTCAGCCGGTAGCAAGCCGGCAGTCCCAGCAGGTGCCCCGCGTCTCGCGGCGGGTCGCCTCGAGATGATCGGCGGCCGGACCGTCATCGGCCTCAACACCTGATGGGATGTTCATATATACAGATGCTCTCTGTTGTGGCGGGCCGGGTCAAGACCCACTGCCTCAACTCATGAATATCTGATCAGATGTTTAAGCAGACTGTAATGAGTCAACCGCATTGCGTAGAAGTTGCGGGCTGGGCGGTCAGGGTCCGGCCTGTGCCGTACCGGGTTCCCGTAACCCCGTACGGCCGCGCGCACATGAAGGGTTCACGCCAGGAGAACCGATCGGTCTCGGGCTGGTGGCCGCGGTCGCCCCTCTGGCGCCACTCTTCCCCACGGCGCGCACACCCTGGCCCGCCACCTCGTCACCCGGCCACGATCCGGGTAGCCGTTGACCGGGCGCGGCACCGGGCCAAGCCCGGTCCACTTGGCGCGGGTCGCCTCTCCACCTGAGGCCGGACGTAGGGCGATACCCCGTGCCGGTAAGGTGAAGCCGTGCCTGTCTGGGGGGATGAGTCATGAGCCGGAGGAACGCGTTCGCCGCGGTGCTGCCGAAGCTCGTGCTCATGGCCGCCGTCCTGCTGGGCGTCGGGCTCAGTTACGCCACCGCGCATTTCTGCGCGGCCTCCCACACCGCGGTCGGCGCCTGCGCCTCCATGGGGAGTGACGATCACCCTGGCATGAGCGCGGGTCACGAATCGTCCGTCGGCGCCGATCACGGTCCTGCTGTGTTGTGCCTGGCCGCGCTGGTCGCGGTGGTCGCCGTGTTCGTACTGGCCCTGTTCGGCCTCGGCCGGCCGAATGCCGTCAGCGGTTCGGGCACGCATCGCCCGGGAAAGCTGCCCGCGGTGCGCGGGTCGCCCCTGCCGTACGCGCTCTCCCTCCAACGTGTGGCGGTTCTGCGGACATAGGAGTCCTGCGCGCCGGGCTGAGCCCGGCGCCAAGGATTCCCGTCCGTTTCGAACCGTGAGTGATTCATGACATCCATCGATCGACGGTTCTTCCTGCGTGCCGGCGTGGCCGCGGTAGGAGGAGCCGTGTTGTCAGCGTGCTCGACTAGCGAGAGCACCGCTTTCGTCCAACCCGGTGGGGCGCAGGTCCGGGCCGCCGAAGCCGCCCGGCGCCCTGGCCCCGTACGGGAGTTCCGGCTTCTCGCCCATGAGGGGCGGGCCGACCTCGGCGGGCCGACCGTGCGGACCTGGCTGTACGGCGATCGCCTGCCTGGCCAGGCGATCCGCGTCGCCAAGGGGGAGGTGGTCCGGGCCAGGCTCGTCAACCGGCTGCCGAAGGAGACGACCGTGCACTGGCACGGCCTGGCGCTGCGCAACGACGCCGACGGCGTGCCGGGCGTGACCCAGCAGCCCGTTCCGTCCGGTGGCGAGCACCTCTACGAGTTCACCGCCGCGCATCCGGGGACCTACTGGTTCCATCCGCACCATGGCACGCAGCTCGACCGCGGCCTCTACGCGCCGCTGATCGTCGAGGACCCGGCCGAGCCGCTCGGCTACGACGAGGAATGGGTCGTCGTCCTGGACGACTGGATGGACGGCGTGACCGGCACCCCTGACGACGTGCTGGCGGAGCTGACCGCGATGGCGGGCATGACGGCCGGTGGCGGCGGACACGACGGCCACGGCGGCATGACCATGTCCACGCAAATGCCCACGCAAATGCCCACGCAAATGCCCACGCCCACGCCGACCGCGTCGGCGAAGTGGCCGCACATGATGATGAACGCCGAGAGCGACCTGCTCGGCGGAGACGCCGGCGACGTCTACTACCCGCATTTCCTGATCAATGGGCGGGTGGCCGCCGCGCCGGAGACGTTCACCGCCAAGCCGGGTGCCCGGGTGCGCATCAGGCTGATCAACGCCGGTGGCGACACCGCGTTCCGGGTGGCGCTGGGCGGCCACCGGCTGACCGTCACCCACACTGACGGCTTCCCGGTGGAGCCGGTGGAGACCGACGCGCTGCTGCTCGGCATGGGCGAACGCTACGACGTGCTGGTCACCCTCAAGGACGGCGCCTTTCCCCTGGTCGCGCTGGCGGAAGGCAAGCGGGGGCTGGCCCGTGCGCTGGTCCGCACCGCCAAGAGCGCCGCAACCCCGCGGGCCGATGCTCGGCCCGACGAGCTGAACAGCCGCATCGTCGGCTACGACCAGCTGAAACCCGCGCAGGACGTACGGCTGCCGCAGCGGGCCGCAGACCGGACGATCACCCTGAACCTCACCGGAACCATGGCCAAGTACGACTGGGCCATCAACGGCAGGAAATACGACCCGAAGGTCATCGAGCCGATCAGGTCCGGGGAGCGGGTCAGGCTGTCGTTCGTCAACCAGAGCCTGATGTGGCACCCCATGCACCTGCACGGCCACACCTTCGCCCTGGCGCGGACCGGCCTCAGGAAGGACACCGCGATCGTGCTCCCGGGCGCGACCCTCGACGTCGACTTCGACGCCGACAACCCCGGCCTGTGGATGATCCACTGCCACAACGTCTACCACGCCGAGGCCGGGATGATGAGCCTGCTCGGCTACCAGGCCTGAAAGGACACGCGCGATGATCAAGAAACTGGGACCGGCGCTTGCCCTGGCCATCGGCCTGACGGCGTGCGGCGCCGGCGAACCGGCCGCCACTCCTTCCGCCCGGCCCTCCGGCGTGGGGGTCGGGCACGTTCACGGCCTGGGGGTGGACCCCGCGACCGGCAAGACCTACGTCGCGGGCCACTTCGGCCTGTTCACCCTGGAGAACGGGAAGCTGGTCAGGGTGGGGGACCGGGACGCCGACCACATGGGGTTCACGGTCGCCGGCCCGAAGACCTTCTACGCCAGCGGGCACCCCGCCGCCGATGACGTCAGCGCCGGCGAGCCGCCGCACCTCGGGCTGATCCGCTCCACCGACTCCGGCCTCACCTGGGAGCAGGTGGCGCTGGCGGGCAAGGCCGACTTCCACGCCCTTCAGATCGCGGGGAAGACGGCCTACGGGTACGACAGCCAGACCGGCCAGATCTGGCGCGGGCAGGGGGCCGACCTTGAGCCGGCCGCCCGGCTTGACCTGCTCGACCTCGCCGCCGGCGCCGACGCGCCCGACCGCCTCTACGCCACGACGCCCGACGGCGTGCAGGTCAGCACCGACTCCGGCAAGTCCTTCGAACCGCTGAAGGGAGCCCCGCTGCTGTCGTTCCTGGACGTGGTCGGCAAGGATCGGCTGGTCGGTGTTGCCCCGGACGGCCAGGTGCAGGCCAGCGCCGACCGGGGAGCGACCTGGCAGCCGGCCGGGCGCCTGCCCATGCAGGCCGTCGCCTTCACCGCCGTATCCGCCGAGCGGCTCCTGGCCGCCGCCATGGACGGCACGGTCTACGAGTCAACGAACGGCGGCAAGGACTTCACGACCGTCCACCAGCCCTGACGATGGGCGACGCTGTCCCGGATCGCCTCTGTGGAGACGACTGATGTCAGCGGGTCGGCCGGGCCCTGTGGCGGGAAATCAGCTGGGCGACCCCGCCGCGGGCCTGGCCGACGTGGCGGGTGAGGGCGTCGGGGGTTCCGGCAGTTGTTCATGGTCGACCAGGCCGGTGGATTCCAGGTAAGACATGTGGCGCATGACGAAGTTCATGCCTTCTCCGGCGAACTTCCTGATCTCGGAGTTACGCGTACCGGCTCGTACCGCGGCCAAGGTGCTGAAGACCTTGCCGTGGGCGGCGCGCAGCAGGTTCGCGTAGTCCCTGTCGAAGGCGGGGCCTCTCTCCGCCGCCAATTGGGCCATCCAGCTCTGCTGGTCGGCATTGGGTTCGTCGGGCAGCGCGACGCCCAGCTTCTTCGCGGTCTGGCGGGTCATCAGGTCCAGCCTCGCGTGTTCGTTCATGATCTGCCTGCCGACCTCCTTGACGCGCTGGGACTCGGCGCGGGTCGCGGCGTACTCGCCTACGGGCATCTCCCACAGGCCCGCCTGCCGCACCTTGATGAGCAGGTCACGGTCGGCCGCCGTGAGGGGGCCTGATGACGTCTGCGTCGCCGCGATGGCGGCCGGATCGATCGAGGGCGGCATGACCAGCACGATCGTCGCCGCGGCGGCCACGACGAAGCCGGCGAGCATGAACAGCTCACCGCGGAGCAGCCTCTTCATGGTCTTCGGCATGCCGGTTTCTCGGGCCATGTTCAGGCTCCCACGAGGGTAGTGATGTTCGTCATCGTCGGCGTACCTCCACTTGACGCTTGCGGTTCCTTCGGAGGTACGCGAGCCTGACCCAACAAGTTCGACATCACGTAGAAGCTTTCATTATGCCGAAATCGAGCTATCATCGCCGTATGGCAATCAATAGTGATGATGGCGGCGGGCGCTGTGTGAGCGCCGACATCGCCGCCGGGATCCCCCCGGCGGCGGCGTTGTTCCACTCCCTGGCGGATGAGACGCGGCTGCGCATCGTGCAGCGGCTCGCGCGTGGTGAGGCGCGGGTGGTGGACCTGACCGCCGAGCTGGGGCTGGCCCAGTCCACCGTGTCCAAGCACCTGGCCTGCCTGCGGGACTGTCACCTGATCGACTATCGGGCCGAAGGCCGCCAGTCCTTCTACTCCCTGACCCGGCCCGAGCTGATGGACCTGCTCGCCTCGGCCGAGCAGCTGCTGGCCGCCACCGGCCACGCGGTCACCCTCTGCCCCGCCCCCGGCCAGGTGGAGGAGGCGATGTCGTGACAGCGCTGAACCTGGTCCCGGCACCGGCCCGTCGCGCCGTGCTCCAGCGCCGGGTCCGGCTGCTGGTCGCCGCGACCATCACCTACAACGTGATCGAGGCCGCCGTCGCCATCACCGCCGGCACAGTCGCCTCCTCCGCGGCGCTGATCGGCTTCGGTCTCGACTCGATCGTCGAGGTCGCCTCGGCCGCCGCGGTGGCCTGGCAGTTCTCCACCGCCGACCACGAACGCCGCGAGCAGGCCGCGCTGCGCGTCATCGCGATCTCCTTCTTCGCCCTGGCCGCCTACGTCACCTTCGACGCCGTACGCGCCCTGCTCGGCGTGGGCGGGGCCGAGCACTCCACGCCCGGCCTGATCCTGGCCGCGCTGTCGCTGGTGGTCATGCCGTTCCTGTCGCGGGCCCAGCGCCGCGCGGGCCGCGAACTCGGCTCCGCCAGCGCGGTCGCCGACTCCAAGCAGACGCTGCTGTGCACCTACCTGTCGGCGGTCCTGCTCGTCGGGCTGGCGCTCAACAGCCTGTTCGGCTGGTCCTGGGCCGACCCGATCGCCGCCCTGGTCATCGCCGCCGTCGCGGTCAAGGAGGGCCGCGAGGCCTGGCGCGGAGACGCCTGCTGCGCCGTACCCACCGCCTCGACCGTCCCCACCGCCTCGACCGCCGAGCCCGGCGGCTGCGCGGACGGCTGCTGCTCGACCGCCAAGGAGGACCCTCGATGATCGGCCGTCGGATGCCCGTCCGCGTGCGGGCCGCCTACCGCGCTGAGATGCGCGCCGCCCGTACCGCCGGCAGCGACGATGCCCGCTGGCGGCACCTGGAGCGGGCGCACATCATCTCCCAGCCCTGGCCGTGGCCGCACACTCGCAACCACATCGCCATGTTCGCCCTGGCCGTCGCCCAGCGCGACCGGCGCGAGGCGCTCGGCCAGGTCGTACGGATCATCGTGGCCGCACCCGGCTCCGCCCTGGGCCGCTACCCCGAGGGCAACACCGGCCGCGCCACCGTCGGCCTCACCCAGCCCATGCCCATCCCCGAGGATCTGGCCGCGCTGTTGCGGGCCGCCTGATCGGGTGGAGGAGGAGCGGCCGCACGGTGGCGAATCCTGCGCTGTTACTGTCAAAATGCCTCTTGACGGATACGGTTCCGCCGATGCACTCTCTTGCTAACAACTAGTCATATGAACAGATGTGACTATGTAGGTCTTGAGGTGTCCTTTTGGGCATCGGGGGCTCACGACCGACCGGCAAGCCGCGCATCATGCGCGAGAAGGAGGCACCGGCGGTGGCTGACTGTAATTCGATCCTTCGGCTGGTGGTGATCGCCGCCACGGCGACAGCCCTGACCGCCTGCGGCGCGCAGGCCAAGAGCGGCGATCTCCTGGAGAGAGTCAAGGCCGCGGGTGTCATCCGGGTGGCGCAGACCCAGGCGAACCCGCCGTGGAACTTCCTGGAGAACGGCAAGCCCGCCGGCTACGACGTGGACGTGGCCAACGAGCTGGCCAAGCGGCTCGGGATCGCCAAGGTGGAGTTCGTCGCGTCGAACTTCCAGAGTTTCATCGCCGGGGTTCAGGCCGGCAGGTTCGACGCGGTGATCGCCGGTCAGACCATCACCGACGAGCGCAAGAAGCAGGTCGACTTCTCCCGCCCGTACCAGGTGAACGGGATCTCGATCTTCGTGGCCAATGCCGACACGTCCATCAACGGCGTGGCGGACCTCAAGGGCAAGAAGCTCGCGGTCACCGCGGGCACCACCCAGGCCGCGTTCGCGAAGAAGTCGATCCCGGACGCCGACGTCAAGACGTACGACAACGCCACGCTGGGCCTGACCGAGGTCGGCAGGGGCCGGGCGGACGCCGTCCTGGTCTCCCGCTTCCAGGGCGCGTTCCTGGCGCAGAAGAACGGTCTGGCGGTCAGGCCGGCGGGCCCGTTGCTGGAGTCGGAGGTCAACGGGATCTCCTTCGCCAAGGGGGCGACCGGCTTCAAGCAGGCCGTGGACAAGGCCCTGAGTGACATGATCTCCGACGGGACGCTGAGCGCGATCTCGAAGAAGTGGCTCGGCGGCCTGGACATGGCGGCCGAGCTGGGGAAGATCTGATGGACCTCCTCGTCGACTTCCTGCCCGACCTCCTCACCGGGCTCGCGCTCACGATCGTGCTGGGTGTGGTCTCGTTCGTCCTCGGCAGCGCGCTGGGCGCACTCGTGATGCTCGCCCGCATCTCCGACAGCCGCCTGCTGCGCGCCCTCGCCGCGGCCTACGTGTCGGTCTTCAGGGGCACGCCGCTGCTCATCCAGATCATGATCATCTACTTCGGGTTGCCGCAGATCGGGTTGGAGATCCCGCCCATCCCGTCGGCGATCGTGGCGTTCACCCTGTTCAGTGCTGCCTACCTGAGCGAGAACTTCCGCGCAGGGGTGCTCGGCGTCGACAAGGGGCAGTGGGAGGCGGCGGCCTCGATGGCCATGCCGTACTGGAGGACCCTGCGCAGGATCATCTTCCCGCAGGCGATCAGGATCGCCACTCCGGCCGTCGGCGGCAGGTTCGTGGCGCTGATGAAGGACACCTCGCTCGCGTCCGCGGTGACCGTGGTCGAGCTGACCCGGGTGGCCGAGGGGATCGGCACCTCGACCTTCCGCTACATGGAGGCCCTGCTGCTGGTCGGAGCCCTGTACTGGATGGTCAACACCCTGCTGCAGATCGGGCAGCAGGCACTGGAGCGGCGGATGCGAAGGGCCTACGCATGATCAGCGTTCGCGGACTGCACAAACGATTCGGCGACCTGGAAGTGCTCAAGGGCGTCGATCTGGACGTCGAGCGGGGCGAGGTGGTGGTGATCATGGGCCCGTCGGGCTCGGGCAAGACCACCCTGATCCGCTGCCTGAACCTGCTGGAGGAGCCGGAGCGGGGCACGATCGGCGTGTGCGGCACCGAGGTGAGCTGCGGGGCCCGTCTTCCGGCCAGGCAGGTCAGGGAGCTGCGCCGCCGCACCGCGATGGTCTTCCAGCAGTTCAACCTGTTCCCGCACCTGACTGCCCTGCAGAACGTCATGGAGGGCCCGGTCTCCGTACGACGGGTCCCGCGGGGTGAGGCGGCGGCTCGCGGGCGGGAGCTGCTGGCCCGGGTGGGGCTGGCGGACAAGTGCGACTGCTACCCGGCCAAGCTGTCGGGCGGGCAGAAACAGCGGGTCGCCATCGCCAGGGCGCTGGCGATGGAGCCCGAGGTGATCCTGTTCGACGAGCCCACCTCGGCGCTCGATCCCGAACTGCACGCGGAGGTGCTCCAGGTGATGCGCGAGCTCGCGCGGGAGGGGATGACGATGGTGGTGGTGACGCACGAGACCGCCTTCGCCCGGGAGGTGGCCGACCGGGTCGTGTTCGTGGACGGCGGGACGGTGATCGAGCAGGGGCCGCCGACGAGCTTCTTCACCGCGCCGGATCATCCCCGGGTGAGGGCGTTCCTGCGGCTGGTGGCCTCGTGATCGACGTCGCGCTCGCCCGCGCCCAGACCCCTGGAACCGGGCATGTCGCTCACTTCAACAACGCCGGCTCCGCCCTGCCGTCCAGCGGAGTGCTCGACACCGTCGTCGGCCATCTGCGCCTGGAAGGCGAGATGGGCGGCTACGAGGCGGCGGCGCGGGCGGCGGACCGGCTCGCCGCCGTCCATGACTCCGCGGCACGGCTGCTCAACTGCGCGCCGCACGAGATCGCGCTGGTCGACAGTGCCACTCGGGCGTGGGACCTGGCCTTCTACGCCCTGCCGTGGCGGGCCGGCGACCGCATCCTCACCAGCAAGGCGGAGTACGCCAGCAACTTCATCGCCTACCTCCAGGTCGCCGAGCGCTTCGGGGTTCAGGTGGACGTGGTGCCCAACGACGGGCTCGGCCAGATCTCCGTCGAGGCCCTGCGCGAGATGATCGACGATCGTGTCCGGCTCATCTCGATCACGCACGTCCCGACCAACGGCGGCCTGGTCAACCCCGCCGCCGAGGTGGGCAAGGTCGCGGCGGAGTCCGGGGCGCTGTTCCTGCTGGACGCCTGCCAGTCGGTGGGCCAGTTCCCGGTCGACGTCGCCGAGCTCGGCTGCGACCTGCTGTCCACCACCGGCCGCAAGTATCTGCGGGCCCCGCGCGGCACGGGCCTGCTCTACGTACGGCAATCCGCGCTGGACCGGCTCGACCCGCCCTTCCTCGACCTGCACGGGGCTCGCTGGGTCGCCTCGGGTCGCTATGAGGTGCGGCCGGGGGCGCGCAGGTTCGAGAACTGGGAGTACGGCGTGGCCGCCCGGCTCGGCCTCGGCGCGGCCATCGACGAGGCTCTCGGCTGGGGCCTGGCCCATATCCGTGATCGCGTCTACGCCCTTGCCGGCCTGCTGCGCGCACGGCTGGCGGCGATCCCCGGCTGCCGGATCCGTGATCAAGGGATTGAGCAGTGCGGCATCGTCACCTTCACTTTCGACGGAATACCCGCCGATGAGGTCAAAGACCGGTTGGCCGGTCGATCGATCAACGTCAGCGTCTCACGCGCGCCTTCGACGCTCCTGGACATGACCGATCGCGGGCTGGCCTCGGTGGTGAGGGCTTCCGTCCACTACTACAACACCGAGGAGGAGATGGACCGGCTCCTTGAGGAACTGGCGGATTGACCTCGCCGCGGCGGCCATCGGTGCGGGCCCGGCGGTGCGGGGACAGCGCTGATGGCGGCCGTCAGCAGGCCGAACGTCCGGCCGCGGCCGGACGTTCGGCCCGGAAGCGGGACGGGGTCGCCGACGGCCGCCGCGTGGCCGTGCGCTACGTTTTCGCCGGGCGGGGTGGCGGAGGGTTGCCGGGTTTTGGGGCATTTGCTGCTTGCCCAGCTCGAATACTGGGCGCTTCGATCGGTGATGATGCGGTCGACGCCATATCCGGCCAGGCGCCGCCAGGTCGCGGGCGTGTTGGGGGTCCAGGCGTAGACGGGCACTCCGGCGGAGTGGTACCGGCGCACTTGTGAGCGGGAGAGCCGGTCGTGGCGGACGGCGACGAAGGCGTAGCGCCGGGCCTGGGCGGGGGAGGGCGGGGTGCGGGCCACCAGCCCCCGGGCGACCGGCAGGAAGGACACTCGCGCCAGCGCAGCGGGGAGAAACGAGGTCAGCGCCGTCCAGCGATAGGGGCGATAACGGTGATAGACGGCGGCGAGAGCTTGGCTGTCGGCCTCGTCCGGGACGCTTTTCAGCTCGATCAGCACCAGGTCGGCGCGGCCGCGCAGCACGCCCAGCGCCTGCGCCAAGGTGGGCGGCGCGAGTCCGTCACCGCCACGCAACGTGCGCATCCGGGCCAGGGTCGAGGTGGCCACCAGGCCGCTGCCGTTCGTGGAGCGATTCAGCGTGGCGTCATGCATGAGCACCGGTTGATGATCTTTGGTGAACCGGATGTCGATCTCCACCTGCCGGGCACCCGCGGCCAGCGCCCGGCGCAGCGAGGTGAGCGTGTTCTCCGACCCCGGGAGGGGATAGCCGCGATGGGCGATCAGGCCGGGCGTGCGGCACCGGCCGCCCGCCCGGACGGCGCCGGCGGGGACGGCCGTGACGGGGATCAACGTGAACACGGTGAGCACGGCTGCCGCGGCGGGCCGCCACCACGCGCGGGCCGGCCGCGGGTGCCGCCAAGGAGGCGCATCGGGGGTGCCGTCTCCGGCCGAACGGTGCCGGCGGGGACGGGGTGAGACGCTCATGAGACGTCATCCCATGGTCGGGGTCGTAGCAGAGGCGATGCTTGTGCGTGGACGGTTCTCATGGACAGCCCCTTTCTGACCATCAAGAATTGACACTGAGAGTAGTTGACTGATTGCATAGAGTTCAAACATCTGACCAGATGTTCATCTGTAGAGGTAAAACAGCCCTGCTGTGAGAACCCGCCACTCGGGTATGCGGGCACCGCGAAGAGGGGACACGCCTTGTCGCGGTGGGCCGGTGCCGCGAGGGAGGCTACGGCTCTCCCTCGTACAGCGGCAGGACGGCGACGAACTGGGTGCCGGGCCGGTGGCCGGCGACGGTGAGGGTGCCGCCATGGGCGGTGGCGATCTCGCGCGACAGGGACAGGCCGAGACCGCTGCCCTCCTTGTCCTTGGTCCGTGCGTCGTCCAGGCGGGTGAAGCGTTCGAAGATTCGTTCCCTGTCCTGTGGCGGGATGCCGTCACCGTCGTCCGCCACGGTCACGATCACCTTGTCGCCCGCCACCTCGACCGAGAGGTCGATCCTGGTGGCGGCGTGTCGGGTGGCGTTGTCGAGGAGGTTCGTCAGCATGCGGTCGAGCTGGATCGGCGAGCCGTACACCGGGGCAGGCGTGCACGGCTTGATGACGATGCGGGCCCTGGAGCCTTCTCGGCGACGCACCTGCTCCTGGGCCACCCGGCACATGTCCACCACGCGGCGCTGCACGACCGCGCCGGCGTCCAGCCGGGCCAGCATCATGAGCTCGTCGATGATGCCGGTGAGGCGGTCGGCGGCGGCCAGCGCCTGCGCGCCCGTGGCCCGCCAGTCTGTTTCGTCCGGGTAGGCGTTGGCGACCTCCAGCTGGGCGTGCAGGGCTGAGAGGGGGCTGCGCAGCTCGTGGGAGGCGTCGGCGACGAAGCGGCGCTGGGACTCGGCGGAGCGTTCGAGACGGTCGAGCGTTTGGTTCGTGGTGGCAGCCAGGTCGGCGATCTCGTCGCCGGTGTCGGGTACGCGTACGCGCCTGCCGAAGTCCTGGCCGGTGATCTCGGCCAGCTCCGCGCGGATGCGCTCGACCGGGCGCAGGGCGAGCCCGACCACCGCCCGCGTCGTCGCGCCGACCATCACCAGCATCAGCGGGCCGCCGAGGAACACCAGCACGTGGAGCCACGCCAGCGCCCGGTTGACCTCGGCGAGCGAGGCCACACCGTACACCGTGGCACGGCCCTGCGGCGTGTGCACAGGCCTGGCCATCACGAGGTACTCGCCCCCGTTCTCCCCCCGGACGGGCGGCAGCCGGCGCTCGGCGATGTGGATTCTCTCGCGCTCGTCCGCCTGGAGGGTCATCACGGGCGAGGCCCCGTGCGGATCGGGGGAGGCGGCAAGCACCTTGCCGTTCTCGGAGACCACCTGCAGCAGATGCACGTGCGACGGCGTTTCCAGCTTCGCCGGAAGGCGGCTGACATGGGATTGGTCGGCGACCTTGTGTACGGCCAGTTCCACCCTGGTATGCACGAGTCCGCGCAGGTTGGCCGGCACAGTGGCCAGAGCGATGGTGGACGTGACGGTGAAGACCAACGCTGCTATCAAGATCGCGAGCGTGGTCACGCGCGCTCGGATCGAGCGCGGAAACAGCCGTGCCGCCATTCGATCCCCCGTGTCACTCTCCGTGACACCTACCCGGAGCGAGGATTCGCAAAAGAATCGCCGTTGACCTTTACCTATGCCGGATCGCCGGTCGGCGAGGAAGGCCCCGGAGGAAGAGGATTTCGCGAAAACCGGAAGGAGCTTCTATGCCGTGTAGACAATCCTCGTTCCTGACTGAACTGCGGGCATGGTGCCGGGCGTACCTCCCATCGATCGCTTGTGGGAGGGTTCGCCATGTCAGGTCCATCGCAAGGTGTCATCGGCGCTCTGGCCGCGCTCGTCCTGGTCGCCGGGTGCGGTTCGGAGGCCCGGCCCGTGGCCATGGCAAGCCCTGCGGCCGGCCGCTACCAGGAGGCCGTCCTGAGCGCCGAGGAACTCGCCGCGAAGGTCGGGTGCAAGCCCGCCATGCGGACCAAGGCGGCCGAGCTGCGCGAGGGGGTGTGCAGGACGGCTGACGGCAACTACGTGGTCACGAGCTTCACGACGGAACAGGGCAGGCGCGACTGGCTGGATTACGCGCAGATGTACGGCGGCTCCCACCTCGTCGGACGCCGCTGGGTCGTCTCGGCCGCGCCCGCCGTCCTGGAGACGTTGCGCAAGACCTTGGGCGGCGAACTGCAGATAGGCAGCAGCGCCACTCCGTCCGGTGCCTGAGACCCGGTCGCGCTCGGGCGATCCTCCAGCGCCGAGGGCGCCTGGCCTCCAGAGCCGAGGGTGCCTGGTTGAACCACCGGTGGCGACGATGCGTAGCTCTCGATGATCGGCCAACCGTGGGAGGGGATCGGGCCTGATGGGGCACCTCGCTGAAGTCACATCTTCCTCCGGCGTGCGGGGGAGCGCCGGGCGGCCGAGGGCGGTGGTCGGCCACCCGGAAGGCAGGCGTTCGAGAAGACTGATCGTCCTGGCGGGCGGGGTGGTGGCCCTTCTGGCGCTCGTCGCAGGGGCCACGCTCTACCTGCTCCCCGGAAAGGACCCTTTGACGGTCACCGGGGCTTTCGGCGAGCGGCCGCAGGTGACCTTCGCCGAAGGAGGCCAGCCGGGCGAGGACCTCAAAGCCGTGACCGTGATCGCGGGCAACGGCGCGGCCGTGGGCCAGGGAGACCTGGCCGTCGTCCAGTTCGCAAGCTACACCTGGGCCGGCGCCTCTCACAAAGAGCTCGACAACAGCCATGATCGAGGCAAGCCCGCGGTGATGCGGATCGGAGAGCTCATCCCCGGCCTGGACAGGAGCCTCCTCGGCAAGAAGATCGGCAGCCGGGTGGTGATGACGATTCCCCCCAAGGACGGCTACGGTGCCGCCGGTAACGCGGAGACCGGGGTGACCGGCGCCGACACGCTCGTCTATGTCGTCGACCTGCTCGCCACCTACCCGAAGACCGCCTCCGCGACCGGCCGTGCTCGCCCGGCGGACCCGTCCCTCCCGCAGGTTACGGCAGGGACCGCGGGAGGGGCTCCGGCGGTGGCGATCCCGGCGTCGGATCCTCCTGGCGAACTGCGGGCGGAGACCTTGATCGAGGGAGACGGTCCGGCCATCCGCGCGGACCAGATGCTGATCACCCACTATCAGGGGCAGATCTGGCGGGGCGGAAAGGTCTTCGACTCCTCCTGGAACAGGGGAGAGGTGGCGCCGCTGTCGTCACTGACCGGCACGATTCCCGGCATCCTCGAAGGGCTCACCGGCAAGAAGGTCGGCAGCCGGGTGCTGCTGGTCATCCCGCCCAAGGACGGGTACGGCAAGAAGGCCCCGGAGGCGGCGGGGGTCAAGGACGACGACACCGTGGTCTTCGTCATCGACATCCTGGGCGCGTACTGAGAGCCCGCGAGGCCGAGGATCGCCTCGGCCGCTCGGGTTCCGCGTGCCCGGCGCCCCTCCGTCGCCCGGCCGACAGGTCCGAGGACCGGACGGCCTGCACGGAGACTGACTCCACACGGCGGCCCGTCTGCCCGGGTCAGCCGCGCCGGTCGTCACGGAGCCGGGCGGAGAGGGCGGCGGCCTGGGTGCGGCGCTGCATGCTGAGCTTGGCCAGCAGGTTGGAGACGTAGTTCTTGACCGTCTTCTCCGCCAGGAACATCCGTTCGCCGATCTGCCGGTTGGTCAGCCCCTCGCCGATCAGGTCGAGGATGTGCCGCTCCTGCTCCGTCAGCGCGGCGAGGGGGTCCTTGCGGGCGGCCTGCTCGCGCAGCCGTTGCAGCATGGCGGCGGTGGTCCGCGGGTCGAGCAGCGACTGCCCGGAGGCGACGGTGCGGACCGCGCCGACCAGGTCGGAGCCGTGGATCTGCTTGAGCACGTAGCCGGAGGCCCCCGCCATCACCGCGTCGAACAGCGCGTCGTCATCGGCGAACGACGTCAGCATCAGGCACGCCAGCTCCGGCAGCCGCGAGCGCACCTCCCGGCAGACGTCCACGCCGCTGCCGTCCTGCAGCCGCACGTCCAGCACCGCCACATCCGGCTTCAGCGCGGGGATGCGGGCGATGGCCGACTCGGCGGTTCCCGCCTCTCCGATGACCTCTAAGTCGTCCTCGGAGTCCAGCAGCGCGGCGACCCCGCGCCGTACGACCTCATGGTCGTCAAGGAGGAACACACGAATCATGCCCCGACGTTAGCCACACGATCCAGGAGCACAAAGAGGCCAAAGTCCCAAGCTGCCCGCTTCTCCCGAAGGCGGATTCGCAGGGACGAAAGGCCTCGGAGACCCTGACTTCTGGAACGCGGCAACTCTCCGGGAGGCGCCCGCCCGCACTCGCCGACGGAGGGTAGGCGGCGTTGTCACGCGGTGCGAGACTGATCGATATGGAAAGCGAGCACCGCCCGTTGATACCGCAGATGCGGCTCGATGATCTGCTGGCCGAGCTGCAGGTACGGCTCAGCGCCGTGCTGGCCACCCGGGACCGGGTGCACGCGCTGCTCGAAGCCGTGGTGTCGGTGGGCAGTGACCTCGACCTGGAGACGGTGCTGCGCCGCATCGTGGAGACCGCGACCAAGCTGGTGGACGCCAGCTACGGCGCACTGGGCGTGGTGGGCCACGAGGACACGCTTCTCCAGTTCATCCCGGTGGGACTGACCGAGGAGGAGATCGCCAGGATCGAGCACTGGCCGCACGGCCTGGGCCTGCTCGGCCTGCTGATCAAGGACGCGCGGCCGCTCAGGCTGGGCCGCATCTCCGACCATCCCGAGTCGTACGGCTTCCCGCCGGGCCACCCGCCGATGGGGACGTTTCTCGGCGTCCCGGTACGGGTGCGGGACGAGGTTTTCGGCAACCTCTACCTGACCGAGAAACGTGGCGGCGGCGAGTTCGACGAGGAGGACGAGGCCGTCGTGATAGCGCTGGCCACCGCAGCCGGCGTCGCCGTGGAGAACGCCCGGCTGTATGAGATGTCGCGGCGGCGTGAGACCTGGCTGCAAGCCTCCTCGGAGGTCACCACGAACCTGCTCTCGGGTGCCGACCCGCAGCAGGTGCTGAGCGTGGTGGCGGCTCGCGCCCGCGAGATGAGCGACGCGGACCTGGTCCAAGTGCTGCTGCCGAACCCGTCGGGACAGCTGCTGATCGCCGAGGTCGTGGAGGGGGAGGGGGCCCACGAACTGCTGGGCACGGCTTTCGAGGTGTCGGCCACGCTCGCGGGAGACGTGTTCGCCAAGGGTGATCCGCTTTCCGATGTGGACATGCAGAGCGCACCGTACCCTGACTCGCCGCTGCGCCGGCCGGAGTACGGGTCCGGGATGATGGTGCCCCTGGGGACGGCTCCGGAGGTACGCGGGGTGCTGGTGCTGGCCAAGCGGAGCGGGCGGCTGCCGTTCAGCGGGGCGGATCAGCAGATGCTGCAGGCGTTCGCGGGTCAGGCGGCGATCGCGCTGGAGCTGGCCGAGGCACGCAAAGACGCCGAGCGGCTGGGCCTGCTGGAGGACCGGGACCGCATCGCCAAGGATCTGCATGATGTGGTCATCCAGCGGCTGTTCGCGACGGCGATGACGTTGATGAGCACGATGCGGCTGGTCGAGCGGCCGGAGGCGGCCAAACGGGTCCAGTACGCGATCGACGAGCTGGACGAGACGATCCGGCAGATCCGCTCGTCCATCTTCGCGCTGCAAGGTTCGAGCGGGCAGGCCGCGCCCAGTCTGCGTGGGCAGATCGTGGAGCTGGTGGAGGGCGCCGGCGGCCATCTGGGCTTCATGCCGGGCCTGCGCATGGAAGGGCAGATCGACACCCTGGTGCCCGAACCGCTCGCCGAGCACCTGCTGGCCGTGTTACGCGAGGCCCTGTCCAACGTGGTCCGCCACTCCCGCTCGACCCGCGCCGACGTCCTGGTCGAGGTCGCGGGCCGCGAGCTCGTGCTGGTGGTCACGGACAACGGCATCGGCCTGGGAGAGACGGGACGCCGCAGCGGCCTGCGCAACATCGAGGAACGTGCCACCCGGCTGGGCGGGGCCGCGAAGCTGGAGACGCCCGACAAGGGGGGCACACGGCTGCGCTGGCAGATCCCGCTGTGAGATCGGGCCCGGCACCTGTCCGTGGCGACGGGCTGCAGGCCGCCTTCGACACCACCATCCGGGCCTGGAACGCCGCCACCGAGCAGACCGACGACCGCCTCCCCGCGCCCGGACGGGACGAAGGTCCTGACGCTGAAGGGCCGTACGGCACTGCTTCTCAACAGCCGCAGACGGTGTGCTTGAGGTGCGAAAGGGACGACGCATCCGCAGCGAAAGGGGCCGTCATGGCCGCCACCGTCAACACGCCCGCCAGGCAGACCGCCGCCGCCCCCGCCGGCAAGCATCCGGTCGACCACGTCTGGGCGGTCGCCCGGATCTCGATCGGCTGGATCTTCCTGTGGGCGTTCCTGGACAAGGCCTTCGGCTGGGGCTTCGCCACTCCCGCCGACCGCGCCTGGATCGAGGGCGGCAGCCCCACGACCGGCTTCCTCAAGGGCACCGGCGAGAACGCGCTCGGCGGCTTCTTCGGCTCCCTCGCCGGACAGGCCTGGGTGGACTGGCTGTTCATGGCCGGCCTGCTGGGCATCGGCCTGGCGCTGGTCCTGGGCATCGGCACCCGCGTCGCCGCCGGCGCCGGCACGCTGACGCTGGTCCTCATGTGGGCGGCCGAGCTGCCGCCGGCCAACAACCCGTTCATGGACGAGCACATCGTCTACTCGATCGTGCTCATCGGGCTCGCCCTCGCCGGCACGGGCACCACGTTCGGACTCGGCAACCTGCCGATCGTCCAGCGCACCCCCTGGCTGAAGTAGCGCCGACCGTCACACGCCCGCCTCCGGTCACCGGAGGCGGGCAGTGACATTGGTCCCGCCGTCCGGGGACGTTCGCCGCTGCACGGCGACGCGCACCGGCGGCCACGATGAGCGCGTCCGTTCTCAAGGAGGGGAAGGCATCATGATGGGTGGGCGGAGGCTCATGGAGTCGTCGGCGCTCGACGCCGAGCTGGTGGCCTTGAAGAAGCGAGTCTCTGATCTGGAAGAGCAGGTCTGCTCTCTGACCGCGGCGAACCTGGCGCTCGTACTGGCCGTGGAGAAGCTTCTCCGGACCGCGGCCGGCCAGGTACCCAGCGTCTAGCGCTCCACCGCGTGCCGGCCACGGGCGACCCGGCCCGCAGCTCGGACGGTCGCGCCCGGCGGGCCGAAGCCCGCCGGGCGCCTGCCTGGCGCTGGAAGCGTTCGCGTCGTGAGGCCGGGACCGGCACCGGCGACTTCCCGCGCCGGTGCCACCGCTCTGATGCCGGGACGGCGCGGCTACCCGGCGGCGTGGCCGCGGCTTCCGGCCGTGTCCCGCCTTCGGCGTTTGAGCTCGTCGAGGGCCTCGCGAAGGTAGCCGGAGAACGCCCCTGCATCGGGCACCAGCTCCCGGCATGCGGTGATCCCGACGTCGAGGCGGCCGTTGTAGGAGAAGGCCGTGATGTTCAGGCCGCCGCTCACATCGGTGACCCCGGACACCGGGTAGTGCGACAGCAGCCTGACCCCGGCGATCCGCAACGGGAACTGCGGCCCGGGAACGTTGGAAACGATCACGTTGATGGGTGGCGCGGTCCGGCCCACCAGATCGAGCGCGGCGCGGTCGGCCAGGCCGTTCAGCGCGGCGGGCAGGCTCTCGCTCAGGTCCCGCAGCAAGCGGGCCGGCGTCAGGGCGAACCGTTCCTTGATCTGCCGCATCGCCTCGCTCACGGCTTCGAGCCGCTGACGGGCATCCGCCACGTGCGTGGGCAGCTGCGTGATCATGATGCTGACCTGGTTGCCCTCATCCGTGCCCACCTGTCTGCGCACGGAGAACGGCACACCCGCGACAAGGGGAACCTCCGGCAACGCCTTGTGCTCCATCAGCCAGCGCCGCAACGCGGAGGCCGCCAGCGCCATCACGACGTCGTTCACCGTGACGCCGAAGGCGTTCTTCACACGCTTGACGTCCGTCAACGACAGCTCGACGAAGGCATAGCGGCGACGGGACGAGACCGGACCGCTCAGCGGGGTATGCGGAGCGGAGAAGTCCGGCAGCTCGGGCAGGGGCTCGCGGCGCATCAGCCGCGACAGGCCTCTCGCGCCGGGCAGCCGTGAGAAGAAGGGGAGCTGGTCCAGCACCGGCAGTGCCTCACCCGCGAACCTCAGCAGGTGCGCGGGGTTGGCGGCGAGGTGCCAGGCGCTCCTGGCCAGCATGCGCCACAGCCCTGGAGCGGCCTCCGGCTCGCCCGTGACCGTCCCGGGGGTGGGGTCCATGAGCGCGGCCAGCACCTCTGCCCCGGTCAGCCCGTCGACGGCGGCGTGGTGGACCTTGGTGTAAAGGGCGCACCGGCCGCCGGCCAGGCCGTGGATCACGTACATCTCCCACAGCGGGCGGGTCCGGTCCAGCCGCCGCTCGTGCAGCCGGGCCACCCGCCCGGCCAGCTGCCTGTCGTCGCCGGGAGGCGTGAGCGTGAGCTCCCGGACGTGCTGGTCCAGGTCGACCTCGTCGCTGTCGGCCCAGTACGGATGGTCGAGACCGAAAGGCACGCAGACCAGCCGTTGCCGTAGCTGCGGCACCCCTGCCATCCGCTCCGCCAGCCTGTCCAGGACCTTCTCCTTCGGCAGGTCCCTGGCCAGCACGCTGAGCCCGCCGACGTTGGCCACGTTGGTGGCGGTCTCGAAGTTGAGGAACTGCGCGTCCAGCGCGCTGAGCTGCCGCATGTTTCCACCTCAAGCCTCCTCTCCTCCCATCGCACCCCGCGCGCCCGTACCGCCCAAGGGCCGTAGGTCCCTCGCGGACGGGCCCAACGACCTGCGGCGGAGCACCCATGACGTCATGCCCGCCGAGTTCGCGCGCCGGACCTCGCCCTGCGCCGCCACAGGCGGATCGGCGAAGATGAAGGACTTTCGCCTCTAACGCGGAGCCGCCACCCGCGGCGATGTTGAGGGGATGCAGCTCGACTCGTCCGGACTTCAGGTGCTCTCCCGCGAGGAGTGTCTCGGCTTGTTGTCCACCACTCCGATCGGTCGGATCGTGTTCACCGATCACGCTCTGCCGGCCGTGCAGCCGGTCAACTTCCACCTCGACGGCCATTCCATCGTGATCCGGACCTCGACCGGGTCCAAGCTGGCCGCCGCCACCCGCCGTGCCGTGGTGGCCTTCGAGGCCGACGAGTTCGATCCAGA
Organism: Nonomuraea sp. NPDC050153; assembly: GCF_044460125.1. Classification (NCBI taxonomy): domain Bacteria; kingdom Bacillati; phylum Actinomycetota; class Actinomycetes; order Streptosporangiales; family Streptosporangiaceae; genus Nonomuraea; species Nonomuraea sp. NPDC050153. The sequence goes on from NZ_JBITJQ010000007.1 coordinate 37,499, forward strand.
GCTGCGTACCGGCTGGTCCGTCACCGCGGTGGGGCACGCGCGGGCCGTGACCGACCCGGACGAGATGGACCGGCTGGCGGCGTTACCTCTGCCCATCTGGGCACCGGGCAGCCGGGACCACTACATCGTGATCGACGCCGAGCAGGTGTCCGGCCGCCGGATCCCCGCCTGATCCGGCAGGTCCACCGTGCACCTGGGCCCAAGGTCCTGGCGTTCAGGCCCGGACGACGGCCACCGGGCAGCGGGTGTGGTGCAGGACGGCCCGGCTGACCGAGCCGAGCAGCATCGAGCCCAGGGCTCCTCGCCCATGCGAACCCACCACGAGCAGGTCCGCGCGTTCGGAGGCGTCGGTGAGGGCGTTGACAGGATGCGCGGACTGGACGTCCTCCAGGACCTTCACCTCGGGGTAGTCCTCGCTGAAGATCGCCACCCGATCGCGGACGACCTGGTGCTGCGCCGTACGGACCTCGTCCATGTCGTAGCTGCTGATCTCCGGGGCGAAGGCGTGCACCGGCAGCTGCCAGGCATGCACCACCCGCAGCGTGCCGGCGCGGAGCTTCGCCTGTTCGAAGGCGTAGGCCAGCGCGGGCTCGCATTCCGCCGAGTCGTCGACCCCGACCACGACCTCGCCGCGCACCGGCCGGTGTTCCCCGGGCACCACCACGACGGGGCAGTGCACGTGGCCCGCCACGTGCATGCTGACGGAGCCGAGCAGGGCGCCGGCGAACCCGCCCAGCCCGCGGGTGCCGACCACGATCTCGACGGCGCCCTCGGCCTGCTCGCGCAGAACCGCGGCGGGCGAACCCTCCACGTCCTGGCTCGTGACCTCGACCGTGGGCCGGCGCTCGTGGACGAGCGCCTCGGCCTCGCGCAGGATCCGGCGTCCCGCACGCAGCAGCATGTCCGGCACGGCGGCGTCGGGGTACCTCCCGATCTGGTACGGCGAGCGGTCCACCGCGTGCACGATCCGCAGCGGCATCCGCATGCGGAACGCGTCGTCGGCCGCCCATTCGACCGCGGCCCGCGAGGTCACGGAGCCGTCCACTCCTACGACGATCATGATGTGCCTCCTTCGTCAATTCCATCGGACCTCGCTCGTCCTCGTCCGCAGCAGGGCCGGAGGTCGGTCGGCCAAGGACCGAAGGACCCTGTCGGCCGACGTGACCGATGGCTAGCTTCATGCCCATGACCAGGGAGGGCACGCTCATGACAGGCAACGGCGACTTCGGACGTCGCATCAGCTACCATCGCGGCCGGCTCGGCCTCAGCCTTGAGCAGGTCGCCGACCGGGCGAAACCGCCCGGCCCCGGCCCCGGCCCCGCCGCGGCCGGCCCGACCTTGGAGGTCCTCGAGCCCGGGGAGTGCCTGCGGCTGCTCGCCCCCGGCGGCATCGGCCGGGTGGCGTTCAACGGGCCGGACGGACCCACGGTGCTGCCCGTGAACTACAAGCTCCACGACGGCGCCATCGTTTTCCGCACCAGTCACGGCGGCCCCATGGACCAGGACCTGCGCACCGGCGTGGCCGGGGTGGAAATCAAGATCGGCTTCCAGGTCGACCGGATCGACGAAGCCCAGCGGGAGGGCTGGAGCGTCCTCATCCAGGGTCCCGCTCACCACGTGTCCGAGGACGAGGCGGAGAAGGTCACCCAGGCCGGCGTCACTCCATGGGCAGGCGGGGAGCGTCACCTCTACATCCGCATCGTGCCGCACCGGATCACCGGCCGCCGCATCCACGGCCTCTGAGGACTCTCGGCGGTTCTCGGCCTGGGATGTGCCGGAGGCTTCCGCCGGCCTGGGGCCGCGATCAACGGGGGTACAGGCCGACCTGGCGGTAGACGGATGTGAGGTAGCGGAGCATGCCGTCGGCGTCCGGCGGGTCGGGCTGGAGCACGCGGTAGGTCACGGCGCCGGCCATCATGTCGATGAGCACGTCCAGGTCGGCGTCCGGAGCCACGGTGCCCTCCTGCTGGGCGCGTTCGAGCAGCAGCGCGGCCAGCTTGCGGCGGGGCAGGATGTAGTGCGTCCAGTAGGCGGCCATCAGTGAGGGATGGCTGACGGCCGAGCCCATGATCCTGGCCACCAGGGCGCGGAAGCCGGGGCTGGCGGCCATCTGCGCGGCGGCGGGGAGAGTGCGGTCGATGATCTCGCGCGGGGTGAGGGCGTGGAGGTCGTCGGGGGAGGGGGTGACCTCGGTGCTGACCGACTGCTCGATGGCCTGGGCGATCAGGTCTTCCTTGGTGCTCCAGCGGCGGTAGACGGTCAGTTTGCCGACTCCGGCCCGTTTGGCGATCTGCTCGATGCTGGCGGCCTCCACGCCGCGTTCGACGAACAGCTCCAGAGCGGCGCGCAGGATGGCGGTGTCGGTCTCAGGGGCACGGGGCCGCCCGCGACCTCGGGTGGCATTCATCGCAGGGCTCCGTCCAGCCAGCGGGCAAGCTCGGTGGGGCCGCCCTTGCAGGCCAGGTGGGCGTCCGGGCGTACGAGCATAGCGGGCCCGGCGGCGCGGAGCCTGATCACCTGATCGCCCAGCCGCCGCCGTACCGCCTCGAACGCCTCGTCCTCAAAGGGGCCGAGCGCGGCCCAGCGGCCGCGCAGCTCGGCGTGCAGTCTGGTGCGGGTGCCGTCGAGGCGCAGGCAGGCCAGGTCGGGGATCCGGTCGCCGGGGCGGGGCTTGCGGCCGCCTCCGCCGAGCGGGCCGCGCCGGTAGCTCACCCACAACTGCGAGGTCGTGTACGTGGTCCAGCGCTGGATCCACGCCAGGTTGAACACCGGCACCAGCACCCGGTCGCGCAGCAGCCGGCCGAGCGGGCTGCCGGCGATGTTCACCTTGGTGGCGGCGGTGCTGCCGCGCAGGACCTGGGAGGCCAGCGGGCGGCGTTCGGCCTGGTACGTGTCGAGCAGCCGATCGGCAGCGAGCCCCCGCGCGACCAGGGCGAGCTTCCAGGCGAGGTTCTCGGCGTCGCCGAGGCCGGTGAGCATGCCCTGCCCGCCGAACGGGGCATGCACGTGGGCGGCATCGCCGGCCAGCAGGACGCGCCCGTCGCGGTAGGCGTCGGCCAGGCGCCGGTGCACGCTGAACAGCGACGCCCAGGTGACGTCGCGCAGGCGGAGGCCGGTCAGACCGGTGCGCACGGGCAGGATGCGCCGCATGCGTTCGACGATCTGTTCCTCGCCGGGCTTTTCGTCGCGGAAGTCGGCGTCGTAGGCGAGCAGCCGCCACTGATCTCCCGGCATCGGCATGGCGCCCAGCACGCCGTCGGGGTGGGTCCAGCCACTGGTGCCTTCCCGGTCGAGGACGCCGTCGAGGTGGGCGTCGACCAGCAGGAACCGCTCGCTGACCTTGACGCCGGGAAATCCGATCCCCGACAGCTTGCGCACCGTGCTGGAGCTCCCGTCGCAGCCCACCAGCCAGCCCGCCCTGACGGTACGGCCGTCGCCCAGCACCGCGGTGACCCCCGCCGCGTCCTGCTGGAACCCCGACAGGCCCGCGCCCCATTCCGGCCGCCCGCCCAGCTCGGCCAGCCGATCCCGCAGCCTCTCCTCGACCCTGGCCTGGGAGATCACCATCGGCGGGGCCGCGGTGCCCAGTCCGGGATCGCCGAACCGGATCCGCATCATCGGGCGCTCTCCTGCGTACGTGGTGATGGTCATCGCCCGTACCGACTCCTCCGGCAGCCCATCGAGGGCGCCCAGCCGGTCGAGCACCTCCGAGCCGCGGGCGTGCACGAAGTTCGCCCGGGACGTGGTGGCCGGGCCGGGGGCCTTGTCGATCACGCGGGCGGAGACGCCGTGCTGCAGCAACGCACACGCCAGCGCCAGGCCGACCGGCCCGGCACCGACCACGAGAACGTCGGTCTCCATCATGGGCCCTCCTTTTTATTAACGGAACGGTATCGTAAACAAATAATGATGGAGCCGGGCCGCCAAGTCCAGAGGCATCGCGTTCGCGCTTGCCGGTTGTGGTGCAAGATCAGGCCGATGAAGCTGCCGGCCCGGATGGACCTCGTGGCTCATGCGGCCTTGTCAGAGGAGGTAGCGCAGCCACAGGTAGGGGGCGACGAGAACCACGGTGACGGCCGCGACGATCAGGCCGTACCGGGTGAACTGCCAGAAGCTGATCGGGGTGCCGTTGCGGGCGGCGATGCCGAGTGTGACGACGTTGGCGGCGGCGCCGACGGCGGTGGCGTTGCCGCCGAGGTCGGCGCCGAAGGCGAGCGCCCACCACAGCACTTGCCCGGAGCCATCGCCGGCCTGGACGAGTTGCTCGACGATCGGGCTCATCGTGGCGACGTAGGGGATGTTGTCGACGATGGCCGACAGCCCGGCCGAGGCGCCCAGCAGCCCCATGGTGGTCAGCTCCGGTCGCCCGCTGGTCGCGGCGACGGCGGCCTTCGACAACTCGCCGATGACGCCGGTCTCGACGAGAGCGCCGACCATGACGAACAGCCCGGCGAAGAACACCAGCGTGGGCCACTCCACCTCGGCGATGGCCTCCTCGGTGCGCACCGAGGTGGCCGCCACCAGCACGCCCGCGCCCAGCAGCGCCACCACCGACGGGGCGTAGTGCAGCACCGGGTGCAGCACGAACGCCGTCATCACCAGGGCGAGCACGGCCAGTGACTGCCACAGCAGCCGCCGGTCGGCGATGGCCTCCCGCTCGTTCAGGGCCATGACCGAAGCGGCGCGTTCGGGGTCGTAGCGCATCGAGCGGCCGAACATCAGCCAGCACAGCCCGACGAACACCGCCATCAGCACGACGATCATCGGCGCCATGTGGACGAGGAAGTCGTTGAAGGTCAGCCCGGCCCGGCTGGCGATGATGATGTTGGGCGGGTCGCCGACCAGGGTGGCGGCGCCGCCGATGTTGGAGGCCAGCGCCTCGGCGATCAGGAACGGCGCCGCGCTCACGGCGAGCCGTTCGCACACCAGGAAGGTCACCGGCGCGATCAGCAGCACGGTGGTGACGTTGTCCAGCAGCGCCGAGGCCATCGCGGTGATCAGCACCAGCAGCACCATCAGCCGGAACGGCCGGCCACGGGCCCGCTTGGCGGCCCAGATCGCCAGATACTCGAAGACCCCGGTCTTCTTCAGCACGCCGACGATGACCATCATGCCGAGCAGCAGGAAGATGACGTTCCAGTCGATCCCGGCATGCGGGGAGAAGAACGCCGCCTCCGCGCCGGTGGCGTGAATGAGCAGCATGATCCCGGCACCGCCCAGCGCCGCCGCGACCCGGTGGATCTTCTCCGTGGCGATCAGCGTGTAGGCGGCCAGGAAGACCGCAACGCTCACCCAGGCGAGCACGCTCATGCCGGCACCACCCGGTCCAGCAGCGCCTGCAGCGTCACCGCCCCGGCCAGCCGCCGATCGTCGTCGACGACGGCGACCAGCGGGCTGTGGGTGCGGGCCATCAGCGCGGCCAGTTCGAGCACGGTCGCCTCGGGGTCGGTGACCGGCAGCTCGCGCGGCTGCCGCGGCAGGGCCTCACGCACCGTACGGCCGTGCAACTCGCGCAGGAAGGCGTCGGCGTGCGCCTCGTCCACGACCCGGGCCAGCGCCGGGTCGTCCTGGCAGTAGCCGGGCACGGCCAGGCGCAGCACCTGCGTGCCGGGCAGGATCGTGAACGGCGAGCCGGTGTCGTCGACCACGACGAGACCGGGCAGATCCTGTTCGGCCAGCAGCCTGGCCGCGTCGATCACGGGGGAGTCGAGCCGGACCGTGGGGACGTCGGCAAGCAGATCTCGGGCGCGCACCGGCACATCCTTCTCTCAAAGGCGACAGATCGTGCCGACCAGACTTCCCGGCTCACCTGTAGACAACGTATCAAAGCCCGTCAAGATCGCCGAAACGGTTCTTCCCCGATGACGACCTGGTCGCGCATGGCGGAACCTCTTCGGGCAGCCGCTCCCCATGCCTCTACCGGTGCTCGGGGTTGTCGAAGTCGAACCGGCATCCCGCGTCCCATTCCGATCGCTGGTTGCCGTGGGCCGGGATGCCGCCGGCGTCCTTGAGCATGCGTGCCAGGTGCAGCAAGTTCCAGGTCATGAAGGTGGTGTTGCGGTTGGTGAAGTCGTTCTCCGGCCCGCCCGAGCCCGGGTCGAGGTAGGAGGGACCGGGCCCGGCCTCGCCGATCCAGCCGGCGTCGGCCTGGGGCGGGATGGTGTAGCCCAGGTGCTGGAGGCTGTAGAGCACGTTCATGGCGCAGTGCTTGATGCCGTCCTCGTTGCCGGTGATCAGGCAGCCGCCCACTCGTCCGTAGTAGGCGTACTGGTCGGCCGGGTTGAGCAGGCTGGAGCAGGCGTACAGCCGCTCGATGACCTTCTTGGTCACCGAGCTGTTGTCGCCGAGCCAGATCGGCCCGGCGATGACCAGGATGTCGGCGACCAGCACCCGCCGGTAGAGGGCGGGCCACTCGTCGCTCTCCCAGCCGTGCTCGGTCATGTCCGGCCACACGCCGGTGGCGATGTCGTGGTCGATCGCCCGCAACTGCTCGACGTGTACGCCCTGCCTGTCCATGATGCGCGCGCTGAGATCGATCAGGCCCTGGGTGTGGCTGCGTTCGGGACTCCTCTTGAGGGTGCAGTTGATGAACAGCGCCCGCAGATCGTCGTACCGGGCAGGTGCTCCGTTGACTGTCATCGTGACGGCTCCCTTCGACGCGTTCCAGGCGCCTCCCCAGGCAAGCTTCGGGCCATCACCTGCCCTCGGCCAGCAGGCTCGCCGTGTCGCGGCAGCCGGTCGCACTCGTCCACCGCGCCGTCTAGCTCAGACGGGCCATCCAGCGGCCGTGGGTCGTCCAGCGGTCCACGGACGGGAAGCCGCCGGCGCGGGCCACGCGCTGGATGTCGCTCACCGACACGGTCGCCCAGCCGAACCAGTCCCCGATGAGCGGGCCCCGGCGCAGCCGTACCCGGTCGACGCGGCTCCTCGCCTCGGGCGACGCGAGCTCCACCAGGACCTCGCCGCCAGGCCGGACCAACTGCCTGACCCGGCGGAGCAGCAGTTCGGGGTTGCCGCCGATGCCGATGTTGCCGTCGGCCAGCAGCGCCGTCGCCCACCGGCCGCTGCCCGGGACCTCGTCGAAGACGTCGCGGAGCAGGGCGAAGCCTCCGGCCCTGCGGGTGAGGGCGACGGCGCGAGGTGTGATGTCGATGCCGAGCGTCTGAATGCCACGGCGGGTCAGTGCCACGGTGAGCCGGCCCGGGCCCGACCCGATGTCCAGGGTCGGGCCGGCGCACCTGCTCAGGAACGCCTCGTCGCCGTCCACCGGCTCGAACCAGTGCGCGGTCTCCAGCGCGGCGCGGGTGCCGTCGACGTACTCGATCTCGGCGGTCGCTCCGGCGAGCGCGTCGGCGTAGATCTCCCCGATCATTCGCCCAGCTCCCGCAGCGTGGTGGCGAAGTGGGAATCGGGCACCTGCGCGGCCACCGCGAGGGCGTCCGCCGCGGTGTCGACATCGGTCAGCTCGGGCAGCAGATGGACGGACAGCCCGGCCCGGTCCAGCCGGTCGAGTTGGAGCTTGCCCGTCTCCGGGTGCGACATCGGCACCCCCAGGAACAGCGAAGAATCCGGCCGCCGCAGGCCGAGCAGCCAGAAGCCGCCGTCCGCGGCCGGGCCGAACACGGCGTCGTGACCCGTCAGGGCCTCCGCCGCCGCGCCGAGCAGCGCGGGCGTCACCTGCGGGGTGTCCATGCCGATCAGTACGACGGGCTCGGGCCGCAGGCGGTAGGCGTCCGAGAACGCCGCCGCCAGACGCTCGTCCAGGCCCGCCCCGCGCTGCGGGATCACCACGAATCCCGGCGGCAGCCAGCTGCCCGGCAGCCCGTCCAGGGCGAGCACCCGCTGGGTGGCGGGCGTCGCGGAGACGGCGAGCAGGCTGTCGCGGAGGGCGGCCCCGGCGAGGGCGGCGGCCTGCTCCGGGCGGAAGGGCGGGGTCAGCCGGGTCTTGACCCTCCCGGCTACCGGCTCCTTGGCGATGATCATGATCTGGGCCATGTGATCGACATTAGGGCGACGCAACGTGCTCAATCCTTACGACCTGCTGACGACTCCCAATGTTGCCGAGTCCGCGACGAATCCTGATGTCGCCGAGTCCGCGACGACTCTTGATGTCGCCGAGTCCGCGACGACAGCCGTCCGGCCGAGGTGGCACCCGCTTCGTGGGATCGGCGGACGGCCCAGCCGATCAGCACGGCCAGCGTGGCCGCGGCGTAGCAGGCCATGGCCGGGCTGGGGTGCGCCGCCGGGCCGGCGACGTAGGCGACCGCGCCGGCCAGGGCCACGCCCAGCCATTCCCATCGGCCGTCCATGGCGGCCAGCGCGACGACCAGGAGCGCGTACCAGGAGTATCCCGGCGTGAACAGCAGCAGGAGGGAGCCGCTGACCACCAGCGCCCCGTGCCAGGGCCGTTCCGGGTCGCCGCGGCGCAGGACGTGGAGGACGACCAGGGCGAGCAGCAGGATCGCGGCGTACGGAGCCCACGAGTCGGGCATCACCAGCCGCAGCACCGCATAGCGGTTCCCGTCGGCGGGTGATTCGTACCGCTCCTCCTGGACGTAACCCAGCAGGTAGCCCACCACCGGAGCGCGCGACGCCAGCACGTACGGCAGGTACGCCAGACCTACGGCGAGCGCGGCGGGCACGCAGAGCCCGAGGAGGCGCCGCCACGCCACCCCGTTCGCCAACGTCCCCGACAGCGCGCCGAGCAGCGCCGTGACGGGTAGCAGCTTGGCCGCCACGGCCGCGCCCAGCAGCACGCCGCGAGCGCGCACGTGCCGTCGGCCAGGGCCGAAGGCGAGCACCACCATCAGCACGGCCAGCATGTCCACGTGCGCGTTGTTCACGGCCTCGACGGGCACGGCGGGGCACCACGCCCAGTACGCGGCCGTCCGGGCGCCGGAGCGGCGGCGCAGGGCGAGCAGCACCAGGGCGGCCATCAGCCAGCCGCCGAGTTGGAGGACCTTGTGCCGGACACCGTCCGGCGAGAGCCAGTGGACCAGCAGGAAGTAGCCCTGCGCGACCGGCGGGTAGATCGTGGGCACCGTGGGGCGGTTGATCCGGGTGCAGCCGCCGCCGGGCAGCGGCCACAACTCCGGGGCCGCACACTGGGAGGGGAACAGCCACTCGTCGCGCAGCGGGACGAGCGCGGGATCGGCCGGCGGGTGGTCGTAGGGCGAGATGCCCGCCGCCTGCACGCGGCCGTCCCACGCGTACCGGTAGGAGTCGGTGCTGCTGCTCGGCGGCGCCACCAGCCCGATCGCGGCCAGCACGACGCCGCCCGCGACGACCAGGACGGTCAGCCGCCTTTCCGGCACCCGCCGGGCCAGCCACAGCGCTGCGGCGAACAGCGCCCACGCCAGGAGGTACCAGCCCAGGCCGGGCGGCCCGGACACCATCTTGACCACGACGGCGGTCAGCGCCAGCAGCGCCCCGCCCACGAACACCATCTCACGGCTCACACCGGGCAGCGTCGCACCCGGAGCCCGGTCCGGGGCTGCTGCGGCGCCGGTCGTACGCACTCCGTAAGAACCTCGGCCGGCGAGTTCTTACGGAGTGCGAACGTGGGGTTCGGCGCGATCCCGTTGCGCGTTAGCGTCGGCCGGGTGAGAGTGCTGGTCACCGGCGCGGCCGGTTTCATCGGAAGTCATGTGGTCGAGGTCCTGGAGGCCGCGGGGCACGAGGCCGCCGGCCTCGACCTGCGCTCCGGCGCGGACGTGCGCGACGCCGCCGCGCTGGACCGGCTGCTGCCGGGCGTGGACCTGGTGGCGCACCAGGCGGCCAAGGTCGGCCTGGGGGTGGACGTCTCGGACCTGCCGGATTACGCCTCGGTCAACATGTACGGCACGGCCGTGCTGCTGGCGGCGATGGCGCGGCACCGGGTGGGACGGCTGGTGCTCGCCTCCTCGATGGTGATCTACGGCGAGGGCGGCTACGAGTGCGCCGAGCACGGCCGGGTCCGGCCGGGCCCGCGTGCCGTACCGGATCTGGAGCAGGGCCGGTTCGACCCGCTCTGCCCGCAGTGCGGCCGGCCGGTGCGCTGGACCGCCGTCGGAGAGGAAGCGCCGCCCGATCCGCGCAACGCCTACGCCACCAGCAAGCTCGCTCAGGAACACCTGGCCGCCAACTGGGCCAGGGAGACCGGCGGGAGCGCCGTGGCGCTCAGGTACCACAACGTGTACGGGCCGCGCATGCCCCGCGACACCCCCTACGCGGGAGTGGCCGCGATCTTCCGTTCCGAACTGGAGGCGGGGCGGGCGCCGAAGGTGTTCGAGGACGGCCGCCAACTGCGCGACTTCGTGCACGTGCGCGACGTCGCCCGCGCGAACCTGGCCGCCGTCCTGGCGCCCGCTCGCCCCGGCGAGCTGACGGCCTACAACATCGCCAGCGGCACCCCGCACACCGTGGGCGACATGGCGTCCGCGCTGGCCGCCGAGCGGGGCGGGCCGACGCCGCGCGTCACCGGCGGCTACCGGCTGGGGGACGTCCGCCACATCGTCGCCTCCCCCGAACGGGCCGCGCTCGGCCTCGGCTTCCGCGCCGAGATCGGCTTCGAGGACGGCATGAAGGAGTTCGCCCGGTCATGACGATCGACGTGATCCTGCCCTGCCTGAACGAGGAGGCCGCGCTCGGCTGGGTGCTCGGGCGCATGCCGGACGGCTACCGCCCGGTCGTGGTCGACAACGGCTCCACCGACCGCTCGGCCGAGATCGCCCGCGAGCTCGGCGCCCGCGTCGTCCACGAACCCCGGCGCGGCTTCGGCGCCGCCTGCCACGCCGGGCTGCTGGCCTCGACCGCCGACGTCGTCTGCTTCATGGACGCCGACGCCTCGCTCGACCCCAGGCGGCTGCCCGCCGTGGCCACGCCCGTCATCGCCGGCCAGGCCGATCTGGTCCTCGGTGCCCGCCGGCCGCGAGCGGCGGGCGTGTGGCCCTGGCATGCCCGGCTCGGCAACGCCGCCCTCGCGCGCACCCTGCGCCGCCGCGCCGGGGTGCGGCTGCACGACCTCGGGCCGATGCGGGCGGCCGAGCGCGGCCGACTGCTGGACCTCGGGCTGACCGACCGCCGGTTCGGCTACCCGCTGGAGATGGTCCTGCGCGCCGCCGCCGGCGGCTGGCGGATCGCCGAGGTGGACGTGGACTACCTGCCCCGGGCGGGACGCTCCAAGGTGACCGGAACCGTACGCGGCACGCTGCGGGCCGTCGCCGACATGCGGCGCGTCATGGCTGAACTGGGATGAACCATCGCGAAGCATAGGGGCTTAGAAGGCGGCGTGACCGGTAAGGACAGCAGCATCCGACATCGGCTTCGGGGGGATCAATGCCGGATAGACCGCCCAAACGCGCTCGTGAGCGGGGTGCGACCAGGGCCAGAGATCGCATGAAGACGTGGTCGCGTGGCGGGCCTCCCGGGCCGTTCCGGCCCGGGTTCTGGCGGAGCCCGCTGCGCGGCCCGTGGCTCACGTCGGTGCTCGGCCTGGTCCTGCTGGTCGGGCTGGTCGTCGTCGCGGTCACCGGGCTGTTGTCGTACGCCGCCTACGCGCCGCGACTGCCGGGGAACGACACCACCCCCACCAAGGGCCTGCTGGGCTTCTATCTCTTCGACTGGCCGACGAACCCGGTCTGGATGTATCGGCTCACCCAGGGCGCTCACGTCATCGTCGGGCTGACGCTGGTGCCGGTGCTGCTGGCCAAGCTGTGGTCGGTGATCCCCAAGCTGTTCGCCTGGCCGCCCGCGCGCTCGATCGCCGAAGCCGCCGAGCGGGCCAGCCTGGTGCTCCTGGTGGGCGGCGCGGTGTTCCAGTTCGTCACCGGGATCTTCAACATCCAGCTCTTCTACGTCTTCCCGTTCTCCTTCTACCCGGCGCATCTGTACGGCGCGTGGATCTTCCTGGCCGCGCTCGTCGTCCACGTCGTCGTACGGATGCCGAAGGCGATCCGCGCCGTGCGGTCGCGGGACCTGCGCCGTGAGCTGCGCACGGGTGTGGCCGAGACCCGGCCGGAGCCTCCCGACCCCGACGGCCTGGTGGCCGCGGATCCGGCGCCGCCCACCATGTCCCGGCGCGGGCTGCTGGCGTTCGTCGGCGGTGGTTCGGCGATGATGTTCGCCCTGTCCGCGGGGCAGACGGTGGACGGGCCGCTGCGCCGTACGGCGTTGCTGGCACCGCATGGACGCGAGTACGGCACCGGGCCCAACGACTTCCAGGTCAACAAGACAGCGGCCAGCCTCGGCATCACCGCGGCCGAGACGGGCCCGCAGTGGCGGCTGGCGGTGGTCGGTTCGAGCCTGCTTCACCTGTCGCGTGCGGACCTGCTGGCGATGCCGCTGCACACCTACGCGCTGCCGATCGCCTGCGTGGAGGGGTGGTCGACCGAGCAGACCTGGACCGGCGTACGGCTCGCGGACCTGGCCCGACTGGCCGGGGTGGACCCCGGCTCGGCGGGAGTCACGGCCAGGTCCCTGCAGCGCGTGGGCTACTTCGGCCAGGCCTCGCTCAGCGCCGGGCAGGTGGCCGACCCGCGCTCGCTGCTCGCGCTGCGGGTGAACGGCGCCGACCTGTCACTCGATCACGGATATCCGGCGCGGATCATCGTGCCGAACGCCCCGGGTGTGCACAACACCAAATGGGTGCGCGAACTCGACTTCCGTGTGGAGACGTCATGAAGCGGTACGGCGCGCCCCTGTGGCACCTTCTCGCGCTGGTGGCCTGCTTCGTGGTCGCCGGCTATGTCGCCACGCGGGTGGTCGCCGCCGGCATCTGGCTGGGGTTCGCCGTGTGGTTCGCCGGTGCGATCATCTTGCACGATCTGGTGCTGTTGCCCTTGTACTCCGCGGCCGACGTCGCCACGCAGGCCCTGACCAGGCGGCTGGCGCGCCCACGCCGGGCCGGTGCGGTCAATCATCTGAGAGTGCCGGCCATGCTGTCGGGCTTGTTGCTGCTGGTGTGGTTCCCGCTCATCCTCCGCGGCGCCGAGCGCAACTACCGCTGGGCGGTCGGATTGAGCATCTCTCCCTACCTCGCGCGGTGGTCGCTGATCACTTTGGTGCTCTTCGGCGTCTCAGGGCTGCTGTACGCGATGCGGCGCCGTGCGCCGGGAAGGGGACGCGGGCGACGAAACCCATGATGACCGCCAGCGCTGCGACACCGTAGACGGCCGCCCCGGGGCTCAGATAGGCGATCGCACCGGCCAGCGGGATGCCCAGCCATTCCCAGCGGCCGTCAAGAGCGGCGAGTGCGACGACCAGCAGGGCGTACCAGGAGTATCCCGGCGTGAAGACGAGGAAGGCCGTGCCGGTCACCACCAGAGCTCCACGCCACGGCCGGTGAGCATCGCCCCGGCGCAGCACGAACAGGGCCGTGGCCGCGAGAACGGCGAGGGCGGCGGGCAGGGCCCACGAGTCGGGCAGGATCAGGCGCAGCACCGCGTAGCGGCGGTCAGTGCCGCTGTCGCCGTAGCCTTCCTCGTTCAGGTAACCGAAGAAGTAGCCGAGGACGGACTCGCGGGACGCCAGCACGTACGGCAGATAGGCGAGCGCCACGACGAGGAGGGCAGGCCCGAGGACCTTCAAGGCATCCAGCGCCCGCCGCCACCCGGAAGGCCCGCCCCTGGCCAGAAGCCCGGAGAGCATCCCGGGAGCGGCCGCGGCGGGCAGGAGCTTGACGGCGGTCGCCGCGCCGAGCAGCAGGCCGCCGCGGACTTCGTGCCTGTTCACGGTGGTCAGGGCGAAAACGGTGAGCAGGACGCCGAGCGCGTCGACATGGGCGTTGTTCACCGCCTCGATCGGAACGGCGGGGCACCACGCCCACCAGGCCGCCTGCGCCGGAGCCGTGGGACGGAGGGCGATCAGGAGGACGAGGGACGTCCCCAAGGCCAGCAGCGCTCCGCCGATCTGGAGCGGCTTGTGCCGTGACCCCTCGGGCGAGAGCCGGTGCACGGCCAGGAAGTACGCCTCCGCCAGCGGCGGATAGATCGTGCGGACAGCGGGGCGGTTGATCCGCGTGCACGATCGGGCGCCGTCGTGGAAGCCTATCGGGTAGCGGTCCGGGCCCTCACAGCCGGCGCCCTCCGGGAAGAGCCAGCGGTCGCGCAGCGGCGCGAGCGCGGGGTCGGCCGGGGCATGGTCATAGGGCGAGACACCCGCCGCCTGCACGCGGCCGTCCCAGGCGTAGCGATAGGAATCGGTGCTGGTGGTCGGCGGCGCGAGGAGCCCCGTGGCGGTCACCGCGATGCCTCCGGCGATCACCAGGAACGCCGCCTGACGTCCTGGCACCTTGCGCAGGGCCCACGCCGCCGCGGCGAAGAGCGCCCACGCGAGCGCGTACCGCCAGAGCAGCCCGGCGCGATCGGCGTGCAAGGATCCCGCGCCGATCGTCGTCGCGAGCACGCAGACCAGGGCGAGGAGGAGCACAGCCACGCAGGCGAGACGGCCGCGGATCAGGTTGTGCATCTTCCCTCGCCGTGCTGGAACCGATCCTCGAGACGGGTGGTCAGGCCGGCGGAGCGGTGGCGAACTCCTTCATCCCCTCGGCGAAGCCGATCCGCGCATGGAAGCCGAGCTCGACGGCTGCCCGGTGCGGCGAGGCCACGATGTGGCGCACGTCGCCCAGCCGGTACTCCCCGGTGGTGACCGGCTCCGGGCCGCCTCGCTGCGCCGCCAGGGCGGAGGCCATCTCGCCGACGGTGTGGGGCTCGCCGCTGGCGATGTTGCAGACGGCCAGCGTTCCGGGCTCGCCGGCGGTGAGGGCGGCGACGTTGGCGTCGGCGACGTCGCGCACATGGACGAAGTCGCGCGTCTGCCCGCCGTCCTCGAACACGCGCGGGGCACGACCGGCTTCCAACGCGGACCGGAAGATCGCCGCGACGCCCGAGTACGGCGTGTTCCTCGGCATCCTGGGGCCGTAGACGTTGTGGTAGCGAAGGGCGGTCGCCGTGCCGCCCGTCTCCCGCGCCCAGTTGGCGGCGAGATGCTCCTGCGCCAGCTTGGTGGTGGCGTAGGCGTTGCGCGGGTCCGTCGGCGCGTCCTCGCCGATGGCGGCCAAGGCCACGGCTTCACCGCAGCGGGGACAGCGGGGTTCGAAGGACCCTTGCGCCAGGTCCGCGGGGGAGCGCGGGCCGGGCCGTACCCGACCGTGCCGGTCACAGTCGTAGGCGCCCTCGCCGTAGACCACCATCGAGGAGGCCAGCACCAGCCGCCCGACGCCGTGCTGCGCCATCGCCGCCAGCAGCACGGCCGTGCCGTACACGTTGACCGAGGCGTAGCCGGGCAGGTCCGCCACGTTCACGCCGAGCCCGACCTTGGCCGCCTGGTGCACGACCGCATCGGCCCCCGGCAGCAGCCGGTCGAGCACGGCCGGGTCCCGGACGTCATCGCCGGACCTGAGATCGAGGCCGGTCACCTCGTGGCCGGCCGCCTCCAGCGCCTCGACCACATGACTCCCGATGAACCCCGCCGCACCGGTCACCAGTACCCGCGTCATCGCGGCACTTCGATCCCGGCGAGCGCGGCGGCGTAGCGCGACCCCGGAACCAGCGCCGCCACCTCGATCGCGTCCGTGATGGTGTCCACATCGGTCAGGCACGGCATCAGGGCGACGCTCATTCCCGCCTCCTTCAGTCTTCGCAGCTGGATCTCGCCGGTGGCCGGCTCCGACATCGGCACGCCGAGCAGCGGCGCGGTGTCGGGGGCACGCAGCCCGAGCAGCCAGAAACCGCCGTCCGCCGCCGGGCCGAACACCGCGTCGTGGCCGGCGAGCAGTGACACGGCCTGGGCCAGCAGGCCGACGGACACCTGCGGGGTGTCCATGCCGATGAGCACGATGGGGGTGGGGCGCAACCGGTGGGTGTCCTCGAAGGCCGCGGCCAGCCGTTCGTCCAGGCCGCCTCCGCGCTGCGGGAGCACCGTGAAGCCGCCGGGAAGCCAGACTCCGGGGACGCCGTCGAGGGCGAGCACGCGATGGACGCCGGGAACCCGGGCGACGGTGAGCAGCGTGTCCTCCAGCGCGGCGGCAGCCAGCGCGGCGGCCTCACCAGGGGTGAGAGGAGGGACGAGCCGCGTCTTCACCCTTCCGGGCACGGGCTCCTTCGCGATCACGACGATCTGCGGGCGCAGGTCGGCATCCCGCTCGTCCGCCGGACTCACGCGACCCCGTCCTGGTCGGCCAAGACCCGGCGCATGTCCCCGATCGCCCGAAGCGTGCCGCGCAAGGTGCCGGTCACCTTCGACCTGCCCTCGCGGGGCAGGTAGTCCACCCGTGTCTCGTGGATACGCCAGCCCGCCGCCCCGGCGCGCAGCACCATCTCCAGCGGATAGCCGAAACGCCGGTCGATGAGCCCGAGCCGGATCAGCTCGACCCGCCCGCACGCCCGCATCGGTCCCAGGTCGTGCAGCGAGGCGCCGATACGGCGGCGCAGCCTCCGGGCCAGTACGGCGTTGCCGAGCCGGGCGTGCACCGGCCATGACGCGCCCGGTCGCAGCACACGACGGCCGAGGACGAGGTCGGCGGCGCCGGCCACGACGGGCCTGCTCACCCGGGGCAGTTGCGCAGGATCGAGCGACGCGTCGGCGTCCATGAAACACACGATGTCCGAGGCGGCGGCCAACAGCCCGGCATGGCAGGCGGCGCCGAACCCGCGCTGGAGCTCGCACACCACCGTCGCGCCGAGCTCGGCCGCGATCTTCGCGGATCCGTCGGTGGAACCGTTGTCGACCACGATCGGGCGGAAGCCGTCCGGCATCCGCCCCAGCACCCACGGAAGGGCCGCCGCCTCGTTCAGGCAGGGCAGCACCACGTCGATCTCCACGCCGCCGACGCTAACGCGGCACCTCGGCCCGCACCCTCGTGAAGAGGCTCGCCTTTCCGAGAAATGACCAGCTCAGACCCGTCACCAGGATCGCGAGGCGATCGACTGCGCAAATCCTGACCAGGACCAGAACGTGATCTCCGGCCTGCGCGGCTTCCGAGTCGTGCGCGAGCGGCCATCGGGCGACCGTGAAGTAGCGGCTGATCGTGGGTTTGTGAGAAGGTTGTCGCCTGCCGGTCGGGGCGATTGAGCCTCGCACTCATCGCGCGGCGACCGCCTTCGAAGGCTGGCTGGAGACGTTCCCCGGTCCTTGGCAAGGGTAGCTGCGCTGTTACGTGTGGCGGGACGGCGACGACCGCCGTGTCGGGGAGACGAGTCCGCATCCTGATGCGCCCCGCCACCCGGTCGCCGCACAGCGTTCACAGGGGCAAGGATTGAGTGCACCGGAGCCTCCCCCAGGAGATGACCGGCAGCAGGGTGTGGGAGTTCGTGAGGAGTCGGCTATGACCATGAATGCAACCGGCGGCGAGGCCACCTTCGCCGATCTTGGGCTCCGAGCCGAGATCCTGGATGTGCTGTCCGCTCTGGGTTATGAGGAGCCCACGCCGATCCAGAGAGAGGCGATCCCGCCGTTGGTGGAAGGGCGTGATCTGCTCGGGCAGGCGGCGACGGGCACCGGGAAGACCGCCGCCTTCGCGCTGCCCGTGCTCCAGCGCATGCCGCCCTCCGGCAGTGGCTCCGGACCTGCGACGCTGGTGCTTGTGCCCACGCGTGAGCTGGCCGTTCAGGTCTCGGAGGCGTTCCATCGGTACGGCCGGATATTGGGGACCCGCGTGTTGCCGATCTACGGCGGGGCGCCCATCGGCCGGCAGTTGCAGGCGCTCAAGCGCGGGGTGGACGTCGTGGTCGCGACACCGGGACGGGCCCTCGACCACATCGGCAGGGGAACGCTCGACCTGGAGGAACTGCGCACCGTCGTGCTGGACGAGGCGGACGAGATGCTCGACATGGGGTTCGCCGACGACATCGAGGAGATTCTCGCGGCGACTCCGGAGGATCGCCAGACCGTGCTGTTCTCCGCGACGCTTCCGCCCCGCATCGATGGGATCGCCCGCCGTCACCTGCGCGACCCGGTGCGGATAGAAATCGGGCATGCGGCGGTACGGAGGGACGAGGCGACGCCGCTGGTGGAGCAGACCGCTTACCTGGTCGCCAGGGCGCACAAACCCGCCGCGCTCGGCCGCCTTCTCGACATCGAGGCACCTGCGGCCGCGATCGTCTTCTGCCGTACCCGTGACGAGGTCGACCAGCTCACGGAGGCCATGAACGGGCGCGGCTATCGCGCCGAGGCGCTGCACGGTGGGATGGAGCAGGAGCAGCGCGATCGAGTGATGTCGCGGCTGCGGAGCGGGACGGCCGACCTGCTCGTCGCGACCGACGTGGCCGCGCGAGGTCTCGACATCGAACAGCTCACCCACGTCGTCAACTACAACGTTCCGTCCGCGCCCGAGGCGTACGTGCACCGCATCGGCAGGGTGGGCCGCGCCGGCCGCGAAGGGGTGGCGCTGACGCTGGTGGAGCCACGTGAGCACCGCATGCTCAAGGCGATCGAGCGGGTGACCAGACAGCGGATCTCGGTGGAGAGGCTGCCGACCGTCGCCGACCTGCGGGCGCGCCGGATGGAGCTGACCCGGGCCGCGCTGGAGGAATGCCTTCTCCAGGATGATCTCGGGCCCTTCCACGCCGTGGTCGAGTCGCTCACCGATGAGTTCGATCTCATGGAAGTGGCGCTCGCCGCCGTCAAGCTGGCGCACGAGTCCAATGGGGCAGTGCTCGACGCGGAGGAGATTCCCGAGGTGGCTCCCCGCACCGTGGAGGAGCGGCGCAGGGGGCGGGAGGCGGCCCCGGACGGCCGGCGACAGGGCCGCGCGCCGTCAGGTGGGATGGTACGCCTCTTCTTCAATCTGGGACGCAGCGCGGGAATCCGGCCACAGGACCTGGTCGGCGCGATAGCCGGCGAATCGCGCCTGAGTGGACGCGACATCGGTGCGATCGAGATCGCCGACCGGTTCTCGCTGGTGGAGGTGCCGCAAGGCGCGGCCGACGAGGTGATCGCCGCCCTGAGGCGAAGCACGATCAAGGGAAGGCGACCGACCGTCCGCCGCGAGCGGGACATGCGCGACAGACGAGCACGATGATCCGCGGCTGCTCGGAGGCGAGCTCCGGGCGGCCGTGGACGCGGTGGGACAGGTCGACCACACCGAGAACCTGGCAGGACGGGTCGGCCACCGTGGCGGCGTCTCCGGGAGCTCCCATCCGGTCGGGGCGCCGTATGCCGATAAAGCGGGATCCGTACGGCGCTCAATCCACCTCAGGAGCCTGGCGCCCCGTGGAAGGGGCGTGAGACGCGCGTGGTGAGCGGGAGAGCGACGCCCGCCTCCGTCGCGAGCGGGCGCTGGACGGCGTGGGCGGGAGAGCCGATCGCGACCATGGACATGGCCGACTAAGCCGACACCGTGCTGCCGGACGTCTGGAAGACCTTTGCCGTCGTCACAGCTTGACGAGCTTGGGGTACGGCGCGGTGATACGCCGTGTCTCCGCGCCGAAATCGACGAGAACGGCGACGTCCTCCTCGACCGCGATGACCCGGCCGAGGCCGTATTTGTCGTGGCTCACCTGGTCTTGCACGGCGAACTGTTCGACAGGGGGCGGAGGAACATCGGGAACTTTGAAGGGGCTTCCTGGCAGGCGTCGCCGGGCCGCGGCATTATTAGGCCTCATTGGAACCAGTATGCGCCCTGTTGAGGAATAAATCGACTTCTGTCCAAAATGCCTGGCCTCCTGCGATACGTGCTTTCACCGGGACGTGCACGGTCAACCCGCCTGCCCTTGCCCGGACCGCCCTGTCGCGGCGTGTGTAGCACGGATCGGCGGCGGGGATGCGAACGGAACGGGGCCGGCCCGCACAGGTGCGCACCGGCCCGTTCCGCGACACGCGTCAGGTCAGGCGGGGACGATGTTCTCCGCCTGCGGGCCCTTCTGGCCCTGGACGACGTCGAAGGCCACCTTCTGTCCTTCGGTCAGCTCACGGTAGCCGCCGTTGGACACGATGTTGGAGTAGTGCGCGAAGACGTCGGCGCCGCCGCCGTCCTGCGCGATGAAGCCGAAGCCCTTTTCGGAGTTGAACCACTTCACGGTTCCGGTAGCCATGTCGATCTCCTTTGGATGCGTGCATAACGTACAGAATTCGCACCGCGCGAATCCCACGTCGCTGTAATGAGCCCATCCGGAAATGACCGGCAAACAAAAACGCGCCCGAAGAGCATGCTCTCTCAGGCGCACACAAAGTCTTTATGGGTACCACAACTGCAACTGGCTGAAGTCTAGCACACGGGCCGCGATGCCTCGCCGCTTCTCCGGCGTTCCGAGTGCCGGGGTCATCCATGGCCGCAGGGGTGACCTCGTTCGCCGCGACCGGCGATCGGGAAGTCTGACAGGCGGATCCTTCACACCACGATCGGCAGGGTGCGGTCCAGGCCGGTGATGTGCAGCAGTTTGGTCATGAACGGGCGAGGGGCGGCGAGGGCCAGGCTGATGCCCAGCCGTCGGGCGCGCTGCTGGACGCCGACCATGACGGCCAGGCCGGAGGCGTCGCAGAAGGTGACCTCGGACAGGTCGAGGATGAGCAGGCTGGTGCTGGACTTCAGGATGTCCAGCAGTCGCGAGCGCAGCTCTGGGCTGGTGAACATGTCGAGCTCACCCGACAGGCGGATGGTGGTCGGCTCTGACGGATCGGCCCTGCCGAGCGGGAAGGCGTCGACGACGACCATGCGATGCTCCGATCGAGGAAGGGATGCGGGTTGCTGTCGAACGGCTTCACCGGTCACCTGCGGGACGGGTGCGTCCTGTGGGTTCTGGCGCGTGAGATGGCCGCCCTCGTTCTCCCACCCGGCCAGTTCGTCGATCTGCGGCGTGTCGGCCGGCTCGGCCGGCTCGGCCGGCCGGTGGATGCCGGGCGAGCGCGCCGCCGGGTCGGGTCCTGCGTGGAACGCGAGGGCCAGGAGCATGAGCATGGCCGGCCGGGCGATCAGGTGGGGACAGTCCGCCCGGACCCGCCGGCCAAGGACGGGTTTCAGTGAGAGCCGAACCGTGGAGTCGATCGCGGGGGGTGCGCCGACGGCGGCGCTCGGTGCCGGGTGATGCAGTAGAGACGTCATGATCGTTGGCCCGTCTGGGCCTCCGCAAAAGCCCGGGTGAGGTCCATCGCCGGGGGCGACGCCGACCTGATCGCCAACGCTCGAAATGTCCTCGGTGGCTTCAGACTATAGGTCGCTTCCCTATTTACCTCATTTCAGAAGTAAAAATCCGTCATGATTCCAGCCGTCCGGCGCAGATCGGTCACGGGCCGCTGAAACGGCTTCGACGATCACGCCATCCGGGCGCGTACGACGGGACCGGCGCGCGGCTGACCCAGGCGCTGGGTTTCCAGGCGGTCTACCTCAGCGGGTTCCAGACTTCGGCCAGCATGCTGGGCCAGCCCGACGTCGGCTACCTGACGATGACGCAGATGGTGGCGCGGGTCGCCGCCTTCACGGCCGCTGTCGACCTGCCCGCTGCCAGGGGCATGCGGGATCACCTCGAGACACTTGCCACCCGGGGCGACACCCGTCCGATGCTCGGGAACATGCTCGGTTTCGCGGAGTTCAACAAGCTGATCGGCCTCGACGAGCATGCCGTGCTGGAGCGGCGGTACCAGATTACGGAGTGAGGCTCGCGGGCGGGCTCAGATCCAGGCTGCCAGCCTGTCGCGGACAGGGATTGTTGGGAACCCCGAGCATCACCTCGTCCGGTGGCCCCGAGGACGGATCGGTCAGCGCTTCACCGACCGGGCGCGGCGGACGTCCCGCTGATTCGGCTCCCCGCCCAGGCGTGGCCGTCGATCGGATCATCAGTCCATGATCACGACGGACCGGAGGGCGGCGCGGATGCAGGCGGCCGGGTCGCCGAGGTGGTAGATCCGCTCCGACGATTCGATGCCGTCGAGGAACTCCTGGTAGCGGACGGCGTAGTCCAGGTGGGACAGCGGTTCGGCGATCGAGAGTGCCCGGGCCGGGTCGCAACCGGGTACGTGAGCGGTCCAGGCCTGGATCCAGGCCTCGGCGGCGGCGGGTCGTTTGGCGGGGGGAAGCCAGTCACGGGCCCGTATCCCGTCCAGCACCGGGTTGCCGAGGTGCGCGTCGGCGAAGTCCACCACGGCCGGCGGCCCGCCGTCGCTGCGCCAGTTTCCCGGGTGGAAGTCGCCGTGCACAATCGTGTCGGGCAGGCCGCACTCGGCCAGCATGGGCCAGCGTTCGACCAGCTCGTACGCCCCCGCCAGCTCCTCGGCGGTCAGCTCGCCGCCCACGTCACCGGCGAGCAGATCGCGGACCCGGTCGGCGACGACGGGTCCGCGCCGGTCCGCCAACCCGGGCGGGACCGCGCCCGCCAGGCGGGCCTGCGCGGACGCCAGTCGCCTCACCGCGCTGTCGATGATCTCGACGGGCGCCTCCCAGCAGTCCTCGCCGGGAAGGTGCTCCAGCAGGACCCGCCCCGGTCCCGACGCCACGACCGTGGGAACCAGTCCAGGGTCCAGGGCCGCGAACATGCCCATGACGGCAGCCTCGTCGGCGGCGAAGTGCGGCGTGGCCTTCAGCCATACCGGCCCCCGGGCGGTGGGCAGGAGGAACAGCCCGGCCAGATTCCAGGTCTTGCGTTGCCGGATCGGCCCGGTCAGCGGTCGCCGGGCCGTCCTCAGCGCGTCCGCCGCCCAGCCGAACAGCTCCCGCAGCCCGTCGATCCGTGCCCACGGCGCCCGCAGCCGCTCGGGCCTGTCCAGCACCGCATGATCGGCGGGTAGCGGGGCTGTCAGCCGCCCGGGCGCGGGCCGCTCCAGCGCTTCGACGTGATAGGTCACATGACCGTCGCGGGCGCCTTCGCCGCCATCCACGTTCAACAGGCGCAGCACCAGCACGTCCACGCCGAGCGCCTGGCGCAGGTGCGCGACGACCGGCTCCACTTCGGCCCACCACGGCACATCCACCGCGAACGGGCCGAAGACGCCGAGCCGCTCGTCACCCGATGTAATCCATGCGCTGACTGTCCTGTCCATTCGCTCAGTGTGATCGCTCCCCGCGGCGGTCGCCACGGAATAACCGCCGGTGCGGCACCACGTGAACCTCGCGATCGCAGGCGCGGCACGAGGCGCCGCACGACCACGTCGCCCAGGCCGTGCGCCTGAGCGCGCAGCGAGACCGGCCATCCCGGCCGCGCTCTCGCGTCCGGGATCGGGTGATGGCGGTCGCCGCGGAAGCGGGTGTCTCTCGGGCGACCGTGTCGCGGGTGTTCCACGGCACCGCTCCGGTCGCGCCGAGCACCCGCGACGCGGTCCATGCCGCGGCCGAGCGGCTCGGGTACATCCCCGACGAGATGGCCCGATCGCCGGCCGCGAGCAGTTCGGACATCATCGGCCTGCTGCTGCGCGGACCGGGCAATCCGGCGTACGGCCAACTGTTCAGCGAACTGCAGGCCGAGATCAGCCGGCTCGGGCTGTAGATGATCACTGTCGCCCCGTCGCCGACCGAGGGCGCGAACTTCGAACGGCAGGCGCTCAACCGGCTGCTCGGGCTCCGGGTCATCGTCTGCTGGACGGCGTAGCCGGCGGCGGGGGTGAGCCGCGGCAACCATTGCGAGACGGGGTCGGGCGGCAGCGGGAGCGTGGCGACCGTGTAGGGCAGGGCGATTCGTGACAGTCCGATGAGGATCGCTGTCCAGCCGCGGCGCCTCCCTGCTGGATCTGATCGACGAGTTCCGGGTGTACGCGTTCCCCGTGATCATCATCCCGTGACCTTTCGGCACCACGTCGGCCCAGCTTCGTGGCCCTGGTGGAGACCCGGCGGATCGCCAGGGTTCGCGGTCTCAGAACATCGCGATCGGATTGGTCGCGCTCGACGTCACGCCGACCATGCGCCAAGGGAGCATCGCGAAGAAGAACTCCCACCGGCGGCGCTGGGCGCACTCGCCGGAGAGTTCGGTGAGCTCCATGTTGTCGATCAGCCAAAGCCCGAGGGCGACGAGCCCGACGGTGTGGATCGGCCGGAACAGGTCGAACGCCGGGTACCCGGACGGCTGGACGTCCTGAATGGCATCGCTCCCCAGCGCCGCCACGTCCCGCTCCCGCAGGAACGGCAGGCAGGATGCGTGAAGTCCCGCCTGATTCACCTGGTCGGGGCCTTCGGCGAGGACGCGTGCGACGTTCCCGGTGTGGACGATGAGCACGTCCCCGGGCCCGACCTCCACGTTCTGGGCCTTCTCCGCCTCCAGGAGCTCCTCGGGCATGATGGGGTGCCCGCGCTCCAGCCACCGCACACCGTGCAGCCGCGCGATGTCCAGGAGCACCCCGCGGGAGACGATGCCGTCGCTCGCGTCGCGCACCGACAGCTTCTTCGAGCCGCCCAGCGAGGTGATGGTCTCCGCGACCTCGAACCCGTTGTACGTCCTGCCGTCCCACGAGTAATGAGCAAGTCCGTCGAGGTGGGTGTTCGAGCCGTGCGCCGCGATGCCGACGAACTCGGTGACCGCGTCGAACCGCGAGGCGCCCTTGCCGACATGGTGCTCCACCTCGCCGATGCCCATGTGCCGTTGCACAAGGCTCAACCCCGTGCCGAGGGGGTCGGGAGCCGCTGGGTCGATGTCCCGGGAGAGCGAGACGACCTTGCCCTCCGTCACCAGGCGCGCCGCGCGTGCCCGCGTTTCCGGCGCGATCAGGTTGAGCGTGCCGAGCCGATCGTCCTCCCCCCAGCGACCCCAGTTCGACAACGAGTCGAAGTAGCCGATGACGTCCTCGGCCGTAACGTTGCCGACCGCGGTGGACTCCGTCATGACGCGACCGCTTCCGGCTTGCCCGCGGCCGCGACGGCGGCGGCGGCCTGGGCGAGCGCCTTCTTGAACTCGATGTGGAGCACGCCGCGGTCTCCCGAGACGTTGAAGATCCGCACGCCGTCCTCGACGAGTCGCTCCGTGCTCCGCTTCTCCCAGCCCGAGATCGCGACGTACTGGAGGCCGGCGTCCCGGGCCGCGTGCGCGACGCGGGTCTGCATGTCGGTGACGCGCGGATCGGTCACGTCTCCGTGGAGGCCCAGCGACATGGCGAGATCGAAGGGGCCGCACAGGATGCCGTCGATCCCGGAGTGCCGGACGATCTCCTCGACGTTCTCGACACCCTCGACGTCCTCGATCAGGCCGAAGACCAGGACATCCTGGTCGGCGCGCACGTAGTCGCCGTACCAGTCCTCGGTCAGGTGGCCGACGGCCCGCGTCGCGGGGCACGCGCCGCGAACGCCCCGTGGCGCGAACCTCGCCGCTTCGACCACGGACTTCGCCTCCACCAGTGTGCGGATGTGCGGCGCCATGATCCCCGTCGCGCCCGTGTCGAGGACGCGCTGGATGAACGAGGCGCTGTGGTCGGGGACGCGGACGATCGAGTCGATCCCCACGGCGTCCGCCGCGCGTACGAGATGGTTGATGTCCGAGATGCCCATGGTGCCGTGCTCGGCGTCGATCCAGGCGAAGTCATAGCCGGCGTAGCCGGCGATCTCCACGGATTCAGGGCTGGGAAGCTGGACGGTGACGCCGAAGACGCTCTCGCCCCTCTCCAGCTTGGTCCTGATCCGGCGAGGCGGGTTCCTCATGCTCTCTCCTCGGGATTCTCTTGGTCGTGCGCCGGTGGTCAGGGCGAGAAGGAATCGGCCTGGTCGAAACCGCGCATCAGCTGCTCCTGCCGCTGCAGGACGGGCTGCCGGAACTCGGGGTGGGTGAAGATGTACAGGTCGTTGTTCTCCACGCCGGCCAGCACCCGCCGCCCGACCTCGTCGGGGTCCATCCCGTACGGCTTGGCGGACATGGCCGTGACGTCGTCCGGCGGGACGTCGACGTCCGGGAGTTCGCGCACCTTGCGCGACGTGCGCCACAGACGGGTCCGCACGAGCCCGGGGCACAGCACGCTGACGCCGATCCCGTCGCTCTCGAACTCCGCGTGCAGTGACTCGCTCAACCCGACGACGGCGAACTTGGTCGCCGCGTACGGGGACAGGTGCGGATAACCCGCCAGCCCGGCCGCGGAGGCGGTGTTCACGATGTGACCGCCGCCGGCGGCGCGCATGCCCGGGAGGAAGTGGTGGATTCCGTTGTAGACGCCGGTGAGGTTGATGGCCACGACGCGGTCCCAGATCGCGGGGGTTGCGTCCTCGAAGTTCATCCCCGCCGTGCTGACCCCGGCGTTGTTGACCAGGAGGTGCACGGTTCCGAACGACTTCTCGACCTGGTCCACCGCGGCCTCCCACCCGGCCCGGTCGGTCACGTCGAGCGGCACGGCGACGGCCTCCGCCCCGGAGGCGCGCAGTCCCTCGGTGGCCTCCTCAAGAGCGGCCTTGTCGATGTCGGCGACCGCCACCTTCGCACCGGCTCGCGCGAAGGCCTTCGCGATCCCCAGGCCGATGCCGCCGGCTCCGCCCGTGACGAAGGCCACTTTCCCGTTCACCCTGCTCATGGCATCTCGCTCCCTTCGCGCACCAGTGTCGTCACCGACGGCGGCAGACTGGAAGAGTCGGATGTCTCGGGCTATGAGCGACAATTGTCGCAGTGCGCGTCACGCACTCACGGTCGCGGTCGCGCGCTCCTGGCGAAGCCGTTGTCGATCGCCCAGATGGCCAGCTGCACGCGGGATTCGAGTCCGAGCTTGCCGAGCAGGTGGCTCACATGCGTGCGCGCGGTGCGCTCGCTGATGGACAGGTCGGTGGCGATGTCGATGTTGGACTTGCCGCGGGCGACGAGCGCGACGACGTCTCGCTCGCGCGGGGTCAGCTCGGGGGCGCCCTTCGCCGGGTCCGGGACGGCGCGGGCGAGCCGGATGACCACGGCCTGGTCCAGGTAGAGCTCGCCACGATGCGCGGCCCGGATCGCGTCCAGGATGTACGCGGGCCGGCTCGATTTGAGGATGTAGCCGGCGACATCGATGCTCATCGCGAGCCGGACGCGCTCGACGTCCCCGTACCCGCTCAGGATGACGACCTTCGGCGGGTTAGGCATGGAGTTGATGCGGCGGGCCACGTCCATGCCGCCGAGCACCGGCATCATGACGTCGAGCAGCACCACGTCGACGGGTGTCCCCGCCTGCGCGTACTGGTGGAGCTCCGCCAGCGCGAAACGCCCGTCGCCGGCCTCGCCGGCGACCTCGATGTCGCCTGCCGCCTCCAGGAACGAGCGCAGGCCGTGTCGCACGATCTCGTGATCGTCGATCAGATACACCCGCAGGATGTCTCCCTGGCTTCCCGGCATGACCTCTCCCTCGAAAGCCGTCGTGATTCCCTGTACGGCAGTTTTCGGGTGACACTGATCCCGACATAAAGGACACTACAAGCGTGCCAGCGCGACGTGGAACAGCACAGGACCGATTGCCCGCCGACGGGATCACGGCCGACCTGCATCCTGATGGGAGATTCCGCGGCGGGAGCGCCGAGGTGTTCCGGATCCTCGGGCTCGCCCAGGAGTCGGACGTCGTACGAGTCCCCGGCTCGTCACGTACGGCGTGGGGAGCCGTCGCGGGGAGCGGCGCACAATATCGGCTCCGGCCCCACCCGGACCGGCCAGGATGGGAGATCACGCTCTTCCCCGCGCCGGCGAGGGAAGGGCATCGTGCGACTCTGCGCAGGCTCCAGATCGACAACCTCGCCTCGGTCGCGCAGTCGAAGGACCTGTCGACTGTCGTCCACAACCTCACCATCGACTTCTTCCAAGCCAGTGAGCTGGTCGGGCCGATGATCGTGCTGGTCGATCCCTCGGGGAGCCCGACGTTCGCCGGCAGCCACGAGATGGGCCATGACGAGCTCGCCGCGATGGAGCGCTGCCGGCGCAACGGCGCTCCCATGCTGACCTTGCAGGCGTTCGAGGAAGATCGTGTCATCGTCGACCCGGCCTGGTACGACCGCGTCCGCGTCGACGACCGGTTCGCGCCGATCCGCGCCTTCGTTGGGCTGACCAGCGGGTTTTCGTACCTCAGCATCCCGCTGCGCACCTCGTCGGGCCCGTTCGGCGTGGTGGCGGGGTCCTGGCCGGCCGAGCGTCCGATCACCCCGGGGCGTGTCCGGTTGTGGTGCGACGTCGCCGACCGGCTCGCGCTGGCCCTGCAGTATTCCGAGCTCATGCGGCGGGCGCGGGTCCAGGGCGCGGACATCGAGCGCCAGCGGATCAACGACGACCTGCACGCGACGCTCGCCCAGGACCTCTTCGTCCTCGCGCTCCACCTCGCGAAGCTCGAGGCGGGCGACCTCGAGAACGAGCATCGCGCGACGGTGCTCGAGGTGCGGAGGCTGACCGAGCAGCTGGTCGTGGACGTACGGATGTTCATCGGCGAGCGACGGCACGTGATGGAGGGGGTCGGCATGGCCGAGTACGTCGACGACCTGGCCAAGGACCTCGGCGGCCGTACCGGGATCGCGGTCGACGTGCGCCATGCGGGCGACGTGGACGCCTTCAGCTCCGACTTCAACGAGGACGTGGCGCGCATCGTGCAGGAAGCCTTCCGCAACGTGGACAAGCATGCGCTCGCGTCCAGGGTGAGCGTCCATACGCGACTGGACCCGGAGAGCAAGATGTTCGTGCTGGAGATCTCCGACGACGGCCGGACCGGCAAGGCGGGGGCCGCGGTGTCGACCGGAGCGGGGCTGTCCATCGTCTCGGAGATCGCCGCACGGCGCGGCGGCGACGTGACGATCCGGCAGTCGGGAGGAACGACCGTGATCGTGCGGATTGTCCCAGAGTACGAGTCGGAGTGGGCCGTCGCTCAACGCTCGCTCGAGCCCTGGACGGGTTGAACCGGAAAGAACCGGGGAAGTGGGCGGCACCTCACAACGAGACATCTGTCGCGGTCAGGTCGCGACAGAGGGCGTATGCGCGGACGGTGGCAAGACGTCACGCTGACGGTGCAGTACGGGGGTGTTCCACCCGTCCACGCCTGCTCGGCGCGTGTGGACGTGGCTTGAGCGGAGGATGCCGATGACTACTCACGTCACCCAACGAAGACTGCGGCCGTACGGTCTCGTACTGTTCGCACTGATCATCGCCGAAGCGACCGGAGCCTTCGAGGCGACCATGCTCACGGTGGCCATCCCGCACCTCATCAAGGAGTTCGGCGCCACCACCACCGACGTCGGCTGGGCTGTCACCTGGTTCCTGCTGGTGGCGGGCGCCTCTGGCGCCCTCGGGGGCCGGCTGGGCGACCTGTTCGGGCGCAGGCGCGTGCTGATCATCGTTCTGGCGCTGTCGATTCTCGGCTCCGTGATCAGCGTGGCGTTCGGCTCGTTCGAGGCGATCATCGTCGGGCGGGCGATCCAGGGCGTCTCGGGAGCCGTGCTGCCGCTTCTCATGGGCATCTCCCGCGAGGCCGTGCAGCCCAAGCGCGTGCCGGTGACGATCGCCGTCGTCGCGGGGACCGTCACCTTCGCCGCGGCCATCGGCTACCTCGTGGCCGGGATTCTCGTCGACACCGTCGGCTGGGAGGCGATCTTCATCGCCTCGGGTGGGCTGGCCCTTCTGGCGGCGATTCTCTGCGCGGTCCTGCTCGCTCCGTCGCCCAAACTGTGGAAGCCAGGAGACAGGATCGACTACGTCGGCGGGCTGGTGTTCGTCCCCGCCCTGGCCATCCTTCTCTACGGAGTATCGAGCTCGCGGACCGCCGGCTGGACCAGCTCGCTGGTGCTGAGCTGCGTCATCGGGGGCATCGTGCTCGCCGCCTTCTGGGTGTGGTGGGAACTGCGTAACCCGATGCCGATCCTCAACCTGAGGCTGCTCGCCCAACCGAAGTTCGCGCTCACCATGGCGATGATCGCGTTCTTCGCGCTCGGGCCCATGGGCGGCTTCTTCATCCTGCAGCCCGTCATCCTCCAATACCCCGAATCGGCGCCGGTCGGCCTCGGCCTGACCGCGTCGGCGGCCGGCGTGCTCTCGCTCGTGCTCGGGGTCTTCGGGTACGCCATGTCTCCCGTCGCCGGCGCGGTCGCCAGCCGGTGGGGCGCCAAGCGAGCCGCATTGATCGGCACACTGGCGGCGACCCTGGTGCTCCCCACCATATTCGTCGTCCGCGACAACCTCGTGATGATCACCGTTGTCTTCTTCGTCATGGCGGTGACCTCCACCTTCACCTTGACCTCGATCCCGAACCTGATCGCCGAATCCGTTCCGCAGGAGAACATGGCCGAAGGCAGCGGCTTCTACGTCGTCGTCAGGAGCCTCTTCCAGGCGGTCAGCACCTCGCTCGTCGCTC
Organism: Nonomuraea sp. NPDC050153; assembly: GCF_044460125.1. NCBI lineage: Bacteria > Bacillati > Actinomycetota > Actinomycetes > Streptosporangiales > Streptosporangiaceae > Nonomuraea > Nonomuraea sp. NPDC050153. The sequence goes on from NZ_JBITJQ010000007.1 coordinate 67,652, forward strand.
TGATGCTCTCCACGGCCGTCGCCCCCGGAACGCAGTTCCCGCAGGTCAGCGCGTTCGGGCTGGCGATGGGCATGATGAGCGTCAGCGCACTCGCCGGGTTCCTGACCGTGCTCATGATCCGAGAGCGGCGCAGCGGCATGGCGACGGTCACCGCCGACGGCACCCCGTCCGCGGCGCCCGCATGACCGGCCGGCCCAGCCATCGCGAACGTCCCGCTCCTCCTTGCCACCGGGAGTACACACCATGACCGACAGATTCGCCTCACACCGCGTCGCCGTCATCAGGGCGGCGCGGGTCCACCACACCGACCTCTGCGGGACGCGCCGGGACGCCGCCGCATGAGCGTTCACGGCAGCAAGCTCGACGGGCGGGTAACGCTCGTGTCGGGCGCCGCACAGGGCATCGGCGCCGGCATCGCCCAGCGGTTCGTCGGCGAAGGAGCTCGCGTCGCCATCGGAGACGTCGATCGCCGGCAGGGATCGACGCTCGCTGCGGAGCTGGGCGACGCGGCGATGTTCGTCGAGCTCGACGTCGCACGACCGGAGGCATGGGAGCGGGCCATCACGGCGGTGGAAGACCGGTTCGGCCCGCTCAACGTGCTGGTGAACAACGCGGGCATCGGGGCGTCGACCTACGTCGAGAGCTATGCGCCGGCCGACTACGAGCGAACACTCGCCGTCAACCTGGAAGGCGCCCTCCTCGGCATGCGAGCCGCCCTTCCGTCGCTGCGCCGCGGCGGCAGGGGCTCGATCATCAACGTCTCCTCCCTTCAGGGAGTGGAGGCCGATGTCGGCCTCATGGCCTACGTCGCCTCCAAGTTCGCGATCCGGGGGGTCACCAAGTCCGCGGCACTCGAGTTCGGCAAGGACGGTATCCGCGTCAACTCGATCCATCCCGGAGTGGTCCGCAGCAGCGCCTACATGCGGCAGATCCCGGACGATTTCATGGGACGCATCCCGCTCGGCCGCCGCGATACGACCGATCGCGGCGCAACTCCCGCCGACATCGCCGGGCTTGCCGTCTTCCTCGCGTCCGACGCCTCTTCCTACGTCACCGGAGCGGAGATCGTCATCGACGGCGGCAAGTCGATCCGGGTCCCCTCCGTGGCCGCCGACTTCGGGTCACTCGTCGAGAAGATGAAGGGAAGCCTTTGATGGCCGGGAAAGAACGGCGCGCGCTCCTCTCCGGCGCCCCCGGTGCTGTCAGGGGCGCGGTATCCCAGGCGCTCCAGAACGACGGATGGACGGTGTGCTCCATCGCGGAACACGACGGCGACCCCTCTCTTTCCGCCGAACCGGTCGGAGCGCTCGTGATCATCGTAGGTTCGGCGAACATCGACGCGGCGGGACGATTCGGCCCCTCGATCGGGGCCACGATCGAGCACATCGAGACGGTGATCGCGCAAGCGCGGGCGAGGATGGCCGATGCCGGTGGCGCCGTCGTCGTGGTGAGCCCGCCGCTCGGCTCCGAAGCCGAAGGCGGCGTCACGGCGACGGCGGTCATGCAGCGTGCGCTGACCGGCCTCGTCCGCGGTCTCGCCCTCGAACTCGGCGACAGCGCCATCCGCGCGAACGTCGTGCTGCCGGGCGTTCTCCGGGAATCGGCGGCATGTCTGCCCGGCGTCATCCCGCTGATCCGGGACGACACCGGAGACCGGCGTGGCAGCGCGGAGGACGTCGCGAACGCGGTGACGTACCTGGTGTCGGAGGACTCGTCCTACATCACCGGCATCGAGCTCGTCGTCGACGGTGGACTCTCGCAATGCCGGAGTTCGGGGACCTTCGCGCTGTGGGACGCGGGCGTCATCGACGCGTTCACCCCACCCAGCCCGCTGGGAGCGTGACGACCGGCTGATGTTGCCGGGCCGCGGTCAATCGTCGGCGGCACCGACGTCTGCCGTGCCGGGCCCGGACCACCCGCATCGGCCCGGGCGTCCAGGAACGACCTGATCATTGGCCTGGCACGGGAGAACCGAGGGTGGGGCCGTCGACGGGTGCAGGGGGAGTTGATACATCCTGGTGGCCATCGAGCACGCCGACCGGCGTGTCCGCGTGCTCTCCACTACGCGCTGTCCCCGACCCGGCCGGAATCGACCACGGCACGCCACCCCTGTGGCGTGCCGTGGTCGATCGTCGTTCTGCGCTACTGGGCCTGCTGGTCGTACAGGCCGTCCAGCATCCGCGGGAGCGGCGCGGGATACGAGCCCGTACCCTCGTCGCTGAACTGCCCACCGTACGACGCTTGCCAGTCGCCGGTTGAGGTGTTCCTGATGGAGGTGTGGGTCAGCGTGCCACCCTCCGTGTTGTAGCTGTACAGGCCCCAATGGTGGGCGGTGCGGTCGTTGGTCCCCGACTTGGCGCTGACGGTGTCGTCGGTCTCCGAGGCGAGGAAGGTGTAGTCCGTACCCATCTGGGAGAGCGGCTGCTTGCCCAGCCAGCTGATGAAGCCGCTGCCCGGACGCATGTCGCTGCACTGCTCGTGGGTTACGGCGCACGCGGTCACCACCGCGCTGCCGATGCCCTGGTGTGGCGTGGCGAACGTGACCATGTCCTCGATGTACAGGAATGGGGGCCAGTCTCTGGGCCACACGGTCGCGCCGAGGTTGTTCCGGTCGACCGTCAGCCCGCTCAGGTCGGGCGGCGGCTTGCCCACGCCGTACCTGTTGACGCCTTCGATGGCCGCCTTCGCGACCAGACCGCCCATGGAGTGCGTCACGACGTCGATTGCGACGTCCTTGCTGGAGTACAGGTAGTAGACGGTCCACGCGAACTGGCGGCCGACCTCCTGGATGCGCGTGTCGGTGGTTCCTTGGAGCCTGAGGTCGCAGTTGGTGGCCTTGTTGTAGTAGCCGAAGGTGACAACGTCGCCCCAACCATTGGCGTTCAGCAGATTCTTGGCGCTGTTCCATGCGCCGGAGCAGCTGATGTCGGCCTCGCGGTCGAACCCGTGGACCATGACGGTGACCCGGTGTCCGTTGGCGCGCGCGGGCGCGGCTGACGCGGCCGGCGCGGTGGCGATCAAGGTGGCCGCGACTATGGCCCCGACCAAGGACAGGGCAAAACCGGATCTGGCTAATCTGTGCATCCACAGTCTCCGTTTCCGTGAGGTCGGAGGCAGATTAGCGTGCAGACGATCATTCTGTGAATCAGTTGAACATCTGGATGACCGGATCTGACCAGCCTGTGCATCCACGGTCTCCGTTTCCGGAGGTCGGAGGAAGATCAGCGCGCGGACGATCGTTCTGAGCATCAGTTGAACATGTGGATCCCGCTGTTCATCGCCCGCAGCACGTCGATCTCGCGGCCGGTGAGCGGGCAGTCGTCGACGATGGCCAGGGCGGAGACATCTGCAGCAGCGTGGCCTGTACCGCCGCCTCACCGTCTCCCGCTTCGGCGAGCACGGTGATCTCGTCCTTGAGCGGGAGCAGTGATGCCGGCGCCTTGCGGAGGAGGGCTTCGTCGTCGGCGAGTACCACGGTGGCCATCGGTTCGCCTGTGCTTCGGAACGCCGGCGCGGGACTGCCGCGGCCGTCAGGAAACGCCCGTCCTGCTGCTCCACCGTCAGCTCGCCCCATCGGCCATCACTCGTTCCCTGAGGGTGGCCAGGCCCCGGAGGACCTGGCCGAGCAGTTCGCCTGCGTGCGGGGCGACCTCGGTCTCGCTGTCGACGCGTACGCGGATTCTTCGCCTTCTCCGGCTCGGCGGAGAAGGCGAGGTCATGGGGAAGACCTCGACCCTGGAGATCATCGAAGGCCACCGCACGCCCACCTCGGGCACCGTGCGGGTCTTCGGGCGGAGCCGCGCGGGCGCTGATGGGGGCGAACCGGGTGAGCGGGAAAGGGCCAGTAGGGTTGGTCGGGGCTGCTGATGACGTCTGGCTTGTGACCGCGCACAACTTTGGGCCAAATCTGATCACTGCCGCTACGGTGTGTGCGCTCTGAAATAGGAGAACGGGAAACATGACGGTTGAGGCTTCGCTGGTCGACGCGGCGGCTGTGGAAGCAGCGGCGCAGCGATTGGGCGGCGTGGTGACGACGACGCCGTTGGAGCGCAATACGCGACTGTCCGAGCTGCGGGGCGCGCACGTATGGCTCAAGCGCGAGGACATGCAGACCGTGCGCTCCTACAAGGTCCGCGGTGCCTACAACCTGATCGCGCAGCTCGATGACGCGGCGCGCGCGGCGGGCGTGGTGGCCGCCAGCGCGGGCAACCATGCCCAGGGCGTCGCCTCTGCCTGCGCGTCGCTGGGCGTTCATGGCCGGGTTTTCCTGCCGGGCACGACGCCCAGGCAGAAGCGGGACCGGATCGCGGCTCTGGGCGGCGCGGCGATTGAGATCGTGCTGGTAGGCGACACCTACGATGAGGCATCCGCTGCCGCGGCCGCCGACGTCGCCCGTACCGGCGCGACCTTGGTCCCGGCCTTCGACGACCCGCGGACCATCGCCGGCCAGGGCACGGTCGTCTACGAGGCCGTGGCTCAGCTGGGTCACGCTCCGGACGTGGTGATCGTCCCCGTCGGCGGGGGAGGGCTGCTGGCCGGCACGCTGGCGTGGCTGGGCAAGCATCACCCGCAGACCCGGGTCATCGGGGTGGAGCCGGCCGGAGCCGCGTGCATGGCGGCGGCCCTGGTTGCCGGCCACCCGGTGACCTTGCCGGAGATCGACACCTTCGTCGACGGCGCCGCCGTGCGCCGAGCCGGCGATGTGACCGTGCCGATTGTGGCCGCGGCAGAGGTGGAGATGGTCGCCGTGCCCGAGGGGCGGGTGTGCAGCGAGATGCTGGCGCTGTACCAGTCGGACGGGATCATCGCCGAACCGGCCGGCGCGCTGGCGGCTGCCGCCCTCGGCTATCCGGGGGCGGTCGACATCCCGGCCGGTGCCAGCGTGGTGTGCGTGCTGTCCGGGGGTAACAACGACGTCAGTCGTTACGCCGAGATCGTCGAACGCTCCCTCGTCCACGAGGGGCGCAAGCACTACTTCCTCGTGGAGTTCCCGCAGGAGCCCGGCGCACTGCGCCGCTTCCTGGACGAGGTCCTCGGCCCCAACGACGACATCACCTTGTTCGAGTACATCAAACGCAGCAACCGCGAGACCGGTCCCGCGCTGGTCGGCATCGAACTGGCCAGCCCCGCCGACCTGCCCGGCCTGCTGGCCCGCATGGACGAGGCGCCGCCGCGGATCGAGCGCATCGAGACCGGCAGCCCGCTGTTCAGGTTCCTTCTCTGAAGGCGGGGCGTACACGCACACGCGGTCGTGGCGGCGGCGGCGCGAGGTCCAGCCCGGTGAGTTCGCCGCCGGGGCCGCAGATCGCCATGAAGGCCCGTCACCACCGCCGCGCTCACCGAGAATCAGGCGGGGGAGTTCTCCGACGACCTCGACCATCCTCGCTCTTCCGGCTGCCGACGACACCCGCTGCCGATGGACGATCAGGCGCGGCAGCTCACCCGTGAGCGATCTTCGCCCCGGCCGCTGAAGCGGGCCTGGCCGAGGATGGGCGCCACCGCCCCGAGGCGGGACGGCACCAAATGCCGCGGACCGCCGCCATTGATGTGTGGCGGCGGTGCCGATGGTCAGCGCAGGGAGCGGAAGAACTTGCGTACGTCGGCGACGAACGGGCCGGGCTGTTCCAGGGCCAGGAAATGTCCGCCGCGCTCGAATTCGGTCCAGTGCACGATGGTGTGATCGCGTTCGGCGAAGCGGCGGATGGCGACGTCCTGGGTGAGGGAGACCGCTACACCGGTGGGTACGGTGCCGGGTTCGCGGGGCGCCCAGGCCGATGGGTCGTGGTGGGATTCGTAGTAGTTGTGGGCCGAGGAAGCGCCGGTCTGCGTGAACCAGTAGATGCTGACGTCGGTGAGGAGGGCGTCGCGGTCGACCGCGTCTTCGGGCAGGTCGGCGGCAGTGTCTGTCCATTCCTTGAACTTCTCGACGATCCAGGCGAGCTGGCCGGCCGGGGAGTCGTTCAGGCCGTGTCCCAGGGTCTGCGGACGGGTGCCTTGGAGCTTGTCGTAGCCGCTCTGTTCCTGCTGCCAGTGCTCCAGGCGCGCCAGCCGCTCCTGTTCGGACGTGGTCAGGCCGTCCATCTCACCCTCGGCCCCGATCGGGAAGGTGACCAGGGCGTTGACGTGCACGCCGAGTACGTGCTCGGAATCCTGACGCCCCATGGCCGGCGCGACGAAAGCGCCGACGTCGCCGCCCTGCACGCCGTAGCGGGAGTAGCCGAGCCGGTGCATCAGTTCGGCGAAAGCGTCGGCGATGCGGCCCTGCGTCCAGCCCGTATCGCGCAGCGGAGCGGAGAAGCCGAACCCCGGCAGGGAGGGGATCACCAGGTGGAAGGCGTCGGCAGGGTCGCCGCCGTGGGAACGCGGGTCGGTCAGGGGACCGATGACGTCCAGGAACTCGGCGAACGAGCCAGGCCAGCCGTGGATGAGCATCAGCGGGGTCGCCTCTGCCTCGGGTGAGCGAATGTGCGCGAAGTGGATGGTCTGCCCGTCGATGTCAGTGGTGAACTGGGGCAGCTCGTTCAGCCCGGCCTCGTGCTTGCGCCAGTCGTAGTCGTCGGCCCAGTAAACGGCGAGCTGCCGCAGGTAGCCGGTCGGGACGCCACGGCTCCATCCTTGACCGCCGATCTCGCGGCTCCAGCGGGTGCGGGCAAGCCGATCTCGTAGATCATCCAGTTCGTCCTGCGGGATGTCTATGCGGAACGGGTTGATCATCGAATTGTTCCTTCCGGAAACGAATATTTACATGAGGTATGAAGAGCGCCGATGAAGATACCGAACGCAGCCATGGTGAAACGGGGACTCGCTGGCCCGGCGACAAGATTAAATGGCACTAAAACTCATGCCATACCACTGGACGCACTTCCCGATCAGTCGCGTCGCAGACCCCTTCCCCTGTGGGCGACGCTTCAGGACCCGAAAGCGGAAGAGTCGCTGGGAGCCGAGCGCTTTCGGGTTGTTCGCCGGTTCGTGCTTGAGAGTGGAGATTATGGGCGTTCCGCGACGTCGGCTATCCATATAACGCAGCACCGAACGCGCTCTGGGGATAGCGTGCCGCGGGAGATCTCACCTCCTGCGGTCACGAGCCGACGGCCCGGTCAGGAGCCCGATGAACGGCGTCTTCGCGGCGGCGAGCGATCTCAGCCGACCGGCTCCAGTCGCAGTAACGGAATCCACGCGGCTTCGGCTCCATCGGACAGTCACGCCGGGCAGGTGGCGATGGAAGGCCGGATCGAACGCCACGAGGTGCCCGGAGGAGCGATCAACGAGTACCGGCGAGCCGCTCCGGCCCCTGGATCTTGATCTGCCCGGAGACAAGCCCGTGACCGCGCACACCGTTCGTGTCGCCAGGTCGGGTGATGATCGCGATCCTGGGCCGGCCGCCCAGCGGCGGCATCGGGCGCGACCTCGATCGCGACCGTGCCGTCCATGGTCCGCAACCCCAGATAGCAGCAGCGATCAAGGGGTCATGTCACATTCGGCTACTTCGCCGACGGTGTCCCGTCAGGCGGCAAGCGGGGGATGTCGGCCCGGTAGAGGCTGAGGAGCAGCCCGTATGCCTCGGTCTCGGGGCCTGCGGCCTGCTGTCGATCGCGGACCAAGGTCTCCAGCCGCTCGGCCAGCGCACGGGCCTCATCGGAGGTGAGCCAGAGATGACGCAGCACGGTATGCCCGAGATCACCGGAGCCGGCGGGCAACATCTCCGCCAGAGCGGCGTCGAGGAGGAACTCCGCTCCGACGCCGCCGTCCTCGTCAAGCCTGAATCCCCTGCTGATGAGCTCGAAACGTTGCTCGGTGCCGCCACGCACCTGCCGCGTGCCCGCGAGGCGGACCAGCCCCGCATCGCGCAGGATGCGTACGTGGTAGCCGACCGTGCCCTTGGTCGAGCCGAGCGCCGCCGTCAGCTCGCCCAGCGTGGCGGGGCGTTGGCGTAGCAGGTTCACCAGGCGGTGGCGCAACGGGTGCCCGAGTGCCTTGAACTGCGCGGGAGAGCGCAACACCAGGTCCGGCTCAGCTTCCATGACGCAAGTGTCTAGGAACGTCGACGCTTTGACAAACTCGCCAGAGCCTCGGCAGACTGCCCGGACGAAAGCGTTGAGGATTCTCGACGCTTAAAGCTGGAAGGACCACCTCGGATGCCCCTCGCAACGGCACATGTCGCAACAGATCGCCCGGCGCGTTACGTCAAGCAACTGATCTCACACATGGGCCACAAAGCCACCGCAGAGCTCACCGGCGCCGGTAGAGGGACGATCACCTTCCGCCACGGCACCTGTTCGCTGACCTCCACCCCGCAGGAACTGGTCCTGATCGCCGCCGCGGCAGACCCCGGCTCCCTGACCGGCGTGCAGGACGTCGTCACCCGGCACCTGCTGCGCTTCGCCACCCAGGAGGAGCTCCACATCGGCTGGACCGGCCCGACCGCCGGTGACGCCCTCGAGATCGTCGCTCCGGCCATCGACGACTACTTGCTGGCACACTGCACCCCGCCCGACCCGCTGCTGACGGAACTGGCTGTCACGACACGACAGGCCACCGGCCGCGCCGCCGGGATGCAGGTCTCACCCGACGAGGGCGCGCTGCTGGAAATGCTGGTCCGGCTTTCCGGCGCCCGCACCGCCATCGAGATCGGCGTGTTCACCGGCTATTCGGCCCTGTGCATCGCTCGCGCGCTACCCGCTGACGGCCGACTGCTCGCCTGCGACGTGAGCAGCCAATGGACCGACATGGCCCGGCCCTTCTGGGAATGCGCAGGCGTCGACGACCGCATCGACCTCAGAATCGGCCCGGCCCTCCGGACGCTGCGCGCACTGCCTGAAGGACCGGCCTTCGACTTCGCCTTCATCGACGCGGACAAGGCCAACTACCCCGCCTATTACGAAGAGATCGTCCCACGGCTCAATCCCGGCGGTCTGCTCGTCCTCGACAATGTGTTCCTCGGCGGCAGAGTGCTCGACCCCGCATTCCAAGAGGACGACCATCAGGCGATGCGCCGCATGAACAACGCCGTCGCCCACGACGATCGGATGGATTGCGTGATGCTGCCCGTCCGTGACGGCGTCACACTGGCCCGGAGGCGTTGAACCAGCACCCCATCTCGCCCCGAGGATCGGCTGAGAGCCGGCCATCACGGTCAGCCTTCCAGCACCGCCAGGGCGTCGATCTCCACGAGCAGTCCCGGCGGAAGCCGCATGTAGACGGTGGTACGGGCGGGGAAGGGCTCTCCGACGGCCGCGGCGTACGCCTCGTTCATCTCGGCCAGGTGGGCGGGATCGGTGAGGTACACGCGCAGCATCACGACGTCCTCCAGGTCCGCGCCGCCCGCCTTGAGCACGGCGGTGACGTTGCGCAGGGTCTGTGTGGTCTGCTCGGCGACCGTGGTGCCGACGACCTCGCCGGTGTCCGGGTCGAGCGGGAGCTGCCCGGAGACCTGCAGGACGGGGCCCTTGCGGATGCCTTGGGACAGCGGGGCCGCCAGGGCGGGGGCGTTCTCGGTGGTGATGACGGTTCTGGTCATGGTGTTCCTTGAGGATGCGAGCGGTCAGCTCCAGAGCCGGCGTTCCTGGCTACGGGGGTCGTCGACCTGGGTCCACTCGGTGTCGATGCGCATGGTCGCCCTGCGCTCGTTGTCGTACGGGTCCCAGCCGGGGTTGCCGGTCCTGGCGAACCGGACCCACGTCTCGTGCATGCGGGCGGCGAGATCCGCGGGAGGCCTGTCGGGGCCGAGCAGGGCCGCGGGGCCCCGCAACCGGGGCAGGTGCGCGAGATCGAAGACGAAGGGCAGTTCGACCGCGTGGGTGGCGCCGAGCTCGCCGTCCAGGGCGTGGGAGCGCCAGGCGAACTCGTAGGCGTAGGTGGCGGACCGGGCCTGGGCGGCATGAGCGCCGGCCAGGGCCCAGCTGCCCGCGCCGAACAGCGCGTCGCCCATGACGGCGGAGCGCAGCTCGCCGAACGACGCCGCGGGACGCGTCTTCCGGTAGGTCTCGACGAGTCGCGCCGGATCCGGGTGCGAGCGAGCCGCCGCGTCGTCGACGTCCCCGGCGGTCGAGCCGGCGTACTTGTCCACGGGGACCAGGTAGAGATTGCCCTCCTCGGCATTGGTCCCGATGAGCAGGTCGACGTCGGCGCCGAGGCCGGCGGCGACGGATGCGGCGGGCTGCGTGTCGAGGACCAGGCTGAAGGGGCTGAGTCCGATCAGCGGGTCGTGATGGGTCTCGGTCCGCAGGTCGATGCCCGCCAGCCGGGAGGCGGCCTCGACCAGGCGCTCGTCGGAGATCTCCGCGAAGGCGCCGGAGTGGGGCCCGATGCCCAGGGCCTCGGCCGCCGCCTGGGTGACGCGGGCGGCCTGCTCGGTGGTGAACGCGCCCAGGCCGCTGCCGCTCTGGACGATCGCCCGGCGGAAGAGACCGGTGGCGCCGGGGGTGGCGAGGACGCCGCCGACGATGGTCGCCCCGGCGGACTGGCCGAAGAGGGTGACGTCGCGGGGGTCACCGCCGAAGGCGGCGATGTTCTCCTGGACCCAGCGCAGAGCGGCGACGACGTCGAGCAGGCCGCGGTTGGCGGGCGCGCCGGGGAGGTCGAGGAACCCGGCGATGCCGAGCCGGTAGTTGAGGGTGACGAGGACGACACCGTCGCGGGCGAAGGCGGAGCCGTCGTACATCGCGGACCGCGTCGATCCGGCGACGAATCCGCCGCCGTGGACGAACACCATGACAGGCAGGTCGCCGCCGTCGGTGGCCGGCGTCCAGACGTTGACGGTGAGGTAGTCCTCGCCGCGGTTCCAGCCGGTGCCGAAATAGGGGGACATGTCGACGCTGCCGAGCTTGCGCTCGGACTGCGGTGCGTTGGGCCCCGGCACGGTGGCGTCCCGTACGCCGTCCCACGGCTCGTGCGGCTGGGGCGGCGCGAACCGGCCGGCGCCGCGGGGCGGGGCGGCGTAGGGGATGTTGAGGAAAGCGGCGCTGTCGCCCTGGCGCAGGCCGCGGACGGCCCCCTGCGCCGTCGTCACGATGGGGTCGGGGTGGTGGCTCATGTCTGGTGTCTTTCCGCAGGTCTCAGGCCTGCTCGGTGTACGGGGCGAACGGCGCCCAGCTCTTGATGGCGAACTTGTCCCGCTCACGGACCACTTCGGCGGCGCCGTGGCCGCCCAGGTGCGCGGGGATCAAGAGCGCGTTGTTGTCGGCCGCCCAGCCCAGCACCTTGCGGCGGGTCGCGCGGGCGCCCGCGGGGTCCTCGCAGAAGCAGCTGTTGGCGTCGGGCTCGAGGATCTGCACCGGGCTGTGCAGCAGGTCGCCGACGAACACCGCGCGGTCCGTCCCGGAGGTGAGGGTCAGCACGGAGGAGCCGGGGGTGTGCCCGGGAGCCGCGTCCAGGCGCAGGCCGGCGTCGATCTGGTGGCTGTTCTCCCACAGCAGCGTCTGGCCGGCCTGGTGCACCGGGGCCACGCTGTCCTCGAAGACGTTCTGGTTGCCGCGGCCGAGCAGCGGCTTGTGGCCGTTCTCCGGGTTCCAGAAGTCGAAGTCGTCCTTCGGCATCAGATAGGTGGCGTTGGGGAAGGTGGGCACCCAGCGCCGATCGTGCAGGTGGGTGTTCCAGCCGACGTGATCAATGTGGAGATGCGTGTTGATCACGATGTCCACGTCCTCGGGCTCGACGCCGGCCCGGGCCAGATTGGCCAGGAAGTCCGTCTTGAGGTGGCTCCAGACCGGCGCGTACGGGCGCTCCTTGTGGTTGCCCACGCCGGTGTCGACGAGGATGGTCTTGCCCTCGCTGCGCAGCAGCCAGGTCTGGATCGCGGAATTCACGATATTGGTCGCGGAATCCAGGAAATGCGGGGTCAGCCAGGAGGCGTCCTCGCCCCACACTTCCTTCGGGCTTTCCGGGAAGAAGGTGTCGGGCGTCATTTCGACGGAGCCGAAGTATTCCCATACCCGGGTGATGCTGATATTGCCGAGCGTGATGTGGTCCATGGGGTGTCCTTGGGAATTCGATGGCTTTCCTGGAACCGTACGAGGGACCTCGGCGGGCGCGGTATCCGTCACGTGACTGCACCTGTGCGCACGGCCGCTTGTAGCCTGGGTGGGAAAGGCAAGGAGGCTCGCGTTCGAGAGCCACATTTCTGGAGACCCCGTGGACGAGCACGCAGGCGACCTCGGTGCGGTCACGAGATCCGAGCCGGATCCGGGTGAGCCGTTCGTCGGCCGGGACGCGGAGCTGGGACGCCTCTTTCGCGCGGTGGACTCGGCGTCGGCCGGCCCGGTCGTGCTGCTGGTCGGCGGCATGGGCACGGGGAAGAGCGCGCTGCTGGGCCGTGCGGTGCGCCGGGCTGAAGCGAGCGGTGCTCACGTCCTGCGTGCCGAGGGCAGCGAGTCGGAGTCGAGCCTCGCGTTCTCCGCCCTGCATCAGCTGCTGCGGCCGGTGCGGGCCGAGGTGGACGGGCTGCCGGACAGGCAGCGCGCTGCGATACAGGACGCCTTCGGCACGGGGCCGGCCGCGCCCCGGCAGGCGAGCGCACCCGATCCGATGCTGATCGGGGTCGCCGTCCTGAGCCTGTTGTCCGCCCTGGGCGACCGGCGTCCCGTGCTCGTGGCGCTGGACGACGCGCAGTGGTTCGATCGGGCTTCCCTGGACGCCCTGTCCTTCGCCGCCAGACGGCTGGCGGGTGAACCTGTCACGATGCTGGTCGCAGCCCGTGGCGTCGATCAGCTCCCGGGGTTCGACCGGCACGTGCCGACGCTCGCTCTGGGGCCGCTCGACGACGCCGCGGCGAACCGGCTGCTGGACCTGCAGCCGAAGAGCCCCACCGGCCGTACCAGGACGCGGATCCTTGACCAGGCAGGCGGCAACCCGCTGGCACTGGTGGAGCTGGCGAGGGCGGCCACCGCCCAGGACGCGGTCACGGGGCTGCCGCCCGCGGGTCCGCTGCACCTCACCGATCACCTGGAGCGGATCTTCGCCGCCCGCCTGGACGGTCTCCCCGCCGCCACCAGGCGAGCCCTGGTGCTCCTGGCCGCCATGGACAGCGTCGACTCCACGATTGCCGTCCCGGCCGGGCTCACGAACGCCGAGGACGACGCCTGGCCGCCCGCCGAACAGGCCGGGCTGGTCCTGAGGACCGGCCGGGAACTTCGGTTCCGCCATCCGTTGGTCCGGTCCGCCGTGTATCACGCCGCGTCCTCGGGCACCCGGCGCGAGGCTCATCTCGCGCTCGCGGAGATGCTGCAGGACGAACCGGATCGGCGTGCCTGGCATCTGGCCGCAGCCTGTCCGGGCCCGGACCCGGCGGTGTCGGCGGAGCTGGAGCGGACCGCCGACCGGGCCCGCCGGCGCGGCGGCCACGCGGCGGCGGCCAAGGCCCTGCAGCGCGCGGCGGAGCTCGCACCACGGCGCGAGGACAGCGCCCGGCTGCTGGTCGAAGCGGCGTCGGCGGCCGTGTTCACCGGCGACCTCGCCTGGGTCGAGGAACTGACCGTTGCGGCACGCGCGCGCACGGATGATCCGTCGCTGCTGGCGTCCGCCGCTGTGCAGGCCGGACGGCTGGCGGTCCTGACCGTGCGCCACACCGTGGTCTTCTCCCGGCTGACCGACGCCGCCGAGGGGTTGGCGCTCTCTCAGCCCGCCGCCGCGCTCGACCTCCTGGCCGGCGCCGCCGTGGTCCGCTTCTACTCCGGGCAGGACGCTCAGCGCCACCGCATCCAGGACATCCTGGGGCGCCTTCCCGAGGACGCCTCACTCGCAGGCTTGCGCACCTGGGTGAGAGCCGTGTCGGACCCCTTCGACGGCCGGGCCGAACTCGTCTCCCTGCTCCCGCGGCTGGCCGCCGAGGCAAAGTCCCGGCCGGAGCGGCTCACCACAGTCGGGATCATGGCGTGGCTGCTGGACGAGACCCCGCGGGCTGTCCGCGCCTTCGACCAGGCCTTCGACCGCTGGGAGTCGCAGGGACCGTTGCCGGAAGGGCTGGGCGGCGCGGTCGCCTGGGCCTACGTGGAACGAGGACAGTGGGACCAGGCCCGTGAGGCCTGCGCCCACACCGTCGCGGTCGGCCGGACGGCCGGCCTCGACCACGCCGTGGCCTGCGCGGCCACCGTGGATGCCACCGTGCTGGCCTACCAGGGCGACGCGACGGCGGCCCGCGCCCAGACCGAAGAGGCGCTCGCCCTGATCGATCCGCTGGAGAGCCGCTCGGTCTCGGTCTACGCCCGTCGTGCGCTTGGCGCCGCGGCAGCCGCGGAAGGCGCGTACGAGAGCGCCTACGACCAACTCCGCATGGCCTTTTCGCCACACGGCGCGCCCGTGCACTACCACGCCTCCTATCCGGCCCTCGCGGATCTGGCCGCCGCCGCCGTGCGCTGCGGCCGCCGCGAGGACGCGGCCACGATCGTCGAGCGTTCCGCACGCGTGCTCTCCGGCAACGCCTCGCCCCGCCTGCACGCGCTGATCAGCCGGGCCCGTGGCCTGCTGGCGGACCCCGAGGACGCCGAGCCGCACTTCCGGGCCGCCCTGGCCGACCCGGTCCTTGAACACTGGCCCTTCGAACGTGCCCAGACCCTGCTCGACCTCGCCGAATGGCTGCGGCGCCGTCGGCGCGTCGCGGAGGCGAGAGGGCCGCTCACCGAGGCCCTGGAGACCTTCCGCCGCCTGGGCGCCCGCCCGTGGATCGAGCGGGCCCGAGCCGAATCGCGCGCCGCGGGCCTCGACGTCACGGACACGGCCCCCGACGCACTCGCCGAGCTCTCCCCCCAGCAGCAGCAGATCATCAGGCTCGCAGCCCGCGGACTGACCAACCGGGAGATCGGCGAGAAGCTCTTCCTCTCCCCGCGCACGGTCAGCTCGCACCTCTACCGCAGCTTCCCCAAGCTGGGCATCACCGCCCGCTCCCAGCTCCGCGACCTCATCGAGGGCCCACTCGCGACGGCCGGCCACCAGGACTGAGAGCACGCCCGGCCAGGGAAGCAGTCACCTGACGGATACCGCCCACCATCCCGGCGGACCCACACTGGCCACCAAGGCGAGGAAACAGGGTCTCCTTCGCCCTGGTACGGCCCTTGCTGGTCCGCGGCCGACCACGACCAACGAACGGAAATCCACGATGGCGGGGAAGACGGCGTCGCTCTGGGACCGGTTCGCCGCAGCCGACCCGGGACTGCTGCGTCTGGCCTCCGGGCTGCGTGCCGTCCTCGGCCTCACGCTCACCCTGGCCGCGCTGACGGCGCTGGATCAGCCCTCTGTCGTCCTTCTGGCCGGTGGCTTCACGACGATGGTCACCTCGCTGGCGATCAGCGACCTGCACCCCCGCAACCAGCTCCTCACCCTGCTCGCCGGGGCCCCCGTGACCCTTGCCGCCTTGACGGCCGGAGGCCTGCTGGCATCCTTCCCCCTCGCGTCCCACCTGGCCTTCCTGCTGCTGATCTTCGCCGCGGTCTATGCGCGCCGCTTCGGACGACGAGGCCTGGGCCTCGGGATCTTCGCCTTCATGGCCTACTTCCTGGCCCAGTTCGCCGGGATCCAGCCCCACCAGCTCCCGCGGCTGACCGGGGCGTTGGCCGTCGCCTTCGCCGCGGCCGCAGTCACGCGCTTCTGTCTTGTGCCCACGACGTCGTACGGCATCCTGAAGCGCCTGAAGGCGGCGTTCAACAGACGTCTTCGAGACGCGCAGCAGGCCACGTCGGATCTGCCGGCACACGACGGAGGCGGCGTCCGCCGGCTCGAACGCCGTCTCGACCGGCTGCATGCCTCTGCGCTGCTGCTTCAGGAATTCCTGTGCGAGGCTCCGGCCTGGCCGCTTCGCGACACGACGGCCGAACTGGAGCGGACGGCACGCGCGGACGCGGCCGCGCAGCGTCTCGGGGTACTCGCGATCCGGGCGTCGAAGGACTCGACGGCGCCCTGCGCCAACCCGACGAGCAGGACGGAGACGGTGGATCTGAGGGATCGAACGGAGCGCGACCATCGGGTGTCCCGCCCGTTGCGGCACACCACGCGGCAGGCGTTCCAGGTGACCGCCGCGGCCGCGTTCGCGGCACTCGGCGGGCACCTGCTCTCCCCGCACCTGTGGTACTGGGCCGTGGCCACGGCCTGGGTCGTGTTCATCAATGCCGAGCACACCGGGGACATCCTGCTGCAGAGCGGCCGACGGCTGATCGGCACTGTGGCCGGGGTGCCGTTCGGATACGGCCTCGCCGTCCTGGCCGCCGGGCACACAACCGTGGCCCTGGTCTTCCTCCTCGCCTGCGTCTTCGGGATGTTCTACACCCCGTCCGGCAGCTACTGGGCGGTGACCTTCTTCATCACCGGCTCGCTCAGCATGGTGCTCGCACTCCTGCACACGCTCTCCCCGGAGCTGCTCACTCTGCGCGTCCAGGAGACCGCTCTGGGGGCCGGGTGCGGGATTCTGGCAGCCGCGCTGGTCGTGCCCACGCGTGTCCGTACGGTCGCCGAAACGCGTCTGACGGAGCTGCTCGTCATCCTCGACCACCTCGCGTCACAGACCGGTGCCGTCACGCCCGATGCACATGATCTTGATCAGGCGCTGGAGGCCTTCCGCAAGGCCTGCCGGCCTCTGGTCCACCCGCTCAATCCCCGCCGCGCCGAACGCGTCCGGGTCCGCCGCGTGCTCGACGAGGTACAGGCGCTGGCCGCCGCCCGCAGACCTTGCGGATCGGGGGAGCGGACGGCCGCGACCTGCGCGACGCGGCGCCACCCGGGCCAAGTGTGCCGAGGCGGTCGCGGCCGAGCGGAGTTTGGCCGTCCCCAAACGGTCAGCCGCTGCCAGTAAATGTCGGATTCCAGGTGAAAGCCGGCCCCGTCGATGCGTACCAGGGTCGGTTCGCCGGGCGAGTGCAGCGGCCAGCGGGGCAGGTGCGGTGTCTCGGGTGAGCCGCCGGACACGAACGCCGCCCAGGTCGCGTGGACGGAGTCGGCGAGCTCCGGGTCCGTGGGAACGAATCGCTCGGGCACGTCGGGGGCCGGGCCGTCCGGGTTCCGCCAGACGTAGCCGACTTCCGCGCCGTGGCGCGCGCCCCCGCCGTTCGGCTCGTGCTCGCCGTAGAGGTACTTGAACACGCGGGCATGACCGGACTGGGCCGCGGCGAACCGCGAGGTCGGCAGCTGGAAGACGAGATCGCCGGTGATGGCGGTCAACAGGCCCTTGCCCGTGTGCCGGGGCAGGAGCTCCCGGTACGCGCTGACGATGTCCTGCCCGGCAAGGCCGAGGGGAACGAGCCGGGGATGAACAAGACGGGCGGCCTCGGCGTCGGTCATATCGGCGTGGATGGAGGGTCATCATGAGCCGGTTGGCCCAGGCGAACATCGCGGCGACGGCGATCATTGGGTTCCCCGGCACGGTCGTCTCCACCAGCTACACCGGAGATCAGATCTCCTACCGCATCGACGTCCGCGGGCAGACGATCGACGCCGAACGCTCCAGCGCCGGCGCCACGATCCTCGCCCCCGGCACGCCGGTCGAGGTCTCCTGGGACGCCGCGGATGTCCGCATCCTGGAGGGCTGAGCGATGACGAGCCCTCAGGCCGCCCCCGCCGGGCTGCGGCGCCGCCCTCCGGCGGCACTGGGGCTGCTGCTGCCCGGAATCGCGGCGTTGATCTTCGCCTACGTGCTGCCGATGGCGTGGGTGGCCCGCATGTCGGTCAACCGGTACGTCGACGGAGGCGGCATCGAGCAGACGTTCACCGGCGAGTCGTTCGCCGAGATCGTCACCGACTCCTACTACCTGCAGGTGGCCGGGACGACCGTGTGGCTCGGCGTCGTCGTGGCGGCCCTCACCGTCGTCGTGGCCTACCCGCTCGCGATGTTCCTGGTGCGTACGGAGTCCCGGTTCAAGGGCCTGCTGACCATGCTGGCAATCGCCCCGATGCTGGTGTCGTCGGTGGCGCGCACCTACGGCTGGGTCATCGTGCTCGGCAACCAGGGGCTGGTGAACTCCTTCCTGCGCGCGCTGGGCATCTCCGAGCGCCCCCTGCAGCTGTCGAACAACTTCACCGGAGTCGTCATCGCGCTGGTGCAGATCTTCCTGCCGTACGCCGTGCTCGCCATGACCAGCGGGTTCGGGCGCCTGGACCGGAACGTCGAACAGGCCGCCGCCTCGCTGGGGGCCTCCCGGCGGCAGGTCTTCACCCGGGTGACCCTGCCGCTGACCCTTCCCGGCGTCCTGACCGGGGCGCTGCTGGTCTTCGTGCTCGCCATCAGCGCGTACGTCACTCCGCGCCTGATGGGCGGCGGGCGGGTCGTCGTACTCGCGACGGAGATCTACGACCAGGCCACCAACCGGCTCAACTGGCCCTTGGCAGCCTCGCTGTCAGTCGTGCTCATCGTCATCTTCGGCGTGGCCATGGCCGGATCCCAGGCGCTCCAGCGCCGGGCCGAGAGAAAGGCGAGCGGACAATGACCGGCCGGGCCTCCCGCGCGGCGAACCGCACCGTCGTCGGACTCGTCCTGCTCTTCCTGTGGACGCCGATCCTGGTCGTCTTCGTCGTGTCCTTCGACACCTCCACATTTCTGCGGTTCCCGCCGGAAGAGTTTAGTTTCGCCTCCTACATCGAGGTGTTCCAGACCGCGGAGTTCAGCCGCGGGCTGTGGATCTCCCTGGTCGTCGCCGCGGGCTCGACCCTGCTGGCGATCACACCGCCTGCGAGGACGCCGCCCGGGTGCTCGGCGCGAACGGCTGGACCACCTTCAGGAGGGTGACCTTCCCGCTCATCCGGCCGGGCGTCGTGGCAGGGGCGATCATGTCGTTCCTGGTCTCCTTCGACGAGGCGGTCATCTCGCTGTTCCTCAGCGGCTACTACGTCAAGCCGCTGCCGGTCGCCCTGCTGGAGCACGTCGAAACCCAGGCGGGCCCCGAGGTCGCAGCCCTGTCGGTGCTGCTCATCCTGTTCTCCATCGGGATCATGCTGCTCCTGGAACGGATGACCGGGCTCCGCCGTTCGCTGCGGTGACACGGCCGGGCCGGTCTATGGGCCGGCCTGCTCGGCGGGGGTGCTCAGCGGCAGGCGCAGGATGAAGCCGGCCCCGCCGATCGCGGCCTGCTCGACGTGCAGGGTGCCGTGGTGGGCGGTGGCGATGTCCCGGGCGATGGCCAGGCCCAGGCCGGTGCCGCCGCGGTCGCGGCTGCGGGCGGCGTCGAGGCGGACGAACCGCTGAAAGATCCGTTCCCGGTCCGCCGGGGGAACGCCGTCGCCGTCGTCGCTCACCGCCAGCTCGGCGTGCGTCGCCGAGTGGCGAAGCCGTACCCGTACCTGGCCGGTGGCGTGCCGCTGCGCGTTGTCCAGCAGGTTGGTCAGCACCCTTGCGATCTGCCCCGGCACGGCGTCGACGACGACCCGGTCGGCCAGGTCCAGGGCTGTCGGGTGGCGATCGGTACGTCGCCCGGCCTCGGTGCGGATCAGGGAGGTCAGATCGACGTGCTGAGTGGCCCGGGGAGCGGTGGCGCCCAGCCGGGCAAGCAGGAGCAGGTCGGTCATGATGGCCTGAACCCGATCCAGATCCTCCAGCGCGTGCCCGATCAGGTCAGGCAGATCGGTGTCGAGGGGATGCATCTGGGCCTCCTCCAAGCGCACGCGCAGGCCGGCCAGCGGGGTGCGCAGCTCGTGGGAGGCGTCGGAGGCGAACTGGCGTTGCCGCTGCAGGGCTTCTTCGGTCGAGGACTTGGCCTGCTCCAGACGCCCCAGCGTGTGGTTGATGGTGTGCGCCAGTTGGGAGATCTCGCCATGGCCGGGCGGTTGCGGGATGCGGGTGCTCAGGTCGTTGACGTTGATCGCGGCCAGTTGCACGCGCATGATCTGGATCGGGCCCAGCATGCGGCTGGTCAGCTTCCACGTCGCAGCCGTGGCCAGGAGGATCAGCAACGCGACAAGGGCGATCCAGAGCGCTTGGAGCGTCCGGGACGGCGCCATGGGCGAGACCATCCGGCCGGCGTAGACCACCGGGGAGGCGGGGGCGGGTGAGAGGCGAACGGCGGTCAGACGCAGGCACCGTCCGTCGCCGTTCTTGGGGCACACTTCGACGTCGGCCTGGAGGTGGTCCGGTGAGGGTCGTACCTGACTCAGCGGGTCCCGGCCGCGTGCTGCGGGCGAAGCAGCGATGACGCGGTGATCGGCTCCCACCACCTGGATCAGATCGATGCCGGGTGTCTGCGTCTCGATCGTGCCTGACAGATTCCGGCGCTCGGCTGCGGCGGCGGTGATCCCGGCCTGCACGCGGGCGCCTGACCAGCCGTGGTCGGCTGACGCTTGCGCGGTGGCCGATGCCCCGACCATGCCCATCGGCACCAGCACGGCTATCGCCGTGGTCATGGCCAGGACGGTGAGCCGGGCCCGGGTCGAGCGCAGACGCAGCCGCCGCAGCGACGAGCCCGGACTCATGGCGTCGGCTTGCCGCACGTGTGCGCGGACCTGCCAGGAGCTCGGCCGGTCATGGCCTGTCGGCGACGATGTTCCTTCTCGTCGATCTCATCGCGGATGAGCAGGACGAGCGACTGCCACCCCTGCGGCGAGCAGGCCTGGCGCAGGGGCGGCGTCCGCCGGTACGGGGACATCACGGCCGACGCCGCGGCGATGGCCGTGCAGAACAGGATCTCGCTGACGATCGAGGACATGGTTCTCCTCCCGTCGGTGATGGGTAACGGGCTGGGCCGATGACATCGGCGGCTGCCTGGAGCCGGCACCGGCCGCCGGCCGTGGTGGCCCGGCTCGTCGCCGTTGACCACCGGCGGGTTGACCATGACCTTCGCCGGCCACGGCTTGCGCATGCTCAGCGGCACCTGTTCCGGCGCGGTGGCCGGAGGATGCGCGTGGGCCGGCCCGATCAGCGCCGATGAAGGCTCACTCTCAGGGGGATCTACAGCTCCGGGATGTCGTGGTGGTGGCGTCGGATGTGCGCCGTGAAGGCCCGCAGGTAGCCGGTCAGGAATTCGGCGGTGGACGGCACCTGGATGTCGCCGTTGTCGTCGATCAGCCCCTTGGTGAACTGGATGTAGGCCTCGGGCTGGCCCATGACCGGGGAGTTGGTGAAGGACAGGATGGTCTTGAGGTGCTGCTGCGCCACAGCGGTGGAGATCGGGCCGGGTGAGGCTCCGATGATCGCGGCCGGCTTGCCGGCGAGCACGTTGGATCCGTACGGCCGGGTCGCCCAGTCGATGGCGTTCTTCAGCGCGCCGGGGATGGACCGGTTGTACTCGGGGGTGACGAACAGGAGGGCGTCGGAGGCCTTGATCGCGTCCTTGAACTCCTGGGCCACGGCGGGGTAGTTCGGGTCGTGGTCGTGACTGTAAAGGGGCAGCTCGCCGATGGGGATCTCCGTGAGTCGGAGCTCCGGCGGCGCGAGCCGGCTCAACGCCAGAGCGAGCGCCCGGTTGATCGACTTCTGGGACAGGCTCCCGACGATGTAACCGACGGTGTAGGTCATTGCGTTTCCTCTCAGGGCATGAACGTGCCGCGCCGTCGACCTCGACGGTCTGGCTGGTGATGAAACTGGCGTGATGTCGTAGCCGCCCGGTCCACGGGCGAACGAACGGGTGAACCTGACAAAGCCGGCCTTGGCCACGACGTGTGCCCCCGCCCTCGGATGCCGTCGAAGGCAGAGCCGGAGCCGATGACACGGATCCTTCATGGGCACGCGTGGTCAGGCGTCAGGAGTGATCTCCTCGCACGATTGCGCCGGTAAGCGGCCTGCGGCGGTGCACGGGACCCGCCCGGCCGGGAGGGCTCCGATGCCTTCGGCGGCTCCGGCGACGACCTGTTCGGTGTTCATGATCCCTCTCCGGCGGGCTAACGCTCGACGAACGTGACGGTCTCGTCGAGCGGAGCCCGGCCCGTACGGATGTAATCCACCGCGACGTCCTCGAACCCGATCGACATGCCGCAGTAGAGGATGAGCCCGTCCGGGGGAGAGAGGATCTCCGCGACGGTCCTGCGATACACCGACCACGCCATCTGCGGGCAACTGTGCAACCCTTCGGCGCGCAGCAGCAGCATGACGGTCTGCAGGTACATGCCGACGTCGGCCCATTGGGGCCGGCCCATGTCGCGGTCGATGTAGCAGAACAGGGCGGCGGGCGCGCCGAAGCACTGCCAGTTGCCGGAGGCGGCCCGCTGGCGTGCCTCCCAGTCCTCGCGCGTGATGCCGAGCGCGCTGTAGCGCTCCTTGCCGAAGGCGGATCGGCGCTCGTGGTACGGAGACTTCAGCGCGGGCGGGTACATCTCGTACTCTCGCTCGTCCCAGGGTTCGCCGGCGGCCACGCGCTCGCCGGCGCGCTTCTTGAGCTCGGCCAGCGGTTCGCCGGTCAGCACGTAGGCGTGCCAGGGCTGGAGGTTCGATCCGGACGGCGACCAGGCCGCGGCGGACAGCACGCGCTCCAGCACCTCCCTCGGGACAGGCCGGTCGGTGAATCCACGCACTGCTCGTCGGCTCGTCACCGCTTCATAGATATCCAAGATCACCGGCCTCCCATCCGCCCAACTCTGCGAATTTCGTTACGTTCGTAAGAGTATCATTCATGACAGTATCATTCAATACCATTGAATGTGCATATGACCTCCGTGCAGCAGGAGGGGGGTGACTCGCGCAGGGATCGCCCGCGAACGTCGCCGTTGTCTACTACCCGCCGCTCCGGGAACAACCTCCGGGGCGGCCGCGCCCAGGCTCCAGGTCGCAGCCCTCAAGGCCCGGGTTCGCCGTGAAAGCCGCACGAGACGAAGCGCGTCCAGGCGGCAGGCGGCCGACGCTGCTTACGCCTCTCCGCCTGTGGGATAGGCAAACCGGCTCAGCAGATCCCTCAGGTGCTCGGGCTCGCCCGGCCCAAGTTCGGCAACCAGTCGCTCGGCCAGTGGCTCCGCCGCCACGTGGGCCGCGTCGAAAAGCTCGACGCCTTGAGGCGTGATCTCCACCGCCCGCACGCGCCGGTCGCCCGGAACGGTCTTGCGTACGGCCAGTCCCTTGCGCTCCAGGTCGTCCACGACGCGCATGATTCCCGCCTTGTCCGACCCCGTCTCCGCCGCCAGGTCCCGCTGCACCGTGGGCCCGCGATTGACCAGCACGATCAGCACGGCAAAATGCCGCAACTCAATGCCGAACGGCCGAAGGGTCTCTGTCAGCACCGTGGCCGCGCGCCAGTGTGCCTGGCGCAGCAACAGGCCGAGAGCGAAAGGCGAGGCATCCCCGGGTCGGTCGGTCGCACGCGAGGCTGTGGATCTGCGGGGGACGTCGCCAGTCATGAGACCATACTAGCCGTGATCATTTCATTTGATATAGTATCATTTGAAATCAAAATGTGGCCTGTAGCTCGGACACGTGCTGCCATCTCGCGCCGCGCCTGAAAGGCCCGCCCGGCTCCAGGCCTGGGCCGGACGGAAAGACGCGGACGGCGCCACGGTGTTTCTCGGCCGGCGCGGCGATCACTTGGCCGACCGCGCCGTCCGCAGTATCGTCACCGGCCTCGGCGAAGCCTGTGGCGTCGAAGGCGACCCCACTGAACCTTTCGGCCCGCACGTCCTGCGCCAACCCGGCTCGCGAACCGTCAACAGGTGAAGAAGTTGCGGTTCGCTTGCGCCGGCTTCTGAGCTGGGCCTCCGAAGGCCGACAGGTCAGGTGGTTGTCACCATTCCGCCAGTGATGCGGTCGTCACTCTGTGTGATTACTTAGCGCGAGTGATCGCTTACGAAGAGTGACACATCGATATCGGAGGATCATGCTCGTGGCTGGACGCCCCACTTTGGCGGCAACCGGCGGTGCGATCTTGGCTGTGGTGGCGGCCATCGCTTCCGGTTCGGCCCCGGCCGCTGCCGGGGCGCAGGCCGAACACGCCGGGCCGCCACTGTTCCGGAACGCCGTCGCCGAACCGCCGGTCGCCGCCGAAAGCCCGGAAGGCCACAGGCGGACCCCGGTCAAGCAGACGGCCGACGGCGAGGCCGGCGGTTGCAGCGCCCGCTACGAAGTGCTTGCGCAGGAGGCGATCGAGGCGCCGCGGACGGGCCCGAGCTGCTCGCCGGCCGGCGGCCGCCGGCCCTCCCACGACAACGACGCCTTCGTGCACCAGGCTGCGGCGCTTCCCAGCGTGAACATGGAAGCCACCGTCAAGGCAGCCCAGATCGACCCTCGGCGACCTGACGACACGCTGACGCCGGGCGCCAAGGCCGGAGTGCTCCTCGTCGAGCGGGCGCTGCGCGACCGCCACCTGCTCGACGCGAAATGGGTGGACGGTTACTTCGGCACCGCGACAGTCGCCGCCTACGCGAAGTTCCAGAACTCGCTCGGCTACACCGGTCTCGCCGCCAACGGCCTGCCGGGCAAGGCGTCGCTCCCCAGGCTCGCAGCCGGCCGCTTCACGCTCACCCACGTCATCGACCCGGGCAGCCGGGTGTCCAGCGGCGGTTTCGTCCTCAACACCCGCACGCGGAGCATGCTGGGCGAGGCGACGCGGCTGCTCGGCCGCGAACTCGTGCTGGAGCAGGGGTCGTACAACCCTGGCGGCGACCCCACGTCCGCGGGCACCCACGACGGCGGCGGCGTCGTCGACATCTCGGTGAAGCAGATGAGCGCCGCCACCCGCACCGCGATCGTCCGCGCGCTGCGTCAGGTCGGCTTCGCGGCATGGCTGCGCAGCCCCGACCAGGGCGACTGGCCGTGGCACATCCACGCCGCCGCCATCAGCGACACCGACCTTTCCAGCCAGGCGCAGCACCAGATCGGTGACTACTACCTCGGCCTGAACGGGCTGGCCAACCGCGGCCCCGACGACGGCCCGAAGGTCACCATCCGCACCTGGGAGGAGTACCAGCGCCGCTGACTCCCCTTCACAACCCACGATCCGCCGGCAGAAAGAGAAACCATGAGAACGCTCAGCAGGACCCTCACCACCGCGACCGTCACGATGGCGCTCGGCGGCACGGTCCTGGCCAGCGCGCCGCCCGTCGCGGCCGCCGGCCGTGACGGCGTGTGTGACAGCGGCGAATTCTGTTACTACTTCAACAGCGGCAACCAAGGGTCCATCTCGGACTTCACCGGATCCGTCGCCGACTACGGCACCAAGCAGCCGTCCTGTTACGACTTCAAGGGACCTGGCGACGGCCAAGGCCAATGCATCAAGAACGCCGCCGCCTCCGTCTGGAACCGCACCAACACCACCGTCCGGGTCTACTACAACAGCAACCACGGCGGCGACTACCAGGACTTCGCGCCAGGCGCCAAAGGCAACCTCAACTCCACCCTCAAGAACCAGAACGCTTCACACCGGTTCAGCCCGTCGACACCAGCGAGCACGGACATGTCGTACGCGCTGTATCAGGCCAGGGGCCGGCTCGTTGTCGGCTTCGACGGCTACAAACGCATCTCCGGCCGGCACGAGGGGATCGACTTCGCCCGCGGTCTGAACGCACAGGTCCACGCCCTGGTGAGCGGCAAGGTCATCAATGTCGTGCGCGGGACGACCGGCGGCCGGGGGCTTTCCACGATCGCCATCTACAACGCCGCGCTGGACAAGACGGTGATCTACCTGCACACCGCTCCGTCGTCCTCCTTGAGCCAGGGCCAGCAGATCAGCCGCGGCCAGGTCATCGCCACCGAATCGTGGCGCGGGGTGTCGTCCAGTTCGAACGCGCACACGCACGTCGAGATGCGCCTCGGCCAGCGGACGCTCGCGGCCAAGAGCGTCAACGACCCGAGGCTGGAAAACCCGAACCCGACCTCGTTCTGGAACTCCCAGGGCTATAACATCCGATGACGGGTGCGGTGCCCTGACTCATCACGCCATCTGACCTGACCTTCTGTCCTCGGCGCTCGTGTTCCTGCACCTCCTGCGCTTGCTGATGGTCCGGTTGTTCGGCTGGTTGACGCTTCTCACGCGGGGCGGCGCCTTCGAGGAGGTGGAGATTATGGTGTTGCGCCATGAGGTCGCCGTCCCGCGTCGTCACGGGAGAGCCCGGGTTGGGGGCATCGGCGCGTCGGGCGTTCGCCTGAGGACGGAACGGCTCACTGGTGCGCGTCGTCCCGAAACGCATACCAAGGCCCCATCACATGCCGAACATCACCCGGCTGGCTCACGGGGCTCCAGACATAGCCGTAGCCGTCCCCTCCCCAGCCCTTGCCTCGGTAGAAGATGACCTGGTCGTTCTCCCGACGGACGAACTCGAACGAGAGGCTTCCGATGCTTTGATCACTGAGTACGACGCCCTCCCTCAGTGTGCGGGCGACCGCCTCCATGTTCCCTGACGAGTGTATGAAACGCAGGTCCTCACCCCAGATCAGGGCCACGACAAGGATGGCAGCCAGGAGCGCCCCACCCCAGAACACGGCACTGCGTAACGCAGACCATTCCACGCGGCTCGTCTCGATCATGTAGTCATCTTCACATGTGCCCGAGCAGGACTACGAGGGTCACACGGGGATGAAAAGGGTTCAGTGGATCCGTCAGACCTGTCGCCCCGGCATGCGCGATGAGCATGCCGGCGCTGGGTGCCGGCCCCGGGTGGGCGTGGCCGAGGGCCGCGTGTGCGGCCGGGGTGTGGCTGAGAGAGAAGAGGACATGCAGCACCACCTGCATGCCCGCCATCAGCGCAAGATCACCTTCCGCCCCCTCGCTCTGGAATCCGCCGTCGTGCCCTGCCTCCGGCGCGGCGTTCGCCGACGCACGTCAAAGGCGCCTTCGACCAGCGCGGCCACTCAGGCGGCCACCACCTCGTACCCTGCCTCGACGATCGCCGCACGCACCTGCGCCTCCTGCAGCGCCGGGCCTCCGCTCACGGTGACGCGGCCCGCCGGCACGTCCACCTCCACCTCCTCGACGCCCTGCAACGGCAGCACCTGCTCCTTGATCGCCGCGGCGCAGTGCCCGCAACTCATTCCAGAAACCGCAACCGACAAGGTCATTGACGTGATCCTTTCCTGCGGAACCGCCGGGCGCGGCCTATGCCGTCCGGGTTCACCACATGGGGCGCCAACTCACCAGGAGCCTTAGAGCTTCTTATACGTATGGCCCAGGGGCGCGCGGCCTCGAGGAGGCGTACCGGCCCGGCGGCACCTCGTGACGTCGCCGAGCCCTGGTCGGGTCACGCGTCGTCCGGCAGCGGTTCGCCGGTCTCGAGCAGCGACTTCAGGCTCGCCACCACGTTCGGCCAGCCGTGGCTGACCATCTCGGCCAGGCTCGATCCGGGCTCGAAGCCGTCGTGCATGACGGTGAGCCTCACGACCTGCGTGGCCGCCTCCTCAATCGTGAAGGTGACCTTCGAGCGGGCCTCGCCGGACAGCCGGGCGAGCAACTCCTCGTCCCAGCCGAAGCGCTTGGCGAGCTCCGGGGTGATGGCGTGCCAGGTGTAGGAGAGCCGACTGTAGGGTTCGGCCTCCAGCACGACCTGCTCCGGGTCGCTGATCAGCACGCCGTGGTTGTCCCAGGTCATCGGCGAGCCGACGGACCAGTCCGTGGTGAACTCCGTGGCCCAGTAGCGGCGGGTGAAGGCGGGCTCGGTCAGCGCCTGCCAGAGCTTCTGCGGGGTGGTGCGGATGTAGGTGGTGTAGACGAAGGTGGGCGCGTCCATGGGGGTCTCCTCCAGGGCGAGTTTCAGGTCTGCCAGGGCTTGGACCCTGGCCTGGTCGTAGCGGCTGATCCATCGGTGGGCGATCTCGTGCACGGGTGCGGCGTTGAGGTAGTGCAGCTTCTCCCGGCCCCGCCGCACGGTGGCGACGAGCCCGGCCTCCTCCAACACCGCGAGGTGCTTGCTGACGGACTGCCTGGCCATGTCGAGTCCGGCGCACAGCTCGCGCAGCGTCTGCCCGTTGCGGGCGTTGAGCGAGTCGAGCAGCGCGCGCCGGCTCGGATCGGCCAGCGCCTTGAACACCTCGTCCATGTCCGCCCTCGTACCCGGGTTGTCGCCTGTCGATATGCAGCCATCTGGCTGCCTTTAACTTAGGCAGCCGGATGGCTGCCTGTCAAGGCGGGCGGCAACGATGGGCGGATGTGGGAGCTGATCACCCTCGGCCGCCCCCACGTGTGGCCATCGCCTCGTTCAGGTGGCTGCCCTCGGGCCGGCCGTTGACGACCACGTAGCGCGGCTGATCGAGGCCCATCAGGTCGAGGCGACGGCCACCCGTCGGTCGCCCACCAGATAGACGCCGCCGTACATCCGCGCCTCGTCGAGCCAGGCGCGCCTGCCCATGTCCGCGGTGAAGGTCACCAGGACGTAGCGCCCGCTAGGGCGTCTCGCAGACGGCCTGGCGCAGCTTCGCGGCGTCGACCTGCATGGAAGGGCCTGGGCATTCGAGCGTGGCGGCGATGTGTTCCATGCTCGCCGCGCGCGGCGCCTGGCCGCTGGGAGTCGGGAGATCTCAGACGGGTGGGCGAGCGCGTTCGTGGTGGCCGCGTCCGCACCCTTCGACCGGGGCGAGGCGCTGGCGATGCTGCGCGACAAGCTGCCGCGGCACATGGTGCCGTCGCGGATCGAAGTGGTCCGGTCGCTGCCCAGAACCGCGAGCGGCAAGCTGGACCGGCTCGCCACCCTCGGCGTCAAGGGCCGCCCCGTCCGGGCCGGGAGCCCCTCAAGTGCCGGCCGGCCGTGTCCCCGCCTCGTCAGTGCCATGTCATGGTCGCGTCACGGTCGCGCCGACGGTGACCGCCGTCGACGAACGGTGACATGCGGCGGACGACGCGCGCACATTCGGCGCCAATCGTAGTCGTCATGGACGAACCACGCACGATCCCACCTCGGCCCCGTGACCGGCTGTATGCCGTGGTCACGCTGGTGCTGGCCGTGGTCCTGCTGCCCGTGGCGCTCGTTCGCCATCCCGGCCGCGCCCGCGAACTGGCCTGCGGCTGGGCGTTACGGATGCGATTCCCCGCCGAGGACCTCACCGGGCTCACCGACGGCGCCATGGCGGCCTTCACCGCCGCGCGCACCGAGGCGCTCTGGCGTCACGGCCAGCTCATCGGCCTCACCTCGGGATATCGCGATCCCGTCGTCCAGCAACGGATGTTCGACGAGGAGGTTCGCCGCTCCGGCTCCCCGGCCTCGGCCCGCATGCTCGTGCTGCCACCAGCGGAATCCAGCCACGTCAAAGGCATCGCCCTGGACGTGCGCCCCCACGAAGGCGCCCGCTGGCTTGAAGAACACGGCGCCCGCTACGACCTCTACCGCATGTACGACAACGAGTGGTGGCACTTCGAGCACCGCCCGGACAGAGGCGGCACGCCACCACGACGGCGACCCCACCCCGGCGTGGGCTGGTAGCCCAGGCAGGTGTGCGATCCGGAGGTGGTGACGGGTTTGCGCCCGAGAACCGAACCGGTGATCCGACCAGCGCGCCCAAGGGTTCGGCCCGGGTGTTCGGAGGGGGTAAGGGGCATGTCATCGGGGAGTGACAACCAGTCCGGATCGCTCGGACGGCGCCTGCAAGCAGCGCGCGAGATGGCGTTCGTGGGGCGGGATGAAGAGCTCGCGGTTTTCGAGGCGGCGTTGTACGGCGGCGGCTGCAGCGTTCTGTACGTGCACGGTCCCGGCGGCATCGGGAAGTCGGCCTTGTTGCGGCGGTTCGCGCACGAGGCCGCGGTGGCGGGGCGGCCGGTGTCCATGGTGGACGGGCGCACGTTGGAGCCGACGGCATCCGAGGCCGAGCCGGTGCTCATGGATGCGGACGCGGTGCTGCTGGTCGACAACGTCGAACGCGTCCAGGGTTTGGAGGGATGGCTGCGCGAGCGGTTCCTGCCGCGGGTGCCCATGGGGGCGCTGGTGGTGATCGCGGGGCGAAACCCGCCGGACCTGCGATGGCAGGCGGATCCGGGATGGGCGGGGGCGCTGGAGGTGCTGCCGCTGCGCGACCTGCGGGCCGGAGACGCGCAGGCCCTGATGGACTCCTCCGGGGTGCCGGCCGAGTTGCGCGAGCCGCTGCTGGCCTTCGCCGGTGGTCATCCGCTGGCGCTGCTCCTGGGAGCGGCCGTGGCGGTGAAGGACGGCGGGGCCGGCCGGCGGTGGATGCCGAGTCAGGACGTGGTGGCCACGTTGCTGGACCAGCTGGTGGGCGAGTTGCCTTCGGCGGCGCATCGCCATGCTCTGGAGATCTGCGCGCATGCGTACACGACGACGGAGGACCTGCTGCGGGCGGCCTTGCCGGAGGACGCCGGGACGTTGTTCCGGTGGTTGCGGCGGTTGCCGTTCGTGGAGTCGAGCAGTCTCGGGCTGTTTCCGCATGGCGTGGTGCGGGAGCTGCTGGAGGCGGACCTGCGATGGCGGGATCCCGAGGGGTACGCGGTGATGCACGACCGCATCCATGCGCATCTGGCGGAGAGGGTGCGCACGGCGGGCGACGCGGACGTGCCCGGCGCGGTGGCGGCACTGCTCCACCTCCATCGCGACAACGCGGCGCCGGCCGATTTCCACGGCCGCCACGACGAGGGCGAGTTCCGGGAAGAGGCGTTGCGGGAGGAGGACGCCGGCACGTTGCTCCGGGTGGCGACGGCAGCGGAGGGTGCGGCGTCCGCGGGCTGCGCCGCCTTCTGGGCGGAACGTCGGCCGCAGGCGTTCCGGCTGTATCGACGGACCGAAACCGGCGAGCCCGTGGCCTTCTCCGCATGGTTGCGGTTGGCGGAACTCGATGAGGAGGAGCTGGCGGCCGATCCCGTCGTGGCCACGGCGTGGGCGCATGCGCGTGCCACCACGCCGTTGCGCGCCGGTGAACACTTGGCGGTCAGCCGGGTGTGGGCGCTGCCGCCGGATCGCGGGAACTCGCCGGTGATGGATCTGATCCAGTGGCGGGTGATCGGCAATTGTTTGCGGGCCGAGCGGATGGCATGGTCATATATCGAGATTCGGCACCCGAACCACGCATGGGTGGAGCATTTTCGGCGGAATTGCGGGATGCGTGACATCTCCGAGCAGCCACGGCCGGGGGATGACGCGTACACCCTGTTCGTGCATGACTGGCGCGCGGTGCCGGCGCAGGCGTGGCTGGAGCGGATGAACCGGCTGCTCGTCGCGGGGCCCGCCGGCGGCCCGGGTGCCGTGGCGGCGAAACTGGCGGTGCTGTCGCAGGCGGAGTTCACCGAGGCGGTGCGCAAGGCGTTGCGCCAGTTGCCGCGGCTGGACGCGCTGGCCGCCTCCCCGCTGACGCGCACCAGGCTGATCGCCGAGCGGGCCGGGCAGAACCCGGCCACGGCACTGGGTGACCTGCTACGCCAGGCGATCGACGACCTGCGTGAGGATCCGCGCTCGGTCAAGCTCCACCGGGTGCTGTCCGTCACGTTCCTCCGCGGCGCGCCCACCCAGGAACTGGCCGCGGAACGACTCGGCCTCCCTTTCACCACCTACCGCCGCCATCTGACGGCCGGC
Organism: Nonomuraea sp. NPDC050153; assembly: GCF_044460125.1. Classification (NCBI taxonomy): domain Bacteria; kingdom Bacillati; phylum Actinomycetota; class Actinomycetes; order Streptosporangiales; family Streptosporangiaceae; genus Nonomuraea; species Nonomuraea sp. NPDC050153. The sequence continues at coordinate 98,972 of NZ_JBITJQ010000007.1, forward strand.
ATCGAACGTGTCTGCGCCGACCTGTGGCGCCGGGAGCTGTACGGCACCGACGCACCGGCGTACCGATCCACCTGAGCGGCGCGGCAGGGTGCCCGCACGGTACGTGGACCTGGGCGAACACCCGCCGCGACCGGGCGGGCACCTGGCCGTCGGCCCCGCCGCCGCGAACGAACGCGACCGAACGTGACCGCGGGCGTGTCAGTCGGCGAGCGCGAGGCCGGCCGCCGCCTCCGCGTGCAGCCGAGCGCTCGGCAGCATCGGGATGGCGCTGTCCTTCTCGCTGACCAGCAGCTCGATCTCCGTGCAGCCGAGGATGACGCCTTCGGCGCCGTCGTCTGCGAAATCATCGATGATCTGGGCGTACGCGTCCCTGGACGACTCCCGGAGCACCCCGCGCACCAGTTCGTCGAAGATCACGCGATGGACCAGCTCCCGCTGCTCACGCCCGGGGACGACCACGTCGAAGCCGTGGGCGGCCAGCCGATCCCGGTAGAAGGGCTGCTCCATGGTGAAGCGAGTGCCCAGCAGACCGACCTTGCGCATGCCCCTGGCGCGGACCTCGGCGCCCACGACGTCGGCGATGTGCAGCACGGGCCCGCTCACGGCCCGCTCCACGTCGTCGCTCACCCGGCTGAAGGTGTTGCTGCAGATGAGCAGGAGCTCGGCGCCGAGATCCTCCAGTTTCCTGCCCGCACCGGTCAGCAACGTGCTCACCTCGTCCCAGCGGTCGGCGAAGATGAGGTTCTCGACGGTCGTGTAGTCGACCGACCAGATGAGGCTGTTGGCGGAATGGCTGCCGCCGAGCCGCTCGCGGATCCGCTGGTTGATGATCTGGTAGTAGATCACCGTCGATTCCCAGCTCAACCCGCCGATGAGACCGATAGTGCGCATGGAACTCCGTTTCGCCAGCTTGTGCCGGCAGGCTAGGCGGAGTGCCTGCTCATTTGGCAGACCAAAAGCTGTTCAACCGTTCGGTAGACCCGCACGACCGTCATCATGGGGTCCCGCGGCGATGCGGCAGCGGTCAGGCGCCGGCCAGCGCACGCGCGCAGGCACCGAGCCCGATCTCGCTGGAGGCCTTGACGAACACCACGTCTCCCGGTTCGACAAGCGCGGTGGCCAGCCTGAGGGCCCCGGCCACGTCCTCGACCCTATGGACGGCCACGCCCTGGTTCGAGGACTCCGCTGCCTCCGCCATCGCGAGCGGATCCCCTGCTCCGACCGCGATCAGCACGTCGAAGCGGAGGCCGGCGACGAGCCGGCCGATCTCCGCGTGCCGGGCGCGGGAGGCGTGCGCCTGCTGCCCCATCGCGCCGAGCACGGCGACGGTACGACGGGCGCCGGCCAGGGCCTGCACCGCCCGCAGCCCGGCCCGCATGGATTCGGGGCTGGCGTTGTAGGCGTCGTTGACGACGGTGATGCCGTCGGGTCGTTCGACGATCTCCAGCCGGCCCGCGGAGCGCCGCCGTGCGGCGTTCAGCCCATCGGCGATCTCGGCGACGCCCAAGCCGAGTGCGGTGGCCACGGCGGCGGCGGCCAGGGCGTTGCTCACCTGGTGCTCGCCTATGAGGTCGAGCTCGACCGGGGCGCGGCCGGAGGGTGTCACCAGCTCGAACGCGGTTCGCGCGCGGCCGGCCATCCGCACGCCTTCGGCGCGCACCTGCGCCTGCGCCGACCTGCCGTACAACAGGATCCGGGCCCTGGTGCGGCCGGCCATGCCCATGACGTACGGGTCGTCGGCGTTGAGCAGCGCGAACCCGTCCGCCGCAAGTGCCTCGACCAGCTCGCCCTTGGCCTCGGCCACGTCGGCCGGCCCGCTTCCCATGCGCTCCACATGCGCGCTGCCGACATTGAGCACCAGCCCGACCTGGGGCGGTGCGAGCCCGGTCAGGTACGTCAGGTCGCCCTTGCGGCCCGCGCCCATTTCCAGCACCAGGTATCGGGTGGCGGCGTCGGCACGCAGCACGGTGAGCGGCAGCCCGAGCTCGTTGTTGAACGACCTGTCGGTGGCGACCGTCGCGGCGTGCCGTTCGAGCACCTGGGCCAGCAGGTCCTTGGTCGTGGTCTTGCCCACAGAGCCGGTCAGGCCGATCACGGTCGGGCTGATGCGTTCGAGCAGGTGCCTGGCCAGCAGGCCGATCGCGAGCTGGACGTCCTCGACCACGAGGGCGGGCACGCCGACGGGCCTTGAGGCCAGCACGGCGACGGCGCCGCCCGCGACGGCACCGGCCGCGTGGTCGTGGCCGTCGACGCGGGCGCCGACCGTCGCGGCGAACAGGCCGCCGGGCACCACCTCGCGGGAGTCGACCGCCGAGGGCGCCGTCACCAGCGCCTGCGGGTCGCGCACGTCATGCAGGCTCGCGCCGACGACCTGCGCGATCTCGTTCAGCGTCATGGGGATCACGAGCCGCTCCTGGCGAACGCGAGGTCGATGAGGCGGCGCAGCAGGTCCGGGTACGGGACGCCGCTCGCCGCCCAGGCCCTGGCGTAGACGGAACGGGCGGTGAAGCCGGGCATGGTGTTGATCTCCAGCACGTACAGGCGTCCCGTGTGCTCCTCGTAGAGGAAGTCGACCCGGGACAGGCCGTAGCCACCGATCGCCCGGAAGGCGCGCAGGGACAGCTCGCGCACGTCCTCGGCCACCCGTTCCGGCAGCACGCAGGGGATGGCGGCGATCTCGGCCTGGCTGAGGTACTTGGCCTCGTAGTCGAGCCAGTCGCCGGGCACGATGAGCTCGCCGGGCACCGAGGCAGCCGGAGTGTCATGGTCGCCGAGCACGCCGCAGATGAGCTCGCGCGCGGTCACACCCTGTTCGACGATGACCACCCGGTCGTAGGCCAGCGCCAGATCCACGCCCGCGCGCAGCTCCTCCATCGAGGTGACCCGTGAGATGCCGATGGAGGAGCCCATGCCGGCCGGTTTGACGTACATCGGCCAGTCGAGCGACTTCACCAGACCCCAGTGGTCGGTGGTGGTGCGCCATTCGTGCTCGGTGAACCACACATGTGGGGTGACCGGAATGTCCTCCGCCAGGAACGTGCGCCGCATGGCGACCTTGTCCATGGCCACCGCGGAGGCCAGGACGCCGCAGCCCACGTACGGGATGCCCAGCGTCTCCAGGTGTCCCTGGACGACGCCGTCCTCGCCGAACGGCCCGTGCAGCACGGGGAAGACCACGTCCGCCAGATCGGGTCGCAGCTCCACCGGCCACCTGCCCTGCCGGTCGATGAGGACGGCGACGGGCTCGTACAGATCCCTCGGCAGCGCGTCGAGCACGGCCTGCGCCGACTGCAGCGACACCTCGTGCTCGGCGGACGGCCCACCCGCCAGCACAGCCACGCGTACGCGTTCAGTCACGATCGAATCAGCCTTCCTCGGTGGCACGGTGTTCGCCGTCGCGGCACCGGCCTGCCGAGTGTCGGCTCTCCGCCTGACCAGTTCCCAGACCATTCGCTGTCCAGTTCCTGACCAAGGAGCACCCGCGGTGTGCCGCGACCGGGCCGATCCCGGACGCTCCGGCCCGCTGCCCGGGTGATGCCGATCGCGGCGCGCTCGCCCCGGCCGTCACGGGCCTGGGCCGCGGCCCTCGTGGCCGAACGGCCTCAGGGCAGCTGGTCTGGGGTCGCCGTCAGGCCGTAGTAGATGCGCGGGGCGCCGTCCAGCCGGATCTTGACCTTGCCGTCGCGGGCGGTGAGCCGCCGTTCCCTGCCGAGGCAGTCGAGCTCCCTCACCGAGCTGCCGGCGGCGGCCACCTTCAGCTCCGTCTTGGTGGGCCAGCCGTCCACCCACGGTTCCGGCGCGGCGAACCACGTGGAGCCCGGCGCGTGGTCGGTGTTGAGCAGGTACCCGTCCTTCCTGCTCCACAGGATCGAGACGGGTCCCTCCGGCGTGCTGAACAGCAGTCCTTTCAGGTCGGGGTCGGCCGGCTTCAACCAGCGCACGAACGTCGCCCGGTCCAGCACCTGCGCGGCCGTGGCGTAGGCGAGCATGGACGGCTTGGCGCTGGTGTCGCGGTTCATGAGCCCGTAGTGGTACTCGGGGTTGGCAGGGTCGGCCATCTGCGGCTTGCCGAGGACGCTGTCGTGCAGTTGGTACCAGTTCACGCAGCGCACCCCCTCGGCCTTGGCCAGTGCCAGGGTGAGCAGGACGTTCTCCGCGGCCTGCCGGTAGGTATCGTGCCACCAGCTGTTCGGCTTCGTGCAGGCGTAGGCCTCGGTCAGCCACAGCTCCTTGTGCCCGTACTCCGCGATCGTCTCGCGGGCCTTGCGCAGGCCGCCGAGGAAGTTCCAGTAGGAGCCGTTGGCGCCCTGCGTCCACTCCTCGGGAGGCGGCGCGTAGTCCGGCGTGAAGTTGCCCCTGCCCGGATGGAAGGCGAACCCGTCGATGAGGTCCCAGCCGCCGGCGTCGTGGAAGTTCTTGGTCCAGACGTGATCCATGCCGGCCAGGCCGGCGTTGAGCACCTTGGTGGGCGCTCCCGCGGCGGTCAGCCGGTCGCGTACCGGGCGTAATCCGTCCCGCACGTAGGCGGCGGCGGTCTCACCGCTCATCCATGGCTTGTTCACCTCGTTGGCGACCTCGAAGTAGCCGGCACCCGAGCTGATCGCCTTCTGCGTGTTCGTGTCGGCCCAGGCGGCGACCTCGGTGGCCGTTCCGCCCAGGGGGATCCCGGCGAGCTCGATGTTGTGACCGATCCCCGCCGCGTCGAGGGCGGCGGGCGGGAGGCCCGGCCCGCCGTCGTAGGAGATGCGGACGCGCTGGATGCCCAGGCGTTTCATCAGTCCCACGACAGCGGCGGCGTCGGGCTGGAGCAGCCACGGGTAGTTGGCGATGCCGAACATGCTGTCGGCGCCCGCCTGGTAGGTGTGCGGCGGCAGGACGGCGAGGTTGGTGCGGGCGAACGCGCTGTCGGTGCCCGCGGTGGCGCGCACCTCGGTGAACACGATCCCGCGGGGTGGCGAGGTGACGGTGAAGGTCTGTCTCCACGCGGCTCCCGCCGCGACCGTGCCGGTCACGCTGCCGCCGGCCAGAATCCTGCCGTCGAAGTCGCGGGCCCACCATGACAGCTTCACGCTGCGGGCGGCGCTTCCCCCGTTGGCGACCTCCGCGTGCAGGGCCATGGGCCGGCCGCCGGCGTCCCAGAGGGAGAAGGGCTGGTCGGTCCAGACCTCCACGCCGAGGGGCAGGCCCGCGCCCATGGTGCCGCCCGCGGCCGGTCGCATCGAGCCGAGCACCAGGTCGGCCTCCGTCGCGGCCGCGCTCGCGGTTCCCGTGCCCGGGGCGTGGATCCAGGTGGCGTTGGTCCAGGCGGGGGTGGTGGTGGCCAGCCGGAAGTAGGCGCGGGTGTCGGCCCAGGTCTCCTGGTAGACGACACCGGCATTGCTTTCGTACGGCACTCCTCCGCCGGCGTCGCGGTTCCACGTCGTCAGCGCGGCGAAGGACTCGGGCGCCGAGGGCGAGACGACGGTGCGGCCGAGCATGAAGCCGGCCGGGATCAGCGTGGTCGAGCCGCCGACCTCCCAGCGCAGCTTCGCGCGGTGCGGCGCGACGCGGAAGACGCCCCGTACGGTGATTCCCCCGGCCGTGCCGGGGAGCGTGTAGTCGACCTGGATGGCCTGCGTGCCGTCCTGGAGCGTGACGAGCGACGGCGTCCCGCCGGTGGTGCGCTGGATGCCGGTGACGGAGTCCTTGGCCATGAACCCGGTGAGCCTGACCCGTTCGACGCCGCCGCCGTCGCGGACGGTGATGCCGCCGTCGGCGCCGGCGGTCAGCGTGATGCCGTCGGCGGAGATCGAAGGGGTGTCGGCCCGGGCCTGTGCCGCGGGAACCAAGGCCCCTGCGAGCCCGGCCGCTACGGCTCCGCCGAGGAAGCGGCGTCGGGGGATGTCAGACATGAAGATCTCTTCCCTGTCGACCTAATGCGGATTAGGAAGATGTGTACTCCGGGCGGAACGAGAGTGTCAAGGGTGGTCTGTGCGCATCGGGTAATCCATCGGTAACACCTTGACACTCTTTCCTAATGCGGATTAGATGCCTCCTAATCCGCATTGACCCAGAGGAGTAGCCATGGATGTGCCAGCCTCCAGAAGGTGGATGGCGGGGGCGCTCGTGCTCGCCGCCGCGACGGCGGGCTGCTCGTCCGGCTCGTCGGGTGGGGACTCGGGTAAGACCGTGATCACCGTGGCGGGCATGCCTCCCACGACCGCCGCGAAGACCCGCACGCAGTTCCTCGACGCCGTCGCCGCGTTCGAGAAGGCCAACCCCACCATCAAGATCAAGCCGACCGACACGCAGTGGGACGCCAGGACGTTCGCGACCCGCCTGGCCGGTGGAAACGCGGAGACGGTGCTGACCGTGCCGCTCACCGAGCCGCCGGGGCTCATCGCCCGGCGCCAGGTCGCCGACCTCAGCACCGAGATCAAGAGCCTGCCGCACGCGGGAGACTTCGACCCCCGCGCGCTGGCCCCCGCGACCGGCGCGGACGGCAAGGTCTACGGCCTGCCCGTCACCGAGTACGCGCTGGGCCTGGTCTACAACCGCGCCCTGTTCACGAAGGCGGGCCTCGACCCGGACCGGCCACCCGCCACGTGGGACGAGGTCAGGGCGGCGGCCAAGAAGATCGCCGGGACGGGAGCGGCCGGGTACACGCAGATGACGGTCAAGAACACCGGCGGCTGGATCCTGACCGCGATGACCTACTCCTTCGGCGGCCGGATGGAGAAGCAGGAGGGCGACAGGTACGTCCCCTCCCTCCTGGACGGCCCGGCGGAGCAGGCGCTGCGGCACCTGTCCGCGATGCGGTGGCAGGACGACTCCATGGGCGCCAACCAGCTGCGCACCCAGCAGGACGCGGAGCGCGACTTCGCCGCCGGCAAGATCGGCATGATGATCGGCACCGTCAACAGCTACAACCGCTACACCACCCTCTACTCCGGCAAGCCGGACGACTTCGGCATCGCGGCGCTGCCGCAGCAGGGCGGCGGCAAGGCGACGCTGCTGGGCGGGCTGGTGGCGGCCGTCAACGCCAAGGCCACGGCCGCGCAGCGAGCCGCCGCGGTGAAGTGGATCGACTTCTACTACCTCAAGCCCAACTACGACCCGGCGGCCGCGGAGCAGCTGGCCGTGGCCAACGCCGCGGACAAGCTGGCCGTCGGCCTGCCCACGCTGCCGTTCTACGGCACGTCGGTCTCAGGCCCGGTGAACGCCGCGATAGCCAAGCACACCAACATCCCGGTGTCGAACTTCGCGCCCTACGTGAAGGACACCGAGAAGCTGGAGTACGTCGTCGAGCCCCCTGTCGCCGCCCAGGACCTGTACGGCGCGCTCGACACCGCCGTGCAGGCCGTTCTGACCCGCAAGGACGCCGACCCGCGCGACGAGCTGACCAAGGCGGCGGCGCGCGTCGCGCCGCTGCTTGAGAAAGCACAGTGACCCGGGGCAGGGGCGCCGCGGCCGCGCTGTTCCTCGTCCCGACGGTGCTGGTCTTCGGCCTGTTCTCGTGGTGGCCGATCATCCGCAGCGTGGTGCTCGGATTCCAGCAGACCAACCTGGTCGAGGCGGCGACCTTCGCGGGCCTGGACAACTTCCGCACCCTGCTCGCCGACCCCCTGCTGGGCACGGCGGTGCGCAACACGCTGCTGTTCACCGGCCTGGCCCTGCTGATCGGCTTCCCGCTGCCGATCTTCCTGGCGGTGCTGATGTCGGAGCTGCGGCGCGGCTCCGGGCTGATGCGGGTGCTGGTCTACCTGCCGGTGGTGGTTCCGCCGGTGGTGGCCGTGCTGATGTGGAAGTGGTTCTACGACCCGGACTCCGGCCTGTTCAACCAGCTGCTCGGGCTGGTCGGGCTGGGACCGTACCCCTGGTTGCAGTCCACGGGCATGGCGATGCCGAGCCTGATCCTGGAGGCGACCTGGGCGGGCGCGGGCGGCGTCGTGCTCATCTACCTGGCCGCGCTGTCCAGCGTGCCCACCGAGCTGTACGAGGCGGCCGAGCTGGACGGGGCGTCGGTGTGGCGCAGGCTGTGGCACGTGACGCTGCCGCAACTGCGGCCCATCCTGCTGATCATGCTGCTGCTCCAGGTGATCAACACCTTCCAGGTGTTCACCGAGCCGTTCGTGCTGACCGACGGCGGGCCGGAGGACTCGACGGTCACGGTGCTGCTGCTGATCTACAGGTACGCGTTCGTCAACGGCGACTACGGCACGGCGGCGGCGTTGAGCGTGAGCCTGGCCGTGGTGCTGGCGGCGCTGTCCGCCGTGTACCTGCGGCTCACCAGAACCTGGGGGACGAAGTGAGAGGAGTGATCTCCGACACCGAACGGCGTGGGCGCGGGATGCGCCTCGGACTGGGCACCACCCAGGTGCTGCTCATCGTGGCCCTGGTCCTGGAGGGCGCCGGGCCGATCTACTGGATCTTCAAGGGCGCGATCTCCTCCACCCAGGAGTCGCTGCGCCATCCGCTGGCCCTGTGGCCGGCGGACGTGCGATGGTCGAACCTGGCGGAGGCGTGGACGACCCTGGAGGTCGGCCACTACCTCACGAACACCGTCGTACTCGTCGGCGGCTCCTGGTTCACGCAGCTGTTCGTCGCGACGACAGGCGCCTACGCGCTGTCGGTCCTGCGGCCCTCCTACGGCAGGTACGTCTACGGCGCGGTCCTGGCGACGCTGTTCCTGCCCGGCACGGTCTCGATGGTCTCGCTGTACCTGACCGTCCTGGACCTGTCCATCGCCGACACCCCGCTGTCGGTGTGGTTACCCGCCGGAGCGCACGCCTTCAACGTCCTGCTGGTCAAGCAGTTCTTCGACGGCATCCCCAAGGAGCTGTTCGAGGCGGCGCGCCTCGACGGCGCCGGGCCGTGGCGGATCTTCACCCGGGTGGTGCTGCCCATGTCGCGTCCGATCCTGGCCGTGGTATCACTGCTGGCTGTCATGAACGCGTGGAAGGACTTCCTCTGGCCCATGATCGCCATCACCGACACCGAGAGTCAGCCGCTGGCGGTGGCCCTGCCCCGGCTGGCGGACACCTCGGACCAGGCCCTGCTCATCGCCGGGATGCTGATCGCGATCATCCCGCCCGTCGTGGTGTTCCTGCTGTTCCAGCGGCAGATCATCCGGGGCATCGCCTTCACGGGGCTGAAGGGATGAGGGTCCTGGTCACCGGTGCGGCAGGCCGTCTCGGCTCCGCCGTACTGACAGAACTCGCGTCGCGGGACATCGCCGTGACCGCGCTCGTCGAGCGGGACCCCGGCCCGCTGACGGCGGAGCGGGTCGTCGTGGGCGACGCCCGCGACCCGGCCGCCGTCCGCGCGGCCCTCGAAGGGGCCGACGCCGTCGTTCACACGGCGGCGCTGGCCTCGCCCGAGGTGGCGGCGCCCGAGGTGGTGTTCTCGGCCAACACGCAGGCGACGTTCGTGGTGCTGAACGAGGCGGGGGAGCAGGGGGTACGGCGGGCCGTGATCGCCAGTAGCCTGTCGATCACCGGCCTGCCCTTCGCCAGGTCGCGCCCAAGCCCGCCGTACCTGCCGCTGGACGAGCACGTGCCGTTGCGGATCGAGGACCCGTACGCGCTGTCCAAGCAGGTGGACGAGGCCACGGCGGCGATGATGCACCGGCGGCACGGCATGACCGTCGCCGCGCTGCGCTTCCCCTTCCTCGGTGACCAGGTCAGGCTCGCCGCGCGCGCGGAGCGGCTGGCCGGGGATCCCGCGGCCGGGGCCACCGAGGTGTGGAGCTACCTCGACCTGCGCGACGCCGCGCATGCCTGCCTGCTCGGGCTGACGGCTCCGCTGCACGGCGCGCCGGTCATCTTCGTCGCCGCGCCCGAGACGCTCGTGGCGACCCCCACCGAGGAGTTGCTCGCGGCGCACCACCCCGGCGTGCCACGCCGTACGGCGTCGCCCGGCAGGACCGTGACCATCGATCTCGAACCGGCCAGGCGACTGCTCGGATTCACTGCTCGGTATCCGTTCCCGGAGGAGCGACAATCATGATCATGCCGGAGACGCAGGCGCCGTGGCAGGCCAGGGACGGGCTGCGCATCACAGGTGTGCGCACGATCGTCACCGCCCCGGGCGGGGTCCCGCTCGTCGTCGTGCGGATCGACACCTCCGAACCCGGGCTGTACGGCCTGGGCTGCGCCACCTTCACCCAGCGCTTCCACGCCGTGGTCGCCGCGATCGAGCGGCACATCGCTCCCATGGTCATCGGCCGGCATCCCGCCGACATCGAGGACATCGGCCGGATGCTGCACTACTCCTCGTACTGGAGAGGCGGGCCGGTGCACAACAACGCGCTGTCCGGCATCGACCAGGCGTTGTGGGACATCGCGGGCAAACGTTTCGGCGTCCCGGTGTACGAGCTGCTGGGCGGGCGGGTCAGGGCGGCTGCCGCCGTCTACACCGGGGCCCGCGGTGGCGAGGTCGAGGAGTCGATCGAGCGGGCCGCCGCGCTCGCCGAGCAGGGCTACCGCTACGTGCGACTGCAGGCGGGCGGGCCGGGGCTCGGCACGTACGGTGGCGTCGGCACGCCCGGCGGGTATCCGGACAGCCCCCATCCCGACGGCTGGGACGTCGGCCACTACCTGCGGAGCACGCCGAAGCTGTTCGAGCGCGCCCGCGAGGTCCTCGGTGCGGAACTCGGCCTGCTGCACGACGCGCACAACCGGCTCACGCCGAAGGAGGCCGTGGCGCTCGCGCGGTCGCTGGAGCCGTACGGGCTGTTCTTCCTGGAGGACCCGCTCGCACCCGAGCACTTCGACAGGCTGCCCGAGGTGCGGGCGGCGGCGCCGATGCCGATCGCCTCCGGCGAGTTGGTCTCCTCGGTGACCGACGCGGCGCGTCTCATCACCTCGGGTGGCGTCGACTACCTGCGCCTGCACGTATCGGCCGTCGGCGGGCTGACGCCCGTGCGCAAGCTGGCCGCGCTGTGCGAGCTGACCGGGGTGCGGACGGCCTGGCACGGGCCGCCGGACGTGTCGCCGGTGGGCGCGGCGGCCAACGTCACGCTCGACGTCACCAGCCCCGCGTTCGGGATCCAGGAGGCGCATGTCTACCCGGAGACCGTGCACGAGGTGTTCCCGGGAACGTTGCGGACGGTGAACGGCTACATCACCCCCTCCGACCGGCCCGGCTGGGGCATCGACCTCGATGAGAACGCCGCCAGGCGATACCAGCCGGAAACCCACCTGCACGAGCGGTGGGCCGCGCGGGTGCGCAGGCCCGACGGCGGGATCGAGGCTCCGTGAACTACTACTACTTGGGGGGTATGCCATGAGACCGAGCGGTCGCCCTCGTCAGGCGGACATCGCTCGACTGGCCGGCGTCTCACAGCCGACCGTGTCCCTGATCCTCGGCGGCGGCGCCGCGGCCATGGGCATCGCCGAGGAGACCCAGCGCAAGGTCATGGAGGCCGCCGAGCGACTCGGGTACATGCCCGACCCGATCGCCACCCGCCTGGCGGCCGGGCAGAACAACCTGCTCGGCCTCTACACCTTCACCGCGACCTTCCCCACCGAGATGTCCCACGCCTACTACCCGTTCCTGGTGGGCATCGAGGAGGAGTCGGCGGCGCAGGGCTACGACCTGCTGATGTTCATCGCCTCCAGCGTCACGGGCGAGCGCCCGCACGCCCAGGTGCTCAACCGGGTACGGCTGGCCGACGGCTGCCTGTTCCTGGGCAGGCACCTGCCCGTGCCGGAGATGGACCGCCTGCTGGCCACCGATCTGCCCGTCGTCTACATAGGGCGGCACGACGAATTCGGCGACCGCCTGCCCTACGTCGGCGCCGACTACGTCTCCGCCGGCGCCGCCGTGGTGCGGCACCTGGCGGGGCTGGGCCACGAGCGCATCCTGTACGTGCGCGAAGCCGACGAGGCGATCACCTCCGTCGACAGGGAGACGGGCTTCAGAAGCGGCATGGACGAATGCGGGCTGGCGGCCGAGGTGGTGCGCACCGACGGCACCGACCTGACGCCCGACCGCCTGCGCGCCTGGCACGACCAGGGCGTCACCGCGATGGTCACCGAGGCCACCGACACCGACGCCGCCCACCGCGCCCTCCTGGCGGCCGCCGGAGGCGCGGGTCTCCGCTTCCCCGACGACCTCTCCCTGGCCACGCTCGGCGACCCCCGCGACCGCGCGGCGGGTCTCACCGGCTTCGCCGTGCCCCGTCGCGAAATGGGGGCCGCGGCCGTCCGGCTGCTCACGAAACTCATCGCGGGAGACCGTACGGTCCCCAGGCACCAGCTCATGACCTGCGAGCTGGAGCCGGGCGAGACCGCGGCACCTCCCCGTTAGCCCTCTCGAAAGGCATCCATGACCGACATCCTCATCGTCGGCGGTGGGCTCGGCGGCGTCGCCGCAGCCCTGGCCGCCTGCCGCGCGGGCCACGACGTCGTCCTCACCGAGGAGACGGACTGGATCGGCGGCCAGCTCACCGCTCAGGCCGTACCCCCTGACGAGCACCCGTGGATCGAGAGCTTCGGAGCCACCGCCACTTATCGTGACGTGCGAAGCTCCATCCGCGACTACTACCGGCGCTGGTACCCCATGACCGGCGGCGCGCAGCGCTGGCGCGAGCTCAACCCCGGCGCCGGATATGTCAGCAAGTTGTGCCACGAACCACGCGTCTCCCTGGCGATCTTGCAGGCCATGCTGGCTCCCCACGTGGCCGCCGGGCGCCTGCGCGTCCTCCTCGAACACCGCCCCGTCGACGTCGAGGTGGACCGTGACCGCGTCAGAGCCGTCACGCTGCTGGACCTTCGCTCCGGCGACTCGAACACCATCGCCGCCGCCTATGTCCTCGACGCGACGGAGACCGGCGAGTTGCTGCCGCTGGCGCAGGCGGAGTACGTCACGGGCGCTGAGGCCCGCCGCGAGCACGACGAGCCGCACGCGCCGGACGAGCACCAGCCGCTGAACATGCAGGGCATCACCTACTGCTTCGCCGTCTCCCACCACGACGGTGAGAACCACGTCATCGACCGGCCTTCGGACTACGGATTCTGGCGCGACTACCGGCCCGGCTTCTGGCCCGGGCCGCTGCTCGGCCTCAGCGCACCGGACCCGCGCACCCTGGAGCCCGAGGCCCGCTGGTTCGACCCCAACCCGCCCGGTGACCCCCGCGGGGTGCTGGCCGACCAGAGCGCCCAATCAGGGGACAAGGACCTGTGGATGTTCCGCAGGATCCTCGCCCGCGACCTGTTCGAGCCCGGCTTCGCCGCGTCCGACATCACGTTGGTCAACTGGCCGCTGAACGACTACTGGCTGCGCCCGATCATCGAGGTGGACGCCGGCACGGCGGCGCTGGCGCACAGGGAGGCCAGGCAACTGTCGCTGTCGTTGCTGTACTGGCTCCAGACCGAAGCGCCCCGCCCAGACGGCGGCACCGGTTTCCCCGGGCTCCGGCTCCGCCACGACGTGGTCGGCACCGCCGACGGGCTGGCGAAGTCCGCCTATGTCAGGGAGTCGAGGCGCGTCCGCGCGGTCACCACCGTCACCGAGCACCACGTCTCCAGAGCCATCCGCGGCGACCGCGGCACGCTGCGGCACCATGACTCCGTCGGAGTCGGCGCGTACCGCATCGACCTGCACCCGTCGACCGGCGGGGACAACTACATCGACATCGCCAGCGTGCCCTTCGAGATCCCGCTCGGCGCGTTGCTGCCTGTCAGAATGCGCAACCTGCTGCCCGCGGGGAAGAACATCGGCACCACGCACATCTCGAACGGGTGTTTTCGCCTGCATCCTGTGGAGTGGAACGTGGGTGAGGTCGCGGGCCGGCTGGCCGCGTACTGCCTGCGCCGGGGGGTGGAGCCGCAGGAGGTCAGGGAGAAGGAGACCCTGCTGGAGGAGTTCACCGGGGAACTGGACAAGATCGGAGTCGAGCGCCACTGGCCGGCGCCGGCGGGCTACTGATCCTTGGCGAAGCCGGGGTAAGTGTGGTCAGCGCACCGTCCGGTGCGGGGTGGGCGGCGGTTCCAGGCTGACGCGGGCCACCGCCTGGACATGATCAAGCTGCAGGGCGTCGCGCATGTGCCGCAGCGCGAACGTGGACAGGTGCCGGCTGAGCTCGCCCATGGGCGCCCGCTCGTCGGCGACCACGCGTAGCCGCACTTCAGGGCGGTGATGCGAGCCGGCCAAGCCCGCGTCGGCGCTGAACACGGCCGGGCTCGACGCCACGTCGGCGGCGACCGCGTGCGCCATCCCGTCCGCGGACACTTCCGAGAGGCCGGTCGGCGACCTCTCCAACCGGATCGGGCGGTGCGTGATCTCCCTGCGGCCCTGTGCCGACAGCCAGCGCAACGCCAGCAGCGCCACCACGATCGACACGATCGCCACGGCCCACCAGATCGCCGGGCTGTTGCGGGCGAAGAACCCCTGCACGCCGCCGTCCACGATCGAGGTCCGGGCGGATCCGAAGCCGCCCAGCCCGCGGGCCGTCGCGAGCCCGCCCAGTACGATCAGCGCCATCCCGACCAGCGCGAGTCCCCATCGGTTGCCCCGGCTGGTCTTCCTGTTCACTTGCGCTCCTTGACGTCCACGGTCACCCGGTACGGCTCCACGAGGTCCAGTCCCGCCAGCCTGGCGAGCACGGCGGCGCGCACCTCCTGGGCGAACCTCTCCTTGTCCCACCCCGACGTGGAGGGCGTGACGGCGACGGTCCAGCCCCGAAGCGTGGCATGGGCCGAGTGCACGCCCGGCACCTCCTCGGCCGCGTGTGCCAGGGCCCTGGTGAAGCTCTTGGGGCGCAGTCCGATGATCACGTCGGGGTCGCCTGTGCGTACCGGCATCATGCGCGGCCGTCCCGGCACCAGAGCGGTGATCAGCAGCGCCAGCCCGAGCAGCGCCACGACCATCGAGGCCAGCACGAACAGCGGGTTCGACCACGGTGTGGAGACCGCCCAGCCGAGCATCCGGTCGTAGGGCACCAGGCGCAGCGGATCGCCGAGCAGCGCGGAGACGGTCTCGGCGGCCACGAGCAGGCCCAGAAGCGTGAGCAGCAGGGCCACCACGATGGCCGGCGCCCTCCTGGACGGGCGGAACGCCCGCACAGCCGCCCGATCGGCGGCCTTGTCACGCTTCGCCTGGCGGGCGTCTCCGGGACCGCCTTCAGGAGGAACGGCGACGTCCTCTGGCCCTGGTGTCCGCCCGGTCATGGCAGGTCACCGCCGAAGCCGGTCATGGTCACGTCCAGACGGGTGACGTTCAGGCCGGTCTGGGCGGCGACGCGAGCGATCACGTGCTGCCTGAGCCGCGCCGCCACGGCGCGCAGCGGCGACGGGTAGGCGACGCTCACGTTCAGGTGAACCGTGGCCTGCTCGCCGCGGACCTCGGCGTCCGGCCGGCGCGACCGCGACGTGCCTCCGGGACGCACCCGCAGCACCTCGGGAAGCTCCTCGGCGGCGCAGCAGGCGATCTTGGCGACCACCCGGCCCGCGATTCGGGTGCGCCCGCGCATCTCGGGCGGCGGAGGCGCGGGACGCAGCACCGGCACGGCCCCGGTGCCTGCCACGCTGCCTGCCACGGCGCCCGTGCCGGTGGCAGCGATCACTTCCGCCTCACGGACAGGTTCACCTCGCCGGTCTCGGCGATCCTGCCGACGAGGTAGCCGACGGCGCCGAGCACCAGCACGATCAGGAACGCCATCAGCCCGCCGAACGCCCCGACGATCCCGAGAACGATGCCGACGGTCATCCCGATCAGCGGTAGCCACTGGTTGTTCATGGTCCCTCCACGATGTCGTCGATGCGCACGTTCACCAGGCGCTCGCCGGCCAGGTCCGTCACGGCTCGCCGCACCTCGTCGGCGGTCTCCGGGAGCGGGCGGTCCATCGTGGCCACGATGGCGATCTCGACCGCGCGGTCGTTCACGGAGACGCCCGTCAGCCGCCGGCCCGGCAGGTAGGTGGCCACGGTCCCGAACAGGCCGCCGGACAGCCCGGCCACGCCGGCACATGATCGCGCCCGCTCGGCGATCGCCCGCGCCTCGTCCTCGGGGCCCGTCCCGAAGCCGTCGTCCACCCTGGAGCCCGCGTCCCCGGCCGGGCACGTTCCGGTTCCGGGGCTCGCACCGGACCTTGGGGCCGGGCCCGCGTCCGTCATTGGACCCGCGGCTCCGGCTCGGTCTCCTGCCTGCGGCTCTTGTCGCTTTCCCGGTCGCGGTCCTGCTCGGGCAGATGGACGTCGTCGACGCGGATGTTGACCTCGGTCACCTCGAGCCCGCACATCCGCTCGATCGCGTTCACGACGTTCTTCCGCACTGCCCCCGCCAGGTCCGGGATCGCCATGCCGTACTCCACCACCAGGTCGAGGTCGATGGCGGCCTGCCGCTCGCCCACCTCCACCGACACGCCCTGCGTCACGCTCTCGTCGACACCGACGATGCCGCGTACGCTGCTCAACGCGCGCGCCGCGCCCCCGCCCATGGCGTGGACGCCGGACATCTCGCGCGCGGCGAGCCCGGCGATCTTGGCGACGACGACGTCCTCGATCCTGGTGGTGCCCTTCTCGGTGACCAGCCCGGCTCCCGGGCCGCCCTCGTACGTCCTGGCCCTCGGCACGGTCGCGGCCTGACCGGTTTCCGTAGCTCGGTTGGACA
Organism: Nonomuraea sp. NPDC050153; assembly: GCF_044460125.1. NCBI lineage: Bacteria > Bacillati > Actinomycetota > Actinomycetes > Streptosporangiales > Streptosporangiaceae > Nonomuraea > Nonomuraea sp. NPDC050153. The sequence goes on from NZ_JBITJQ010000007.1 coordinate 115,565, forward strand.
TTGTGTCCGACACGACCTGTCACCTCCCTGCTTGTCCTCAATAGGCACTGATATCCGCCCAAATGCACCTGATGCCTCATAAAAAGGACTTTGGAAACATTTGTGACAATTACTTACTAATGGGCAGTTGGGGGCGGCCGCCTTGTCCACGGCGAAAGAGGCCAGGCGCACGGATACGATCGAGTGGTCCCGTTCGGAGAAGGAGGCGCGGTGCCGGGCACGCAGGAGGCGAAGGGCGGCGGGGCGCAGGTCGCCGAGCAGGCCAAGGCTGTCACCTGGCTCATGCTGATCTACCGGGTGCCCAGCGAGCCGACCAGGCTGCGGGCCGCGGTCTGGCGCAAGCTCCGCACCCTCGGGGCCGTCTACCTGCAGAACTCCGCGGCCGCCGCGCCGCGCACGCCGCAGAGCGAGCGGGCCCTGCGGGCGCTGCGCAGCGAGATCGTCGAGTCGATGTCCGGGCAGGCGTTCCTGGTCACCACCTCGTCGGTCATCGGCGAGTCCGACCTGGTCGCGCTCTACAACGCCGCCCGCGACGACGAGTACGAGGAGATCCTCGACAAGTGCGCCGACTTCCACGAAGAGGTGGCCAAGGAGGTGCGGGCCAAACACTTCACGTACAGCGAACTTGAGGAGAACGAGGAGGACCTCACCAAGCTCAAGGGCTGGTACGAGAAGGTCAAGGCCCGTGACGTCCTGGGCTCGCCGCGGCGCAAAGAGGTGATCAAGGCGCTCGACGACTGCGCGCGGACGCTGGAGGAGTTCGCCGCCTCGGTGTACGAGGCCGAGGACACCGCGATCTTCCAGCACGGCGCCGGCTGAGCGCGGGCCGCCCACCCCGGCCCGCCGCCGGCTACCGGTCGCGCGCGTCGATCCGCAGCGCGATGGCGAAGGCGGCCATCAGGCAGAGGCCGAGCACCGGCGTGAGCACCATCGACGGCACCGCGAACGCCAGCAGCGCCACCGTGCCCAGTGCCAGCGTGACGACCACGGCGACGGCGATCTTCCAGTCGTCGCCGACGATCAGGTCGTACCAGAACTGTCCGAACCCTCGGATGAACCTCATGTCCGGCTCCCGGAAGCAGTGGGCGCGACCTCGGATCGCGCGTGGGATGGACGCCTGAGCGCGCGCACCATCAGCCGCGACAGCCCGTACCAGGCGGCGATGAGCACCAGGATCGCCAGGTCGGCGCCCGGCCACTCCAGGCTCTCGCGGCTGCCGGTGAAGATGCCGAGCCCCTCGACCGCCCAGAACGTGCCGAAGCCGGCCAGCAGCAGGCCGACGCCGTACTTGAGCGTGTTCTCCGGCACCTTCGACAGCGGCCCCCTGACGGCGATGCCGGCGACGAGCACGAGGAGCACGCCGATCACGGCCGCCCCGATCGCCACCGGCAGGTTGCCGGCGCTCAGGCCGAAGGTGATCACGATGAAGACGACCTCGACGCCTTCGAGGAAGACGCCCTTGAAACTGATCATGAACGAGAACCAGTCGAGCCCCTTGACCTCGCCCGCGTCCTTCGCGGCGGCGACCTCCTCCGCGAAGATCTGGTCCTCGTCGTGCATGGCCTTGCGTCCCGACGATCTCAGGATCGCCTTGCGCAGCCACTGCAGGCCGAAGATCAGCAGCAGGCCGCCGATCGCGAGCTGCAGCGCCGCCTCCGGCAACCAGGTCGCCAGGGCGTAGCCGGCGGCGGCGGTGAAGGCGGCCAGGGCCACGAGGGCCGCGCCCACGCCCATGAGGGTGGAGCGCCAGCTCCGCGTCATGCCCATCGCCATGACGATCGTCAGGGCCTCCACCATCTCCACGATCGAGGCCAGGAGCACCGCCGCGCCCAGGCCCCATGCGGCCGCGGTCATCGGCCCACCTCCTTCCGTTGCGCCAAAAATGTGACAGTTGTTAGTTTTCCCATATATCGCTGGATATGTCCATGGAGGCCTGGATGTTCGCCCGTGCGGTACACCCCGCCCCGATCGCGGGCCGCGACCGCCCACCGCCGGTTGCGTATGGCCGGCACCGGGCCGCGTCCACGAGGCGATAGAGGCCAGCAGTACACCTCCCGCCCGGGCGGGGGCGCCGCGGCGGTGCTGCTGGCCAGCGGGGTGCTGCTGGTGGTCTGGGGTCTGCTCGGGCTGCGCTACCGTCCCCTGCGCCACCTCGAGGACGTGGTACCCGACGCCGCGCCACCGCCCGAGTCAGCGGCCGACCTCGACGCCATCCAGGCGAAGGTGCTGAACGGATGACCCTCGTGACCATGGCCGACGTGACCGCCGCCACGACCCGGATCGCGCCCTACGTACGGCGCACACCGCTGCTGCGGCTGCCCGGCGAACGGCTCTGGATCAAGCCCGAGAATCGGCAGCACACCCACTCGTTCAAGGTGCGCGGCGCGGTGAACGCCGTGGCGCGCCTCGCCGAACGGGGCGTCGGACACGTCATCGCCCAGTCCTCCGGCAACCACGCCCAGGCTGTCGCGTACTCCGCCGCCGGGCACGGCGTGCGGGCGACCGTCGTCCTGCCGGACACCGCGCCGGAGCTGAAGGTGGGGGCCGCCCGCCGGCTCGGCGCCGAGGTGGTGATCGTGCCACCGGCCCTGAGGGAGCACACCTGCCTGGCCCTGGCCGACAGGCTCGCGGCCACGGTGGTCGGCTCCGACGACTTCGACGTCATCGCCGGGCACGGCAGCACCGGTATCGAGATCGGCCGTGACCTGTCCGATGCGGGCACGATCCTGGTGCCCGTCTGCAACGCCGGCCTGCCGGCCGGGATCGCGGTCGCGGCCAAGGCCGTCCACCCGGCGATTTCTCCTTCGTGTTCCTGGGCACCTATCAGCGGCTGGTCCGGTGCTGGGCGCCGGCCATGACCGGCAGGGACCCGGCCGGCGCCGCGGCGGAGGCCGAGCGGCTCATCGCCACGAACCTCCTCGGCCGCCGCGCCTCAGGATTGAGCGCAGGTCGCGGGGCAGAACTTGGCCTCGGGGTAGCGCGATGACGGCTTGTCCAGGAGGGGCTGCCGCTGCCCCCTCAGGTGCTGGTCGAGGAAGGCCGTCACGTATGTGCGGGTGAGCTCGGCGGCGCGTGCCGCGGGCAGGACGCCGTAGGCGGGCTTGATGCCGAGGGCGTTCGACAGCAGCGGGGTGTCGGTGAAGGACTGGTGTTCCGCGCCCGTCAGCACGATCCAGCGCTTCCATCCGGTCAGCAGCTTCCAGTCGCGATCCCACGTGGGGGCAGGGCCTCCGGAGACGTGCTGCGCCGAGCCCAGGAACATGAACGGCCGGGAGAACCCGCTCTTGGGAATGCGGGCGTAGGCAGTGCCGTCCATGTCGACCCCGGCTCGCACCCGGGAGTCTTCGAGCATGGTCGCCATGGCGCTGGACCCGCCGATCGACTGGCCGACCATCGCGATGCGGGAGCGGTCGATCCGGTCGGAACCATCCCATTTCGACGGTAACTGGTCGAGGACGAAGGAGACGTCGGCCGCCCGGCCCGCGACCAGCCCTGCGCCGAAGCCGGGATCGGAGTTGCTGTCGCAGGCGAGGCATTCGGCGACGCGCCCGTCGGGGAAGGTCGTGGCGTAGCTCTCGTAGGTGTGGTCGATCCCGGCCACGACGTACCCGCGGCCGGCCAGTTCCTCGGCCAGGGACGTGAGCGTGCTCATCGGCTTGGTGAAGCCGGGGGAGAGCACCACCAGCGGCAGCTTCCGCCCAGCGAGGTCGGCGTCTTCGATGGCGTTCGTCCGGGTCTTGCTCAGCGTGTCGTACGGCGCGCTCGCAATATTGGTGCCCTTCAGGAGGAGCTCCGATTCCTTGGGAGTCATGTACGGCGCCCGCCGCCCGTCCTTCTGCTTGGCCGGGTACCACAGGGTGACCTTGAGTTCCCTGGCGTCGACGTCGAGGTTCCAGGGATCGGGGCGGGAGGTGTCCTTCAGGTACAGGGCGGTGGTGCCGACCGGGTGGGCGCCGGTGGGGGCGGGCAGGGTGGCAGGCCCGGCCGGCGCGGCGGGCACGGCGTCGGATCGGGGCGGCGCGGGTACGGAGCAGGCGGACGCGGCCAGGACGGCCAGTCCCGCGGCGACGGCCAGGAGCTGTCTCATGGAGAGGTCCATTCACTTGTGCAGCAAGGTCAGGGCCTTGGTCAGGGCGGGGTCGCGCCCGGCGGCCGCGTCCTTCGGGGTCAGGGGCACGTGGTGGTCGGGTGGCACGCCGATCCGGTCGATGACCTCGCGGTCGGGCCCCAGGTGGTGTTGGGCGGGAAAGCCCAGCAGGGTGTTGTTACGCAGCAGGTACGCCTGCGCCGGGCCGGAGATCACGCCGGCGGTCCTGGTGCCGATCAGCCGGCCGGCGCGCAGATCCTTGACCGCGGAGCTGAAGTGTTCGCACGCCGAGGCGCAGCCGCGGTCGGTGAGCACCATCAGCGGCAGGTCGACCAGCTCGACGGTGTCGTCGGTCCGCGAGGTCGCGCACTTGCCGTCCACAGCGCAGTGGTAGGCGGTGACCTTGCCGTGGACGAACGCGCTCACCAGGCGGGTCGCCTCCGTGGGGCTGCCGCCGCCGTTGCCGCGCAGGTCCAGCACGACGCCGGACAGCGTCCGGCCCTCGCGCAGCCTGGAGATCGCCCGCAGGACCCGGTCCGCGGAGTCGGGGGCGAACGCGGTCATCCGTACGTAGGCGATGTCGTCGTCCAGCAGCTTCGACTGCACCACTTGCAGGGTGGCCAGGTCCCGCTGGTAGAGGCCGGGCTTGAGCGTCACGCTCCAGCGGCGGCCGGTGCTCTGCCGCAGGAGCCGCAGCTTGACGGGGCGCGCTTCCGGATACCGGGGGTAGAGGGCGTTGATCGCGGGGGTGGCTCGGCCGTCGATGAAGGGCGCCGATCCGTTGATCGATTCGATGATGTCGCCCGGCCGCAGCCCGGCGGCCCGCGCCGCGCCACCCTGCACGGTGGTGACGAACAGCGGGGCGAGGGCGACGCCGAGGTTGCCGTCCGCCTGCGAAGCGTCCACGTTCGCCGCAAGCCCCAGGCCGTAGCCGTCTCCGTCGTAGTAGTCCGGCGGCTGCTTGACGTCGTGCGTCCAGCCGGCGTGGTCGTCACCGAGGCCGGCCACGATGGCCTCAAGGGTGCCGACGGCCAGCTTGTCGCGCAGGCCGGGCACCTGATCGGTGATCTTGCGGTAGGCGGTCTCGAAAGCGGCCCAGTCGGCTTTGCGGTCGCCGGTCAGCGCCGGCATGCCGGCCCCCGGCAGGTCGCGCCCATCGCGGTTGAGCTCCTGGGTCAGGGCGGCGAATCCGGCGGTCAGCAGCGCGCGGGCGTCCAGCGTGGCGCCGCTGTAGTAGTTGCCGAGGATGCAGAAGTACGCCTGCTCGATCACGTCGATCGTGGTGGGCCTCTCCGGTCCGGGCGCTCCCTGGGGCGGCGCGCAGACCGTACCGGCCGCCGTGCCCGCCTGGCCGCGCGGCGGCGCCGGTGCCGTGCAGGCCGCCGCCAGGAGGAGGGCGAGAGCGGCGGCCGCGATCCTGACGACGGTCATGACAAGCCTCTCCGCACCCGCCAGAAGCAGAGCCAGGTGAGGCCGAGCGTGAGCAGGGCGTAGATCCCGGTCTCGATCCACTGGAAGGGCCAGAAGCGCTCAAGGGGCTGGTAGGTCGCCTGCTGCCGGTAGCCGAGCCGGTTGATCTCCGCTGTGCACGCGTCCGTGCCCTGTGCCCTTGATTGTGCGCAGGGGCCCGACGTCGTGGAGACCGGGATGGACCGCGCGATCGTCGACGACGGCCCCGAGGCTCCATCGCCGCCGGAGACGGTACGTCCGGACGGATCGACCAGATCACTGGACAGGACCCAGGCGCCCGCGTGGCCGGGAACGGCCGACGTGCTCAGGAAAACCTGCATGGCGCCGCCTTCCTGCCCTTGCGGCACGAGGCCTTCCACGTTCGTCCGGCCGAGCTCGAAAGCCGACGTGACCGGGGGCATCAGATGGGGACGGACCAGCAGCGGCACGGCGAGCTGGATCGCGGCGAAAGCGACCAGGGTGAGTGCCATGGCGGGAAGCGTGCGGCGCACCAGCACGCCCATGGTCACGCCCAGGACGAAGGCGAAGGCCGCGTACCCCATCGGGGCGATGCCGCGCGCGCCGAACACCACAGGAGCCATCCGGGCCATTTCCGGAACCGCTGACTTGTCCAGGGGTTCGGACCACCAGGTGACCGCAAGGCCGCACAGGCCGGTGGCGACCATGGCGGCCAGGCCGGTGAGCCCGAGCTTGACCGCCAGCCAGCGGCCGCGGCTGACGCTCTGGTTCCACACCAGCAGGTGTGTGCCCGACTCCAGCTCGCGGGTGATCAACGGTGCTCCCCAGAAGAGCCCGACCAGCGCCGGCAGGATCAGCACGACGACGGTGAGGGCGAGGAAGGGGATCTGGTAGGTGTCGAAGAAGCGGTCGAAGAAGTCGTCGCAGGTGTTGTCCGAGGTGCAGCCGGCGATCCCCGCGGCGTAGTGGGAGGCCAGATCCGGGCCGGTCAGGGCCAGCACAGCGGTGAGGACGACGAGTACGGCGGCCGTCAGCGCGGCCGAGCCGCGGAGCTGGCGCCAGGTCAGCCAGATCATCTTTGCACCTCCAGGTCGGCGGTGCGCCTGTCCATGTAGGCCAGGACGAGGTCCTCCAGGCTGAGCCGGCTGACCGTCCAGGCGGGGTCGTGGACCGGGGCGCCGGCACGGACCACGTACGTGCTCTGCCGCTCGGTGTGCCGCGCGGAGACCACCTGCCGGCCGGCGGGCAGCCGGTCGGGATCGTGGCGCGGGCCGGTGAGCCGGTGATGGGTGGCCACCAGCCGGTCGGTCTTCCCGGCGATCTGGACGCGGGAGTCGACGAGCACGATCAGGTAGTCGCAGACCCGTTCGAGGTCGGAGACCAGATGGGAGGAGAGCACCACGCTCAGCTTGTGTTCGACGGCGGCCTCCATCAGTCCCTGCATGAACTCGTGACGGGCCAGCGGGTCGAGCGCGGCCGCGGGTTCGTCCAGGATCAGCAGCTCGGGCCGCTTGGCCAGGCCCAGGGTGAGGGCGAGCTGGGCGCGCTGGCCGCCCGACAGCCTGCCCGCCCGCTGCGCGGGGAGGAGCCCAAGTCGCGCGATGCGTTCCCGCGCCAGGGCGGTGTCCCAGCGGGGGTTGAGCCGGGCTCCCAGGCGCAGGTGTTCGGCGACGGTCAGGCCCGCGTAGACAGGGGTGTCCTGGGCGACGAACCCGACCCTGGCCAGCTGCGCGGGCGTGCCCCCCGGCCGGCCGCCGAGCACGGTGATGCCGCCCGCCGTCGGCTCCAGCTGGCCGCCGGCCAGCTTCAGCAGCGTGGACTTGCCGGCTCCATTGGGGCCCACCAGCCCCACGACGTGGCCCGCCGGGATGCCGATGGTGCACTCGCGCAGCGCCCAGCGCTTGCCGTACCTCTTGCCCAGTCCCTGGGCCTCCAAGACAGAGCTCACGCCATGTCCTCCTCGAATCATGAACAGCGCCTCGATCGTCGAGGTCGCGGCTCCACGGCGGCGTGGTGCCGGGAACGAAACTAGGAACTGCCCACGCCGGTGCGCTTCGGCCGTCAAAGCGAGATCGCCTACCGCTTGAGAACGAGGGGCCGCCGGCTCATCCCTGAGATCTACTCCCGAAGACCGTGAAACCCCGTCACGACGGCCGATGCGGGACGGACGGGGCAGGCGTGACAATGTGCCGGTGGAAACCGGTGAACGACGGCCGTGGTGGCGGCATGTGCTCGACCTGTACAGCCGGCTGAACGAGGACTACTCGGATCAGCGTGGCGACGGACCCCCAAGGCTGTCTCGTAGAGCACTCGCCGCCGACGTGGTGATCGCGATCGTCCTGACGGTCATCGCAGTGGCCCTGGCGGTGAAAGATCCGGCGATCGGCCCCGCGCATCAGCCCGCAGCGATCGAGTATTTGCGCCTCCGGCCTGGTTCCCCGGCCGACCACGCACTACCTCCCGGCGCATCCCCACCCTTCGGCAATCGGCTCGTCCAGCTTCCGTCCCAGGACGACCCGCCCGCGTTCCTCGTGGCGCTGACGGCGTTGCCGCTGGCGGCGCGGCGCCGCTACCCGCTCATCACCTTCTGGGTGGTGCTGCTGGCGGCGCGGGCCACACACGCGGACGCGACCTGGATCACCGTGCTGGCCTGCGCTGTCGCCGCGTACGGCGCCATCGTCCACAGCCGTAACCGATTCCTGGCGATGGGCGGCCTCGTGCTCGCGGCCGGGCTCGCCGGCTCCGGGTTCGGGGACGTCGCGCCTGCACTGCCGGGCTGGGTGGGGCCGTTCGTCCTCCTGCTGGGCGTCGGGTTCTTCGCCAGCTTCGTCCGTTTCTGGCGGCGACAGCTGGGAGCCAGCCGGCACCGGCTCGCCGAGCTGCAGCAGGAGCAGGCGGACGCCATGCGCAGGGCTGTCACCGAGGAGCGGTCCCGGATCGCCGCCGAGCTCCACGATGTGGTGACCCACAATGTCAATGTGATGGTGATCCAGGCCGGCGCGGCCCGCAGCGTGATGGACGCGGAGCCGGAACAGTCGAAGCAGGCTCTGCTCGCGATCGAGTCCGGCGGCCGGGCCGCCATGGCCGAGCTGCGCCATGTCATGGGCCTGCTCGCCGGACCGGGCGGCGAACGCCTCGACGGGCCGTCCGACGGGCTCGAACCCCAACCCGGGCTCGACCAGCTCGACGGCCTGGTGGAACGAGTGCGCGCCGCCGGAGTGCCGGTGCGCGTCGCGCTGTCGCCGCCCGGGCCGCTGCCTCCCGGGATCGACCTCGCCGCCTACCGCGTCGTGCAGGAAGCCCTCACCAACACGATCAAGCACGCGCCCGGGGCCGCAGCGTCCGTGACGATCGGCCATGACGGCGACTGGCTGGAGATCGAGGTGACCGACACCGGCGGGACACGGACTACCGGGTCCCGGACCGGTGCCGGCCGGGGCCTGATCGGGTTGCGCGAACGGCTCGCCGTCTACGGCGGGACCCTGGACGCCGGACGAACGGCCGGGGGCGGTTTCCGGATCAAGGCCCGCGTCCCGTGGAGGACCGCATGACCGAGAGGTTGCGGGCCGTCATCGCCGACGACCAGGCACTGGTACGCACGGGATTCCGCATGATCCTCACCGCCAACGGCATCGAAGTGGCGGCCGAGGCCGCCGACGGGGAGGAGGCCGTCGCCGCGGTCCGCCGTACCAGGCCCGACGTCGTGCTCATGGACATCCGGATGCCGCAGATGGACGGCCTCGAAGCCACCCGGCGGATCCTCGCCGGCGGTGCCGAGGACACCCGCGTGCTGATCCTGACCACCTACGACCTCGACCACTATGTGTACGCCGCGCTCGCCGCGGGCGCGAGCGGGTTCCTGCTCAAGGACGTCTCACCCGAGCACCTGGTGGCCGCGGTACGTCTGGTGCGCTCCGGCGACGCCCTGCTCGCGCCCACCATCACCCGCCGCCTGGTCGAGCGTTTCGCCCGCCGGGACAATGCGCAGCCCACCCTCCACCGCGATCTGTCCCAGCTGACGCCCCGGGAACTGGACGTGCTGCGCCTGCTCGCCACCGGCCTGAGCAACGCCGAACTCGCCGGCCGGCTGACCCTCAGCGTGGCCACGGTGAAGACCCACGTCGCGAGCATCCTGTCCAAGCTCGGCCTGCGCGACCGTGTCCAGGCCGTGGTGGTCGCCTACGAGACCGGCCTGATCTCTCCCGGCGGCACCGGCTGACCGCGAGACCAGGAGACCGGGAGACCTCCTGCGGTTGCTCTCACCCGGCGGAACCTTGATCGGCTACGGCGTCCTGACCGAGGAGCCCATCCCGCGCCCCTCCACGCTATGGGCGATCGGCCGGCTTCGGCTTGCTGATCTGTCCTTCGGCGTCGACCACGACCACCTCGATTCCCTCGGCCGAGAACGGGGCCAGCACTTCTTCCGGGGCGCCGGCGTCGGTCACCAGCGTCCAGGGCCGGGGGAGCCGGACCCAGGCGTGGAACGGACGTCGTCCGAGCTTGGCCGCATGCGCCAGCACGTAGGTCCTGTGGGAACTGCGCGCCATGAGCTCCTTGAGCCGGGTCTGCTGATGGTCGGCCTCGCAGATCCCGCGGTCCGCGGTGACTCCGTCAGCCCCGAGGAAGACGCGGTCGAACGACATCCGCTCCAGGGAGGTCTCGGTGATGGGGCCGACGAATCCCTGGCTGAGGTGGCGCAGCCTGCCGCCGAGACAGACCACATGGAGGCCCTCGACGTCGTCGAGCTCTTTCAGCACGGTCAGGCTCGTGGTGGCGATCAGGAGCCGGGTGCTGGAGCGCAGCTCATGAGCCAGCGCCGCGACGGTCGAGCCGGCGTCGAGCAACACGGACTCGCCGGCTCCGATCTGCTGGGCCGCCCACCGGGCGATTCCGCGTTTGGCCTCGAAGGCGTCACCGACGCGCTGGCGCAACGAGTCCTCGGGGTGCGCGACGACGGCCATCGCGCCGCCGTACGTGCGGGCCAGCAAACCCTGCGCGGTCAGCCGGGCGAGGTCACGCCGGATGGTCGAGGACGTCACGTCGAACGTCGAGGACAGCTCTTCGACGCTGGCCAGACCACTGGTCGTGGCCAAACGCACGATCTCGGCGCGCCGACGCTCAGAGTTACTGGACAACGCTCCTCCTTCTCGGCTTGTCGTTCAACGCCCCGGGGTCAGACGGCCGGGCTGGGAGACATCTGGGCGGCTTGCCGCAGCGCCTCGATCATGCTACCGACCTCGGCGAGGCCCTTCCCGGCGATGTCGAAGGCGGTTCCGTGGTCCACGGACGTGCGGATGACGGGCAGGCCCACGGTGATGTTCACCCCGGCCTCGATGCCGAGGATCTTCACCGGACCGTGGCCCTGGTCGTGGTACATCGCCACGATGAGGTCGTAGTCTCCGCGCCCCGCGACGAAGAACGCCGTGTCGGCGGGCAGCGGTCCCTGCACGTCGATGCCGTCGGCCTTCAGGACCTCGATGGCGGGAACGATCTTCTCGGCCTCTTCCCCGTACCCGAACAGGCCGTTCTCCCCGGCGTGCGGGTTGATGCCGCACACGCCGATGCGCGGGTTCTCGATCCCGGCACGCCGCAGTGCCTCGTGGCCGCGGCGAACGGTTCGTTCCACCAGGCCGGGCTCGATCTTCGCGATCGCGTCGATCAGTCCGATGTGCGTGGTGACGTGGATGACCCGGATCTTCGGTGAGGACAACATCATGGACACCTCGTCGATCCCGGTCAGGTGCGCGAGGAGTTCGGTGTGTCCCGGGAAGATGTGGCCGCCCGCGTGCAGGGCCTCCTTGTTCAGCGGTGCCGTGCAGATCGCTTGCACCTCCCCGGACATCGCCAGCCCGCTGGCGACGCGCACATAGTGGTAGGCGGCCGCCCCCGCCACGGGGGAGACCTTCCCCCACGGCAGATCCTCCGGCAGCAGCGCCAGGTCGATGACATTGACGCGTCCCGGCTGGAACACGGCATCGGCCACGCTGTCGACCGCCACGATCTCGGCGTCGATCCCGAGGATGCCGGCCGCCTGGCGCAGCCGGACGGCGTCGCCGATGACGACGGGACGGCAGAGCTCGGCGATGTGGGGGTCCTGGAGGGCGCCGACGATGACTTCCGGGCCTACGCCGGCCCCGTCGCCCATGGTGACGGCGATGATCGGGGTGGCCGAGGTGCGCGGCTGTGAGCCGACGGGGGCGGTGGTGATGCTCACTAGGGGACCTTTCGCTTGGTTCTGGGGAGGGGTGGGGTCAAGGGTTCCGAGGGAGTGCGGGGCCAGGGCCGTGACGATCTCGACGAGCGAGCCGGGCCCGCCGAAGCTGCCCGGGCGGGTGACCACTGAGCGGCCGTCGGGCGTCCGGGAGTGGACGGCTCCCGGGTGCACCTGTCCGACCGGCGTCAGTTCCCGCACCTGAAGGGCGTCGAGGACGCGCCGGGCGGTCTCGCCGCCGGTCAGCACGAGGTCCACCGTCCGCGGGGACGCGCGCACCGCGTCCGCGACGACCTCGGCCAGCCGCCCCACGATGTCACGCGAGGCCGCAGGGAGGACGGCGCCGGCGGAGTCGAGGAAGGCCACGACCGCCTGGTCGCCGATCGGGATGCGGGGGAGGGGGTCCCGTCCGCCGGGCGTGCCGAGGAGCGCCGTCAAAGGCAGGGCCACGGGTACGGCTCCCGCCTCGACCAGCCGGCGGACCTGTTCGGCCGCGACCGGCTCGGCGCTGCCCACCACGACGAGCGGCGCCGGGCGGGCCAGGTCGCCGGGCCGCGCCGCCTGCGCGGGGACGGGCTCATGCTCCTCGACGGCTTCGCCGAGACTCCGCAGATGACGCCCGAGCGCGTCGGCGAGCCCGCCGGATCCGACCAGCCGCACCGACGGCACGGCCAGCGCGGCACGCAGCACGGCGTCCAGATCGGAATCCGTCTCGGCGTCGCACAGCGCGATGTGCGAGTCTTCGGCGCAGGAGGCGATCGCGTCGGAAAGGCGATCCGATCGCACGGTCGCCAGGTCCAGCACGCGGGCCGGAAGCGGCGCCAGGGCCGCCTCGACCGACGTCGGAGCGGAGACGCCGTCCACCGCCCAGGCGTTCGCGCGGTGGAGGGCCACACCGGCCAGGTGCAGCACGCCGCCGCGTACCACCCGATCCAGGCCGGGCAGGGCAGGGGCGACGACGATGCCGGCCCCAGGCGTCGTGAGCGCGGCCACCTCCGCCGCGACGTTGCCGCGCAGCAGGGAGTCGATCTTCTTGAAGACCAGCCGCGGGCGACCGGCCGAGGCCAGGCCGAGCGCGGAACGCACGGCCGCGGCGGCCTCGGTGGGAGGCCGGTGCCGGGAGTCGGTGTCGACCACCAGGATTTCGGCGGGATCACACTCGCCCCGCACGGCCTGGTGAGCGAGAACAATCCTTGTGCGTGTTTCGCGCATCATTATTCGCGCTGCCGACTCGGCCGCGCCCGAGAGGTCGTCGGCCACGATGAGGACACCGCGCGCGGCCGTGCTTCTCCTGGGCGTCAAAGAATCCCCCGATGTGATCGATATATGCACCTCAAGCAGGCTCTCGCTACCCCCGCGGAACCCATGAACGATCCGCTCCGGAGCGAGGCGTGCACGTCGGCGCAGCCGTCGTCTTGACTGGATGATGTCACAGCTTGCACAAAATGCGCTAGAGCACTTGCGCGAAGCGCGCATGCATGTAATGGTGCAGCAACGTCGTTGTGACGTGGGAAACATCCGGTCCTGGCAGGCGGCCGCTGAGAAGCGCACCGCTGAGGACGGTCCAGAAAGCGAGAAGCCCAGTGACTCATCTCGGAAGCGGCCCCCAGTACTCCCGCCGAAGTCTTCTCCGTCTCGGTGCTCTCACAGGCGCGGCCATGACGTTGGGTCCCCTCGCCGGCTGCGCGGGACCGGGGCCCGTCCCCGGCGCCGGCTCTGGTGCCGGTTCCACCGCCGGTCCGGGCCTCACGCTGGCGCTCAACCGCTCACTCGTGTCGCTGGACAACAAGCTCAACCAGTTCGATGCCGCCGTCAGCGTCCAGCGCGGTGTCCGCCAGGCACTGACCTTCATCGATCCGAAGCTCACCGTGCAGCATGTCCTGGCCGAGAAGTTCGAGCTGACGGCTCCCACCGAGTGGACGGTCAAGCTGCGTGACGGCATCCGCTACTCCGACGGCAGCCCGATCAAGGTCGAAGACGTCTCGACGGCCCTGCAGATGTACCAGAAGGTTCCCGGATCGTTCCTGGCCGGCCTGTTCCCCGAATGGCCGACGGTCACCCCCGTCGACGCGAGCACCTTCAAGCTCGTGACCGAGAACCCGGTGCCGACACTCGACTACCTGATGGCGAACATCCTGATCACCCCCGCCGCCGCGAACAAGGCGGAGGAACTTCAGGGCGGTATCGGCTCGGGCCCCTACGTCGTCACCTCCGCGAACCGCGGCACCGGCGAGTACACGCTGCAGGTCAACGACAAGTACTGGGGCCCCGCGCCCGGGATCAAGACCGTGCAGGTCAGGTTCCTCCCGGAGGAGGCCAACCGCGTCGTCGCCCTGCGCAGCGGCGAGGTCGACGTGATCGACGCGATCTCCCCCGATGCGATCAGCCAGCTCTCCGGTCTCGGCGACGTGGAGATCCAGCAGGTGCCGAGCACGCGCATCACGCAGCTCTTCTACAACTTCCGCAAGCCCTCCGGGCACCCCCTCGCCGACGCGCGCGTGCGCGAGGCGCTCAGCTACGCCATCAACGGCCCCTCCCTGATCAAGGACGTCTTCGCCGATTCGGTGACCCAGGCCCGAGGCGTGGTGGCCGACACCCTGACCGGGGCGGTGCAGACGGGCGAGTACGTCTACAACCCGCAGAAGGCCAAGCAGATGCTCGAGGCCGCCGGGGTGAAAGATCTCAAAATCAAGATCATCTGGGAGACCGGGGAGTTCGCCAACGACACGAGCGTCATGGAGGCCGTGGTGGAGATGCTCAAGGCGGTCGGCGTGCAGGCCGAACTCCAGCAGTTCCAGCCGGGCGGCGACATCTCCAAGTGGCGACAGGGCCGGGGTGGCGACTGGGACGTCCTCGGCAACGGCTACCCCGGCCCGACCGGGCTGGCGCTGACTCCGCTGCAGGGCATGTTCGCCGGCACGGAGGAAAAGGAGGCCACCCGGGACACCTACCACGGCTACGTGTTCCCCAAGATCACCGAAATGCTCCAGAAGGCCTCTCGGGAAACCGACAAGACGGCCCGGGACGCCCTGCTGGCCACCGCCCAGAAGGAGATCTGGAACACCTGGCCCTGCATGTGGGCCTTCGTCCCCAAGACCGTCATCGCCCGGCGCAAGCGTGTGCAGAACGTGCTGCTCAGCCCCACCAACTCCTACGACCTGGCAGCTGTCCGGCTGAATGGATGAATCGTGGTCCGATATGTCGCCCAACGTGTCGGGCAGAGCATCCTGGCGATCTTCCTGACCGTCTCCACAGTCTTCGTCCTCGTACGGCTGGCGCCGGGGGATCCGGCGGCCGCCTACGCCAGCCCCCTGGCCACCACGGCGGAGCTCGAACGCATCCGCGTCCAGTTCGGCCTGGACAAACCGCTGATACAGCAGTACGGAATCTTCGTTCGTGACCTGTTCAGCGGCAACCTGGGCACGTCCTTCTCCTTCCAGGCCCCCGCCCTGGACGTCGTCCTCAGCCGGATGCCGTACACCGTCATGCTCGCCGTGTCCTCCATCCTGTTCGCCGCGGTCGTGGCCATCCCGCTCGGCGTCTGGATGGCGCGGCACGCCGACACCGCCCGCGAGCTGGGGGCCAACGTCGCCATGATCGCCGGCCAGTCGATGCCGGAGTTCTGGAGCGGCATCATGCTCCTGACCATCTTCGCGGTGCTCGTCCCCGTGCTGCCGGCATCCGGTTTCACCAGTTGGGGCGGCCTGGTGCTGCCGACCGTGACGGTCGGCATCCTGCAGATCGCGCTGATCTCCCGCTTGGTACGCCGGGAGATGGGGACCGGCTTCGCGGCTCCCTACCTGACGATCGCCCGCTCCCGCGGCATCTCCGAACGCGGCCTGACCTGGCGCTACGCCATGGGCAACTCGGCCGTCCCGGTGGTGACCGCGCTCGGCACCCGGTTCGCCGCCATGCTCAACGGCGTGGTGGTGGTCGAGGTCGTCTTCGCCTGGCCGGGTGTCGGATCGCTCGTCGTACGCGCGCTGGAGACCAGGGACTACCCGCTGATCCAGGCGACCGTACTGGTCACGGCCATCCTGACGGTGGCCGTCCAACTCCTCATCGATCTGACCTACCCGCTGCTCGACCCGCGGGTACGACTCGGGAAGGCGGTGGCCTCATGACCGCCATGGAGGCCGGCCCCGCCGACGGCTTCAGGGGCCAGGACATCCCGGAGCCCTCCGCGCGGCCCAGCGCGGTGACCGCCAAGGATCTCGCGCGATCCGCGGCGGTCCGCCGCCGCAAGGGCGCGCGGCTGAAGCTGTGGGTCGGCTCGGTGTGCGCGGCCCTGGTCGTCGTGCCCGTCGCCCTGGCCAATGTGCTGCCGATCCCCGGGCCGGACGAGCAGAGCCTCGGCCTGCGCCGCCTGCCACCGCTGACCGGCGGGCACCTGTTCGGAACCGACCAGCTCGGCAGGGACCTCCTCTCCCGGGTCCTGCACGGCGGCCAGGTCTCGCTCACCGTCGGGGTGCTGGCCATCCTCGTGTCCGGCCTCATCGGCCTCGTCGCCGGCGCCGCGGCCGGATTCTTCGGAGGCTGGGTCGACACCGTGGTCTCCCGCCTGCTGGAAGCCCAGCTCTCGCTGCCGCTGCTGTTGATGCTGCTGCTGGTCGTCGCGCTCTTCGGCCCCTCCATCCCGGTCATCACCTTCGTGATCGCGATCGCGCAGTGGCCGGAGGTGGCCCGCCTGACCCGTTCCCTGGTGCTCGTCGAGCGGGAGAAACCCTATGTGGCCGCGGCCCGGGTGCTCGGCCTGCGCCGCGTCACCACTTTGCTCCGGCACGTGCTGCCCAACGTCGTCAAGCAGGCCACACTCGTGATCCTGCTGCTGCTGGCCCAGGCCGTGCTGCTGGAGAGCGCGCTGAGCTACCTCGGCGCCGGTCCGCAGCGCCCGTTCGCCACCTGGGGCCGCATCATCTCCGACGGCCAGGACTACATCACGACGTCGTGGTGGCTGGTCACGCTGCCCGGACTGGTCATCGTGCTGCTCGTCGTCGGCGTCAACCTGCTCGGAGACGGGCTTCGGGACCGCGTCCGCAGGCGGAAAGGGAAGGTGAGCCGAGCATGACAGCCGAGTTCGACGAGGCCGATCGTCCCCTGCTGGAGGTCGAAGACCTGCAGATCGAGCTGATCACCGAAGCCGGCATCGTCCGCGCGGTCGACGGCGTCAGCTTCCTCATCCGCCAGGGCGAAACCGTGACGATCATCGGCGAGTCGGGATCGGGCAAGTCCACCACGGCCATGGGCATCCTGCGGCTGCTGCCCGCGGAGCTGGCGGTCCTGTCCGGCAAGGCCCGGTTCCAGGGAGTCGACGTCATCGCCGACCCGCGCGCGGTGCGCAGTGTGCGCGGGCGGACCGTCTCGCTCATCCCGCAGGACCCGATGACGGCGCTCAGCCCCGTCCACACCATCGGGCAGCAGCTCCGTGAGGCCGTGCGGCTGCGGCACCGCGGCCTGTCCAAGTCGGAGATCATCGCGCGATCCGTCGACCTGCTGGCCAAGATGCACATCCCCGATCCGGAGTCCCAGCTCCGCAAATATCCGCATCAACTGTCGGGAGGCATGCTGCAGCGCGTGCTCATCGCGCTCGCGCTCGCCGGGTCGCCCGTCCTGCTCGTCGCCGACGAGCCGACCTCCGCCCTGGACGTCACCGTCCAGGCCGGCATCCTCGACCTGCTGCTCGAAGTGCAGGAGAACACCGGCATCGGCATCCTCATGATCACCCACGACATCGGCGTGGCCCGGCTCGTCTCCGACCGCATCCATGTCATGAAGGACGGGCGATTCGTCGAGTCCGGCGAGGCCGAACAGATCGTCGACGAGCCCCGCAACCCGTACACCAGGAAATTGCTGACGGCGGTCCCACGGCTCGGCCCGTGGGACGAGGACGGTGAGTCCCCGGAGGCGACCCCCGACGACGGGTCGCCCGCCGACCCGGTGGCACTGGGAGGATCCCGATGACCGACGACGCGTTCCTCGAGGTCGACGGCCTCGTCGTGGACTATCCCGTCGCCCACGGCGTGTTCCGCGCGGTCGACGACGTCAGCTTCACCGTACGGCGGGGTGGCACCCTGGCCATCGTGGGGGAGTCGGGCTGCGGCAAGTCCACGATCGCCCGGTCGATCGTACGGCTGGTCAAGCCCACCGCGGGCCGCATCGTGGTGGGCGGCACCGACATCGCGGGGCTGAGCGAGAAGCAGCTGCGCCCGATGCGCACCCAGGTACAGATGATCTTCCAGGACCCGTACGGATCGCTCGACCCGCACCTGTCGGCGGAGGAGATCGTCGCGGAACCGCTGCGAGTGCGCGGAATGCGCGACAGACGCGCGCGGGCCAAGGAGGCGGCCAGGCTCATCGACCTGGTGGGCCTGCCCGCCACGGCCCTGGAGCGCCGCCCGCCGGAGTTCTCCGGCGGCCAGCGCCAGCGCATCGGCATCGCCAGAGCCCTGGCCTCCAAGCCCGATCTGCTGGTCTGCGACGAGGCGACGAGCGCTCTGGACGTGTCCGTCCAGGCCCAGGTCCTCGCCCTGTTGATGAAGATCCAGGCCGAGACCGGCCTCACCTATGTCGTGATCTCCCACAACCTCGGTGTGGTCAGGGAGATCAGCGAGGACATCATCGTCATGAGCAAAGGGTGCCTGGTCGAGTCCGGCCCGACCCGGAAGGTGCTGGCCGCGCCGGCCCACCCCTACACCCGCGCCCTCCGCAGGGCCGCGCTGGACCCGGCCGCGATCCGCGCACGCAAGCCGCGCGATGTGGTGCGGGCCCCGTCCACCAAGCAGTCCCCAGGAACACCCGTTCAGCGAGGAACCGACCGATGACAACTTCCGTACCGGCGATCTCCGTACCGGCGGCGACACCGTCCGGGGCGCGCATCGGCCTGTCCCGGCTGGTGCTGGGCACCATGACGTTCGGCGACACGGCCGACGCGAAAGAGGCCGCGCGCATGCTGGACGCGGCGCTCGACGCCGGAATCACCGGGGTGGACACCGCGAACGTCTACGCGGGCGGCGCGACCGAGTCCATCCTCGGACCGCTGCTCGCCACCCGGCGCTGCCGGGTCGTCCTCGCCACCAAGGCCGGCATGCCCCATCCGGACGCGGGCGATGACGCGCCGTTGTCCGCCAAGGCGTTGCGGGCGAGCCTCGAAGGCAGCCTGCGCCGCCTGCAGGTCGACCACGTCGACCTGTTCTACCTGCACCAGCCTGACCGCCGCACGCCGCTGGCCGAGACCCTCGGCGCCGTCGCCGAGTTCGTCGCCGAGGGCAAGATCGGCGCGCTCGGCGTCTCCAACTACGCGGCCTGGCAGATCGCCGAGCTCAACCACACCGCCGACGCCGTCGGCGCGCCGCGCCCGGTCGTCGCCCAGCAGCTCTACAACCTCCTTGCCCGCAGGGTGGAGGAGGAATACCTGGAGTTCGCGCAGAGCACCGGCCTGACGACCATGGTCTACAACCCGCTCGGCGGGGGCCTGCTCACCGGCCGGCACACCTTCGAGCAGGACCCTTCCGCCGGCCGTTTCGGCGACTCCAAGCTCGCCCCCATGTACCGGCAGCGGTACTGGAACCCGGCGCTGTTCGAGGCCGTCACCGCCCTCGGCGCGATCGCCGCGCAGTCGGGCATCCCCCTCGTCGAGCTGTCCCTGCGGTGGTTGCTCCATCGCGACGGCGTGGGGGCGCTCCTGCTGGGCGGTTCCAAGGTCGAACACCTGCGCGCGAACATCGCCACCGCCGCGGCAGGACCGCTTCCCGAGGACGTCGTGGCAGCCTGTGACCGCGTGGGCGCGACGCTGCGCGGCCCCATGCCCGCCTACAACCGATGAGAGCCGACCACCGAGGAGAAGGCCAGCCGTGAGCATCACCGACTTCACCGCCAGGATCCGCGCCAGGGAACCCGCACTGGGCTACTGGTCCGTGCTCGATTCGCCCGTGTCCACGGAGCGCATCGCGCGCCTCGGGTACGACTACGTGTGCCTGGACGCCCAGCACGGACTGCTGGGCTACTCGGGGCTGCTGAGCGGCCTGACCGCGATCGACGCGGGCGGCGTGTCCGCGGGCCTGGTCAGGGTCGAGGCGAACAACCCCGGCCACATCGGCCGCGCCCTCGACGCGGGCGCCGCGGGCGTCATCGTGCCTCTCATCGACACCGCCGACGACGCCGCGGCGGCCGTCTCCGCGACCCGCTATCCGCCGAACGGGCGCCGCTCGTACGGTCCGATGCGCTCCGCGCTCCGCATCGGACCGCGCCCCGCGGACAGCGACGCCACCGTGCTGGCCCTCGCCATGATCGAGACGGCACAGGGGCTGGCGAACATCGACGCGATCTGCGCCACCCCCGGCCTGGACGGCGTCTACGTCGGCCCGTCCGACCTGTGCCTGGCCCTCGGCGGCGCCTTCCCCGGGGACCCCGCCATCGCCGCCCAGTTCGAGGACGCGCTGGTCACGGTGCGCGAAGCGGCCAGGTCCGCCGGTATCGCCGCCGGCATCCACACCCCCGACGGCGGGACCGCCGCCAAGCGCCTGGCCGAGGGATACACCTTCGCCACCATCGCCTCCGACCTCGTCCACCTCGAACAGGTCGCCAAGTCCCACCTGACCGACGCCCGAGCCCAGTCTCGCCAAGGAGAGCAGTGAGCCAGTCCCAGACCTCCGTTCCCGATCACCTGCCGATGGACGGTCTGATCCGCGTTCGCGACGACGATCAGGACCGCCACGACGCGTACCTGATCGCGCCCGCCGTGCAGAACCACGCGGCCAACCTCATGTCGCTGAACGACGGTGATCTCGGCTGCGTGTGGTTCGGCGGCACGCAGGAAGGCGTCTCGGACATCTCCATCTGGTTCTCCCGGCTGCGGAAGGGCGCGGACACCTGGTCCACGCCCACGCGGCTGTCCGACGACATGACGCGTTCCGAACAGAACCCGGTCCTGTTCCCCACGCCCGCCGGAGAGCTGTGGCTGCTGTACACCGCCCAGCACGCCGGCAACCAGGACACCGCCGAGGTCCGCCGCCGCATCTCGCGGGACGACGGTCACACCTGGGGACCTGTCGACACCCTCTTCCCCGCCACGAGCCGCGGCGGCGTCTTCGTCCGGCAGCCCGTGCTCGTGCTGCCCTCCGGCCGGTGGCTGCTGCCCGTCTTCAACTGCGTCACCACACCGGGCAAGCGCTGGGTCGGCGACCGTGACACCAGCTCCCTGATGATCTCCGACGACGAGGGACGAACCTGGCGCGAACAGCTCGTCCCCGAAAGCACCGGCTGCGTCCACATGAACGTCCATCTGCTGACCGACGGCACGCTGCTCGCGCTGTTCCGCAGCCGCTGGGCGGATTCGATCTACGCGAGCCGGTCGGAGGACGAGGGTCTGACCTGGAGCGCTCCCGCCGCCACCGAACTGCCCAACAACAACTCCTCCATCCAGTACGTCACACTGCGTGACGGCCGGCTCGCGCTGGTGTTCAACGCCAGCAGCGCGGCCGACGCCACCGAGCGGAGAGTCTCCCTGTACGACGAGGTCGACGATGACGGCCTCGCCGAGACCCCGGCGACCCCGGCGACCCCGGCGAGTCCGGCCGAAGAAGCGCCGGCACCCGCCGGGAGCGATGAGCGGACCGCGTTCTGGGGCGCTCCGCGTGCGCCCATGACCCTCGCGCTGTCCGACGACGGAGGGCGCACGTGGCCGATCCGCCGCGATCTGGAGACAGGCGACGGCTACTGCCTGACCAACAACTCCCGCGACGGTCTCAACCGGGAGTACTCCTACCCGTCCATCCAGGAAACCGCCGACGGCGACCTGCACATCGCCTTCACCTACCACCGCCGCGTCATCAAGTACGTACGCGTACGGCCCGAGTGGGCCGCCCGCGCCGCAGGTGTCTGACGTGTCGACGGATACCACGCCGGACGCGGAGGAATCGCGGCACGCGGTGGTGACCGGGGCCAGCTCCGGCATCGGCCGGGCCGTCGCCGCACGCCTGCTCCGCGAGGGCTGGAAGGTCACCGGGATGAGCCGTACCCGCCCTCCGGAGCACCACCAGGACGCCCCGGCCTACTCGTGGATCCAGGCCGACCTGACCGACCTCGACCAGCTGGCCGGCGCGTCGGCCGCGGTGGGCGCCGTCGACGCCGTCGTTCACGCGGCCGGCCTGCAACGCTCCGCCCCGCTCGGACGCCTCTCGGCGCCGGACGGCGCCCTCATGTGGCGGGTCCACGTCGAGGCCGCGACCGTTCTGGTGAACGCCCTCGCCGACGCGATCCGCCCCGGCGGCCGCGTCGTACTGATCGGGAGCCGCACGATGGCGGGCGTGGCGGGCAAGAGCCAGTACGCGGCGACCAAGGCCGCGCTCGTGGGCTTGTCCCGGTCCTGGGCCATGGAACTGGCCCCGCGGGGCATCACCGTCAACGTGGTTGCCCCCGGCCCGACGGACACCCCCATGCTGCGCGATCCCGGACGTGCCGCCACGCCGCCACGGGTGCCGCCGCTGGGCCGGTTCATCAGACCCGAGGAGGTCGCGGGACTGACGGCCTTCCTCCTCGGCCCGGAAGGAGGCTCGGTCACCGGCCAGCACCTGGTGATGTGCGGCGGCGCGTCCCTGTGAGCCGGCGGCCCCGGCTCCCTGGGCCGGGGCGATCCCCGCAGCCGGTCCCGGGCGTCGACGGTGGCCTGGTTTCGTAGCCATGATCCCAAGCGGCGCGCAGGTCGCGTGCGGGCGGATAGCATGCCGGATGCCCTCGATGAACCTGCGTCGCTCAGTCCGCGCGGTCGTCCTCGACGAGGACGACCGCATCCTGTTGTGTCGCCACGCCATTCCGAAGCCGACCGGCACGTTGGTCGTGTGGGCGGCTCCCGGTGGAGGCATCGAGCGCGGCGAGACGCCGCTTGCCGCGCTGCGCCGCGAACTCCATGAAGAGGTGGGGCTGACGGTCGATTCCGACCCGCCCCATGTGTGGCACCAGCAGGTTGTCGACCCCGGGCCCGCGCCAGGCTACGACGGCGTGGTCAATGACTATTTCCTTGTCCGCACCCCGTCGTTCCAGCCCCGCGGGGCGATGTCCGACGACAGGCTCGCCGCTGAGAACATCGGCGGCTTCCGCTGGTGGGGGCTGGGAGACATCGCCGCCTACCGTGGTTCTGAGGTGTTCTCACCGCGCGACCTGGCGACACCCCTGACCGCGCTGATCGCCGGCGGGGCTCCGGCCAGACCGGTGCAGCTCGGTCTGTAGGCCGTCCGACCGGGCCCTCCTGGCGTCCGGCAGGGCATTGTGCGCCCAGCTGGTGTGGAGGAGAACCGACGAATGGCTCCGCAGCGGGGACCGGACGATCAACATGCGGGGGCTGGACGGCGCTCTGGTGTTCCTGTGCCCCGACGTCATCGGAGGTCCGGACCTGATGCCCTCGGACGAGCGGATGGTCGAGGAGGATGCCGACTACGTCGCCGCGAGCAACGCCGCCTGCCGTGACCCGTGGCCCAGGACGCGGGCCCGCAAGCAGGGGACTGCCGCGTACTTCACGTCCGAAGGCGGCGGCTATCACCTCGCCGACGACGTGGACCCGGACAACGAGTACGGAGTCGAGCGGGACCACGGCGGGTTGCTCACGGGCGAGGAGACCGGCGTGGGCATCGAAACGATCAGGCAGTTGAACGTCTGCGTGACCGTCAAGGCGTTCGACAAGGCCCCGCCGCTGCGGCTCAGGGGGTGGCAGGAAGTGGCCGAGGTGGGAGTCACCAGCCGCAGCGGCCGTCTGATGGTGCCGGCCCTGGGACCGGGCGGCGAGGAGGGGGCCGGGCGGACCCTGCCCAACGTGGCGATCAAGGGGCCGGGGCACTACCGGGTGCGGGTGTACGCGCGGGCCGACGAGGCCGCCGTCACCATGCTGCCCGCCGAGTGGCATCTGATCGTGGTCTATCCCGGACGGTCCAAGAAGGAGGTCGTCCATCGGTCTCGTGGCTGACGCGGAACCGAGGTGACCCGCTTCCACTACGCACGAGCCGGAAGCTGCCCGCCCGTCCTGCTCCTGCCCGGTAGCGGCGGGTGGAAGCTCACGTTCCAGGCGAGTCCGTCAAGGAACCGGATGATCTCGCCGCACAAGGTCTCGGGTTGCCGGATGTAAGGCATGTGACCCACGCCGGGCAGAACTATGGACGACATCCGGGGCGCGCACCGAGAGATGCGCTCGCCTGTCTCTGGAGGGATGGACCGGTCCTCCTCCCCCCAGATCTGCAGCACCGGCAGCGTCCGTGTGAGCTCCGCCAGCGGCCCGGCCGGCGGGCGAGCGTCCAGTTCCGGCCGAGCCGCGTCGGAGGCTGCCACCGCGAGGCGCCGATGGGGGAGCTGCCCGTGCCCTGCCACCGGCCCTCCGAGCTCCGGGAGCGGCGGACGACGGTCTTCGGTGTCCCGGGGACGGCCACCCGCCGCGATGAGGTGGCGCGCCGCGAGGTCGCGTCGTACGAGGGGTGGTGAGCGTCGTCGAGCGGGGGTGCGAGTGCCGGAAATGACGCTCAAAGCCCGAACCCGGGGTTCGAGGGGGACCCGGGCCCGAGCAGGCTACTTCGCTGCCGTCTGTCTGGCGTGACCGGGATCAGGTCGGCGCGGGTTCCGGCCGGGCCTCCGCCCGCGCGATGCGCGCCTTGACGTCGCGGAAGTGCAACCGCATCGCCTCCCGGGCGGCCTCGGGGTCCCGAGCGCGGAGCGCCGCCACGATCCGGCGGTGGTTGACGGCGATCTCGGCGCTCCGCTCCTCCGGCGGGCCGAGCGTCGGCTCGACCTCGTGGTAGACGTCCCAGAACAGGCCGATCAGCTGCAGGACCAGTTCGTTGCCGCAGGAGTCGTACAGCAGCGCGTGGAACGCCCGATCGGCTTCCCGGTCCCGGTCCATGCCATTGGCCAGCGCCTCCAACGCGGCGAGCCGGGGAGCGCTGGTGCTCTGAGCCACCTGGCCGATCAGCCCGGTCTCCAGCAGCTCGCGGACCTCGACCAGATCGTGCAGCGCGCGGATCCCGCCCGGCCCCGAACGCACCCGGAAGGCGAACGACGGGGTCAGCGCGTCGAGCGGCGCGTGCCCGACGAACGTCCCATGACCGTGCCGGATCTCGACGATGCCCAACGCCTGCAGGGCCCGCACGGCCTCGCGGACGCTGTTGCGGCTCGTCCCGAGCAGCTCCATCAGTTGCACTTCGGTCGGCATCGGGGACCCGGGGGTCAGTCCGCGCTCATGGATCAGGGCGACGATGCGCTCCTGAAGCGACGCGCCGTCGCGTGTAGGCATGCCACCTCCAAGCTCGTCGAAGACCTTACGTAAAACATCCCACCTCTTCGTCCCGGAAGGCCAGCCGGGGCAGGAAAGTTTACGCCGCCGACACAGACGGCCCACCGGACGGCCATGGCCAGTTCGCGCACTGGCCCTGGACATAGGACGTTCGATGCCTACCAATCGGACGGCGGGGCCTTGAGGCGCCGCTGGACGTGCTCGTCGCCGTGGGGGCTGATCGCCTGAACGCGCACGGCACCGCGGTGATCCGGCGCGAGGTTCCCGCGGTCATCGGGATCAGGGTGGCTGGCGGGCGGCGACGCGTGGTGGTACGCGGCGATGCGGCGGCACCCCGAGTCCGGTGGCCGTACGACTCGGGTCGACGCCTCGCTCGCCGTACGGCTCAGGCCACCGGCCCGGGCACAGTTGCCCGAGCTCTTCCCCGGGGGAGCAGCGGGTATCCACAGGACGTAGGACGTCGTTCGCCGCCCGTTGATCCCGGCGGGCAGCGGATACCGTCAAGGCACGGCGATGACGCCCCCGGGGTCCGTGAGCGCCATCGCCAAGCGGCTCGTGCCGCCTCAGCTGACCTGATCGAACGGCAGCCGCAGCCCGAGCCGACCGCCGATCGGGAGGTTCCGCTGCCGGATCAGGTCCAGCTCGGTGCCGGTGAGGGCGCGCCGGTAGACGCGTACCTCGTCCAGCGTCCCGCGGAAGCGGTCCACGCCGTCCAGCCGCTGCCCGATGTGGATTCCCTCGATCCCGAACTCCTTGCCGAGGGTCACCGAACCGGCCGGCGCCGCCGCCGACGAGACCTGCACGCCGTCCACCAGGAGCCGGAGCTCGCCACGTACCCGCTGGAGCGCCACGAAGTGCCACTGCCCGTCGTTGTACGCGCTGGGCGACTGCACGGTCACGTTGAACCGGTCGACGGAGAGGACCGCCCGGATGCGGTTGCTGGCCGGTTCGGCCCGCAGCCACAGTGCCGGCGGGTTGGTGCCCCTGTTCACCCGGTGGAACCAGAGGATCGCGTGCGAGCCGGCCTGCTCCGAATACCGGATCCAGGAGGTCAGCGTGAAGTCCTTCGCGCCGAGGTCGACGGAGTCGTTGAACGCCACCTCCACCCGGTCGTCCACCCGGTCCAGGGCCAGCCCGTTGCCGAACCGCCCGTCGGTGGTCTGCGCACCGCCGCGGACATACGCCTGGTTGCGGTACGGCGACTTGTCCGGCGTCGTCGGGCCGGGCGCCGGGGGGCCGGGGATGCCGGGCGGGGTGCCGTTCGGCGTCTCCAGGTACGCCTCGTTGAACCGCGCGAACCGGATCTGCTCGTACGGCGTGATGTTGCCGGCCTCGTACATCAGGGCCGCCTCGTCACCGTCCAGACGCACCATGTCCGAGTACGCCGACGGTCCCCAGGAGAAGACCTTGCCCTCATCCCATGTCTCGAAGCGTCGCCCCTCGTCGTAGGATGACCGGATCCCCATCGCTTCCCGGGCGCCCGGGTGCATCGGCGAGGAGAAGAGGATGCGCCCGTCGCCGAACCGCAGCAGCGACGCCTGGACGTCGGTCGTCGCCGGCGACGGCATGGTGCGGAACGGGGCCTCCCATGTCTCGCCGCCGTCGCTGCTGGTCGCGTACGCCCGGCTGCCCTCGTCGGTGCCGCGCTCGCGGGCCGAGGCGTAGATCCGCCCGTCGGTCAGCTCGACGACGGTGACCTCCTGGGCGATGACCGTGCCGTCATCGCGGGACGTCTCGGCGCCGATGTTCCAGGTCACCCCGCTGTCGTCGCTGTAGAGCAGGTGCGTGCCGTAGACGTGCTTGCCGACCCGGTCCCAGCTTTCGAAACTCGCCCCGACGACCAGCCTGCCCGCGTGCGGGCCGAGCTTGAGCTGGATGCCGTGCATCGGGCCGGTGGCGTACCAGAAGTTCCACTCCGGACGCTTGCCCTCGGTCATCTCCCTGGCGGCGGACCAGGTCGCCCCGTGGTCGTCGCTGAACTGCACCCAGGGGTCGCGGTCACAGCCGTTCGGGCACGGCTCCGGACCGTTGTGGGTGCTCACCAGCACGACCCGCCCGGTGCGCTCGTCAACGATCGGCACCGGGTTGCCGTGGGTCGTGCCGTTGCCCTCCGAGACCACCTGCAGCGGCCCCCAGGTCCGCCCGCCGTCGGCGGAATGGCGCAGCACCAGGTCGATGTCCTCGTCGTCGCCGCAGTCCTTCACCCGTCCCTCGGCGAACGCCAGGAGCACGCCGTTCGTGGCCCGCACCACGGCGGGGATCCGGAAGCAGCCGTATCCGAAGTCGCCCTGTTTGTAGAGCACCTGCTCGTCCACGAACGGTGCGGCCTCGGCCGTCGCGCCGGCCTCGGAGGTTGCCGCCGGCGCCGCGCTCGCCGGCGCGGCGAACGCGCTGACGAGTAAGCCCGCGAGCACCACTACGGCGCCCGCCCGGCGGCGCCGGGAGCGGCGCCCGGTACGGCCCTCCGGGGGGTGACCATCGTGCATGTCCTCGCCCTTCCTGACAGGAGAAGATTACGAGGAGACATCCTACGTCCAACGTCCCATGTTAAATAGATGATGAACGTAGAATGTTCACCAGAGGGCGATTGTGTTGCCCGGCTTCGAACGCAGTCTTCTGAGGGCTCCGGACGCACCGTCGACGGCGGCGATCAGGCGAAGCCGACGCTGCCGGGAAGGGACGAGTCGCACACTGCGCTCGGTGCCTACGCGCTGATGCCGGACCTCACTGCGCCAGGACGCGCGATCACCGGTTCCGACCGGTTGATGGTGTCGTGGCAGTTGAAGGGTGGGATGGGGTTCAGAGCCGGGTTGCGGCCTTCGATCCTGGACGGCGGTGGCCGGGTTGTCGTCGCCGGCCTTGTCGACCCGGTAGCGGGAGAGCCAGGACGCGGAGGGCTCGGTCCTGGTGCCGATACCGGTGACCTCCGGGCGGATGCGTAAGTCGCACCCGCAACGCGGACAGCGGCCCGTCGCCCACACCGACAAGACCCTGGCCGGCTGCGTGGACAACACCGCCGGACCCTACGATCCGGCCGGGCAACCGTGCACCGCCTCGTTCCTGAGGTGCCTGAAGTGCCCATGCGCGCGAGCGCTGCCGCACCGCGAGCCCATCCCCAGCTGCCCGACCTGCTCGACCAGCCACCAGAGGGTGCTGTCGGCGCGGCACGGCAGCCGCCACGACCGCCGATCACCGGCTGGCGGAGCGCCTGCCGCTCCGGCCCTCACGACAGTTGAACAGGCGAGCCCACCAGTACCAAGGCCGAAGTGGACCTCACATCGGCGAAGGCATCGTGCGTGGACGCAGGACCATGAGTGAGCCTTCCAAGGTCGCCACCATGGCAAAGGGAAACCGGTCGACCTCAAGACAGAGCGCAACGTCATCGGGATGGACTCCTTGACGCACCCCCTCCGCCAGTTCGGCGGCGGCGCGCGACTCGGCAGCGCGGCGGAGGAACTCGGCAGCATCCGTCCCGGCCTCGGTGATCCTCCGGGCGATGTATTGAGCACACGCCAGATCTTCATCGGCCTGCCCGTCCTCGCCAGTGACCACGAACGTGACACTGTCACTCTTGCGCGTCCGCAAGAGCTGAGCCGTTGCCTCCGCCACCACGAAGCCGGCGCACAACACCAGCGGCGCCTCCTTGACCGCAAGGGCGCCGACCGTCCCTGCCGTGGTTTTCTGCACAACGGTCCGTCCGCCAAGATCAATAGACCGCAGCAGGCCCGGCGAGTTGACGGTGTCGAATCCGGGCGCGGGCGGACCGTCTTTGAGCGCCACCCAGTCCGGGTGGCGAGCCTTGAGCGCCAGGGCGTCGTCCAGCGACTCAGCAAGAACGATCTTTTCCGCCCCCTGGGCAAAGGCCCAGGCGGCCACGGTGAAAGCACGCATGACGTCGACCACGACCGCCACGGACGGGGCTTCGACGAGATCGGCGATACCAAGGAAACGTGCGTCCATTCCGGTCATGCTCGCACATACCCGACCCAGCCGCGACCGGCCGGATGTTGTTCGCGCTCCCGCTGTTCGTCGCCTCCGGAACGTGCCCGTTGGGTAACCATGTGATCGCGATGCGTGTTAGCCTCTTGGCGGCTTTTGTCCCCAAACGTAAGGCGATAAGGACTATGCGGAAGAAACTGGTAGCCGCTGCACTGATGACGGGAATCGTGGGCACGCTCGTCAGTGGCGTACCCGCGGCCAGCGCAGCCACCAGCGCCGACGCGAAGCTGAGGTGTGTCACCCACACGACGTGGGTCAAGGGCAACACGCGCTACCTGAAGGTGAGGAACGGCTGCGGCAGGACCGTCAAGGTCAACCTGATCCAGACCGGGCCCGACTCCGGCTATAAGCCGATCAAGGACGGGAAGACGCGCACCTGGGAAGGGGGCAGTGCGCGCAAGCCCTGCGGCCTCAGGATCTACTACAAGGGCACGCGCTACTACAACAAGCTCTGGGACCCGAAGTGGGGCATTTGCTAACCAGGAGATCGGCGGGCCGCCTGGGAACCGCGCGACAGCCGCTGGTTTGAGGCTCTCCGCCGGAAACGGGTGATCGGACCTCGTCATCATCCAGAGGACCCGAGCAACCTGGCCCTGCGACGGTCCGGCAACCTGCCCTGACAGGAAAGGTGCCACTGCCAGGATCGATAGACCTGAGGACCGGTGTAGTCCATCCGGTGATTGTGGTACCACAGGGTCGCCGCCCGCTGCTCCATCGCGTACACGTACTCCCTGCCGCCGCCGACGGCCCCGCCCCTGGCAGGGATCACGTCGGTCGGGTAGCCGTCGTGTTCGGGGGCGGTCCTGCCGCCGTGGAGGTGTACGGAGACCGGCACCGGCAGCTCGTTGCGGTGGGTGACCACCGTACGACGGCCGCGGCGTGACACGACGGTCGGCCCGGGGAAGAGGCCCTCGTACCCCCAGATCTCCGTCCGCAGCCCAGGCAGGATCTCGACCTTTGCCGCTTTCTGGGTGATCTCGTAGTAGTCGGTGCCGGCGTCCTCGCGCACGGGCTGGAGGACCGGCGGGACGGGCAGCGCGACGGTGAACGGGTCAGGAAGGGGCGCCTCGCTGTTGAGCAGCGCCCCGCCACTGCCCTCCTCGCTGTTGTTCGCCCCTCCCGACCCGATCAACGACCCTCCTCCTCCGCCGCCCGAGCAGGCGCTCAGGCCGGCGGGCAGGACGAGCGCGGCGGCACCGAGCGTGAGCAGCCCACGTCTGGACAGCATCAACGCACTCCGCGCAGCCGCTGCAGCAGCAGCGCGAGCAAGCCACAGGCCGCGCCCCACAGCAGGTTGGTGATGAGGATGGACACACTGCCGTAGACCACGGCGGGGCCGCCGCGCAGCGCCAGGCCGCTGGTCGCGACGGCGACGACGCCGTAGAGAAGACCGGCGAGCACGAGCGTCAGCACAGGCCTGCGCACCCGGGTCAGCCCGACGATGAGGGTCCAGGCCAGCGAGATCGCGACCGTCAAG
This sequence comes from Nonomuraea sp. NPDC050153, assembly GCF_044460125.1. Lineage (NCBI taxonomy): Bacteria > Bacillati > Actinomycetota > Actinomycetes > Streptosporangiales > Streptosporangiaceae > Nonomuraea > Nonomuraea sp. NPDC050153. Next base: position 146,034 of record NZ_JBITJQ010000007.1, read on the forward strand.
ATGATCGGCGTCGCGGGCTTTCCGAGCGCGTCCGACATACCCACCAGGGAAAACAGCGGCCGGATGAGCGCGATGGCCGCCAGGCCGATGATGAGCAGCCAGTTGAGCGAATGAAGAAAGGACTCCGGAGGCCGGTGGTTCGAGGTCATGCGGTCGAACGTACGAACACATGATCTCGCGGCGCGTCGCGCCTCAAGCGTCATTTCGCGACCCGTTTGTACGTCGAGAAGCGACATCTGCGCGGTCCGGTCCGACCCGCCGCGGGTCAAGCCGCAGACCAGGACGGGACAGGTGAGACCTATCAGAGCAGGACGGATCGCATGCTCCAGCACGGACGGTCCCAGGACGCTGACGGCGTCCCGGATTGGGTGTTCCTGACCCTCGTCGCCTGTGGGCAGACGTTCGCGATCTCGCTCATCATCGCGGTCGGCGCTCCGAGCAGCGGCTACAGCGGGTGGGGCGCGTACGCCTTCGCGTGCGGGTTCGGCGCCGTGCTGCTCGCGCACCGAGCCGCCCCCTTGGGGGTGCTCGCGGTGACCATCACCGGCATCTTCGCCTACTACGCCGTGGACCATCCGCCGATCGGCATGGCCGTCCCCGCGGCCGCGGCGCTCTACTTCGCCGCCGAACGCAGGAACGTCTGGTGGCCGGTGGGCGCAGGCCTGGTACTGCTCGCCGTGTCCGCCTACTTCCGAGCGGTCAACGAGCACGAGCCAGGCGACGTCCTCTCCTACGACCTGCTGACCAACGCCGCGCTGATCGGCTGCGCGATCGCGCTCGCCTCGACCGTGCGAAGCCGCCACCAGCTGCGCGAACAGCAGGAACGCATCATCACGCTGGAACGCGAACGAGAACGCGACCGCGCCGAACGCACCATGCAGGAGGAGCGCATCCGCATCGCCCGCGACCTGCACGACACGATCGGGCACGCCCTGGCCATCGTCACCGTGCACGCCAACGTCGCCCGCGAGGCCGTCGGACGCGACGACGACACGGTCTCCCGATCGCTGTCCAACGTGACCGACGCCACCACGCGATCCCTGCGCGAACTCCGCTCCACCGTGTCCATGCTGCACTCCCCGGCGCGGACGGACCGCGTGCCCCACACGATGGAAGGCATCCAGACCATCATCGAGACCGCCCGGCAGGCCGGCCTCACGACGCGCGCCGAGCTGGCCGCCGAGCCGGCGCGTGTGCCGCCCACGATCGCCACCGCCGCCCACCGCATCGCCCAGGAGGCCGTGACCAACGTGATCAAGCACGCCGGCGCGACCACGCTCACCATCACGACCAGGATCGAGGACGACGCGCTCCACCTGACCATCGGCGACGACGGCAGGGCGCCGAGCGGGCCGAGCGCGGGCGGGCACGGCATCGCAGGGATGCGCGAGCGCGCGGCTCTCCTGGGAGGCACGCTGACCACCACCAGCTCGCCGGCGTCCGGCACCACCGTGACCGCCCGGCTGCCACTGACCCGGGAGCCCCGTACATGATCAGGATCGTCATCGCCGAGGACGAGCCGCTGCTGCGCTCGGGCCTGCGCGCGCTGGCCGAACACGACGGCGACATCGCCGTCGTGGCCGAGGCCGGCGACGGCCGCGGCGCGGTCGACGCGGTACGCGAGCACCGGCCCGACATCGTGCTCATGGACATCCGCATGCCGGTGCTCAACGGCATCGCCGCCACCGGCCGCATCGTCGGCGACCCTCACCTCGACGGCGTCCGGATCATCGTGCTGACCACGTTCGACGAGGACGCGAACGTCTTCGACGCGCTCGCCTCGGGCGCCTCCGGATACCTCCTGAAGGACATCGCGCCGCGGGACCTGCGCAACGCCATCCGCCTCGTGGCCGACGGCCAGTCTCTCCTGGCGCCGTCGATCACCGAGAAGGTCATGCGCGCCGCCGCCTCGGCGCACACGCGAACCAGGCCGGAGCTGGTCGAAGGCCTGTCCGTACGCGAACGCGAGGTCCTGGCCGCGATCGGGCGCGGCCTGAACAACCGGGAGATCGCGGCCGAGCTCTTCATCAGCCCCGACACCGCACGCACCTACGTCAGCCGGCTGCTCACCAAGCTCCCCGCCAGGGACCGCACCCAACTGGCCATCATCGCCCACCGGAGCGGCCTGGCGGGGCACGGGTGAGGCGTGATGAAAGACGACGGCATCAAGAAGCGCCGGACGGTACCTGTGGTGGCTGGTCACGGCTGTCTTGGGAGGTCGAGGCCGTGCCGGCGGGCCTGGCTGAGCGCCTCCTCGTAGCCGGCGTCGGCGTAACGGGCGACGCCGAGAGCAGGGTCCGCCCAGAAGACGCGGCGTATCTTGCGTTCGGCCAGCGCGCTGCCGTCGGCGACGACCACCTGGCCGCTGTGGACGCTGCGGCCGACGCCGACGCCGCCGCCGTTGCCGACGGCCACCCAGGTCGCGCCTTGGGCGGTGTTGAGCAGGGCGCTGAGGATCGGCCAGTCGGCGATGGCGTCGCTGCCGTCGCGCATGCCTTCCGTCTCTCTGGTCGGTGAGGCGACCGAGGCAGGGTCCATGTGGTCGCGGCCGAGCGCGAGCGGGCCGATCTCGCCCCTCCGTACCAGGTCGTTGAGGCGCAGGCCGACGGCGTGGCGCTCGCCGAGGCCGAGCCAGCAGATTCGCGCGGGCAGCCCCTGCGGGGTGACGCGCTTCCTGGCCAGCGCGAACCAGCGTTCCAGGCCGGGGGTCCCCGCGACCTCCAGGACGGCTTCCTCGCTGCGCCGCAGGTCGGCGGGGTCGCCGCTGAGGCAGATCCAGCGGTAGGGGCCGACGCCCCTGGCCAGGATGGGCCTGACGTACTCGGCCACGAAACCGGGGATCTCGGCGGCCCTTTCCGCGCCGGCGGCGACGGCCTGGGCACGCAGGTTGTTGCCGTACTCGAAGACGATCGTGCCCCGCTCGCGCAGCGCCAGCAGCGCGGCCGCGTGCGCTTTCAGCGTGGCCTGTACGGCGGAGCGGTAGGCGGGAGAGGAGGGGTCCTCCGCCTGTGCCTGTTCGACGTCGTAGCCGAGCGGGATGTAGCCGCGGTCCAGGTCGTGCGCGGCGGTCTGGTCGGTGGCGACGTCGACGGCGATCCCGTCGGCCACCAGCCTGGGCAGGACGTCGGCGATGTTGCCGATCAGGGCGATGGCGGCCGGGTCCGCGGATCCGGTGAGGTCGGCCACCGCGGCGGCGTAGTCGGGGGCTATGCGGTCGACCCAGCCGGTCGCGAGCCGCCGTTCCACCCGGTCGCGGTCGACGTCGGCCAGGAGCGCCCGCCCTCCGAGGTTGGCGATGGCCAGGCCCTGGGCGCCGCCCATCCCGCCGAGCCCCGCGGTGACCACGCGGCGTCCGGTGAGCGTACCGTCGAAGTGGCGGCGGGCGATGGCCGCGAGGGTTTCGTGGGTGAAGCCGAGGATGCCCTGCGTACCGATGTAGAACCAGGACGCCGCGGTCATCTGGCCGTACATGGTCAGGCCGGCTTCCTCCAGGCGGCGGAACTCCTCTGCCCCTGACCAGGCGGGGACGACCATCGCGGTGGAGATCAGGACGCGTGGCGCGTCCGGGTGGGTGGGCAGGACCAGGACCGGCCTGCCGGACTGGACGAGGAGCGTCTCGTCGGGGCCGAGCCGTTCGAGGGCGGCGACGATCGCGTCGACATCGGCCCAGGAGCGGGCTGCCCGCCCTTGCCCGCCGTACACGATCAGCCGGGCGGAGTCCTCGGCCACCGCCGGGTCGAGCGTGTTGAGCAGGCAGCGCAGCACGCCCTCCTGCTCCCAGCCCTTGCAGCGCAGAATGTCGCCTCGGGGCGCAGGCTCCCCCGTCCTCTTGATTGCATCCATGGATGCAAAGTAATGTCCCGGCCATGATTGCGGAACCCCCGGAGCAGCATTCCGTGCACCCCAGGGCGCTGGCCGACGAGATCGCCTTCCGGCTGCGGGCCGAGATCCTCGACGGCAAGCTGCCGCGCGGGGCGCGTCTCCAGCATGAGGAGCTCGCGGTCAGGTTCGGCGTCAGCCGTACCCCGATCAGAGAGGCGCTCCGCCAGCTCAAGGCGATGAACCTGGTTGTGGTGGCGCCCAACAGGGGCGCCACGGTGCGCGTGCCGTCCAGGACCGAGGTGGCCGACGTGTACGAGTTGCGTGCCGACCTGGAGGGGCTCGCCTGCGAGCTGGCCTGCGCCCGCGCCGCTGAGAAGGATCTGGACGAGCTCGATCGGGCGCAGTCTCGGCTGACCGAGGCGGTCGCCGCTGCCGAGCACCTCGACGAGGCGGAGCTGGACGCGGCCGTCGCCACCTGGAACACGGCCTTCCACCACTGCGTGCACCGGGCGTCGGGCAACCGCCGGCTGGTGGAGACCATCGAGGAGCTACGGGCGTTCTTTCCCCGCGACTCCGTCTGGCGAGCGCTGGGCCATGATCAGGCGGCGCTGACGACGATGAACGTCACCGAGCACGAGACGATCGCCGCGGCACTGCGCGCACGCGACGCGACGCTCGCCCGCAGGGCCATGCGCGATCATGTCCGGAACGCGGGCGAGATCCTCCTCGCCTACCTCGACAGCCAGCGGTTCTGGTCATGAGAGCCCTCGTCGTCGGTGGCGGCACCATGGCCGCGGGGATCGCCGCCTGCCTGTCGGCGGCCGGCATCGACACCGTGGTCCAGGTCAGACGGGCCTCGGTGGTGGACGAGGTGCGCGCCGAGATCGCCCGCAGGGGCGCCGGACGGCCGGTCTCCGTGGTGGCCGGCGAACCGGGCGGTCCATTCACGCTCGCGGTGGAGTCGATCGCCGAGGACGCCGGGGCCAAGCGCGACGTGCTCGCCCGCGCCGAGGCGCTCCTGGCCGAGGACGGGATCGTGACGACCAACACCTCCTCGCTGCGCCTGGCCGACCTGACAGGCGAGCTGGCCCGCCCTGAACGGTTCGCCGGCTGGCACTGGTTCAATCCCGCCGAGCTCGTCCCGCTGGTGGAGGTGGTCGGGGGGCCGCGGACCGCGCCGGAGACGCTGGAGCGCCTCACGGCGCTGTCCGAGCGGGTCGGCAAGCGGCCGGTGACGGTACGGCGGGACGTACCCGGGTTCATCGCCAACCGGCTGCAGTACGCGCTGCTGCGGGAGGCGTACGCGCTGGTCGAGGCGGGGGTCTGCGACGTCGCCGACGTCGATCGGGCCGTCGTCGACGGCCTCGGACCCAGGTGGGCGGCGATCGGACCGTTCACCACCATGGACGCGGCGGGGCTGGAGGTCCACGAGGCCGTCGCCGGGCAGCTGTTTCCCGTGCTTTCCCGGCAGACGGACGTTCCTGAGCTGCTGCAGCAGGCCCGTGAACGAGGGGAGACCGGGATGAAGGGCGGAGCCGGACTCTGCGGGACATATGGACCGGACGCGGTGCGGCAGCTCACCCGCCGCCGCGACGCGATCCTGGCCCTGCTCACCGAGGCCCCGGCCAACGAGGCCCCGGTCAACGAGGCCCCGGTCAACGATGAGGGGGGATCCCGGTGACCGAGGCGCCGCTGGTGCTGGGGGAGGGGCCGCTGCGGCCGGAGGACGTGGTGTCCGTCGCCTACGGCAGGCGGATCGTGCTCGGTCGGGCGGCGAGGGAGCGGATGCTGGCCTCGCGCGCCGTACTGGAGGGCGCCCTCGCGCGCGGCGACGCGGTCTACGGGTTGACCACCGGCGTCGGGGCGATCAAGACCATCTCGGTGGCACCGGAGGCGCAGGCGGAGTTCCAGGTCAGGCTGTTGCGCGCGCACCGGGTCGGACACGGCGAGCTCGCGCCGCCCCCGTTCGTGCGGGCGGTGATGGCGGTCCGCGCCGCGGGCCTGGCCGTCGGCGTGGCGGGTGTGCGGCCGGACCTGGCCGAGGCGTTCTGCACGGCGCTGGACAGTCCGGTCACACCCCGCGTCCACCAGCTCGGGTCGATCGGCCAGGCCGATCTCAGCCAGCTGGCCGAGATCGGCCTGGCCCTCATCGGCTACGGCGAGGACGGCGCCGCGCTGGCCGCCACGGGTTACTCGCCGATCGTGCTCCAGCCGCGCGAGGCGCACGCCATCGTCTGCGCCAACTCCTACTCCATGGGCGTCGCATGTCTGGGCCTGCATCGCGCCGACCTGGCACTGCGCGCGCTGGATGTGTCCGCCGCCACCTCCCTGGAGGCGCTCTGCGGCAACGTCGACGCCATGCACCCCGCGGTCGCCGCCGTCCGCCCGCACCGCGGCGTGGCCGAGACCGTCGAACGCCTGCACAAGCTGCTGCGTGGCGGCGGGCTGCTGACCGGGGCCCGGCGCCCGCGGATGCTCCAGGATCCGCTGGCGTTCAAGGTGGTGCCGCAGACCCACGGCGCCGCGCGGGCCGCACTCGGGCACTGCCGCGACAACCTCGAAGTCGAGCTCGCCTCCTCAGGAGACAGCCCCATCGTCCTGGCCGAGGAGGACCGGGCCATCTCCACCGGCAACCATGACATCACCCCGGTGGCCATCGGCTTGGACTACGCGCGGCTCGGTCTCGCCCAGGCGGTCACGATCGCGGGCGAGCGGGTGCAGAAGCTGCTCGACGGCTCCTTCACCGGGCTGACCACCGGGCTGCGGCCGGACCCCGGCTCTCCCGACGACGGCCTGGCGATCGTCGCCAACGGCGCCGCCAGCCTGGCCGCGGAGGCCCGGCTGCTGGCCCAGCCGGTCACCCTCGAACAGCCGACCAGCGGCATCGCCGCCGGCATCGAAGACCGCATCACCAACGCGCCCACTGCCGCGCGCCGCCTGCACGACATGGCCGGCCTGGCCATCCGGCTCGCCGCCGTCGAACTGATCTGCGCCGCCCAGGCCATCGACCTGCGCGGCATCACCGGTGAGCTCGGCGAGGGAACGCTGCGGGCCTACCAGGCCACCCGCAGGTCGATCCCGGTCGCCACCCCGGAAGCCGCCGACGGCGACATCGACGCGCTCCAAAGCTGGCTCACGAGCGACGAGCTGCCCTGATACGACCGAGAACGGAGCACGATGTACCTGACACCCGCAGAATGCGCCGAACGCGCCGGCCGCGCCGCGGCCGACTTCGACACCGGCACGCTGTCAAGGGAAGGACCGGGCTCCTACCTCCTGCTCTGGGAGGACGAGCAGTCGGTTGCCTGGCTCAACACCTGGTGGGAGAGCCGGGACACCGGCTACCACGACCACGACGGCTCCGCGGTCGGCATCTACGTCCTGGAGGGCAGGGTCACCAACGAGGGGCTGCCGATCGACGGCGTGCGCCGCGTGCGCGCCTACGGCGCCGGCGAGTCGTTCTCGCTCCCCGGTTCGGGCATTCACCGGATGGATCACGAGGCGGGGGCGATCACGATCCACGTCTACTCGCCGCCGCTACGCGCCATCGGCTACTACGACGTGGTCGACGGGCTGCTGCAGCGGACGCCGGGCCCGCCCGACGAGGGCTCACCACCCAGCCCGAACCTCCTGGAATCGCTCACATTTACCCAGAATTAACATGCTCTGAAGTGAAAGACCCCTTTCAGTCGGAATTCTAAGTGAATCTTTCCATTCAAGGGGAAAACCGTGATCCGATTCGAAGCGGTGACCAAGGTCTATCCAGGCGGCACGACCGCCGTGGACGCCCTCGACCTGGAGATCCACGAAGGGGAGACCACCGTCCTGGTCGGTTCGTCCGGCTGCGGGAAGACCACCACCCTTCGAATGATCAACCGAATGATCGAGGCCTCCTCCGGCACGATCACCGTGGGTGGGCGGGACATCGCCACGCTGGACGAGAACACGCTGCGCCGTGGCATCGGCTACGTGATCCAGCAGAGCGGCCTGTTCCCGCACAGGACCGTCCTGGACAATGTGGCCACCGTGCCGCGGCTGCTCGGCTGGGACAAGAAGCGTGCGCGGGCCCGCGCCACGGAGCTCATGGAGATCGTGGGGCTCCCGCAGGAGATGGCCACCCGGTTCCCGCACCAACTCTCCGGCGGCCAGCAGCAGCGGGTGGGCGTGGCCAGAGCACTCGCCGCCGACCCGCCCATCCTGCTCATGGACGAGCCGTTCGGCGCCGTCGACCCCGTGGTACGCACCCTGCTCCAGGATGAGCTGCTCCGCCTCCAGAAGGAGCTGCGCAAGACCATCGTCTTCGTCACCCACGACATCGACGAGGCGGTGCGGCTCGGTGACCGGATCGCGGTCTTCCGCCAGGGCGGACGCCTGGTGCAGTACTCCACCCCCGCCGAACTGCTGGCCCACCCCGCCGACGACTTCGTCGCGGAGTTCCTCGGAGCCCAGCGCGGCCTCCGGCTGCTGTCGCTCGGCTCGCTGAAGGAGGTGCCCGCCCTCCCGGTGACGACCGTCCCCCGCGACGCTCCCGCCGAGACGGTGGCCGCGACCGCCGCCGGGGCCGGAATCCGCTGGATGGTCGCCGTCGAGGCGGACGGCCGGCCGTACGCGTGGGTGGACGCCGAAGGCAACAGCCTGCCGGTCGCGACCGTCCGCGACGGAGGCACCCTCCTGGACGCCCTGGAGGCGGTGGTCTCCTCACCGCGCGGCCATGTGGTCCGCGTCGACGCCGAGGGCAAGGTCGCCGGCGTCTCCTCCGAGCGCGACGTCCTGCGGGCCGCCGCGGCCCACCGCTCCACAGTGATCGGCGACGGCGGTCAGGAGGTGGCCACGTGAGATGGTCCTGGTTCGCCAGCCACGTCGACGAGATGGCGGAGCTGACCCTGCAACACGTGATCACCACGGTGATCTCGGTCGGTTGCGGGCTGCTGATCGCGCTTCCGCTCGCCATCCTGGCCCACCGGGTTCCCCGGTTGCGCGGGCTCATCCTCGGCATCACCAGCGTGATCTTCACGGTGCCGTCGATCGCGCTGTTCATTCTGCTGTTGCCGTTCACCGGGTTGAGCCTCACCACCACCGTCATCGGCCTGACCCTCTACTCGCTGGTGGTTCTGGTGCGGAACATCGTCGAAGGGCTCGCCGCCGTCCCGCCGCGCGTCCGCGAGGCCGCCAGAGCCATGGGGTACGGCAGAGCCCGGGTGCTCATCGCGGTCGAGCTGCCGCTCGCCCTACCGGTGATCATGGCGGGGGTCCGCATCGCGACCATCATGACCATCAGTCTCACCAGCGTCGCGCTCGTCATCGGTCAGGGCGCGCTCGGCCAGTTGTTCGCCGACGGGCTGCAGCGGAACTTCGCCGAGCCGATCATCGGGGGCATCGCCCTCACCCTCCTGCTCGCCGTGGTCGCCGACGCCGTCCTGGTCGGCGTCCAGCGCGGCCTCACCCCGTGGACGAGGCGGTGACGTCATGCTGGAACTTCTGCGGCAGATTCTGTCCTGGTTCGCCGATCCGGCCCATTGGACCGGAGGCGACGGGCTGCTCGCCCGCCTGGCCGAGCACCTGGAGTACTCCGCGCTCTCCACGTTCGCCGCTGCCCTGATCGCCCTGCCCATCGGGCTGGCCATCGGCCACACGGGACGCGGCGCCTTCCTCGCCGTCAACGCCACCGGGTTCGGCCGCGCACTGCCCACGATCGGGGTGGTCACCCTGGTCTTCCTGGTCAGCGGGCTCTCCCTGTGGCCGGTCTACATCGCGCTGGTCGTGCTCGCCGTACCGGCCATCGTGACCAACACCTACGCCGGCATGGCGGCGGTGCCGCCGGAACTGCGGGACGCGGCACGCGGCATGGGCATGACCGGCTGGCAACGGCTGTGGCAGGTCGAGGTGCCCGTCGCCGCGCCGCTGATCCTCACCGGCATCCGCCTGGCCGCGATCCAGGTCATCGCCACCGCGACGATGGCCGCCTACGTGAGCTTCGGCGGTTTCGGCCGCTACCTCTTCGACGGGCTGGCGCAGCGGGACCTTCCTCAAGTCCTCGCCGGGGCGACTTCCGTGGCGGTCCTCGCCATCGCCACCGACCTCCTGCTCGCCGCACTGCAACGGGCCCTCACCCCCCGGGGACTCCGTGACACCCGAAAGGAAGCACATGCGTAAACTGAGCGCCGGCCTTGCCGGCCTGGTCCTGACCTTGACCGCCTGCGGCGGCGGCACCACAACGCTGGCCGGGCCGTCCGCCACCACGTCCGCGTCCGCGTCGGGCTCATCGGGCGGTGAGACGATCGTGATCGGCACCGCCAACTTCACCGAGAACATCACGCTCGGCTACGTGTACGCGGGCCTGCTGAAGAGCAAGGGCTACACGGTGACGGTCAAGCCCAACCTCGGCTCCCGGGAGATCATCTTCCCGGCGCTGAAGAGCGGCGAGGTCGACATTCTGCCGGAGTACCAGGGCGCTCTGATGGCCTACCTCGACCCCAACGCCAAGTCCTCCGACGGCGACGGCGAGGCCAAGGCGCTGGCCGCCGCCCTCCCGGCAGAGCTCAAGGTTCTCCCTTACGCGCCGGCCCAGGACCAGACCGTGTGGCTGGTCACCAAGGAGACGGCCGCCAAGTACAACCTGAAGTCGATGGAGGACCTGGTCAAGGTCAGCAAGCAACTCGTGTACGGCGCGCCGCCCGAGAACAAGACCCGCTACATCGGTGTGGTCGGCATGAAGAAGGTGTACGGCATCGAGTTCAAGGAGTTCAAGCCGCTCGACGTGGGCGGGCCGCTCGGCAAGGCCGCGCTGAAGAACGGCGACGTCGACGTCGCCGACGGATTCAGCAGCGACCCGGCGATCGCCGACAACGGCTGGATCGTGCTGGAGGACCCCAAGCACCTGGCGCCGACGGAGAACATCGTGCCGCTGGTCCGCGCGGACAAGGTGACCGACAAGCTGACCGCCGCCTTCACCGAGCTCAACGCCAAGCTCACCACCGAGGACCTGGTCAAGATGAACCGCCGCACCGACGTGGACAAGGAAGACCCTGAGGACGTTGCCGATGAATGGCTCAAGAGCATGGGACTCGTCTGACGTCTCCGCGCGGCTGAGGGAGCTCCTCGACGGGCACAGGCTCTCACCCTCGCAACGGCGGATCGCCCGCTACCTGCAGGACCATCCCCGCGAGGCGGTCTTCCTCAACGGCATGGACCTGGCCAAGGCGGTCGGGATCAGCCAGCCGTCGGTGACCAGGTTCGTGGCCGCCCTGGGGTTCGCCGGTTTCCCCGAGTTCCGCGACCACCTGCGGGCGGCCGTCACGGACGGCGAGGGGGTCCGCCCCCAGGCCGGCAGCGAACTGCAGTCGATGGTGGACTCCGAGATCCGCAACCTGGAGCGGCTGCGCGACAGCCTCGACGATCCGGGCCGGCTCGCCGAAGCAGCCGCCGTGCTGGCCGCCTCCCGGCCGCTCCCCGTGGTCGGGCTACGGGTCTCCGCGCCGCTGGCGTCCCTGTTCGGGTTTCTGGCGGCCAAGGCCCACCCCGACATCCGGGTGATCGACGCGCCGGGGTCGACGCTGGAGGACCGGCTCAGCCGGGCGGCGGAGGCGGGCGCCACCTGGCTGCTGGCGTTCGGCCTGCCCCGCTATCCCCGCGAGTTGCGCGAGGGGCTGAGCTGGGCCCGGCGGTGCGGGCTGCGGATCGTGCTGGTCACCGACCACGCCGTCGGCGGGGTGGCCGAGCAGGCCGACGTGGTGCTGACCGCGCCGGTGAGCTCGCGCTTCGCCTTCGACTCGCAGGCCGCACCCGCCGTCCTGTGCGCTGCCTTGGTGCATATGATGATCAACATGTTGCCCGCGGCACCGCTGGAGGATTTCGAGAGCAGGGCCGCGGAGCGGAAACTCTTTCTGACCGACTGAATGGCGTCCTGGGCAAGCCCAGGACGCGCCCGTCTTCGGCGGCCCGGACCGGCATTCCTGCCCGGGCATCTTCGACCCGTTCCACCGCGGCGCGTTCGAGGCGGGACCCCAGGTGCGGGTGCTGCACGCGGCTCAGGCGGTGGCGGCCGAGCCGGAGCGAGTACGGTTCATGATGCCCAGCGTCAGGTCAGAGGCCAGGTCTTCGAGGTTCCACCGCCCTTGCCGGTAGGCGTGGTTGCTGACCCAGAACACCATGACGCCGTCGTGGAGGGACCTGACGTAGGCGGCCAGCGACCAGGAGTTGCCGCCGTCGTGCCAGGCGACCCGCCCGTCGCCGGTGTCGCGGACGCTCCAGCCGTAGGCGTACGACTCCTCCGAGGAGGGCGTCCGCACGTAAGGGGTGAAGAGCTTGTCCTTGGCGCTCGCCGAGAGGACGGCATCACCGGTCAGGGCGCGGTGCCAGCGGAACATGTCGCGTGCGGTGGACAGCATGCCGCCGTTGCCGCGCAGGTTCCAGTACGGGCCGTCCGTCGCCCACCGATGCTCGTACGGGCGGCCCTTGCTGTTTCCCTTGGCGTCGTATTCCACGGCGACCTGGCCAGGCTTCCATCGGGGCAGCACGTACCCGGTGCTGGTCATGCCCGCGGGAGTGAACAGGTAGGTCGCCAGGAATCGCTCGTAGCCCAGGCCGGAGACCTTCTCGACGATCGCGGCGAGCATGCTGTAGCCCACGTTGGAGTAGTGGAATCCCACTCCCGGTGCCGACATCGGCTTGGATGCCAGCGCCCTGGCCAGCATGTCGTCGCGGGACAGCACGTCATAGTCGTCGCCGAGCCCTTCGACCAAGCCTGCCGTGTGCGTCAGCAGATGATGCAAGGTGATCTTGCGTTTGCCGGCGGGGACCGGCCCGAGATACGCGCTGATCGGGTCGCTCGTCCGGAGCTTGCCCATCATCTCCAGCTTCAGGATCGCGGCCGCGGTGAACTGCTTGGTGATCGACATGACGTCGTACACCGTGTCGCAGGTCGCGGCGGCCCGCGCGTCGCGGTCGGCCAGGCCGAAGCCCTGACAGTAGGAGATCTGATCGCCGCGCGCTGCGATGACCGTAGCGCCAGGTCCCTCGGGAAGCGTGCGAGCGAGGAAATCGCCGACCGGTTCGTCGGACGCCGGGGAGCACGCGGCCAGGGCCGGCACGACCATCAGCAGCACGCCGGTGCGGATCCGGCTCATATGACCTCCACAAGTGATTGTCCGGGGGTCACAAGTTGACCGACGAGGCCGGAACTGATCAACATGTCCGGGTGTCCGCGTTTGTGCGGGACGCTGTACGGCCGGCTCAGCGCCGTACACCGGCAGGCAATCGATCGCTACTGGCCCAAGGGGCGACCATGACCATCACACCACCGCCCTCACCGGCGGCAGCCACCGACGAGGCCACCTTCATGGCCGGGCTACGCGCCCTCAAAACCTGGTGCGGCCTCAGCTTCCGGCAGCTCGAACGCCGTGCGTCCGCCGCCGGTGAGACGCTGCCCTCCTCCACCGCCTCCACCATGCTCGGCAAGAACCGGCTGCCACGCGAGGAACTCCTCGTCGCGTTCGTCAGAGGCTGCGGCCTCGGCGAGGAGCACGTACGGGCTTGGGCGGCCGCCCGCACGAAGATCGCCGACGGGACGGCTGCCGCTCCGGTCGCCGCGCCCTCGCGGCACGCGGCTTGGCGGCGGCCTGTGATCGTGGCGACGGCACTGGCGATGGCACTGGCGACGGCGTTCGCCGGTGGCGCGGCAGTCACCGCGCTCTTTGGGAGCGGATCCATCGACACGGAGGAGACAGCGGTCGTCACACGGTGACCTCGCCCGGCTCGGTGGTCATGGTGTCGAGGTCGTGCCGCTGGTGAGCCGCGCCGGGCGGCACGCGCGCGGGTCTGCCGCCCGGCGCCTCCGGCGAGACACGGACGTGGCGACTGCTCGGCTCTGACGGCACCGAGGAGCAGATCGAAGACCTCCGCGCCAAAAGGACACCACAGAGGAGCCGACACATGGCCGACCCAGCTCAACCGCGTTGATCAAATCGACGGGGTTCCGGAGCGCGTCAGAGCCGATGTTGAACGCGTCAGTCGGGCACCATTACGGCTCGTCCCTTCAGCTGTCCGGTGCGCAGCCGGGCCAGCGCCTCAAGGGCAGCGGAGAGCGGGAACCGTTCGACCTCGACGTGGAGCGCGCCGGAACGGCCGAGCGAGATCACCTCGGTGAGTTCGGAGCGGGTGCCCCAGAACGGTAGTGAGATCCGGGCGCCCTGGGGGAGGGGGCCTGGTTTCCGGACGCTCAGCCGTCCACCTGCGCTGCCGACCACCACGAGCTCCCCGTCGGCGCGCAGGCTCGCGGCGGACAGATCAAGCGTCGAGTCGGTGCCCACGAAGTCGAGCACGACGTCGACGCCGTGACCGCCGCTCGCGGTCCGCAGGACCCGGCTTGTGTCTCCCGATACGCGGGTGCTCAGGTGGGCACCGCATCTGTCGGCGAGGCTCAGGGCCTCGTCGCGCATGTCGACGGCGAATACCCGGCTCGGTGTGATCGCGCGGAGTATCTGGATGGCCAGGTGCCCCAGGCCGCCGACGCCGATGACGGCGACCGTCGACCCTTCGCCCAGCGCCGGCCTGCATCGCTGGATGGCGTGGTAGGGCGTCAGGGCGGCATCCGTCATCGGCGCTGCCTGCAGGGGATCCAACTCGCCGATCGGCTCGAGGTGGTGGGCCGATGGCACGAGGACGTACTCGGCCATCCCGCCGTCGCGGCCGAGTCCGGCCCCAGCCCACGGCAGCTCCGCCCTGCGGTCGCAATAGTTGTCCCTACCGGCCCGACAGCGCGGGCACTCACCGCAGCCCCATGGACCGTAGACCGCGACGGGATCGCCGAGGGCGACGTCGGTCACGGCCGGGCCCACGGCCGCGACGCGACCGGCGATCTCGTGGCCGAGGGTGAACGGTGCCGGAAAGGGCATGCCCGCCGGACCCGCGTCGAGGACGTGCAGGTCGGAGTGGCACAGGCCCGCGGCCTCCACCCGTAGCAGGACCTCGCCGTCTCGGGGGGACGGCCGCTCGACGTCGGAGAGGATCGCTGGGATGCCCCAGCCCGGAAGCCTGAGCGCTCTCACCGCGCCACCCGGCTCGCCATGGTACGGGGTGCGGCGACCGCCCGGCCGCCGATGATCGACATCAGCACGCCTCCCATGCTAGTAAACTGAAGTCAGTTCACCAAAACCCGCCGCGCGACGTAGCCGATCCGGCGCTCGCCGGCCGCCGAGGGGCCAGATCCGCCGACACGGGTCACCTTGTGGCAACGGCGTCCCGGCGGTGGACGCGCCACCGCGCCTGCCGCCGACGTCCGGAACCGCGGTCGCTGATCGTTTCCTAGGGGGAGGCGGGCTTCTCCAGGGCGCGGAGGCCGGCGGCGGCCAGCGGCGCGACCGCCAGGCCGGCCGATTCGAACCCCGATCCCCGCGTCATGCCCTGCTGGAAGCGGGCGTGGATGCCTTCCGCGATCACGGCGATCTTGAAGTAGCCGAGCCCGAGATAGAAGTCGAGCCGGCCGAGGTCGCGGCCGCTGACCGCGGCGTAGCGCTGCGTGAGTTCGGCGGGCGCGGGCAGGCGTTCACTGGTGGAGGCGGCCGAGCCGCCGAGGACAGGAGCGAACGCCGGATCCGAGTAGACGAGGTGTAATCCAAGGTCGGCCAGCGGATCGCCGAGCGTGGCCATCTCCCAGTCCACCACCGCGCGAACCTCGGCGGGGTCGTGCCGGGCGAGGATGGCGTTGTCGATGCGATAGTCACCATGCACGATCGAGGCGCCACTCTCATGAGGACACAGCTCGGCCAGCCGCGCGTGCAGCCGCTCGATGTCGGGCAGGGGGCGGGTCCGCACTCGTCGCCACTGGTTGTGCCAGCGCCCCAGCTGCCTGGCCAGGTAGCCCACGGGGCGGCCGAAAGCCTCCAGCCCGACCGCGGCGGGATCGACCGCGTGCAGCCCGGCCAGCACATCGATCAATCCGTACGCGCAGCGGGTGAGGTCCTCGTCGGACAGCGCGAGCAGGTGGTCCGTGGTCCGGAGCACGACCCCCTCGACGTGCTCGACCACCGAGAACGGCACGCCCAGCACCTCCGCCCCGGCCAGGACGACCGCACGCGCGACCGGAACCCGGCTGCCGGCGAGGGCTGCCACGACCTGGTACTCGCGGCCCATGTCGTGCGCCGACGGGGTGAGCCCGCCCAGCGGCGGGCGGCGCAGCACCCACTTGTGCCGCCCGTCCATGAGCAGGTATGTCAGGTTCGACCGGCCCCCTTGCAGCAACTCGGCGGTGAGGTGGCCGGTGAACCCGGGCACGCGCTCGGCGAAGAACCGTTCGAGCGCGGGAAGGTCCAGGCCGTCGATCGCGGACGGGGCCAGGCCGGTCATCGCGCCGCCTGCGCGTCATGCCGGCGCAGCACCCGCCTGGCGATGGCCCAGCGGTGGGTCTCCGACGGTCCGTCATAGATCCTGAACGGGCGGACCTCTCGCAGGTAGCGGCTCAACAGAACGTCGCCGGAGATGCCGAGAGCGCCACAGATCTGCACGGAGCGATCGACGACGCGCCAGATCGCCTCCGCGCAGAAGGTCTTGGCGATCGCGGTGGACTGCGACGCGGATTCCTTCCGGTCGAGCTCCCAGCACGCCCGCAGGATGAGGCCGCGGGACGCGGCGATGTCGATCTCGTTGTCGGCGATCATCTGCTGGACCATGCCGAGCTCGCCCAGCCGCGACCCGAACAACCGCCGCTCCGCCGCCCGCGCCACGGCGATGTCCTGCGCCCGCCGTGCGATGCCCAGCCAGCGCATGCAATGCGTCATACGGGCGGGCCCCAGTCTGACCTGGGCATGGCGGAAACCCTGGTCGACCTCACCGAGCACCGCGTCCTCGCCGACCACGCAGTTGTCGAAGACCAGCTCGACGTGCCCCCCGTACAAGCTCTCGTCGAGGGTGTCGATGTGGCGGACCGTGTTCATGCCCGGGTTGCCGGCATCGACGAGGAACATCGTCGCGCCACCCGCCTCGCCCTGGCGCCCTGAGGTTCTCGCCATGCAGATCGCGAAACCCGCACCGTCCGCACCGGTGATGAACCACTTGCGGCCGTCGATACGCCATCCCTCGTCCACTCGCGTGGCACAGGTGGAGATCGCGCTCGGATCCGAGCCCGCGCCGGGGGCAGGCTCGGTCATCGCGAAGCAGGAGCGGACCTCGCCCGCAGCGAGAGGCCGCAGGTAGCGTTCCTTCTGCTCTCCGGTGGCGATGGCCTCAAGCAGGTGCATGTTGCCTTCGTCGGGCGCCGCGATGTTGAGCGCGAGCGGCCCCAGGAGGGAGTAGCCGGCCTCCTCGAACACCGCCGCCCGGCCGAGCATGTCCAGCCCGAGCCCGCCGTACTCCCGCGCGACGTGCGGAGCGAAGATCCCGGCCTGCTTCGCGGCCTGCTGCAGATGCCTGCGGACGTCCTCCGACCGTACGACGCCACGATGCCGCTCTTCAACGGGCATCACCACCTCGCGGATGAACGTCGCGGTACGCCGGGCGACATCGGCGACAGCTGGACTGGGGGCAAGGTCGACGGACATGGAGCCTCCCATGTGGCTAATCATCGTTAGCCGAACTGTAGCGCGCAAGCATGGTTGTGCAAGGTCTGGGGGCTAATATGTGTTTGCTGAGGGGAGGCGCTGTGGACAGGCTCGATCACATCCGTGCGGTAGCGCTGGAGTTGTTCGCCGGCAAGGGCTACGAAGCCACCACGATGGCCGACATCGGCGCCGTGGTGGGGATGCGCGCGCCCAGCCTGTACAAGCACGTCACCTCCAAGCAGGATCTGCTCGCCGAGATCATGACCGCGACGATGCGGGAGCTGCTCGCGGCCAACCGCGCGGCGGTCGCGACCACGACCGACCCCGTCGAGCGCCTGCGGCGGGCGAGCGAGGCACACGTCCGCTATCACGCCCGGCACCGGCGTGAAGCGTTCGTCGGCAACCGGGAGATTCGCAGTCTCGTCGAGCCTCATCGTGGCCGCGTGCTCGACCTGCGCGCCGAGTACGAGACCTGCTTTCGCGAGCTCGTACGAGCGGGGATCGCCGCGGGCGTGTTCCGCGTGGCCTCGGAGCGGCTCGCGTCCTACGCGATCCTCGACCTCGGCATGGGCTTGGCGGCCTGGTACCGCGATGACGGCGAGCACAACGAGGACGCCGTCGTGTGGCAGTACAGCGAGTTCGCGCTCCGCATCGTGGGCTCAGGACGCTGATCGGCCCTCCGGCGGCCGCGGCACGAACCGGGAGCCGAGACTTGAATTGAATTGAGTTTGGTCTATCGTGGCACGCGGATGGCAACCACCCCCGCCGACCAGCCGATCCGGACAGAGGAGAGCCGCGTGAGCACAGAGGAGACCGATCTGCTGATCATCGGCGCGGGCATGGCGGGGCTGACCGCCGGTGCCCGCGCGGCACGCGATGGACTGTCCGTGGTGATCGTCGAGATCAGCGAAGACGTCGGCGGATCCGCCCGCCTCGCCGGATACGCCTGGACCGCGCCGAGCCACGACGTCATGGATCAGCACAATCCACATGGAGACGTCTCGCTGAAGCGCGCCCTGGTGGACCGGTTCGCCGACGGCATCGCGTGGATCCGCTCCATCGGCGTCGAGGCCAAGGACGCGCAACGCGTCCTCAGCTTCGGCCGCGGGCATCGGTTCGACACCAATCACTACGTCGACACCTGTCGCCGGCTCATCCTCCAGGGCGGTGGCGAGCTGCTGCTCAACACCGACACCGAACAGCTGGTGGTGGAGCACGGGGCGGTGGTCGGAGCGCGCCTGAGGTCGGCCGACGGCACGTCGAGGGAGGTGCGGGCCCGCTCGACGCTCATCGCGACCGGCGGATTCCAAGGTGACCTCGAGCTCCGAACCGCTCACGTGCACCCGAACGCCGACCGCATGGAGCTGCGCTCGAATCCCCACAGCCGCGGCGGCGGCTACCGTCTGGCCACCCAGGTCGGCGCGGCCACCGGTCATGAGGACGCCGGCTTCTACGGCCACCTCATCCCCAGTGGCCTGTCCTTCGCCGATCCGTCGGATTTCGTGGACATGTCGCTGTACTACAGCGAGCACGCGCTGCTGTTCAACCTGGACAACGAACGGTTCGTGGATGAGACGCTGGGCGATCACCTCACGACCATGGCGCTGCTGGAGCAGCCCGAGAGTCGGGGTCTCCTCGTCGCCGACGCCCGGGTGTTCCGCGACTGGCTTCTCGGCTCCTACGTCGAGGCAGCCGTCGCCGTCGACAAGTTCGCCCTGGCGAGCAAGCGAGGAGGCCGCGTCGGAGTCGCCGAGGGCCTGGACGAGCTGGCCTTCCTGCCCCAGGAATGGGGCTACAGCGGCAAGGCCGTTCGCGACGGCGTCGAGGCGTTCAACGAGCGCGCTTCGGCAGGGCTGGAGCTGCGGCCCGGCCGGGAGCTGGACCGCCTCCCGCTCGACGAGGCGCCGTACTACGTCATCGAGGCGGTGCCGGCCATCACCTTTCCGTTCCACGGCCTGCGCGTCGACGACCACGCCCGCGTCCTGCGCGAGGACGGCGAACCGCTCGGCGGACTCCTCGCGGCGGGGTCGGACGTCGGCGGCCTGTGGCACCGCGCGTACGCCGGCGGTATCGCCGCGGCTCTCGTCTTCGGGCTCACGGCGGCCGACACCGCCATGAAGGCGGCGGCGACGTGAGATTCCGGCGAAGGACCCTGCTGCCGCGCGCGGAACTCATCCTCCGGTCATCGACAAGGAGCCACCCATGACCATCGAAACGCCCCTGCTCGACGCGTGGTTCGCCACGATGGACTCCGACCAGCCGGAACGCGTGCTCAAGAAGATCACCGATGACTTCCAGATGTCGGTGGTGTTCTCCAAGGGAGACGCCCAGACCGCCGAGTTCTGCGGCGACCGTGCGGGTCTGGTCGCCTACCTTGAGCAACGCGAGAAGAACACGCTCGTCCATCACCTGGTCCGGGCCACGGCCGTCGGCGACGTGGAGCTGGGGTTCGGGCTGGTGACGCGGGACGGCCGGTTCGAGGCGTCGTTCAACGTGAGCGCGCTCGTGGATCCCGCGTCCGGCAAGTGCCGCCGACTGCTGATCTGCCGGACTCCTGAGATCTCCTTTCCCTTGAGCGAGCAGTGAGCGACCAGCGAGCGAAGGGAACCGACGGCATGACCGGAACCACCGACGGCCGATTCGAGGGGATGATCGCGCTGGTCACCGGAGGCGGCTCCGGAATCGGCGCCGCAGTCGTCCGGCAGCTCGATCGCGAGCGATGCGCCGCGATCTATGTGGCCGACGTCAACGAGGCCGGAGCGCGTACGGTGGCCGCGACGACCACATCCGGCCGCCCGGCCGCCCTGGACATCACCGTCGCAGGCGCCGTCGAAGCGCTGGTCGAACGGATCGTCGAGGCACACGGCCGGCTCGATGTCGTGGTGAACACCGCGGGGGTCGACGACCCGCGCGCCAAGGAGCGGATCCTGGCCGCCCAGCAGTCAGGGGAGCCCCTCGACATGTTCCGGCATCTTGAGGACGAACAGTGGCGCCGGGTCATGGCGGTCAACCTCGACGGGTCGTTCCACGTCCTGCGTGCCGCCGTGCGCGCGATGATCCCGGCGGGTCGCGGCGCCGTCGTCATGGTCGGATCGTCGGCGGCCTTCGACACGCTGACGGGCTACGCCCACTACGCGGCGTCCAAGGCGGGCGTACACGCGCTCGCGCAGTCGGTGGCCAAGGAGGCGGCGGCGTTCGGCGTACGGGTCAACGTCGTCGCGCCAGGTCCCGTGGACACCCCCATGGCGGCCCGAACTCCCGCGGCCGTCAGGCAGGCGTTGGAAGCGTCGGGACCGGTGGGGTATGCCTCCCCGGAAGAGCTTGCGGACAACATCCTGTACCTCGCCTCTCCCGGCGCCTCGAACGTGGTGGGTGCCGTCCTGCTGAGCAACGGCGGGCGATTCACGGTCTGAGGCCCTTCCGGCCCCTGCGGTCAATTCAATCCAGTGATGCGTGGACGGCCGGCTCTCGACGGGCCGGCCGAAAAGGAGATTACCGTGCGAACTCGACTGTCTGGACGCGTAGCCCTGGTCACCGGCGCGACCGGCGGAATCGGCGAGGCCGTCATCCGCCGCTTCGCCGAGGAGGGCGCGGCGGTCGTGATCACCGACGTGGACGCGGGATGCTGTGAAGAGGCCGCCGAGCAGGTCACGGCGGCCGGTGGGCGCGCTCTTGGCCTGGGCCTCGACGTCACCGACGAGCAGGCCTGGGAGGCGGTGGTGAACGAGGTGGACGGGCGGTTCGGCGGCATCTCCGTACTGGTCAACAACGCCGGCATCGCCAAGATGACGGACGTGGAGACGGAGACGCTGGAGACCTGGGAAGCGGTCGTCGCGGTGACCCAGCGCGGGGTCTGGCTCGGGATGAAGCACGTCGGCCCGGTGATCGAGCGCTGCGGTGGGGGCTCGATCGTCAACGTCTCGTCGATCTTCGGCACGGTTGGCGGATTCGGCGGGCAGTTCTCCTACCACGCCGCCAAGGGCGCGGTCCGGCTGATGACGAAGAACGCGGCGCTCTACTGGGCGACGCGGGGGGTCAGGGTCAACTCGCTGCACCCGGGATTCATCGAGACCCCGCTGTCACGCAAGCTCTGGCGGGGGACGCCCCGGCTCGACCTGATGATCGGCAACACCCCGATGGGACGGCTGGGCCGCACCGACGAGGTCGCCAACGCCGCGCTCTTCCTGGCTTCCGACGAGGCGAGCTTCATCACCGGTTCGGAGTTGTACGTCGACGGCGGCTACACCGCCCGCTGAGGCCGGCCACGGCGGCGCGGACCGGACGCCGATCGCGCCACGCCTCCCTCCACCGGCGCGGACCAGCATCCGATCACTGCGCGCCGCCGTCCACTCGCGTGTATCTGCCCACCTCGCCGTCCAGCGCCACGATCACCTGCCCGCGCGCCACGAGGACGTCGAGGTGGGCGACCGTCTCGTTGACCGCAAGCATTTGATTGAAGTCGTCCAGGCCGGCGAACGGCACCTCTCGCCGGGTCCAGGTCAGCTGCCGCGCGACCGCGTACCCGTCGAGGGTCCGCGTGCCGAGAGCCCGTAGTGCCTGCGCCAGCCGTACGTCATGATGGGCCAGCAACTCGGCGACGCGAGCATGGGCGCTCTCGGTGACCGGACCGTGCGCGGGCAGCAGCCTCGCGTCGGCGAAGCGGGTCATCAGCCGCAGCGAATCGAGGTAGTCGGCCAGGGGACGTTCGGACTCGCCGAGCTCGAAGCCGATGGACGGCGTGATGTGCGGCAGGACGTGGTCACCGGCGAACAGCAGACCCGCCGCTTCGTCCAGGTAAACCACGTGCCCCTTGGTGTGGCCGGGCGTGGGGATGACATGGAGAGCCCGCCGGCCGAGCTTGAGAACGCCCGCGCTGAGCCAGCCGTCCGGCGCTTCCCAGTCGCTCGCGGTGAAACCACCGTGGTCAACGCCCGACAGCCGGTCGGCGAGGTCGCCGGCGCCGCCGCGGCGGAGCACTCGCAGCGAGGTGACCGGCACGTCGCTGCGCACCTCGCGCAGCAGTTCCAGGCCCTGCCGCTCGCCGGCACCGAGGTACACTCGCGACCCCAGCAGCCGGCGCAACGCCACGGCCTGCGTGTAGTGATCGCGATGGATGTGGGTGACGAAGATCTTCGTGATCTGACCAAGGTCGTACCCCACCGACGCCATGGCCTCCTCGAGGGTCCGGCGGGATTGGGGCAACGCCCAGCCGCCGTCGATCATGATGATGCCGTCGTCCTCTTCGAGCAGGTAGACGTTGACGGCACGCAGCCCGTCGCCCGGAAGCGGCAGCGGAACGCGGTGCACTCCGGGCTGGATCAGCTCCGCTCCGGACTCGGCCCACTGGCCCCTCCGGGCACGTGCCGTCACTTCTCCGCCTCGCCGGCCTGGCCGGCCAGGGCGGCGAGCAGGTCACGGGCGAGGTCGCGGGCGCCGGCTCGGGAGATCTTGCCGACCGTGGTTTGCGGCAGCTCGTCGACGGCGAACACGAACTCGGGCCACTTCGCCTTGGAGAGCCCCACCTGCTGCAGATGCCGGGTGATCTCATCGAGCCCGATCCCGCCTCGGTCGGCGGAGGTCACCAGCGCGGCCACCCGTTCACCGAGAATCTCGTCGGGCACCGGCACCACACAGGCCTGCGAGACGTCCGGATGAGACGCGACGGCGCGCTCCACCTCGGTGACGTCGATGTTACGGCCGCCGCGGATGATCACGTCCTTCTCCCGGCCCATGACGCTGACGGTCCCGTCCTCGTTGGTCATCATGAGATCACCGGTCGGGAAGAACCCGTCCGCGGTCAGCTCCGGAGGGTTCAGCCTGCCCTCGTGCGCGTATCCGAGAAACAGCGACGGCCCGCGTACCTGGGCCCGGCCGACCTCGCCCGGCCGCACCTCACGGCCATCGTGGCCGACCACCCGGAGCTCGGTGCCGGGAAACGGACGGCCGTCACGGCCGAGCCTGATCTCCACCGGTTCCCGCGGCGACGGCGAGGTGTGGCCCAGGCACTCCGACATCCCGAACACCCTCAGGATCGTGGTGCCCAGCGACTCCTCGGCCCGGGTCATGGCCGCCACGTCCATCGGACCGCCGCCGACGGTGATCGATCGTACGCCCTGGAGCACCCGTGACCCGGAAGCGGCGGTGCCCAGCTGGAGCGACATGGTCGGCACGCACATGGTCCAGCGCACCCGCGTCTCGGCCATCCGGGCCAGTACCGCGGCGGGGTCCCATTTGCGCCACAGGACCAGCGGACCGCCCAGCGACAGGGCCAGGAAGACCCCGAAACAGTACGCCGCGGTGGACGACAGCGGCACGATCGCCGCGATCGCGTCCCCGTGGCTGAGGCCGTTGACGGCGATGGTGTGCGAGCAGGCGTAGCGCAAGGCGTCCTCGGACTGCACCACGCCCTTGGGCCGCCCCGTCGACCCGGAGGTCAGCCCGATCAGCGAACCTCCGGACCACCGCGAGACGTCCCGTGGCCCGTCGCTCGACCAGGCCGCCCAGCCGTCCAGCACCTCGTGCCGGCCCGCACCGGCCATCAGGGCGGGCACGGCCCACTCCTCAAAGGCGGAGGGTTCGGCGACCACGGCGTCGGGCCGGATGTCCTCGAAGGCCGCGGCGAACTCGGCGCCGGTCGTGTGCCGGTTGACCACCGCCAGCACTCCGCCGCTCATCCCTGCGGCCAGGCTCGCCGCGACGGTCCGCCACGAGTTGTCGGCCTGCACCATCAGGGTCCCGGCGCCACCCGGGCCGGTCACGGTGCCGGCGAGCTCCGCCGCGTGAGCGAGCAGCTCGCGCGCGGTGTGACTGCCCGAGTCGTCGATGACGGCCACGGCATCCGACTCCTCGGCCCGCCGCCGGAACTCACTCACTACCTGTCGCATACCGCTTTCCTCGCATCACTCACGGGACGGCCGACTCATGCCGGTCGGCCGGTGAACATTTCCCTCTCGGTTCCCATCACGGCGAGCCGGCGGCCTCTCATGTCGCCGACCTGGGCGACCGCCGCAGCCCACTCGGGGCTGTCCAGCGCCTTCCGGAGGTCTTCCGCGCTGTCGAAGCTGAGCACCGACACCCCGTCCCAGCCCTCGGAACGGGTGTCGAACGCCTCCTCGATCTCGGTGTGCCGCCACGCCCGCAGGCCCGGAAGCCGGTAGGTGAGCTCTGCGTGCTCCACCCGCCACCATGCGATGAACCGCTCGTGGGTCCACTCCGGCGGCCGCGCGGCCAGCAGCACGAGGTTGTACATGAGGTCTCTCCTTTACTGATCGGCGGCCGGCCAGTCCAGCAGCTCGAACGAGGTCGTGAAGAAGGACTGGTAGCGCAGCATCTTCCCGTCGGCCGACACGACGGCCGCGGAATGGAACGCTCCGGTGGGCTCGCCCGACTCGACGACCACCCCGTAGACCATCTCGAGGTTTCCGTCGACCGCCGAGCGGAGGACCTTGTGCACCCGCTCGACCGCGTTGCGGCCGGAGATGTACTGAGCGAAGTCCTCTCTGGATTGTCCGCTCACCTGGCCGCCGGGGAGAGCGAGCAGGAACCGGAAGTCCGGCTCCAAGCACTCGAGCGCCTTCTCCGGGTTCTGGCTGTCCATGCAGGCCATGTACTCTCGCAGCACCATGATCGTCGATCCTCCTCAGCGTCAAGGAAAGCAGGTGGGCCGGTGTCACCGGTCAGGGGGTGTGAAGAAGTCGCCCTCCGCCACGAACTGGCCACCCTTCACGATCACCTTCTGCACGCTGCGGGTCCCGAGGTGGTTGGCGGCGCTGAAGTTCATGACCGGCGCGACTCCAGGGTCGATCTTGCCTGCCTTCTCGTACGCCTGGACGAGCGACTGCGAGGTGATCGGGCCTTGTATGGTCTGCGCGATCTGGACGAAGACCTTCGCTGAGGCCCACCCCCAGAGAGCGATGAAGTCGGCGGGCTGCTTCGGCTCGTACCGGGCCATCGCGTCGCGGAACTCCTTGACCGACGGATCGCTGTCGCTCGGCGCCTTGACCAGTTGCACCGCTTTGAAGCCTTCCGCGGCGTCACCGGCGAGGGTGAGCGTGGAGGCCGCCGCGGTGGGCGCGTAGCCGTAGGCGGGCACGGACAGGCCCTGCAGTTTGGCCTCCTTGAGGAAGGCCGCGGCCTCCGGCGAGGCGAGGATCACGATCACCGCGTCGGGCTTCTTGGCCTTCACCTGCGTGATCGTCGGGCTCCAGTCGGTGGACTGGAACTTCACCGACAGCAGCTCGGCGCTGCTGCCCGGACTGACCTTCTGCAGGACGGGCCCGACCTGCTTGGCCACGTTGACGAACGCGGCCGGGTCGCTGTGCACGACCAGTATCTTCTTCGCGCCGTCCGCTGCGGCCCAGGCCGCCAGCGCCGCCGCCTGGTCCTCGTAGAGGGTCTGGATCCCGAACAGGCCGGGACGGGGCGGGGTGTACCAGGTGGCGGCGCCGCCCAGCTCGTTGAGAATCGGAATCTTCGACTGCTGCAGGACGAAGGGGAAGCTCGCCTCGCCCTGCGCGGTGCCGTTGGCGGCGACGATGGCCACGACCTTGTCCTGGCCGATCAGCTCCCGGGCGATCTGGACGGTCTGCTGGGGGTCGAAGGCGTTGTCCTTGACGATCCAGTTGATCTTGCGCCCGTTGATGCCGCCCTTGTCGTTGATCATCTTGAAGTAGGCGTCGGCGCCCGCACGCTGCGGGACACCGGAGGCGGCCACCGGACCGGTGAGTGGATACCAGGCGCCGATCTTGATCTCTTTGTCGTCCGCGGCATTGGAGGCACTGCCACCGCAGGCGCTCGTGGCGAGGACGAGGGCCGCGACGCAGGTGGTGAGAAGGTGCGTTGAATGGAGGCGCATGACGTACTCCCGCAACTGAGTTCAGTTCAGTTTACGGGACTCTATCGTCGTGCTCACACTCGGGCAATAGCCTGATGAGCAAACGTGGTGGTTCACCCCGGCACAGAGCGACCGGCACGACCTTCCACACGGGTCATGCCGGTCGTCGGACCGCCGGCTACAGTGCGACCATCCGCACGCAGCAGTCTTCGGTCAGCTCGCTCACGTCGGACAGGGTCACCGGACCTCTGGGGCGATACCAGCGCCAGACGCTCACGATCATGCCGAGCATGTTCAGCGCCAGCGTGTGCGCGTCACGCTGGACGAAGGCGCCCTCGTCCATCCCCCGCCGCAGCAGTGCGGTCCAGGCCTCCTCGATGCGATGGACCAGCTCACGAGCGGCGAGCCGCTCGGCCTCCTCCTTCTTCGAGCTGCGCGGCACCGCGAGGATCGCCAGGTTGTTCTGCAGGATCCGCATCTGCGCCACGTCGCGCTCGGACACCGCGTACGCCGAGCGCACCGCTTCCCGCAACGCCTCCATCGGGTCCGGCCGGCCGTCGGTCGCCTTCACGAACATCTCCAGCGAACGCTGAAGCTCAAGCCGCATGATCGTGAGCAGGCAGTGGGCCTTCGACTCAAAGTAGTGATAAAGGGCGGTCTGCCCGATTCCTACCTGATCAGCAACGACCGACCACTTGGTGGCGTCGTAGCCGTTCTTGCCGAAATTCTTGATCGCAGCCGTCAGGATGGCCCTCCGTTTGGAACGGGGACCCTCGTCCGGCTCCGTGATCTTCGCTGTCGTCATCACCCCACCCCCGACATTCGCGCCGAGGCACGTCGCGGCCCGGCCGGAACTCCCTGGTCAACCTGATTTGAACTCGGTTCTAGTCCCATTCCAGGTCATCATACTCGCAAGAACGCGTCCGCCCTGGTCGAGCTCGGGTTCTCGCGGCAGTTCGTCAAGATCGCAGCTCCCGGCGGCGCGAGGCCACACGTCGGACGCGCGCTACCGCTTGCAGGGATCGCCGGACCCTTCGGCGGACCAG
Source organism: Nonomuraea sp. NPDC050153 (assembly GCF_044460125.1). Taxonomy (NCBI): domain Bacteria; kingdom Bacillati; phylum Actinomycetota; class Actinomycetes; order Streptosporangiales; family Streptosporangiaceae; genus Nonomuraea; species Nonomuraea sp. NPDC050153. The sequence continues at coordinate 173,267 of NZ_JBITJQ010000007.1, forward strand.
TCCATGGGCTGGGAGAGGCCGCCGCTCGTCGGCGTGACCGCGCTGGCCGCCGTGCGGAGGCAACCCGCCACACATGCGCTCGCCGGCGCGGCACGAGACCTGTACAGCAAAATTGAATTCAGTTAGGGTTCAGCGATACTGCGAGTGAGGAGGCCACCCATGCCGTTCGTTCTCATCCACGGCGCCGGCTTCGGCGCGAACTGCTGGGACGAGCTGATCCCCCACCTGGACGCGGAGGCGCTGGCGGTCGACCTTCCCGGCCGCGGGACGCGGGCGGGGGTCGAGCTGAACACGGTCACGCTCGCCAACTGCGCCGACGCGGTCCGGGAGGATGTCGAGACGAAGGATCTGCGGGACGTGGTGCTGGTCGGTCACTCCTTCGCGGGAGTGACCGTGCCGCGTGTCCTGGACCTCATACCGGACCGGATCCGGCACGTCGTTCTCGTGTCGGGCGTGGTGCCTCCCGACGGGTCCCGGGTGCTCGACCAGATCGATCCCGGCGTACGGGATCTGGTCGAGCAGTCCATCGCCGGCGGCGTCTACCACCAGACCCGCGAGGGCGCCGCCGCGATCCTGTGCGAAGACATGGACGAGGCGAGCACCGCGTCCACGTTGGATCGGCTGATCGACGACTCGGCCGCCCTGCTGAGCGAAACCGTGGACCTGAGCGGCTACCGGCGCGAGATCCCGCGGACGTACCTGCACCTCACACGGGACAAGTGCTACGTCGAGGAACTCCAGCAGCGATCCATCGCGTTGCTCCGGCCAGACGTCGTCGATCTCGACACCGGCCACCTGGCAATGATCAGCGCGCCCGGAAAGCTCGCCGCCGTCCTCAACGCCATTCACGGCTGATCGCCGGGCCGGCCCGCCGCGATGCCGGCGGGCCGGCTCTCACACCCGCTCGACGATCGTGGCGTTCGCCATCCCGCCCCCCTCGCACATCGTCTGCAGGCCGTACCGTCCGCCGGTACGGCGAAGCTGGTGCACCAGGGTCGTCATCAGCCGCGCTCCTGTGGCGCCCAGCGGATGGCCGAGCGCGATCGCTCCGCCGAACGCGTTGGTCCGTTCGGGGGCCGCGCCGGTCTCCTTCTGCCAGGCCAGCACCACCGAGGCGAACGCCTCGTTGATCTCGATCAGGTCCATGGCGTCGATGGACAGCCCGGCGCGGTCCAGAATCTTCTCGGTGGCCGGGATGGGTCCGGTGAGCATGTAGATCGGGTCCGAGCCCACCACGGCCATGCTGTGGACCCGGGCCAGCGGCGTGAGCCCGTGGCGGCGCACCGCGTCCTGCGAGGCGACGAGCAATGCGGCGGCGCCGTCCGAGATCTGGCTGGACACCGCGGCGGTCAGCCGGCCGCCCTCGCTGAGCGTCCTGAGCCCCGCCATCTTCTCCAGAGTGGTGTCGGCCCGCGGTCCCTCGTCGGCCGCCAGGCCGAACGCCGGCACGACCTCGTCGGCGAAGACCCCGTCCGCCCAGGCGGCGACCGCGCGCCGGTGACTGTTCATGGCGAAGCGCTCCATGTCCTCCCGCGAGACCTTCCACATCCGCGCGATCAGCTCGGCGCCGCGGAACTGCGACACCTCCTCCTCCCCGAAGTGGGTCCGCCAGCCCTCTCCGTCGTACGGCGTCCCCATACCCTCGCGTTCGCCCACGACGGCCGGGCCCGCGATGGGCACCAGGCTCATGACCTCGACGCCGCCCGCGACGACGAGGTCGGCGGTGCCGGACATGACCGCCTGGGCGGCGAAGTGCACGGCCTGCTGCGACGAGCCGCACTGCCGGTCGACGGTCGTGCCGGGCACGTGCTGGGGAAGCCCCGCGGCCAGCCATGACGTGCGGGCGATGTTCCCCGTCTGCGCCCCCATCTGGCTGACGCAGCCGAAGTAGACGTCATCGACGTCCCCGGGATCGATCCCGGTGCGGGTGACGAGCGAACGCAGGACGTGGGCGCCCAGGTCGGCGGGATGGACCTGGCTGAGCCCTCCCTTGCGGCGGCCGACAGGGGTACGGACGGCATCGACGATGAAGGCTTCGGCCACAAGTTTTCTCCGGTCATTCGGTGGGGCGGGGGGAAGAGAACAGAGCAGGACGCCTGCCCAGGAAGGCGGCGACGCCTTCGACGCCCTCGGGGGATGCCGCCGTCTCGGCGAGAGAGCGGGCCTCACGGTCCAGGTGCGGGTCGAGGTCGCCGGCCAGGGCGGCGGAAACGAGCCGCCTGGTCGCGCCGATGGCCTTGGTCGCACCCAGGGTGAGCGCGGTGACCACCTGCCGCGCTTCCTCCGGCAACCGTTCGGCGGCCACCACGGACGTCACGAGCCCCAGGTCGGCCGCTTCCCGCGCGGAGATCCGGCGATTGGTGAGCAGCAGCTCCAAGGCCCGCTTGGGGCCGACCAGCCGGGGCAGCGACCAGGTCACCCCGGCATCGGGTGAGTATCCGATGCCCGTGTAGGCAAGCACGAACGTCGCGTCGTCCGCCGCGACGGTGAGGTCGGCGGCGGCGGCCAGGCCCACGCCGGCGCCGGCCGCCGCTCCCTGGACCTGCGCGACGAGCGGTGCGTCCATCCGGGCGAAGATCCGCAGTGCTCCGTGCAGCGCGTCGGTCACCTCCATGAGGTGTTCCTTGAGCGCTTCACCTCGCAGCGAGGAGAACTCGCGCAGGTCGCCGCCGACGCAGAAGGATCGTCCCTCACCACGCAGCAGGACCGCCCGGACGTTCTCCCCCTGGCAGGTCCGGGCGGCCGCATGCAGCCCGCGCGCCAGGGCCAGATCGATGGCGTTGCCGCGGGCGCCGCGGCACATGACGATGTCCGCCACTCCGTCCAGGACTTCGACCGTGACGGCAGGGGACGTGCTCATCGTGCCGTCCAGCCGCCGTCGACGACCAGCACCTGGCCGGTGCAGTAGGACGAGGCGTCGGAGGCGAGGAACAGCAGGGCCCCGTCGAGCTCGGCGGGGTCCCCGCCGCGGCGCAGCATCGTGTTCTTCTGGATCCACCGGCTGGACTGGGCGTCGGAGAACAACCCCTCGGTCATCTCGGATCTGAACCAGCCCGGCGCCAGCGCGTTGACGCGTACGCCCGCATGACCCCACTGGCCGGCCAGCTCGCGGGTGAGCCCTACCAGCCCCGCCTTGGAGGCCGAGTAGCTCGCGCCGCCCATCGGAGCCGTGGACACCAGGCCCAGGATCGACGCCACGTTGACGATGCTCCGCCCGGTGCCGGGTGCTTCGCGTTCCATCATGAGGCCGGCCAGGTGGAACGGCGCCACCAGGTTCACCGCGAGGACGTCCGCGAAGTCCTGCGGGCTCTCGTCCTGTGCGCGAAGCTCGCCCGGGACGCCGGCGTTGTTGATCAGAACGTCGAAGCGACCGGTGTCCGCCGTGGCTGTCGCGACCAGCCGTTCGCGATCCTCCTCACGGCTGACGTCGCAGGCCACCGGGTGGATACGGGACTCACCGGCCGCCAGCTCCGCCAGCCGGTCGATCCGCCGGGCCGCCGCGAACACGGTCGCCCCGGAGGCGGCGAGGACGGCCGCGAAGCGGGCGCCCAGCCCGGAGGAGGCACCGGTGACCACGGCCGTCCGCCCGCGCAGGGAGAACAGGTCGTCGATCACCCGTCGACCCCGATCGGCAGGACCGTGGCGCCGCCGTCGATGACGAGGGTCTGGCCGGTGATCCAGGACGAGGCGTCCGAGGCCAGGAAGAGCGCCGCGCTGGCGATGTCCTCGGGGGTGCCCAGCCTGCGCAACGGGAGCTTCGCGGTGAGGACGGACTCGCGCGCCTCCCAGACGGCACGCGCCAGCTCGGTCTTGATCAGGCCCGGTGCGATGGCGTTGACGCGCGCCTTGGGGCCGAGCTCGTAGGCGAGCTGGCGCGTCATGTGCACCATGGCGGCCTTGGTGGCGTTGTAATAGCCGATGTGCGGGTCGACGATCAGCCCGCCCACCGACGCGATGTTGATGACGGCACCGCCGTGCTCGGCCATCGCGGCCTTCCAGGCGCAGCTGGTCCACGCGATCATCCCGTACTGGTTGACCCGCACCGTCTTCTCCGCGCGGGGCAGGTCCAGGTCGAGCAGGTCGCCGTGGTACGGGTTGGTGGCGGCGTTGTTGACCAGGATGTCGAGGCGGCCGAACCGCTCCATCGTCTGGTCGACGCAGCGCTGCGCCTGGTCCGGCTCGCCGGCGTTGGCCACGACCGTGTGCACGCCCCCGCTCGCCTCGACGCGCAGCAGCTCGGTACGGGCGGCGGCCAGCCCCTCCGGCTTGCGCGCGGCGATGACCACGTGCGCGCCGGCGCTCCGGTAGGCCCGCGCGATCGCCAGCCCGATGCCGCGGGACCCGCCGGTGATCACCGCCACGCGGCCGTCGAGCACGTTCATGCCGCCCCCTTCTTGGTGTACTTGGCCAGCTCCTGGCGGGCGACGGTGCGCAGGTGCACCTCGTCGGGCCCGTCGGCGATGCGCAACGCCCTGGTTATCGCGAACAGCCGGGCCAGGACGGTGTCGTCGCTGACCCCGGCCGCGCCGAACGCCTGGACGGCCCGGTCCACCACTCGATGAGCCACCTCCAGCGCCGCCACTTTGATCGCCGCGACCTCCATGCGGGCCGCGGCGTTGCCGATGGTGTCCATCAACCATGCCGACTTGAGCACGAGCAGCCGCAACTGCTCGATCTCGATCCGGCTGCGCGCGATCCATTCCCGCACCACGCCCTGGTCGGCCAGCGGGCCGCCGAACGCCTCGCGGTCGAGCACCCGCCGGCACATGAGCTCCATCGCGCGTTCGGCGAACCCGACCGCGCGCATGGCGTAGTGCATCCGGCCGGGGCCGAGCCGTCCCTGGGCGAGCGCGAAGCCCTCGCCTTCGCCGCCGAGCAGGTTGGCGGCGGGCACGCGTACGTCCTCGAAGAGCACGTCACCGTGTCCGAGCCGGTCGGTGTACCCGAACATGGGCAGATCGCGCAGCACCGTGATGCCCGGGGCGTCCCGGGGGATGAGCAGCATGCTCTGCTGACGGTAGGTCGCCGCCTCCGGGTCGGTCACCCCCATGAGGATGATCAGCCGGCAATCCGGATCAAGGATGCCCGAGGTGTACCACTTATGGCCGTTGACGAGGTAGCTGTCGCCGTCACGGGTGATCCTGGTGCGGAGGTTGCGCGGGTCGGAACTGGCCACGTCGGGCTCGGTCATCGCGAAGCACGACCGGATCTCGGCCGCCAGCAGCGGGCGCAACCACCGCTCCTGCTGCTCGGGGGTGCCGAACAGCGCGAGCAACTCCATGTTCCCGGTGTCCGGGGCCGAGCAGTTGAACACCTCGGGTCCGATGATGGAGCGGCCGGCGAGCTCGGCGAGCGGCGCGTATTCGAGGTTGGTCAGCCCCGCGCCCCAGTCGCCGTGGGACATGAACAGGTTCCACAGACCCTCGGCGCGGGCCTTCTCCTTGAGTTCGAGCATCACGGGAGGAAGGGCGTGCGGGTCGTCGGCGTCGGCGAGCTGCCGGTCGTACACCGCTTCGGCGGGGTAGACGTGCTGCTCCATGAACGATCGCAGCCGGGTCTGGAGCTCGTGTGCGCGGGGGGAAAATGCGAAATCCACTTATGCCCCTAGAAGGTCGTTCGCGGTGCGGATCATGGCGGCGATCGTCGGCGGCAACCGTTCCTGGTCCGGGTCGTGGATCCTGCCCTCGCGGTGACGGCGCAGGTTGTGACCCATGATCGCGGCCATCTTCATCCGGGTGAGCGCGCGGAACCAGTCGAGGCCGGGCAGCGGGACGGCGCCCGCGAGGTAGGCGTCCAACAGCTCCGCCTCGGCCGGCAGCCCGGGGAACTCCCTGCCCAGCGCGGGGAAGTTGCGGTGGTCGGCGAACAGCAGGAACCAGCCCAGGTCCGTCCGCGGGTCGCCGATGCTCCAGATCTCCCAGTCGACGACGGCAGCCGCTTCCTGCGCCCGGCACAGGACGTTGCCCAGCCGGAAGTCGCCGTGCACGAGGACCGGTGGCAGATCGTCGGGCACTGCCCGGGCGAGCCGACGGAGCAGTTCCTCGCCTCCGGGGCGGAGCTCGGCGGGGACCGCGCGCATCGTGCGGCTCCACTGTTCGAGCTCGGCTGTCGCGTCGCGGGGCGGGGGCGCGTCCAGCGGAAGGGAGGCGACGTCGAGGTCGTGCAACCGGCGCAGTACGCGGGCCGCCTCCACCATGCGGGCGCGGGCGAGTGCCGGGTCGAGATCGCGCTCGTCGAGCACCGGTTCCACGGCCTCGCCGGAGACGAACTCCATGGCGAACCAGGCCGGTTGCCGCTCGTCGACGGCCACGATCTCGGGGACGGGCACCGTCGTGCCGGCCAGCGCCTGGAGGACCCGCGCCTGGCGGAGCATGTCGTTGCGGCCCACCGGCCGTTCCGCATGCGGGACCGCCTTGACGACGTACTTGCGCTCTCCCACCGTGACCACGTAGGTGAGTCCGGAGTGGCCGCCGGCGAGTGTCTCCAGTGGCCCCACCCGCCGGCCGGGGAACGCGCTGACGACCCGGTCGGCCAGATCCGGCGACGCGACGCCGGCGGTCATCGTGCCGGCTCCTTGGGCAGGCCGAGCACCCGCTCGGACAGGATGGTGCGCTGGATCTCGTCGGTGCCGCCGGCGATGCTGTAGCCGGGAGCGCCCAGCAGGTGCTCGGTCCAGGCGAAGGTGCCCCACTCTCCCGTGTCGGCGACCAGGCGCGGCCCGAGAAGCTGCAGGACCAGGTCACTGGTGCGGCGCATGGTCTCGGTGGCGTAGAGCTTGCCCACCGACGCCTCGGCGCCCGGTTCGCGGCCGGAGACCAGTGCCGCTGTCACGCGGAGCCCGATGACGCGCTGGACGAGCGTGCGTACGTACAGGTCCGCCGCGAGGTTCTGCTCCTGGCCGGTGAGCGGCCGCGGCAGGTGCCGGGCGAGTTCGAGGGCGCGGTCGGCGTTGTCCAGGCCGAGGGAGCCGGAGTCCAGCCGTTCGGCGGCCAGCACCGTCAGCGTGACCCGCCAGCCCTCTCCGACGGGGCCCAGCCGATCGGTGTCGGGTACCACGACGCCGTCGAGGTAGACCTCGTTGAAGCTGGTCCCGCCGGTGATCTGCCGGATGGGGCGGATGGTGACGCCTGGGGCGTCCATCGGCACCATGAACACGGTGATGCCCGCGTGCTTGCGCACGTCCGGGTCGGTGCGGCACACGGCGACACCCCAGGACGCGACCGTCGCCCCCGAGGTCCACACCTTGTGCCCGTCGAGCACCCAGGTGTCGCCGTCGCGCACCGCACGGGTACGGACCGCGGCCAGGTCGGAGCCGGCCTCGGTCTCGGAGAACAGCTGACAGGCCAGCTGGTCCGTACGCAGCAGGGGCCGGATCCAGCGCTCCTGCTGCTCGGGCGTGCCCCAGATCCGGATGGCCGGGGCCACCAGCTGCTGGGTGACCGGAAAGATCTCGGTGCGGCGCGGCACGTCGTAGGCGGCTTCCTCCTGACGGTAGAGCTGCTCGTAGAACACGGGCAGGCCGCGTCCGCCGAACTCCTCCGGCCAGCTCAGCGCGCCCCAGCCCGCGTCGAACCGGGTCATCTCCCAAGCCCGGATCCGTTCGGTGTGCTCGCGCTCCTCCTGTTCGGACCGGTTCTCGAAGACCGCGACCGAGTCGTCTCCGGTGCCCCAGGCGCCGCTCGCCTGCCGCGGCCGGGCGACCGACGCGAGCCAGTCGCCGACCTCTGCCCTGAACTTCTCAGGTGCTGGAATGTCGCTCATCAGTTCCTCTATCGGGACAGCACCGTGCAGGCGCTTACGCCCGGGGCGCCGTACACGTGGGTGAATCCGACTCTGGGCCCGCCGGGCACCTGCCGGTCTCCGGCCTGTCCGCGCAGTTGCCGGACCACCTCGCAGACCTGGCGCAGACCCGACGCCCCGATGGGCTCACCGTTGGCGATGCAACCGCCGTCAGTGTTGACCGGCAACGAGCCGCCGATCTCGGTGGCGCGCGAGGCGATCAGCTTCTCCTGCTCACCGTCCTCGCAGAACCCGCATTCGGCCATGTGCATCACCTCGGCACCGCTCTCGGTGTCCTGCAGCTGGCACACATCGACGTCGCCGGGGGCGACACCGGCCGCCTCGAACGCGGCCGCCGCGGCGTCCCGGGTCACGCTGCTCAGCTCTCCGCCCGCGACCCACGGGCTGAAGACCTCGAAGGAGCCGAAGCGGCGCGACCGCACGACCGCCGATCGCAGGGTCACCGGGACGCTCGTCGGTTTCCTGGCCGTCGAGGCGGCGCACAGCACCAGCGCGGCTGCTCCTTCTCCCGGGGAGCAGAACATGTAGCGGGTCAGCGGGTCGCTGACCATGCCCGACGCGAGAATCTCGTCGGCGTCCATCGGGGTACGCCGCCAGGCGTTCGGATTGAGAGCGCCGTTGCGGTAGGCCTTCTCCGCCACCAGCGCGAGCGTCCGGGAGCTGATCCCGTGGTCGTACATGTAACGCCGGATCTTCATGCCGAAGAACTGGGTGGTGACCATCAGCCCGTCACGCCCGTAGGCCTCGTCGAGTCCCCAGTCCGCCGGCAGCGGGTCGAAGGCCCCCCGCGGATGCTTGTCGAACCCGACGGCCACCACCACTTCGGCCATGCCACCGCGAATGGCGTTCACCGCCGACAGCAGCGCGCTGCCGCCCGTCGCGCAGCCGTTCTTGACGTTGACGAACGGCAGGCCGGTGAGGCCGAGCTGCGCCACCAAGGTGTCGGCCAGGCCCGCGGCATCGCTGCCGCCGAACGCCGCGTCCACCTGCGGCCACGCGACCCCGGCATCGGCGAGCGCGGCCATCACCGCGTACACGGCGTGCTGGCGCCCGGTCGTGTGCTCGGTGCGCCCGAACGGCGACATACCGACGCCGGCGATCAGTACGTCGGTCATCAGGCCCCTTCGATCGCCATCGCGTGCGGTACTCCGGTGGTCGGCTCTATCCGCAGCGGCATGCCGATCCGGATCGAGTCGAGGTCATCGATGTCGAGCACCGCCGCGACGCGGACGCCTTCGGGCAGCTCCACGTAACCCAGCGCGAACGGCCGGAAGCCGTCCTGCGGCGGCACGAACGGGGGTGATTTCGGAGCGAACCGCTGGACCGTCCAGGTCCACAGCAGTCCTGCCGAGGACAGCGTCACCGGAGAGGCCGCCTGCCCGCAGCGCGGACAGGCGTCGTCAGCCGGGTAAACCGTCACCGCGCACATCCCGCACCGCGAACCCCGCAGGCCGGCGGCCTGATGCGCAATCGCCGGCACCGGTCAGCGCCCCTTCCACTTCGGCTCGCGCTTCTCCAGGAACGCGGCCACGCCCTCGGCGGCGTCCTGGGAGTTGAGCGTCACCCCGACGGCCAGGTGCTCCATCACCATCAGCGACTGGATGTCGGCCTCCAGGCTGCGGTCGATGGTCATCTTCGTGATCCGCATCTGGAAGGGGCTCTTGTCGGTCAGGTGGCTGATGAACTCCTCGACCGTGGCATCGAGCTCTTCTGCGGGCGCCGACTTGTTGATCAGGTCGAAGTCGGCCGCCTCGACACCGGACAGCAGCTTGCCGGTGAGCATCAGCTCCTTGGTCTTGCGGACGCCGATCATGCGAGGCACCCGGTAGATCGGCCCCGCCCCGCCGAACAGGGCCCGGCGGATGTGGAAGTCACCGATCTTGGCGTCGTCCGCGGCGATCGCGAAGTCACAGGAGATCATCAGCTCGAAGCCGCCGGCCGTGACATGACCCTCCAGCACCGCCACGGAGGGGGTGCTCATCGAGTACAGCCGGTCGCAGACCTTCGCCGAGATGACCGCCACGTCCATGGCCGTGCTGCTGCCGATGTAGTCGGCCTGCAACTCGTCGAGATCGAAGCCCGAGCAGAAGGTGCCGCCCCGGCCGCGCAGCACCAGGACGCGCAGTTCGGGGTCGGCGTCGACCTCGGTGATGATCTCGTCGAGCCGCTTGAGAATCGGCAGGGTCACGCAGTTCTTCTTCCACGGCCGGTTGAGCCACACCCGCGCGACGTTCCCATCGCGCTCGAACTGGATCTCGTCCTCTACCGCCACTGTTCCTCCTAAACTGAATTCAGTACAGTTTCTGGGGCCGGTGCGGCCCTGTCAAGGGCCGGTCTCGCGCATGTCAGGCCACGTTGAAACCGAGCAGGCCACCCAGGCGTGCCCGGTGGTCGTCGGCCGTGCCGAACAGGACCTCCGCCGCACGGGCGCGGCGGAGGTACAGGTGGGCGGGGTGCTCCCAGGTGAAGCCGATGCCGCCGTGCAGCTGCACGTACTCGGCGGTCGCCCGGCGGTAGGCGCCGGAGCAGACCACCTTCGCCGTGCTCGCCGCCACCGGCAGGTGCTCGGGCGAGGCGGTGACGCACGCCGCCGCGTAGACCGCGGCCGAACGCGCCGCCTCGATCTCGACCAGCAGGTCGGCCAGCCGATGCTTGATCGCCTGGAAGGAGCCGATCCGCCGGCCGAACTGACGGCGTTGCAGCACGTACGACACGGTCGCGTCGAGCGCGTGCGCGCACCCGCCGACCTGCTCGGCGGCCAGCGCGGCCCGCCCTGTGTCGAGCACCCGTCCGATGATCGCGGCGGCGCTCCCCGGCCGCCCGATCTGTACGAACGGGGTGTCCGCGAAGGTGAGCAGGGCTTGGGGGCGGGTGCCGTCCAGAACCGTCCGGGCCGTTCGGGTGAGGCCCTCCGCGTCACGCTCGCACGCGAAGAGACCGCCTCCATCGGCGGTCCGCGCCGCGACGAGGATCAGGCCGGCTCCGCACCCGTCGAGCACGAAGTCGGTCGACCCGTTGCCGACCCACCCGCCCTTCCCCGGCGTGGCTCGCAGAGCGCCGCCGCCGTCGTCGAAGCCCGCGACCGTCGCGGTCAGGGTGCCTTCGGCGATGCCGGGAAGGTAACGCGCGCAGGCTTCGCGATCTCCGCTGAGCAACAGGGTGTAGGTCGCGAGCACGGTGGTGGAGAGCAAGGGGGCGCACAGCAGCGCCCGCCCGGCCTCCTCGAAGACCACCGCGAGCTCCGCGAACGAGAAGCCCGACCCGCCGTACTCCTCCGGTATCACCAGCCCCTGCACGCCTAGTTCCGTGGCCATCCGCGCCCACAGTGCCGGGTCGTGTCCGCCGCCGGTCGTCAGGTGCTCGCGGACGTCCTGCGACGCGGCGGCCTCGGTGAAGAAGTCGCGCAGGACCTCCCGTAGCTGCTTGTGTTCATCGGTGTCGCCGAGCAGCGCCGGATCGACGTCGAGCATCAGGCCTCCAGTTCGTTCACATCGCGTAGTTTGAGCAAGGTCGCGGCCTCCCCACCGAAGTAGGCCAGCTCCGCGGTCTCGGCGAACAAGGGGTCAGACGCGTCCCCGCGGGCGGCCACCCTGCCCTCGTGCAGGACCACCACCTCATGGCAGGAGGTGAGCGCCCGGCTGAGCAACTGCTCCAGGAGCACGATCGTCATCCCGTCGCGGGCGAGCTGGTTGATCCGGGCGTAGACCTCGTCGACCAGGGCAGGCGCCAGCCCCAGCGCGGGCTCGTCGAGGATCAGCACATCCGGCCGGGCCATCAGGGCCCGCGCGACGGCCAGGATCTGCTGCTCGCCTCCGCTCAGCCCGGCCGCGGCCACCGAGAGGCGGGCGCGCAACCGCTCCGGCAGCCATTCGGCGGTCTCGTCGAGACGAGTGCGCAGGGCCGATCCCTGGACGCCTACGGCGTAACCGGCCACTTCGAGGTTCTCCCGCAATGACAGGGTCTTGAAGAGGGCGCGACCTTCGGGGACCAGGCTGCTGCGGATCGGGCGCGCACCGGGCTCGCCGATCCGCACCTGCCCCGACGACGGGCGCAGCGAGCCATGAATGATCTTGCCGAGCGTGCTTTTGCCCGCGCCGTTCGCTCCGACGACACCGATGACCGCGCCCTTGCCGATGTCCAGGTGGACGTCGTGCAGGGCGGCGACACCGCCGTAGAGGTGGCTGACGTCGCGCAGGGCGATGGCGACGCTCTCGTCGGCGCGGGCCGGCAACTCGGCGCGCGTGGCGATCAGGCCGAGGTACGACGACCGCACGTGCGGGTCTGCCAGAATGGTGCCCGGCTCGCCGGAACCGATCGGCTTGCCGAAGTCGAAGGCGACCACCCGGTCGGCGACGGCGAAAAGGTCGTCCAGAACGTGATCGATGATCACGACGGCGGCGCCCTGCGCACGCAGGCGGACGATCTGCTGGGCGGCCAGTCGACGCTCTGTGGCGTCCAGGCCGCCGAACGGTTCGTCCAGGATCAGCAGCTTCGGCTCCTCGGCGATAGCCCGGGCGAGGTCCAGGCGCTTCTGCAGCCCGAAGGGCAGCTCGGCCGGGTAGCGGTCGGCCACGTCGGCCAGGCCGGTGAGGGCGAGCAGCTCGCCGGCCCGGGTGCGGTCCGCCGTGCCGGCCCAGCGCTTCGTGCACAGCACGTTCTCCGCGACCGTGAGCTCCGAGAAGGTCTCCGCGTGCTGGAAGGTGCGGGCGATGCCCAGCCTGCGCCGTGCGGTGGCCCTCGTCCCCATCAGCTGCGTACCCGCGTAGTCGACCGCGCCGCTGATCCGCGCACCGCCGATGAGCCCGGAGACGGCGTTGAGCAGTGTGGTCTTGCCGGCGCCGTTCGGGCCGATGATGGCGAGCACCTCTCCGGGCCGTACGTCGAGCGACGCGCTCTCAAGGGCGTTCAGACCGCCGAATCGCACCGACAGGCCATCGACGACCAGCAACGGCGCCGCATCGCCCGCGGCCGGCCGCTCCCTCGCCGGGGCGGCGGGAGCGCCGTCCCCGTTGTCGTCGGCGGCCGCGCTGACGTGATGCTCGCCGTCGAGCAGGCCGGGTCCTCGCCTGCCCAGCGCCCTTCGTATCAGCGAGCCCAGGAACGGGACCACTCCGCCCGGGAGGAAGATCAGCGCGGCGATCAGCAGGACGCCCTGCACCACCGGCTGCGGCACCGACACGGCGTCGGCCACCGTCGGAACCCACGCCAGGTAGACCCCGCCCACCACGGCGCCGAACAGCGAGCCGACGCCACCGAGCACGCAGGCCGCGATGATGGTGACACCGAAGTTCAGCGAGAACGTATCAGGGCTGACGAAGCCGGTGATCAGGCCCAGCAGCACGCCGGCCAGGCCGGTGAACGCCGCGCTGACCGCGAACGACAGAGCGGTCTGCGCCTCGGGCACGATGCCCACGGAACGGGCGACCAGCGGGTGTGCCTTCGCGGCGACCAGTCGCATGCGCAGCGCGCTCGACTTGGCGAAGACCGCGGTCGCGAACACCATGCCCGCCACGAGGACCGCGAGATACTGGGCCTCGCTACCGCCGCTCGGGACCGTGCCCAGGCCGAGCGCGCTGTCCAGGGGGGACACCGCCACGCCCTGGTCGCCGCCGGTCACACTGGTCCACCGGTTGATCACCTCCAGGGACACCAGGCCGAAGGCCAACGTCAGCAGGGCGATGTAGAGCACCGAGAACCTGGCGCCGGCGTACCCGAGGAACGCGCCCATCAGCGCGCACGACGTGATCGCCCCCACGATCACCCACTCCAGCGGCCACTGATGCGCACCGCCGTACGCCGCGAAGTAGGCGCCCACCGCGACGAACGCGGGGTGACCCACGGACCACACCCCCGACCAGCCGGCCAGGAGGCCGACCGAGAGGACCACGATCGCGTAGACCGCGGCGAGCGCGACCGAATAAGCCTGGTAGGCCGGGATCGCTCCGGACTGCATCAGCGCGATGAGCGCCAGCCCGGCGACCGGGCCGAGCGCGGCCCACGCGAGATTCGAGCGGGTGAATACCATGTGCTGCTCCTCAGACCCGCTGGAAGGTGCGTGTGCCGAACAGGCCCTGCGGGCGGATCAGCAGCACGAGAATGGTGAACGAGAACACGAAGGTGTCGCGGAAGCTGGCCGAGACGTAGCTGGCCGCGAGGTTCTCCAGCACCCCGACGGTCAGCCCGCCGATGACGGCTCCGTACATGCTCGTGAGACCGCCGAGGAAGATCCCGGCGAACGCGCGGAAGAGCGGCGCTGCCAGCACGGTGGGCACCAGCCCCGATCTGGGCGCGTAGAGGCAGGCGGCCAGAGCGGCCAGAGCGAGGCCGAGCGCCCACGCGATCCGCGCCACGCGTTGCGCGCTGATGCCGATGAGCTGTGCGGTGTCCGCGGACTCGGCGACGGCCCGCATCGCCGACCCCAGTGTCGTACGCCCGAACAGGAAGGCGACGGCGGCCATCGCCGCCGCCGCGATGCCGATGGTCACCAGGCTCTGCGCCGGCAGCGCCGCGTCACCCCATCGGACGGTGCCCTCCACCAGGCTGGGAAAGGTCTTCGGCTGGGTGCCCCAGATCGAGTCCACCACGCTCTCGACGATGAGCGAGACACCCATCGTCACCACGAGCGCGGAGAACAACTGCCCTTGACCTAGCGGCCGGATCACCACCTCTCGCACGATCACCCCGACCACCGCGGTCACCGCTATCGCGGCGACCACCCCCAGCAGCATCGCGACACCGCCGTCACGGAACGTGATCGCCGTATACAGGCCCAGCGTGGCCAGGGCGGCGAGGGCGAAGTTCACCACGTCCGTCGCCCGGTAGATGATCACCAGGCCGAGGCCCATCAAGCCGTAGATCGCGCCACTGGCGATACCGCTCACCAGGACGAGCAGGAACTGATCCACTCCGACCGCCACCTTCTCAGCGGGGCGGCTCACTCGGTGGACGTCCCCCCGCACCAAAATTGAACTCAGTTCGAGAACTGTAGATGAGGAACGGGCGGCCAGCAATAGGTGAGCGGTCAGGCTCCTGGTGAACCAGGCAGGTCACCGACCCCGGTGGCACCCGCAACGTCTACCTCGTGTTCAAGGCGCCGTCCGCGAACTCGTTCGACGTGGACTCGTTCACCTGCAACGGCAAGGGCGTCGGGCAGGGTGACGGCTCGCCCCCGGGCAGGCCTGTTCCTTCTGGTGAACTCGGCCCGTTGACCCTTGTTTGCCGCGCTTCGGCTCAGGTGGGTGGGAGGGCGGGAGGCCCGGTGCTCTCGCGTACGACGAGTTCGGTGGCCAGCTCGACGCGGCTCTGCGGCAATTGCTCGCCATGGGCCAGTGTCAGCAGCATCGAGGTTGCCGCGGCGGCCATCTCGGTGAGGGGCTGGCGGATGGTGGTCAGCGGTGGAATGGCCCACCGCACCGACGGCATGTCGTCGAAGCCGATCACGCTGAGATCGTCCGGGACGCGCAGGCCGAGCTGATGGGCCGCGTGGTAGACGCCGATGGCCTGGCCGTCGTTCGTGGCGAAGATCGCGGTTGGCCGGTCGGGCAGGCGCAGCAGATGGTGCGCTTCGGCCAGACCGCCCTCGATGAAGAAGTCCCCCCGGCCGATCAGCTCCGGGTCGACGGGCACGCCTGCCATGTCGAGGGCGGTGCGGTAGCCGTCGAGACGGGCCCGGCTGGACAGCGCGGAGTCGGGCCCCGCGATGATGGCGATGCGGCGATGTCCGAGCTCCAGAAGGTGGCGGGTGGCCGTGAGCCCGCCGGTCCAGTTGCCGGCGCCGACCGACGGGATGTTCCGCGCGGGAACGTCGGCCGGATCCAGCAGGACCAGCGGGATCTCGCGGCGGGAGAGTTGTTCGTGCTGGGTCTCGGTCAGGCCGGAGAACACCGCGATCACACCGCTCGGGCGGCGCCGCAGCACACCCTCCAGCCAGGCGTCTCCGGCGGTGTGGTCACGGCGCAGGTCCGATATCCCCACCAGGAGGTCGTGCTCACGCGCGACCTCCGCCACGCCTTTGGTGATCTCGACGGGATAGTCGCCCTCCAGAGCATGGAAGACGAGCTCCACCAGGGTCGCCGGCACGGAGCGGCGGCGCTGGCGGCGGTAGCCGTGCCGGCGGATGAGCTCCTCCACGGCGGCGCGGGTTTCGGACGACACCGCGGAACGGCCGTTCACGACCTTGGAGACCGTCGCGGTGGAAACTCCGGCCAGCTCGGCGAGCTGAGCGATGGTGAGAGGAGACGACTCCGTGGGCATGGCGGCAGTTTAGTCACGAAGTTCGGGGAGGCCGGTGGTGCCGGCTGGCCAAGATCAAAGCTTCTGCTTCCGGGCCATGTCCCGCCGCAGAGGACAACGGCGATCGTGTCCGCGCGCGTGCACGGCAGGCCGGTGCCGGCGTCGGTGCCGGTGTCGCCGGTCGGGCCGTTGGCCGCCCGCTCCGGCCGTTGACGGAGGGGCGGCCCGGATCGCCGGGCCGCCCGGAAACGGTGTTCCGAGCCGTCTCGCGGAAAGGGCGCGGGCAGGCGGCCCTGCCACGCCGGCTCCGAGCCGGAGCCGTGTCACGCCATCAGCGCTGCAGTGTCAGCAGACCCGGCCGGTAGGGAAGGAGGCCGTAGTCGCCGCCGGAGTTGGGGGAACGTCCCTGGTAGAGCAACTGCAGGTTACAGGGGTCAACGGTCATGGTCTGATCGGCGCCGGCGCGGACCAGTTCGCCGTGGCTGATGTCGTTGGTCCAGGTGGCGCCACTGTTGGCCTTGCCGGCGAAGGGGTTGCTCTCGGTCGCGGCCTGCGGTGTCCACGAACCGCCCAGGCTGGTGGCCGTGAACGAGCGGAAGTAGCGGCCCTGCGAGCCGATCGCCTCGACGAGCATGAGGTATCGGTTCTGGCCCTGGAGCTTGTAGACCTGAACGGCTTCGAACAGGTTGTTCGTCGTGTCGCTCATGATCACCGTCGAGGTGGTGCCGAAACTGCCCGGGAAGTTCCCGATGGGCATGCCGGCCCGGTAGATCTTGCCGTTGTCCCCGGCGAAGAACAGGTACATGTTCGTGCCGTCACCGATGAGCGTCTGGTCGATGGGTCCGGTTCCGGAGCCGGAGATGCTTCCGGAGAAGAGCACCTGCTGCGATGACCAGCCGTTCGGATTCGTGGGGTCGCTGGAGGTCCTGTAGGAGAAGGCGGTCCCACCCCACTGGTAGGCGAGCACCCAGATGTTCTTCGGGGCGAAGTAGAGGAGCGTGGGCGCGACAGTGGAGGAGGACATCGTGTTCTGGCTGGCCGAGGCCATGTCGGACCAGTTGGTGAACAGGCCGAAGTTCATCGAACCCCACCTCGTCCCCGTGTCGTGCGTCGTGGCGTAGACGAGATGCCTGCCGTTGTACGGGGCGACGGTGAAGTCCTTGAGCGAGACCCACCCCGACTTCGGGGTCGCCAGCGGGCCCGTCGATGTCCAGCGGTATGTGGACGGTAGATCGCACTGACCGGGGTTGCCGCCGCCGTCCACTCGGACGAGTTGCCATTGCTGGTTGTTGCCGCCCCAGTCGTCGTACTGGACGATGTTGGCGCCGTCGGCGGTGGAGGCGCCCTGGACCTCCAGGGCCTTGTTGCTGTGGCGCGAGATGAGTCTCACGTAGCCGTCCGAGCTGTCGGCCGGCCGCCACTGCTGGTTGGTGCCGTTGCCGTCGGCCCATTGCACGATCGCGCCGCCGTTGGCGGTGGAGAAGTTGTAGACGTCCAGGACCTTGCCGGAGTGGCGGGACTTGATGCGGTAGTAGCCGCCGCCGGAGTCGACGAATTGCCATTGCTGCTGGTTGCCGTTGTTGCGGGTCCACTGGGTGATGCGGCCGCCGTCGGCGGTCGAGAGGTTGTAGACGTCCAGGGCCTTGCCGCTGTTGCGGTTGACCAGGACGTACCAGGCGTTGGTGTCGACCGTGGCCGCGTTGGCGGACTGAGTCTGAAGGGCGACGAACAGGCTCGCCAGTAAGGTGACCACCGTCGCGAGAACGGATAGGGATCTGAATTTCATGATTTGCTCCGATTTATCCGACTTGGACGAGTTGTCTCAAGGGGTGGTGAGGTCGAAGCGGCGCACGGTCACCGCTCCGCCGAGGGACTGGGTGGCGTAGTTGAAGATCCCGAAGCGGTAGCCCATGAAGAACTGCCAGGCGTTGTTCAACGTGAAGGCCGGGCCGAGGCTCACAAAGGTGCTGCCGTCGGTGCTGTAGGAGAAGCGGGCCTGCCTGCCGGACCCCGGCCGGATGTCGGCGTTGACCCGCAACCAGATCCGGCCGCCCGAGACGTTCGCGCCGGCCGCCTCGGTACCGGTGCCGGTGGTCTGCCACGAGCTGTTCATGGTCAGGCCGTTGGTCATCACGACCCGGTTGACGCCGTTGTCGCGTTTGACGCCGATCCAGGCCGACTGGTCGCGCAGCATCGCCAGCCCGGCGCGGTCGCCGTTGGACATCTGCGAGTAGTCGAGCTCGATCGTCGCCGTCGACGACGGGCCCTGGATGCGGTGGGTCAGCGTGTTGCGGGCGTTGTAGAGGTCGCCTGTGACGGTCGCGGTCTGCAGGCGCAGGCCGTTGCCGGTGGAGAAGCGGCTGCTGTCGGGGTTGTGGTTCCACTCCCAGCGGTGCCCGAGGCCGCCCGAGGTGAAGGTGTCGGGGCCGATCATGGACGCCACCGTTCGGCTGGTCTGGATGTCCGGCTTCGGGTAGTTGACGCTCCACCCGCCGTTCACGGTCTGCACGGTCGGCCAGTCGCCGGTCCAGGTGATCGGTGCGAGCGCCGGGACGCGGCCGCCGGGGTAGGCGTCGACGAACGACATGTAGTACCAGGCGCCGTTCTGGGTCTGGACGAGCCCGCCCTGGTGGGGGACCCCGCCGCCGGAGATGGGGCCGGGCATGTCGAGCAGGACCTGCCGCATTTCGTACGGACCCCACGGCGAGGTGGAGCGGAGCACGTACTGGCCGTTGGCAGGGCGGGTCAGCCAGATGTAGTAGTAGCCGTTGCGCTTGTAGAAGCGGGAGCCTTCCAGGGTGCCGACGTTGCTCGGGGTCTGGAACACCTGCTGGGCGCGCACCTGGCTGAGTCCGTCGGCCGAGAGCTGGGCCACGCTGATGGTGCCGTTGCCGTAGGCGACGTACATGGTGTCGTCGGTGTCGATCAGCAGGCCGGCGTCGTAGTAGCAGTTGTTGATCTGCGAGCGCTTGGTCCACGTGCCGTCGACGGCTGAGGCGGTGTAGACGTAGGTCCGGTTGAACTCGACGCAGCCGATCCAGTAGTAGGTGCTGTTGCCGGGCCGGTAGTTCAGGCTCGAGGCCCAGATGCCCTTCACGTACGCCCGGCCGCCGTTGAGGTCGTAGGCGCCCGAGTTGAAGTCGAGCCTCGGCACCGAATGTCCGGCATACTCCCAGTCGACCAGGTTGTAGGAGCGCAGGATCGGCGCGCCCGGCGAGTAGTGCATCGTCGAGGCCGAGTAGTAGTAGGCGTCGCCGACCCGGATGATGTCGCCGTCGGCGAAGTCCTGCCAGACGACCGGGTTGGTGTAGTCGCCGCCCGGGTTCGGGCCGTTGCCGCCGCCGTCCACTCGGACGAGTTGCCATTGCTGGTTGTTGCCGCCCCAGTCGTCGTACTGGACGATGTTGGCGCCGTCGGCGGTGGAGGCGCCCTGGACCTCCAGGGCCTTGTTGCTGTGGCGCGAGATGAGCCTCACGTAGCCGTCCGAGCTGTCGGCCGGCCGCCACTGCTGGTTGGTGCCGTTGCCGTCGGCCCATTGCACGATCGCGCCGCCGTTGGCGGTGGAGAAGTTGTAGACGTCCAGGACCTTGCCGGAGTGGCGGGACTTGATGCGGTAGTAGCCGCCGCCGGAGTCGACGAATTGCCATTGCTGCTGGTTGCCGTTGTTGCGGGTCCACTGGGTGATGCGGCCGCCGTCGGCGGTCGAGAGGTTGTAGACGTCCAGGGCCTTGCCGCTGTTGCGGTTGACCAGGACGTACCAGGCGTTGGTGTCGACCGTGGCGGCTGACGCCTGGGGCGTGAGTAACGCGCCCACGAGAAGCAGAGACGAGAGCACCGCGAGCACGCGCCTCACAGGAACCTCCAGAGGTTGTCGTTCGAGCCGTTGTCGTCGGCGAGCACGACCTGCGCGCCCTGGGACGTGCCGGCGAGGCCGAGGACCCGGCCGCCGTTGGCGCACTGGATGCGCGCGTCCCAGCCGCCGTTGGCCGCCGCGCCGTTGGTGGACAGCCGGTGGTTGGCCCGGAAGACGTACAGCAGCCGGTCGACATCGACGAAGCGCAGGTGGTCAAGAGTGCGGTTCTGGTTGTCCAGCCAACGACCGGAGGTCAGCCGGACCTGGCCGAGGTCGAACTCGTAGGCCGAGACGCCGATGTCAGATCTGGCCCAGGGGACTGCGGCCAGAGCGGGGGATGTGCCCGCTATCCGGCCGACGACCGTGAGCGCGGCGGTCGCGCCTGTGGCTTGGAAGAGCTGACGACGGCTCAAGGACATGCGGAGCTCCTTGGAGGTGGGGGGCGGTGACCGGCGTCCGCCGGTCACGTGTTCACCGGGTCAGGCCCTCGAACAGGTCGCTCTCAGGCGAGGTGTTAGCGCTAACACCTTGCTCGTGCGCGGAACCGTGGCGGTCATGGTTCCCGTGCCGTCGCGGGTAATGAGAGGGGACATCCAGGGCTCCGTTACTGAATCGCAGAGGGGCAACCTGTTGGCGCTGACGTCCTGTTCCTGCAGAGAGCTGTGTGGCCTACTCCCTTTGAGCGCGTTGTCGCGGAGTACATCCGACGATCAGGCCCGACGTCAACGAGGGGTGCCCTCACCGACCTGGGCATCGCCATCGGGACGCCTTTCCGCCTGGAGTTTTGCCTCCAGTGAGATCGCGCCGCACTGCTCGTGCATGTGAAAGTTTCATAGAAGTTATACGTTGGCGCTGGGGTAATTTGCGATAGGTCATGAGTTAAGTTGCTGACCTGGAGTCGGGACGTACGTGATCGCTTTGGTTGCTGCCGCGTACGGCTGTGCTATCGGCTTGGCCGGGACCCTAATTGATCTTGATTAAGTTTCGTCCCCGAGCGGTTAATGTGCCGGCGAACGCCCGGTTCGTGGCACCTCACCCGCTGCCTGGTCAACAGCGCGGCCCACCTCCCCTCGGCCTCCCCGCATGGGCTAGTTGGACGGCGGTGCCGTCGGTGGTGCTGGAGTTGGGGACGTCCGGGCAGCGGCCCCCGTTGCCGGCGGGGGACGGTCAGGCAGTCGTTCACCACGGCGGCGTAGGTCGTGGCCGAGGCTCCAGCTCGGCGATCTGCGCGTCCACCCCGAGGGCGGCGAAGCTGGAGATGGTGGTGCGGTAGTTGCTGTTGCACAGGCTGCCGCTGTTGAAGTGCGACTGCAGGCCCACGCAGTCGATCGGCACGCCGCGCTGCTTGAAGTCGCGGACCCTGTTGTAGACGCCCTGGGTCTTGGCCCACGTCCAGTCGTCGATGTTGTAGTCGTTGTAGCAGAGTTTGGCGGCCGGGTCGGCGGTGCTGTCCACCGGGGGAGGTGCTGCACGCGCCCGGCCTGCGTGAGGCGGAGAAGGCCCGCCTGCGGCGGCTGCTGCGGAAACCGGCCCGTGCCCGGCGCGGGTCGAATCGCCGGGCCGAGCTCAAAGCAGCCGCTCCTTCTGCCGAGCGGAGGCGCAGGTCCAGGCGAAGCGCCCCGGGGCACCGCTCACCACCATTCCGGGCCGGTCTTATCCGCGCGCACTGTGCCGAGTGCCGAGGGTCACCCCGCTGATGAGGGAGCTGACTTCGGCAGCTTCAGAGCTGCCGACCGCGGAGAACAGTGTGAAGGCTTCCCGCCAGTACGACACCGCGGCGTAAGCTTTCCCCTCCTTGTACAGAGCGTCGCCGCGTACCCGCAGAGCTCTTGCTTCACCGAGGCGGTGGCCGGTCGCGCGGTGTCGTTCGAGAGCCTGATCGGCCTGAGTCACTGCTTCGGACGGTGCTGCGCGGGCGGTGCTGGTCTCTGCGAGCGCGGTCAGTGCGAGCCCTTCGAGCATGCGGAATGAGCGGTCGTGGGCGATCGCGTAGGCACGTTCGGCGTATGTGGCGGCGTCGGAAAGGCGGCCAAGGCTTCTGGCGGCGTTGGACAGGCCGATCAGGCTCATGACCTCAGGATGGCGGTTGCCTCCCCGTATCGCCGCGTCGAGTGCCTGCTGGTGGAGTGTCAGCGCCTCGTGGTAGCGGCCGAGATCGTGATGAAGCGTGCCGACGACGTTCAGGGCACCCGCTCGCAGGAGATGGTCGCCCAGGTCGTGGCTCATCGTCAGCGCCTTGTCGCCGAGCTCGAGCGCCGCGGCGTGGTGCCCGAGGTCCCGGCGCGCGGCTGCCAGCGCGACCAGGCATTCCAGCTCGACGCCGTGGTCACCGCGCCGGCGGCTGAGAGAAATACCTTCGTTGAGATATCGGACCGCCTCGTCGAGCCGTCCCAGGCTGTGGAGGACCGCGCCCATGGTGGCGATCAACGCGGTGGAATGGTCTGTGGTGAGCTCCAGGGCCTGACTGAGGTGGTGGAGGGCCGGCTCCAGCTGTCCGAGCAGGTGGTGGGCGTTGGCCAGGTTGTTGAGGTAGGCCTCCTGACCGCGCTTGCGACCGGTCTGCCGGGACAGCTCGAGAGCCCTGTCGAGGTGTTCGACCGCCTCCAGCAGACGTCCCAGGCGCAGGTATGCGTTGGAAAGCCCGCCGCGGGCGGAAGCCTGGCAGTCCAGCCATCCGATCTCCTCGGTGAGCGACAGGGCGCGGGCGTACCCCTCCATCGCCTCCCCAGGCCGGTCCTGATGCGTGTAGGCGTCGGCCAGGCTCAGCCAGATCACGGCTTGGGCCATGCGGGTGCCTTCGGCCTCGGCGACGGTGAGGGCGGCTTGGGCACAGGTGAGCCAGTCGTCCAGGTGCCTGCTCACCCAGAAATGGCCGCGCAGCGCGTCCGTCAGCCGCCACACCATTTCGCCCGGATGGTGCTGATGCGCGTGGCGGATCATTGCGACGAGGTTGGCGTGTTCGGCCTCCAGCCAGGCAGCGGCGGGTTCCTGGCTGCCGAAGGCTGCGGGCCGGACGGTGCCGGTGAGTGGTGGCTGCGGCAGCCGTACCCAGTGAGGGTGGAGCAGTTGGGCGGCGGCGAGCACGCTGTGCAGGTACCAGTCGTACAAACGTCGCCTGGCCTCCAGCAGCTCGCCGGGGGGTTCGTCGGAGTGGGCGTGCTCGGCAGCATAGAGGCGGAGGAGGGCATGGAAGGTGTAGCGGCCGGGGCTGTGCGCGCGGATCAGGTGGTAGGCGGCGAGCCTGTCCAGCTCTTGTCTCGCCTCGGCTGTCGAGTAGCCGGCAAGCGCGGCTGTTGCGGCCGTGGTGAAGTCCGTGCCGGGCAGCAGGCCGAGCAGACGGAACAACTTGCGCTGCGACTCGGGGAGGGCGGTGTAGGACAGGTCGAAGGTGGCACGCACGGCGGCTGCTTGATCGCTCCCGGTTTCCAGGGCGGCCAGCCGGTTGCCTTCGCGCAGCTCGCTCACGTAGTCGCTCAGGCTCAGGTGTGGGTTGGCGTCGAGGTTGGCTGCCGCGATGCTCAGCGCCAGTGGCAGGCGGGAGCATAGTTCGCCGAGTTCCGTCGCCGCCTGCGGATCGGTACCGAGCCGGTCTTCGCTCAGGAGCGTGAGGAGGAGGGAACGGGTTTCAGCTGGCGAGAAGGCATCGAGGGTGATGCGGAACGCGCCTTCCCGGGCGGCCAGCCCGCGTAGCTGGTTGCGGCTGGTGATCAGTGTCAGCGACTGTGCGCCGGGGAGAAGAGGGCGAACCTGTGCCTCGTCGCGGACGTTGTCGAGGAGTATCAGTGTGCGCCGGTCGGCCAGCAAGGTGCGCAGCAGCGCGGAGCGCGCGTCCAGCTCGGTCGGGAGCTGCTCGGGTGCGACATCCAACGCACGTAACAGCATCTCCAGAGCGGCGGCGGGCTCGACCGGCGCACCGGGCCCGAAGCCACGTAGATCGAGATACAGCTGGCCGTCGGGGAACCGGTCCTGGACCATGTGTGCCCAATGGACCGCCAGCGCGGTCTTTCCCATCCCGCCGGTGCCGCCGATCAGCACAGGCCGCGACGCGTGGCCGGCGGACGCGGCGAACAGCTCGTGCAGCTTCTCCAACTGGGCGCGGCGGCCCGTGAAGTGTGCGGTGTCGGCGGGCAGTTGCCGGGGCCGGGCGGCCGATGAGGGAAACGCGAACACGGCTGCTCGCGAGGGTTGTGCGGTCACGATCTCCAGCCGTTCCGGAACCGTGGCCCCGCTGCTTGTGGCAGGAGGAATCAGTAGCGCGGGATTGTTGGTGAGGATGTCGTGATGCAGCTTCTGCAGTTCGTCACCGGGGTCGACCCCCAGCTCCTGCCGGAGCAGATCGTTGACGGCGTGGTAGCCCTGGAGCGCTTCGGCCTGACGGCCGGATCGATACAGTGCGATCATGAGCTGGGACCACAAGCGCTCACGTAGCGGGTGCGCCGCCGTCGCCGCCTTGAGCTCCACGATCATCTCATCATGACGGCCTGACCGTAGCCCAAGGTCGAACCAACGCTCCAGCACTTGCGCTCGCTGCTCATTCAGCACGAGCACGTGATCGCGATACAACGACTCCGACGGCACGTCGACCAGGGCAGGACCTCGCCACAAAGCCAGTGACCGCTGGAGCAGATCGGCCTCGGCTCTCTCGTCACCGGCCCGGCCCGTTCCCTTTGCACGACTGACCAGATCAAGGAAGACGGCGACGTCGAGGTCCTTCACCGCAACCTTGAGGACATACCCCTCCTCCCGAGTGTGAATCAACTGCTGGTCGTCGCCGCGGTCGAGCAAAGAGCGCCGCAATCTGCCGATATGCGTCTGTACGGCCCCGCGGGCATCGTCCGGAGCCTCCCGGCCGTCCCACATCCGTTCGGCGAGCTGATCGAGCGAAACATGCTGGTTCGCCTGCAGGAGCAAGGTGGCCAGCGCGATCCGCTGCTTGAGCGCCGACACGGTCACCGGGACCCCGTCGCGCACCACCTCAAGGGCGCCCAGAACACCGAACCGTATCCCCATGCCGAAACGATTGCAGCTTCCGCAACGCGGGGACGCAGAGTTCGACGTACTTGAAAGTCTCCTGCGAAAGGGCCTGGTCAGAGCCCGCCTGGTCTGCGCCTTCACCGTTCGGGGACGTCATGGTGACCACGTCCCGTCCATAGACGACTATGAGGCCATCGGTGGGAATGGCCTCGCCATCCCGTCGTGGCGCAAACGGGTCTCGGGCGAAAGCGCTCGGACACGGAGGCGACCGTCGAGGCGACCATGGTCGCCGTGGCAGTCGCTGACGTGGCCATGGCGGGTTGAGAGGGCCTCGCTACCGAGGCGGCCTGGGGCTGGGGTCGACCAGACGACAGCGAAACGACGCCAGGACGACAACGGGTGGCAGAAATGTGAGTCATCCAGGGGGCTCACTGACCCCCTTCGATGCGAATTAGCGTTCCGAGATTGGGGTGCTCATAGTGGAAGTGCGCCGGCCACAGGCTCTCCCGGAGCAGCGGGCGCATCACCGCATCAGGTGCATGGGAACTCGGCATAACGCCTCGCCGCGACACTTGAGCGCCGGCAACGTAGCGACCGCTTCGACTGTCAGGCGCGCCAGGTGGCGTAATTCTCAAGCGTCTTGCGGCAACCCGCCGAGCACGACCACTGCTCGTCTGCCGGCGCCCATGACACACGGCCGGCTCTTGCTCGCGGCGGCCTTCCCCACGCCGTCGCTCGGCGCATGGACGAACCCGGACTGTCGCCCGTACCTGCCATGACCAGCGCCATTCGCCATTGACCTCAAGACCGTCCCACTCGTACGGAAGGAGACGCAACGGTGCTCATAGAACGGACGATGGTCCTCTCTGAGCCGCGCCTGCTTGCCGCTGTGGCACGACGAAAACCATCAAGCACGTGGACAGTCCACCACGAATCCACAACTCCTTTCCGACCGGTGCTCGCCCATGCCCCCTCCGGGGTCAGCGCATTCGGCCGTTGCCGTCGCTGCGGTCATCGCAGTCGGCACGGCAGTTCCCGTCGGGTGCCGCGCCGTCCAGTGGCACGATCCGAACACCTGTCTGACGCAAGCATCGCAGGCCCTCGCGCGTAGGCCCTCGCGCAGGCCCCCGCGCAGCCCCCGCGCGGGCGCCGGCCGCTTCCCTCGCCGTCCTGCCCGGCCGGTGAACTCATCACGGAAGGACTCTCCGTGATCAGTCACGCCGTTCTCATCCGCACGTAAGAGAGGGAATTCCCGAAATGAAGCCTTTTCGCATCGAGGTCCCGCAGCCCGAACTCGACTACCTCAACCGCCGCCTTTCCGAGGTGCGCTGGCCCCACCAGGTCCCCGACGCCGGCTGGAGCAGGGGCGTGCCGCTCGACCACCTGCAGGACCTGGCCGCCTACTGGGCCGACGGCTACGACTGGCGCGCCGAGGAGGCCAAGCTCAACGCCCACCCGCAGTTCATCCTCGAGATCGACGGCCAGCGCATCCACTTCGTCCACGTGAAGTCGGCCAATTCCGACGCGCTGCCCCTGCTGCTCGCGCACGGCTGGCCCGGTTCGGTGGCCGAGTTCCGGCACGTCATCGAGCCGCTCTCGCGGGACTTCCACCTCGTCATCCCCTCTCACCCCAACTTCGCCTGGTCGGGCCCGGCCTCGGCCGGCTGGGACTCCTATCGCATCGCCACGGCCTACGCCGAGCTGATGAGCCGGCTGGGATATGAGCGGTACGGCGCCCAGGGCGGGGACTTCGGCGCCTTCATCGCGCCCGACCTCGGCCGGGTCGCGCCGGACAAGGTCGTCGGTGTCCACGTCAACGCGGCCACCGCCGGTTTCATCCCGTTCGGCGAGGTGGACGAGAAGGAGCTGAGCGAGGCCGAGCAGGTCCGCTACGCCCGGCTGCAGAACTACATGAGCCAGGGCAACGGCTACTTCCAGATCCAGGCGACCAAGCCGCACACCCTCGGCTTCGCCCTCGCCGACTCCCCAGTAGGCCAGCTGGCCTGGGTGGCCGAGAAGTTCCACGACTGGGCGCACCCGGCAGGCTCGATCGACCGCGATCACGTGCTCACCCACGCGATGATCTACTGGCTCACCAACACCGGTTCGTCCTCGGCGCAGATCTACTACGAGAGCATGAACGGCCACAACTGGCCGACCCCCTCGTCAGTGCCGACCGCCGTGGCCAACTTCGCCGAGGACATCGCGATCCAGCAGTTCGCCGAGCCGCTCAACAACATCGTGCGCTGGAACGAGTTCGACCGCGGCGGCCACTTCGCCGCGCTGGAGGTTCCCGAGCTGTTCGCCGACGACGTGCGCGCGTTCTTCGCGGAGCTGAAGTAGCCCGATCCTGGCCACCGCTGCGGTCAGGTGCTCGATCGTCGAGCAGCTCGCCGAGGCGGGACCCGAGCCAGAGGGCACCGCCGTCCGTATGGGGTGGTGATCTGATCCATGGCGGTTCCAACGGCCGACGTGGACGATTTCCGGCTGGGCGGCAAGGAGGAACTGCAGGTGGACCGCGAGGCTGGGTCCCCGGCTCAGGAAAACGCGGTCGAAATCGCGCAGGCGATCAACCCAAAGGCGCGGACGGTGTACGTGGACAGCGACCCGATGGCTGCCCGGCATGGGCGGGCACTTCTGGCCAAGGACGAACGCACGAAGACAGTGCAATTGGATCTGCGGCCTCCAGAAGCAATCGTGAGTCGCGCCTCTGATGCTGGTGGCGGAAACAGCGCATTTCCTCAAAAGACGATGAGGATCCCTGGTCGTTCATGCTGCGGGGGTTTGGCTGCCATCGTGGGGTCGGATGTGGACCTTGGGCTTGCCGAGCAGGACGCCGAACTCGTGGATTCCCTGGGCGGGGTAGGGAGGAAAGAGTAGTGAGAATACGATGAACCGATTGCCTGACGGGTCAGGGAGAGGGCCACGGAAGTGGAGTACGAGAGAGCCCCTGACCCCTGCGAGCCCGGCCCTGCGGCGCACCATGATCCGCACGTTTGCGCAGCGGCGATTTCCCAAGGGTGCGTGATTTCGTGTCTCGCATCTCATGGCCGCACGCCGTCGAGGTCATCAAAGAACATCCGGCAGGGGGCTGCTACAAGGAGCTGTACGAGGGCAATATCGGTATGCGCATCCTGTCGTACGGAGCCGAGATCCGGGTCGCCGTCCCGAAGGTGCCGGATTTCTATAATATTTACTTTCCGCTGAGAGGCGTGGGGGAGGTGCAAGTCGAAGGCGAGCATATCGACGCGCCGTCGGTCATCGTGGGCCCCCAGGAGAGGTCCGACATGTGGTGGAGCGTCGACCACGAGCTATTGATCATCCAGGTTCCCTCGGCGCTGGTCGAGCGGACGCTCGCCGACTATCTGGGCGATCCGCCGAAGCGGGCCCCGCGTTTCCGTCCAGAGATTACTTGTGACAGTGCTTTCAGCGGGGTCCTCACCATGGTGTCGCTGTTGAGCGCGTACGACAGGCCACCATTCATGGTCTCACCCTTGGCCGGGCATCACTTCGAGCAATTTCTGCTGCACACCCTTCTGGACTCGCAGCCGCACGACTACTCGCCCATCCTCGGCGAGCCTGACGTCGCGTCCAGTCCAGCCGCATTGCGGCGGGCGCAGATCTACTGTGAGGAACACGCGGACGAACGCATCTCCCTGCGAGACATCGCCGCAGCGGCCAGGGTCAGCGTCCGCACCCTGCAACACGACTTTCGCAATCACCTGCAAACCACGCCTCTCGCCTACCTGCGCCGGGTACGACTGGCGCATGTCCATGCCGACCTGGTACGCATCGCCCAGACCGGCGCTCAGACCACTGTCACGGAGGTGGCCATGCGCTGGGGTTTCACGCATCTGGGCCGCTTCGCCTCCCTCTACAGGGAGACATATGGCCGATCGCCCTCCAGCACCCTGTACGGGTCACGGTGAGGCCTCACGCCTTGCCTCGCCGCGCATTCACCCGACCTGCTTGATCTGCTGCTGCTGCTGCTGCACATCGGCACTCGAGCGCAGACAACCCCGCCACCGCTGAAGGCGGCGACGATAACTTCATACGCCGTTGAATCATATCCAGAAAACGAAACAGATGTTGCGGATATGGGATTGCCGTCGGGGGTGCCGGTCTATCAGAATAAATTTGCTTTAGAAATTCTGTAAGGCGGGCGGTTCGCTCAAGTTCGGCTGCGATGGACTTGCTGATTGCTACGTGAATGCGCAGGCTCTTGTCGATGAGGTGACCCACGGGTCGACAGAAATCGATCAAGACGGCAGCTGCAGATTGACGGAGCCTGGTCCTACCGTCGTCAAGGTACACGTGAATCGCTCCGACACGCGAACGAAGAAGCTGGAGGAAGAGAAATGAAAGACGAGCCGAAACTGACCGTGCCGAAGCTTCCCGAAGTCCCGCTCTCCGAGCAGAGAGCCATGGGTAACGTCTTCGGCGGCTGAGGCAACCAATGGAGCTGCATTGGCAGCCCGATCCTGGGAGAGCACAGCTCGAGAGAGCTGCGCTCTCCCAATTCCTCGGGTCACAGCTGCAGGAATTATTGAAGTGCGACGCCGTCGAGCTCGAACGGGAACTTGGCGGGGATCTCTCCCACCCCGCTGCTTTCGCTTTGGCGTGGGCGAAAGCAAACGGTGGTCCCCCAACGCTCTCGAAGAGCGACTTGCTCAGGACGGTTCAAGAAAGCCGCCGACGCGCCGGTGATGTGGCCAAGAGAGTCGGATTCGCCGTTGATCTGACTCCGCTGGAAGAAACAGTGATCGCACCGACCGTCGAGCGACACATAAGTATAGCCCGACAGGCGGGAGATGTAGAGACGCTGGTCTTCCATCAGCCCGAGCAGTTGAGTTGTCATGGTTTCCTGAGACAAGCTCATGGGCTTATCGCCGACTACTGGCCGGCCATGCTCCAAGAAATTCGGACGACGGTTACCTGTCTATCATTCTTCACCGCCGGAAATGCCATCGGCTTCGCGGATATCTGCACACACGGCCTGATCTGCCTGCGAGCCGATGACCTTTCGAATGCGACCGTCCTCGCCGAGGAGATCATCCATGAGTCGTCACACGTTCGGCTCAATGGGATTCTGGCAAGCACGACGTGCCTGGAGGACGACCATGGTCGGCTCTATCAAACACCATTGCGTGAAGACCCCAGGCCCGCTGCTGGGCTACTCCATCAGCTCTTTGTCCTGGCACGCCTGTGCGACTGGCATGCACGACTGGGTACGCGTGCGGTAACCGAGCGAGCCGAGCGTGCGACACAGGACCTGGCGGCCGCGTATACGACCGTGCAGAACGAGCTGCCATTGACGACTGCGGGACGCGAACTCGTGTCAACAATCAAGCCAGCTCGTTATGCCAGGTAGTTCAAATACCGCGATAAAGCCTGGGATCCCACTCCGTGCCAAAGCATGGCTTTGTGCCGCCATGGTGTCCACGACCGGAAGCATGGCTTTCACCGTGGCTCTCGCATGGGCTGCGACTGCGCACGGTGGAGCGGCTGCCGGCATTACCCTGACTGTCGGAATCCTGCCGCAGGCGACCCTGCTATTGGTCGGAGGCGCTCTCGCTGATCGGGCGGGCCCTCGGCGGGTCATGGGGTTCACCCTTGGCGCCATGACGCTGAACTCTCTACTTTTGGCCGCTGCCGCCACCGTTTTCGGTACGCAAGTGTGGCTGTTGGCGGCATTCAGTCTGATGACCGGGCTGATCAATGCATTTCATCTTCCTTCGGTCACGTCGATAATGCGTCGTCTGGTGGCTCCGGAGCAACTGTCCAGAGCGCTGGCTGTTCAGCAGGCCGGTCGTCAGGTGGCAGGGTTTGTCGGTGCACCGCTGGGCGGAGTCCTCACCGTCGGATTTGGAATTTCTGGCGCGGCGATTGTGAATGCTTCCAGCTTCGTCCTGACGCTTATCGTCCTGACGTTCGTGCGCCCACCTTTTGAGCCGCCTGGAAAAGCGAAGAGTGCAGGGCTGATCCATGAGGCGAGCGACGGCTTGAAGCTTGCGGCAAAGGTTCCTCTCCTGCGGGTCGGATTGTCAGTGATGGCTGGCGGCGCAGCCTTTATCGCGCCGATTACCATACTCTTTGTGCCGCTTCTGGCTCGAATGCGCGGTTGGAGCCCTTACGAAGTCGGATGGCTGCTGGGGGCCCAGGATGTGGCTTTTTTCGTGGTAGCAGTAATGACATCACGCTACGGCACCTCTCAGAGGCCCGGTATCGCCTCGGCTGCTGGTATTACTGTCACCGGTGTCGGGGCTGCGATACTTTCCATGTCGCCTGCCATGCCTCTTGCTCTTACCTCTGCGGCTTTGGTGGGATTGGGATATGGCATTGCCGCTATGCATTTGACCCCCTTGGTCATTCAGTCGGCACCAGAATCACATACGTCCAGGATTTCTGCGATGACAACTCTGGTGCAAAGTCTGGGCGTAGTATCTTCGGTAAGCTGTTTTGGGGTGCTGGGAGAGATCGCAGGACCGGTAATCGCGGCCACCGCGAACGGGGTCCTGCTTGTGTCGGTCGGGTTGCTTGCATTCACCTCCAGGCACTTTCGCGCCGCTTAGCGATCTTTGGTCAACGGTTTCTGCAGGTTGGTGCCAAGGTCCACGACGCTCGGGGGAAGCCGAGCTTGCGAGGCGTATCGAGGATTAATTCGTGATGTCGGGCGCTCGGGTTGGTGGTGTGAGGCGTAGCCCGAGTTAGCGGCCAGGCAGCCGTTGAGCAGGTGGGACCGGTATTGCAGCTCTTTAGGCCGCGCTTGCTGATGCGAACGAGCTGGGGCAGGTCCGCGACGACGAGGTTGGCCAGTGGTCTGGTTTGAGTACCGACCAGATGCCCCGACGAGCGGGGCGCAGGTGGGCGTGTGCGGCCAGTAGCAGATCGCGGTAGGAGAAGTTCTTCGGCTCGCCCGTTCGGCCGTGGTAGACGTTCAGCCGATACAACAGGGGTGCGCCTTCTGTGCCTGATCTGGGCCAGGCCCGGTAGCACGTGATCGCGGCGATCTGCACCCGGCCGGCGCCGCCGCCGCGGACACTGGTCGCCGGGGTGTGTCCGCCTCGGCCCCAGGTGCTGGCGCGTGGCGGCCTGTACCCATGGCCCGCTCCGTCCTCAAAGCAGAGCAAGTACCTGCTGCGCTGCTCCGACCCGAAACTGCCGGCTGAGGACATCGCCCTCGGCCACAAGCAATTGCTGGAGGTTGAGCGAGGATGGTGAGACATGAAGCAGGTCATCGACCTGCGCCCGGTCTATCACCGGTTCGAGGAACGCATCCGCGCACGTCATCTTGTGCTGGCCGGCGCTGCTGCTGATCCGCATCATCGAGACCACCACCGGCGCCACCTGGAACCGCATCCGCGACGAGTTCAACCTGCTCACCGTGGCCACCTTCACCGGCCCGACCGGCAACCTTCCGCCAGCGCGCCGAGCTGACCAAGCCCCAGCGCGACATCATGACCAAGCTCGACATCCCGACCCCGAAGAAGATCGTCGAGGCTACACTCGCCGCAGACGCCTGACCAGGCTCAACATCTGCGCCCAGTGGCACGCCGCATCAGCGCGCCCGCAAGTGTTTCCGCAGCTCAAGCCCCTGATTCACGTGCTTTTCTCGCTACCCATCTGCGGAACGCAGGCTCGACCGCCTGGGCCAAAGTTCGCTCACAGGGCACAGGGCACTGGTGCCTTGTGAGCGAACTTCTGCGGCAAGATTCTTGCTGAGGTTCGGTCGCACAGCGCCTGCTGGGCTACGGTCAACCCGCCTCGGCCCGCCGGCGTCCGTGAACAGACCACCCGCGAGCGCCGGCAGCAGATCCACGACCTGCTGGACAAGGGTGTCGGCCTCCTGGAATGCGCGCGCCGACAGAATCTGTCCCCGGGCACCGTCAAGTGCCACGCCCGCACCCACACGCCCGAGGCTTTGCGCCGCGCTCCACGCTATCGGCCCAGTCTCGTCGATCCTTACCGCGATCCCCTGCGTGAACGGCGCCGCCGCCGACCCAGCTGATGCAGTCCAGCAGTTGTTCCGAGAGATCAAAGAGCTCGGGTACACCGGCAGCCTCAACCTGCTCTACCGCTACATCACCCAAGGCCGAGCCGAAGGGGCGCGGCCCGTCATCACCCCGCGCCGCCTGGCCCGCCTCCTGCTCACCCGTCCCGACCGGCTGCGCGATAGCGACACCCAGTTGGTGCAGGAACTCACAGCCGCCTGCCCCGAACTGGCCGAACTCGCCCGCCATGTCCGTAGTGTCGCCGAACTGCTCACCCCAGTCGCAGGCAACGACGCCAAGCTCACCGGCCTGGATCGCCACGATCCAGGCCGCTGATCCGCCCCACCTGCACGGCTTCGCCAACGGCCTCGAACTCGACCGCGCGCCGTGAACGCCGCCCTTACCTTTCCGCACCACAACGGCCGGATCGAGGGCGTCAACACCCGCACGAAGAGGATCACGCGACAGATGCACGGCCGTGCCGGATTCGACCTGTTGCGCCACCGCATCCTGCTGCAATGAGAATCACTCAACGCCACCACCGATTACGGGCCAGAGCCGTTAGCTGGACACACCCGCAATCTCGCCCGCCTCGATCAGACCCTCGCCGTCTGAATCCAGTTAGCCAGCAGGGTCAAGGGCAAGAACAAGCCCGAGTCTCAAAAGCAGGACAATCGCTCCCACGCCCGCCTTCGCGGACCGGGCGCAGCTTCCGCTATCCCGAATGCGCAGCGGATCAGACGTGACGTGGATATTGCCTGCAGCTGTGCGCGGCTAGGCTCAATGTCAGATGCAAAAAATGCACAGGAGGTGGTATCCATGTCCGCTAAGAACGCTGATCTCGACGGTTTCGACTATGAGACCTATGCGAGGACTTCGGAGAACAACATGCCGCGCAGCGCGTCATTCAGGCCGCTGACCGAGGCTGAGCAGCATGAAGTTGAGCGAGTTCTGAAGCTCAGCTAAACCCCAACTGCTGTACATACAGTAAGACACCCAGGCGTTGTCCGGGTGCGAACCCGGACAACGCCTTCTCGGTGCATTATCTAGGTGGGTTATATAGGATGCCGAGTGACCTGTATGCAAGATCGAACATAGTGGTGCATAGTCAGTTCACGACACTTGATGGCAGTCGCGTATTTGTAGGCAGCCAGCCGGACGACTTTGCGCTCGCGGGGCTCCTTGCGCCGGGATCCCGAATATGTATGCTCGGGACTGGTTTGGGTGGCGCAATTCGACCGATCCTTGCTCTGGCACCGGATGCCGGCCTCGTCTGCGTTGACGCAGACGAACAGATGCACAAGATGGCCGGGTTGATATATGCCCGCCATTTCCCAGAGCTCGCGGTTGAGATGCATATGGGCGACGCATGGCAGTACGTACGCAGCAATGAGGGTGCGTTCGATGCCGTCTGCGTGGACCTCTATGGTGCTGGCGGACATGCTGACTTTGTATTTGATATCGATTTCTGGCGAGATATTTCGAAGGCCACAACCCCTGGCGGCGTGGTGCTCGTAAATGCTTGGGGCTTGCCGTCGCACCTCCGGCCGCTCAGTGGCGACTCACCGCAGCATGAAATCGCAACCTTGCTGCGCCGCATCTGGGAGGATGTGCGCTATATCCCCAACCGGAGAAACCTGACATTCATCGCAGGATTCCAAGGCGAATGCAGATCGGTTCCGGAGTTGCCTGGAGATCTCTCCGGGATCGATAAGGCGATTGCGTGTCTCCTGCCACTGCGCTTCCGCTACGCGTCCCCCGTCGAAGAGATGTCGGACTATAGTCTTCATGCTGCGCGCCATACCAGCCTCGCCTTGGATGAGGAAATGATTGGGCGCTGGCCCAACTTGCTAAAAGTGCTTGCGCGCACCTGCGAGGCCGAAGGATTTGACCCGGATCTCGCAATGTCAGGCGGACTTCTGGGATCTGAGAGCGCTGCAGACAGAGTTACCCTGCGCCTGCTGGATGAAGGTCGTGCCGAAGCCGACTACATTCCGGTAATGGCTGCGGCGCAAGCATTCCGTGGTCTCGGTGAAGGTGATTGGTTCGGGCCATGGGTGATCAATGCCCGGAAAACCGTCGGAGCGCGACACCCTGCGTGGTATGTAAATGTCGCGCTCTGGCAGGCGCTTGCGATGGCAGCCTTTCCGTTGGCCCCTCGTGCACAATGGGTTGAGCAACTAGCGGATATGGCGATTGAGATCTCTCGCAACCAGAAAGGATGAGCCTCGGCGTGCAAACTAAGGTCATCGTGGTCGACGACTTCTACGTGGATCCGGATGCCGTTCGTAAGATGGCGCTTGGCATGGAGTACAATAGTGTAGGCAAACTGAATTATCCTGGCTGGGAAGGCGAGAAGTCACTCCTGCCTGGTGGGATCGCTGAGCGGTTCAGCACGCTTATCGGCAGGCGAGTGGAATTTGACGAAAAGCGTTACCTTCTCGGCGGCTTCCGGCTGATCTCCCAGGAGACTGGAGCCTTGACCAAGGTCCACGCAGATGTCTCCGTGGACTGGGCTGCCATGGTCTATCTCACCCCGAGCGCTCCCGTCGGGGCGGGAACTGGGTTCTTCCGCCACCGAGAATATGGTGTGGATCGTCCGCCTTCGGACCGTGAGGCCCGCGCACTCGGCTTTGCCGACGCAAATGCCTTTGAGAACGAGATCGTGAAGCGCGACATGGCCGATCTCGACAAGTGGGAACTTATCACGAAGATCGCCCCGGTCTATAACCGCCTATTGCTCTTCAGAGGCTCACAACTTTATCACGCTCCACTCGGAGGGTTTGGGGAGCGGCCGGACAATGCTCGACTCACGCAAAGCTTCTTCTTCGACGAGGCGACTGAGGCGCCGTCAGCCGGCCGGAAGATTGCATGAGCACCAGTTCGGCTCCCGTATATGTAGCGACGTCCGCGGACGTACCGGAAGAGTTGCGTGACGATCTCATCGTTGTTGACGATTTCTATGTCAACCCTGAAGCCGTGCGGGAGATGGCACTTGCGGTCGAGTACATCGACTACGGAGAGGAAGCCAACTTTCCCGGTGTCGAGAGCCTGAAGGCCTACCATTCCGAAGCTCACGGTCGCCGTTTCGCGAGCATTATTGGCTCGCAAATTCGTTTTGACGAAACCCAATGGGTATACGGTAAGTTTCGTATTTCAACTCGACATGATACTGCACCCACAGTGGTGCATATCGATCCGGTCGATTGGTCGGCGGTAATCTATTTGACGCCTGATGCGCACGAGAGAGGGCAGCTCGGCATCTTCCGAAGCACTCGGTACGACAGCGTCACAGTTCCTGATGCCGGCGAGCTAAGGCGACTGGGATTTTCTGACGCCGTTGACTTCGACGTGCGGTATGTATCACAACATACCTTGAATTCCGAAGCATGGGAGCCGGTTGTCTCAATTCCGGCCCTGTACAACCGGTGCGTGCTCTTGCGTGGGTCTAGGTACTTCCACGGCATTATGGACCTTTATGGATCAAACAAGCAAAGTGGTCGGCTCACGCAGAACTTCTTTTTCTGGGAGGCCGCCAACAGTGCAACGAGATAGAGGACATATCTCCAACGGAGCTGTTTGCGATAACAGCGAAGTCGGTGGGGTCGGCCCGGAAGTATCACTGACCTGTATTGGGTGCCGTTGTCTGGAGACCTGCTTGCTGAGGAGAGCCAGGATGTTTTGTTTGGAGGAGCGTGCTGGAAGAACACAATGCTGGAAGGAGCCAACCTTCCTGGAGTTGACTTACATGGCGCGGACCTTCGTGGCGCTGACCTGTCGCATGCAAATCTCTCCGACGCGGGCCTAGACGAATGTGACCTCCGACGGGCTGACCGCCAAAGTGCATATCTTGTCGGCGCGACACTTCACCGTACTGCGCTACGCGGTGCCGACCTGTATTCAGCAGTGGTGTGGAACGTTGACTTTGCAGGCGCATTTAGTGAAGGCGCGGAACTTGGCCGGGCTGACCGTAGAGGACCGACTGAAGCCGTGTGACGATGCATGTCCATACGCTGATACAATCCCGAATCCGAAGGACTGTCAGACGTGATCGACCGTTCGAAAGCGGCGCTAGGTGCGAGCTTCTGGCGTTTCTGGGCGGCATCGCTGGCATCCAATCTGAGTGACGGCATGGCGATGATCGCCCTTCCGTGGTTGGCTGCTACGGTCACGGACGAACCGTTCCTCGTGGGTCTGGTTGTGGCCTGCGGACGGCTTCCTTGGCTCTTGTTGGCAATGCCGGCGGGAGTCCTGGTGGACCGTGTATCCAAGCTAAGTCTTATGACGCTTGCCAACGCTGTTCGATGTGTTCTGTGGGTGTCGCTTTGCCTGGTCATTCTCGCTGAACAAGCCTCCGTGCCGCTGCTGGCCATCTTCGCATTTCTGGCTACGACTATGGAAGTCGTATACGACATCTCCACCGAGACCACGACCAATGCATTGGTACCCGGTAACGAGCTTGAACGAGCTAATGGTCACCTTCGGACCGCGGCCCTCGTTGCCCAAGAAATTGCGGGTCGGCCGCTCGGCGGCTTCTTGCTGCGCGTAGGAACGTTCCTGCCTTTTGCGTTCAACGCGATTGCGATGATCCTCTCGGTGGCTGCACTTTTGATGTTGAAGAAGCACCAAATGGAAGGCGCTGCGGACAACACCGCTCGCGGGCCGGAGGCGAATGCCCGCGAGTCCCTACGTCTCGGCCTGTCAACTGTATGGCGGCACCCGCTTCTCCGGCTCATACTCTTGATGTCCCTGCTCATCAACGGCTCATTTTCGCTTGCACTGTCCACGCAGGTGTTGTTCATGCAAGACACCCTGGGTCTGGGCTCGGTCGGCTTCGGGGTGATTATGGCTATTTCAGCGCTAGGAGGGGTTGTCGGCGGACAAATGGCTGCGTACCTGAAAGCGAAGCTACCCAATGGTCGGCTGCCGCCGGTTTGTCTCTTCGCCATGGGCGCGTCATACTTGCTCCTTGGTTTGTTCCCTTCGGTGGCAGTGACCGCCGTTGTGTATTGTTTCGTGAGTGCCATAATCGTGACCTACTCGGTATCCCTCTATGCGATCCGGCAGCGAGTCACCGCCTCTGACGTCTTGGGACGCGTCAATTCGGTTATGCGGTCGGCGGCATGGGGTGTGACTGCCGTGGGAATGTTTGCCGGAGGCCTTCTGGTTGATGCCCTTACGCCCTGGATCGGCGTTGCTGACGCACTGGCGGTCCCTTACGTTGTCATTGGTGCATCCTGTCTCGCGACGGCGGCTGCGGTAACCCGACGATTCGCTGTCCTGGCGCGGGATTTTGATCCCGCAGGACGTGTTCAGAGTGGAGATTGAAGCATGAGCAAAATTCTGCAGGTCGTGGACGATTTCTATGCCGACCCCTGGAAGGTAAGGGAAACCGGACTGCGCGAAGAGTCATGGCTCCCTCCATTTAATGACGGCGGCCATAAGTTTAGTACGGAGACACAGAGACTGTTCTACACGCCCGAATTGGTCGAGTTGCTTGAGGGCTTGGTAGGTTCAAGAATCAAGGTTGATCCGAAACGGGTCTCTTTTGGAGTGTTCGCATACTATAGCGAAGATTCGGACGTCCGGTTCTCGACGCACTTCGATGACACTGACTGGTCGGCCATCGTGTACCTCGTGCCACCGGAGTCCTGCTCTGGCGGCGTAAGTCTCTACCAGCACATACCGACTGGGTTGTTCGGTCCTCCTGCAAATGACGAGGAAGCGGCAGAGTTGGGCTTCGAATCGCGCAGGCAATTTCTGGATGACGTCTACTTCCCAGACAAGAGGCGACCGGACCAGTGGCGCGAGATTGATCACATTGGAATGGCGTTCAATCGGATGGTGCTCCTGCATGGCTCGGCGCGCTTCCACCGTGCGACTTCAGGCTTCGGCAAAGACCGCGCGACGGTGCGTCTCACGCAGCGCTTCTTCTTTGATGAGGCTGGAGATCCAATGTGACATTCTCGCCTCCAAGATTCTTGAAGAGATGGAGGCCTTCCTCTCGAAATGCAGAGGAGAAGTGTCATGCCCAAGAAAGAAGACGCGGAAAGCGCTCCTGGGAACGACGGCTTCGGCATGCGTCGCTGCGGCACCGTAAGCATTCAGAAGGATCTGTGACGGTGGGTGATACGCGCTGGTCAGATGTCTATCGCGATGGGTGGCATCCAGAGGTTGCCGGTGAAGGCACGGTGCATCGCTTCGAAGGCGCTCAGCCCGTGCTTGCGGGCGCTGTCGAGGTAGGAACGGATGGTCAGCCAGTGCGTGGCACCGTCGTCGGATTGATGGCAGCCGGAGATCTTCACCTGCGTCTTGACCGGGCGCAGCGCGCGCTCCCCGGTGTTGTTCGTGAACGGCACCCAGCCGGGAAGGTCGGCGAAGCGCAGCACCTCATCAGCCCGGTCCCGCAGGCGTTCCAGCAGGTTACGGGCCGGGGACTGTTTCCGCCCAGGGGCGCGGGGATGCAGCGACAGCCCGACCGCGATCCCGTGATGGAAGGTTTCGAGGTAGATCCGCGCCCGCTCGGGCGAGATCTCGGCCAGCCCCTCCTCGCGGGCCTTGATGGCCTGCTTGTTCAACTCGGCCAGCGCCCACCGGATCTGCGCCGGCCACCGCTGACCGGGATGATCCTCGGCCGCAGCGGTCAGCTCCCTGACCAGATGGGCCTTATGCCGAGGTCGGCATAAGGCACATTACGCCGACTTCTTGGTTATGCCGACCTCGCCGCTGTTGGAGCTGATAGAGGAAGGTGTCGTCGACGACGAGGTCGGCATAATCACAGGCGTTCGAGGAAGTGCAGGAGTTCGCCGGTCGGCCGGTAGCGCCCCGGCCTGCTGGTCAATGGCGTGGTGCGGTCCAGAGCTTGCTGCTTGAGCGCAAGGTCGGCTTGCAGGTAGAGCTGTGTGGTGGTGACGTTTTCGTGTCCGAGCCATAGGGCGATGACGGTGATGTCGACACCCGCGTGAAGCAGACGCATGGCTGCGGTGTGGCGCAGGACGTGTGGTGTGATCGTCTTGTCATTCAACGACGGGCAGGTGCGCCTGGCGACGTCGATGTGGCGGGCAAGGCGCCGTTCCAAGGCATCGCGGCTCATCCGGGTGCCGCGGTTGGTCGGGAACAGCGGGTCGCCGGGGGCACCTGCGCGTTCTGCGAGCCAGGAACGTAAGGCCGTGACGGTGCCGTGGGTGAGCGGCGTGATCCGGTCTTTTCGGCCTTTGCCGTGGCAGGCGACGTAGGCGCCGTGGCCGAGATGGACATCACCGCAGGTCAGGCCGAGGAGTTCGGAAGCGCGTAGCCCGGTCTGGATCACCAGGAGGAACAGCGTGTGATCGCGGCGGCCGGTTATGGTGGTCTGGTCGGGTGCGGTGAGCAACGTGTCGACCTCGGCGTCGGTTAAGAAGGTGACGATGGTCTGGCCGGTGCGTTTGGCCGGGATCGCGAGGACTCTCGCGATGTCGTCGGCGTGCTCGGGATGGCGCAGCGCGGCGAAGCCGAACAGCGAGTGGATCGCCGCCAGCCGGGCATTGCGGGTCCTGATACTGTTGCCACGCTCATGTTCGAGGTGGTCCAGGAACGCGCAGACCATCGGGGCGCCCAGGTCCGCGAAGTCGAGCCGGGAGGCCGTGACGCCGTTCTGCGTGGAGGCGAAGGTCACCAGGAGCCGGATCGTGTCGCGGTAGGCGGCGATGGTGTGCGGGCTGGAGCGCCGCTGGGTGACGAGCCGTTCGGTGAAGAACGCCTGGACGGTGGCGGTGATCACGGTCATCGTGGTTCCCGCTGCCGGGGTTTCCGGTCTTCGGGGTCGAGCCGGCGGGCGGCCTCGGCCAGCAATTCAGGAGCGGCCTGCAGATACCAGTAGGTGTTGGCCGGTTCGGTGTGGCCCAGGTAGGCCGACAGCAGCGGCATCCGGGCGGCGACGTCGCCGCCGTCGCGGCACCAGTCCAGCAAGGTGGCGACCGCGAAGGCATGGCGGAGATCATGCGGGCGGGGCCGTGAGGCTCCCGAACGCCCGGCCAGCCCGGCCCGGCGTGCCAGCCGGGCGAAAGTCTGCCCGACGTTGATGTAGTTCAGCCGGGTCCCGGCCATCGACACCAGCAGCGCGGGGCTGACCGGCACGGGGAAGTAGCGGTCGCGCAGCCGCCGGTAGTCGTTGATCGCGGTGACGGTGGTGGGATGCAGGGGCAGCCGCCGCCATTTGCCGAGCTTGGCGTGCCGGACCTCCAGAAGGCCGCGGCCAGGGTCGAAGTCGTCGTCGTCCAGGGCCACGACTTCACCACCACGCATTCCAGTGATCGCCATGACCCCGATGAAGGTCTGGATCGTCGCCGTGCGCAGGGGCGTCTTCAGCGTTTCGGCCTGAGCCATGAGCGCGGCGATGTCGGATGGGGAATACAGGTAGGGCACCGCGCGCCGGGTTCCGCCGGGCAGCAGACCACGTGGCGGGATCTGGGTGGCCGGGTCGAGGGTGTGCAGGTAGGTGGCGAACCCGCGGACCACGGCCAGCCGGAAGGCCAG
Organism: Nonomuraea sp. NPDC050153; assembly: GCF_044460125.1. Classification (NCBI taxonomy): domain Bacteria; kingdom Bacillati; phylum Actinomycetota; class Actinomycetes; order Streptosporangiales; family Streptosporangiaceae; genus Nonomuraea; species Nonomuraea sp. NPDC050153. The sequence continues at coordinate 214,631 of NZ_JBITJQ010000007.1, forward strand.
CCATCCGGGGCTGCCGCCGACCGGCAGGCTCGCCCAGGTGACCGCGTCCGCGACGGTGATCGTCGTCGTGCCGCGCTCGCCCAGATAGCCGATGAACTGGGCCAGGAGCTTGGCGTCGCGATTCAAGCTGAACCCCAGACTCCGCCGCAAGGCCAGATAGTCGGCCAGGACATCGCTCAACTCGCGGGTCATCGCGTGCCCCCCTCACTCATCTGCGTACTCATCTGCGTGGGCGCCGTGGCGCCTGTGGACGGCCACGGGCGGGCCAACGCGCGCAGCTTGTCGACGTCGACTTTGGTGTAGATCGCGGTGGTCAGCGGACGCCGGTGCCGAAGCACCTGCCGATCTCGGCCAGCGGCGCGCCCTCGGCGAGCATCGCGGTCGCCGCGCTGTGCCGGAGCCGGTGCGCGTAGATCACACCGAGCCCGGCACGGGCGGCAGCCGCTGCCACCGCCTGAGTAACACCGCCGTTCGTCAGCCCATGGTGCGGGGCTTTGATCCTGATGAACACGTTGCGGTCCAGCGCGGTGGCGGGGCGGCCGTTGCGGAGATAGTCGGCGACGACCTCACCGACGTCGGCGGGAAGAGGAAGCCGGTCACGGCGGTTGCCCTTGCCTCGGATGGTCACCTCCCCGGCGCGCCAGTCGATGTCGTCCAGACGCAGATCGGCGACCTCACCCGCGCGTAACCCCAGCCGGGCCAGCAGCGTGAGCATCGCCAAGTCCCGCAGCCCGGCCGGCTGGCCGCGATCGCATGAGGCCAGCATGGCCTGAACCTGCGCCGGTTCCAGGGGATCGACGCGGCCAGGGCGCCGGTTGGCGACCTTGGGAACCGCCTGTGCCAAGGCAGCGGTGATGACGCCCTCGACGTGCCAGAAGCCCAGCAGCGACCGCAGCGCGCTCGCCAGCCGCTGCGTCGTCTTCGGGGCCAGCCGCCGTGACTGCGTGACCAGGAACGCCGAGACCTCGCCGGCGGTCAGCCTTGCCAAGCCCGCAGGACCAGCGGAACTGTGTTCGGTGACGAACGGCCGCAGCAGATCCACGTAGCCGAGCGCCGCCTCGACGGTCAGGCAACGCTCGGTGAGTAGATAGCCGTGATAGCGCTCCAGCAGCACTTCGGCCACGGTGGCGGGAAGGACGGTGATCGGCGGTGGTGCCGCGCCCTGTTCCCGCAGATAGGTCAGCAGCGGCTGGAGCGCCTTCGGTGTCCGGTACGCCGTATACCCTGCAGTACGTCGCGCTGCCAGGAATCGGTCGATCACCGCCTCGGTGAGCCCGGCCGTGTCCAGGTTCTGCTCCTCCAGCCAGCGGCTCAGATGCGCGGCCAGTCCCAGTTGAGTCTGCGACGAGTTCCTCGTGAACCCCAGCCGGGCCAACTCGGCGCTGAACCCCTGGGCGTAGGGGGTGAGCGGGCCCGTGAACCGGACCCCGTGCGGTCTCTCCATGGTCGCCTGCCTCTCCGAACGTCGGAGAGACCAGCCTCACGCGGCTGTGATTATGCCGACCTCGTCGTCGACGACACCTTCCCCTATCAGCTCCAACAGCGGCGAGGTCGGCATAATCAAGAAGTCGGCGTAATGGGCCCCGCACCGTTGGTGCCGGGCCGCGCCGTAGCCGTTGTACAGCGACAGCGAGTCGTGCACCAGCACGCCCCGGAATTGCGGCAGCACGCCGAGGGAGTTGGCGCCTTCGCGGGAACGCTCGCCCAGGCCGAGCAGGGTCAGCCGGTCGGTGGCCGCCACGTGCAGCCACCGGCGTACCGCGCCGATCTTCGTGGTGGTCTCATCGACGTGCAGCACATGCATGACCGTGATGCTGTCGGCGACGAGGCCGGCGGCCTCGGCGAGCACCGACGACACCCAGCCGGGTGACACGCGGGCCCCGGTCACGTCGGCGATCAGCTGGGCGCAGCGTTCCACCGGCACGTGCTGGAAGACCAGCAGGTAGGCGGTCAGCGCGCGTAGATTCGGCCCATACGACGAGGGCGCGCCCGCCACCTGAGCGGGCATGAGCGCGCTGGTGATCCGGCCGCACCCGCCGCACTTGCAGCGATGCGCCCGATGCTCGGTCACCGTGACCGTGACCAGGGGAATGTCACGGACCTGGCGGCGGGCATAGCCGACGCTGTCACCAGCCGACACCTCCTTGCCGCATCCGCCGCACGCGGCCGGGACGTGATCTTCCACCTCATCCGGCGTCTCGGCCATGGCCAGCCCGGCCCCTGGTGCTCCCGGCTGGCGGCCCCGCTTGCGCCCGCTCGTGGGCGGCGGCTTCTTCTCCGGCCTGGAGAAGATGTCGCTGGAGGGCGGTAACGAGGAATTACCGGAGTTGCGGCTCTGCCGGCGTTCCAGCTCGGCCACCCGCGCGCTCAGCCGGTCGACCGTCGCCTCCAGTCGCGCGATGGTCTGCCGCTGCTCCTCGATCGTGTTCATCTGCCGGACCACCAGCGCAGCCAGCTCGTCATACGACGGGCGGCGACGGTCCGGGGTCTTCGGCACCTGAAGATCATCCCACCCTGCGAGCAGCCCTCACGACGACAAGATCATGAACTGCTGAATGCTTACATCATGATGAACCTCTGCCTTTCTCGGGGGCGCCGCGAATGCTGGAATTTCCGGGGGTGGGCTATTGATCAAAGGATCACGAAGCACTCCCGCCGCATGGAAATATGCCTTCTGGACTGCGCAAAATGTTAACGCTAACATAAAATGCGCTGGACGACCTCCGGAGATGCGCCGCTTCATGGTTGACGGGCTCACTATGAATCGGAAGTGATCGTGCGTCAAGGCGTTCCACCGCAACCATGAAACATCGTGAGGTGACCAGCCTGATCGTCCTGGCTGACAAGGGCTATGTCAGCGCGGGGGAGTACGTGCGCGTCCCGTAACAAGCCACCCTCAAAAGCCCGCCGCCTCGTCCGCGTAGCGGCGCAGGCGTCGCGCGGACGTCTCCAGGTCGGCGGCGGCCGCCACGCAGGCCGCGAGGTGGGCGGTCACCGACGCGTGCAGCCAATGCGGTGCCCCGCCACCGGCCTTCAGCTCTGCCTCGATCCCGCGCAGGCGCTCGGCGCAGGCGGCGAGCGCGCGGGCGTCCGAACGCAGGACTTCGGCGTGGGCGATGATCGCGGCGATCTGGGCGGACATGGCTCCTCCGTCAGAGCGGCGGCACCGGGACGGCGGCGTCCCGGAGCGTCTGGCGGGTGGCGGCCGACAGGCACAGCAGCGGGCGGGCGCCGTCGAGCGCCAGCTCGCGGAGCTGGTCGGCCAGCGGGTGGGTCGACTGCGGCTCGACGACCAGCCGCATTGACGGCGCCGCGTGCAGCCGGGCCTGCCCGCGGGTCCGGACGCAGGACCGCAGCACGGCCCCGGCTTCGCGGGTGTAGCCGACCAGGCCGGGATCGCTCAGGCGCAGTCCCGGACCGAGCCGCCCACGCAGAGTGAGGATCTGGTCGACGGTGACGTGGGCGGACCGGGTGCCGAGCCGGAGTGCCAGGGGCGTCAGGTACGTCTCGCCGCCCCACAGCCGCGGGCCGAGGGCGCGAACGATCGTGGTGTCGACCGCGGAGCCGACGAGGAAACTGCCGGAGCGGCGCAGGTCCGCCGCCCGCAGCAGGTCAGGCCAGACGGAAAGGCAGGAGCGTCGCCTCAGCGGGTCGGACCGGACGGGAGAGCGGGAGCGCCGGCGGAACGGGCCGGGCACGACGACGCCGACATGCACCTCCCCGTAGCCGCCCGCGGTGGTGTGCCGGTTCCAAGCGGCGTGCACGGCGACCAGCGCACGGCCCGCCACCCGTACGGCGGGACCGAGACCCGTGCCCTCCAGCAGGCCGGCCACCGCTGTCGGGCGCGCGGCGAAGTACGCGGTGAGCGCGTTGCCGTCGCGGCATCTGATCGGGAGTTCGACGGTTCCCTCGGGACTGTCCACGGTGCGGGTGGGCACGGTCAGGAAGGGGAACTCCTCCGGGTCGGGCGGGCGGTCGAACAGCAGGTACGCCTGGGAGCGCACGACCTGCCCCCGGAACGGCGCAAGCCGCTCCTCGATGTGATCGCGAGCCTCGGGCAGGTCGCCGGCGATGTTGGCGAGGTAGCGCTCGATGCTGTGGCAGTGCGGGAACAGGTGGGTGGAGTCGGCGTAGTCGACCACGTACCAGCCGGGGTGCAGGTCGAAGCAGGTGCCGGCGCCCTGCCCGTCGAGAGTGGGGATGATGTCGTGCCGGTTGGTGACGCTGGCGACCCAGGTGCGCGGGTCGGCGGGGCGTTTGAAGTCGACGGGCGAGCCGACGGCGACGGCGTGGGTGACCGTGTGCCGGGCGCAGAAGCCGGGGTCCTGCGCCAGGTTCATGATCGCCGCCCCGCCCGCGCTGTGTCCGACGAGCGCCAGTTCGGCGCCCGGAGGCGGCCCGTAGTCGGTGACGGCCTCGGCCAGGGCGCGGCTGTAGGGGCTGCCGGCCAGGACGGCGCTGCTGAACGCGCCGAGCAGGTCCTGGGGCGATTCGCCGTCGGGACGTCCCACGCGCATGCCCGGCGCCTGGAGGACGTGGCGGATCACCCCGTCGGGTCCTTCGACGCTCTGGATGAGGGCCCGCCCGGTGGTGCCGATCGTGCTGATGTTGCCCAGGAAGCCGAGCAGCGACCCCCGCGTGCACAGCCGGGCCGACTCGGCCGCGGTCAGCTCGATCCGGCGCGCGGCGCCTTCCCCGGTGTCGAGGACGGCGATGGCCTTGTTGCTCATGCCGGTGATCGGATCGGCGGTGGCGAAGCCCTTTCCCGTCGCGATGAGCCAGGCGGTGGCGTCGTTGAGCGGGTTCTCGTCCAGCAGCGCGCGCAGCGCGAGGACCTCGCCGAAGACCGGGGCTAGCTGGCTGAGCGCGCGCACCGCACCACGATCCTTGAGCAGGGCGCGCAGGGCCCGGACGGCCTCCAGATCGCGGTCGGCGGCGGCCGCGTCGATGAGCCGGGCGAGCATGGGGTCCCCGGTCAGCTCGGGGTGAGTGACCGCCACGGCTGCCACGCGCAACCGCAGCGACGTGGCCAGCACACGCACGGCCAGACTCTCGGCCCCCAGCATGGCACCGGCCTTGGCGGCCGCGGTGGCCAGCCGGCCGCCGGTGAACGCGTACCCGAGGCCCTGACCGTTCGTCGTGGCCCGTAGCAGCGCCTGGTAGGCGGGCCGGGCCGCCGAGGGAGCGTACGGCAGGGCGCGCAGCAGCGCGCCGTCGGTGAGCGCGGCCGTGGCGTGCGCCGCAGCGTCCTGGATCGTGACCGCGATGTCCACCAGTTCCCGGGCCACGGCGCGCAGCGGCTCGGCGGCCGGATCGTTCTCCCCGGTCATGACCGGGTCCGCCGGGACATGCTGACGAGGCGGGGGCTCGGGTCCTCCGGCGTGTTGCGGCGCAGCACGTCCGACAGCGTGCGGGTGGTCGCGACGACCCGTACGCCCTGCGGGGAGAACGTGGCGGCGTTGAAGATCCGCGGAGCCAGCAGCGGGTTGGTGAGCGCCTGGGAGAAGGCGTCGATGGCGATGATCTTGGTCAGCAGCGGAGGCAGGATCGCGGCGGGGGATCCGGGTTCCTCGGCGAACAGCCCGACGTACAGGTCGACGTCGTCCACGTCGCGGTAGAGCTCGCGCAGTGCGCCGCTGACCCGCTGATCGCCGGAGATCTGCTCGAAGGCACGCACTCTGGGGAAGCGGCAGTGCTCGCGGTAGCTGTTGTACGGGGCCAGGCCGAGCGCCCGGGAGTCGGCGATGCTGGCCACGTCGATCTCCTGCAGGACGGGGTCGGTGTTGAACAGGCAGATGCGGCCGGCCCGCTGGTGGGAGGCGTCCTCGAAGAGCCGCCCGAGGCCGGGGCCGGGGATCAGCGCGCCGCCGAAAAAGGTCTGGGCCATCGGCAGGTCGCGCCCGCCCACCGACAGGTGGGACGGGATCAGGCTGTGCCAGCGGTAGACGAGGTTGAACTCCACCGAAGCCCAGTTCTGCCGGTGCCAGGGCGCGCGCTCCAGCATCGCCGACAGCCGCGGGTCCAGGGTGAACCGGAAGTGGTAGGGGGTGATGTGGTTGATGTACTCCTCGACGACCAGTTTGATCAGCAGCACGATGAGGACGTTGCGGGCCGTCTGGAACAGCCGCTCGTCGTCCCAGCGCGGATACTCCTGCGCGAGCAGCCGCGCGACCCTGTTGTGCTCGCGCAGGAACAGCACCGTGAGCATGGTGAAACCGATCTGGCCGTTGCCCCGGTCGCTGCCGGTGGCGAACAGAGTGTCGCGTTGCGCGTCGGAGAGCCGGTCGAAGCGGATGACGCTCAGCGGGGCGAACTCCGGCTTGATCTTGCCGTTCTCGCACAGGTAGGGCGGGAACTCGCCGCCGTTGATGAGCTGGCTCTTGAGCAGCCCGCCGGCGAACGTGCGCAGCGCGGCCGTCGCCGCCTCGTCGAGGCCGTACACCTGGTTCAGGTCGATGTGATGGTTGGAGCTGTTCTTGCGCGGGTCGCGCGGGATGTTGGTGTCGCCGCGCAGGAAACCGTCGGTGAACCATTGGGCGAAGTACGCGAAAAGCACCGTGGAGCGCGAGCAGGGGATCATGGACTCGCCGCGGGTGAACAGGCCGCCGGCGCTCTCGGGAGTGGGACGGCTCCCTTCGGCGACGGCGATCGGGGGCAGGTGCCTGCCGCTGTAGGTGCGGTCGGTCAAGGAGTCCCACGAGGTGTAGTCGGCCTTGGTGCTCAGCGGCTCGGGGCGCGGCGGCATCTCGCGAATCGCATGGTCGATCAGCGAGGCGTTGATCCGGCGCCGGACCGGCTGACATCTCTGGACGAGGTCCCAGAACGGCCGGCCGTTGGTCAGGGCCAGGAACCTGAGCCGGTTGGCGAGACCATCCGTGGCGATGCTGCGTGCTCGGCTCGCCGCCATCGTCAGCCTTCCCGCCCGTCGATGCCGGGCCGCTCTTCGGCGCCGAGCCCTTCGGCGGTGACCCGTCCCTCGGTGCCGAGCCCGAGGGCGAAGGTGTCGGGGAAGATCCCGAGTGTCCGCTCGACGCGGCCCGCCGGTGGCGGGAGCGGACGCACGCCGGGACGCAGCAGCAGGCGGCGTACGGTCTCGGCGATCACCGCGCCGGCCACGTGCACGCCGAGGCAGGCGTGATGACCGGAGCCGAAGAACAGCTGATGGTGGCGAGGCCGGTCGAGGCGGAACTCGTCGGGCTCCGGCACCACGGCCGCGTCGAACATGGCGGAGGCCGGCGCCGCGAGCACGAACGTGCCCGCGGGGATCATCGTGCTGCGCGGGGTGCCGCCGGCCAGGACATGGTCGCGCTCGCACAGCCGGGGAAGCAGCTTGAAGAACGGGCTGAACCGCAGTGCCTCCCAGACGTACGGATCGAACCGTTCGGGGTCTCCGGCGACGGCCGCGGCCTCCGCGAGTACCCCCGGGCGCAGCAGGAGCTGCTCGACCACCTCGACCATGGCCCCCGGCGCGCTCTCCACGAAGCCCAGCGGCAGTCCGGCCATGTTGATCACGATGCGGTCGTCGGTCACGGCGGCCCCGGCGGGCAGGGAGGAGCGGACGAGGCGGGCGAAGACGTCGTCGGGGAGGTCCCGTCCGGCCCGCAGCGTGGCACGGTGCTCGGCGAGGCGCTCCCGCAGGTATCCGACCAGCTCGGTGCCCGCTCTGACGGACGCGGCCTGGATCTGCGGATCTCCGAGGAAGTTGGCGAAGCCGTCGGCGACGATGGCCCGCGTCCACCGGCCCAGGGTCTGCGGATCGGGGCCGGGAACGCCGAAATACCGCGCGCACACCCCGAGGGCGACCGGGCGGAACAGCCCGTTGACCGCTTCGAGGCGCCCGTCGGGCCAGGCGGCGTCGAGCAGTTCGTCGGCGAGGCGGCCGGCCAGCTCGCGCACGTCGGCCGCGTCCCGCGGGTCGAGCATGAGCCGCATCAGGCCCTTCTCCCGCCAGTTCATCGGCGTGGCGTCCCTGCCCAGCATGAACGGGGCGCCCAGCGCGGCGTCGAGGCGCGGACCGAAGGCGCGTACCGAGAAGACCTGCTCGTGGGAGAGCACCTCGGCGACGTCGGCGAAGCAGGTCACGACCGTGAAGGCGGGTGTGACGAAGATGGGGCGCCGCTCGCGCAACTCGGCGAACAGGCTCCGCCAGTCGGTACGCATCCACTCCCGGACCAGGCCGAACGCGGACATCGGGTCCCTGGCCAGCGCCTCGTCGTATCTCTCCAGATGGCCGCCCGTGGTCGCCTGATCGACAGCACCCATTCCGTGGACCTCCCGCCTGATGCCGGAGCGCACAACGATGATCACGTTGTGCAATCACAATCTAGGGATGCGTCACGCCTTTCTTCATGACAGCCGAGTGCATTGTTTTGCTTCCTCGGAGTAATCGGTCCGTTACTGTCAGGACATTGCCGCAGTCCATGGGCCTGGCCGTTGAATAGGGAGCCCGATCGTTCCGCATCACCCATGGGAGGAGACGTGCCGTCACCCATGCCGCAGCCGGGCACGGCAGAGACGGTGACGGTCACCACCGGCCGCCGCACCGCCTATCTGATCGTCCTGGTCGTCCTGCCCGTGTTGCTGCTGGCCCTCGCGGTGCCGGCCGCCTGGGGCTGGGGCATCGGCCCCCGCGACCTGGTCATCGCGGTCGCGATGTACCTGGTGAGCATCTTCGGGATCGCCATCGGCTACCACCGCCTCTTCACCCACCGCGCCTTCAGGGCCAACCGGGCGCTACGGATCGCGCTCATGCTGGCCGGCGGCATGGCCGTCGAGGGCCCCCTCACGCTGTGGGCCGCCGAGCATCGCCGCCACCACAAGTACGCCGACCGCGAAGGTGACCCGCACTCGCCATGGCGCTACGGCGACAGCGGCCTGGCGCTGCTGCGCGGCATGCTGCACGCCCACATCGGCTGGTTCTACACGGCCCGTCACCGCTCCAGCCGCCGGCATTGGGTGCCGGACCTGCTGGCCGACCCGGACGTGCGACGCTTCGACGCCGCCTACCCGGCGGTCGTTCTCATGTCGTTCGCGCTCCCGGCCGCCGCCGGCGGGCTGTGGTCGATGTCGTGGCCGGGCGTGTGGAGCGCGCTCCTGTGGGGCGGTCTGGTCCGCTATGCCGTGGTGCACCACGTCACCTGGTCGGTGAACTCGATCGCCCACACCTTCGGTGACCGCCCGTTCCGCACCAGGGACCGTTCGTCCAACGTGTGGTGGGTGGCGATGCTGACGCTCGGCGAAGGCTGGCACAACTGGCACCATGTGGAGCCGACCTGCGCCCGGCACGGCGTGCTCAAGGGCCAGTTCGACCCCAGCGCGCGGCTGATCCGCTGGTTCGAGCGGGCGGGCTGGGCCCACGGCGTACGCTGGCCGAACCCCGACCGCCTGACGACCCACCGCACCGACCACAGCCCCGACCACGGCGCCGACTCCCGGCGATGACACGGCCATACGCCGACGGTGGACAGGATTCGGGCGGCGGCCCCGAGAACGGCCACTGGTGAGCCCGGGACGGGCAACGACCGAGATCACATCGCAAGTCGTGCCCGGACGGAGGCCGCCGTCGAGGGAGGTGCCCCCAGCTCTTCGAAGGGTATGTCGATGGCAGGCTGAGTGGTGAGACCTGCGCGTTCGATCCGATCGAGGCGGAACCACCGGATGGCCTCGCGGCGCCGACAGCGCGCCACGAGGAACCAGTGCCCGGCCGTGAACGCGAGCAGTTGGGGGTCGACCCGGCGCGTGGTCGGCGCACCGTGACGGTCGCGGTAGTGCAGCGAGAGGACCTTGCGCTCCTGAAGGGCATGTTCGATCGCGTCGCGTCGGCGCGGATCAGCTGCCTCGGCAGCGCTGTGGTCGATCCAGATGCGCTCGGTCAAGTCGTCCGCGTGCCGCCGCGCCTGCGGGTCCATCACCGCCAGCACTTTCACCAGGGCGGCTCGGGCCTGCCCGTCGAATGGCTGGCCACGGTGTGCTGCGATCGCCGCGGCGAGCGCGGAGGCTTCGGCGGCGGTGAAGTTCACCGGCGGCAGGGTGGCGGCGCGATCGACGACGTATCCGCCGTTCCGGCCCGTGCGTGCCCAGACGGGGAACCCGCCCTGTTGCAGAGCGGAGATGTCGCGCTTGACGGTGCGGACACTGATCTCGAACGCGGTGGCGAGCTGTTCGGCAGTGCGGCCGCGGGGACCGGCACGGCGGAGATCTTCGCGGATCGCGTAGAGCCGGTCAGTGCGATTCATGCATGAATGGTGCCATAACGGTGACATCCAGCGCCTCCAGAATCGGGGCATGACACAGTTGCGAGAGCCCATCCTGTTGTTGAGCGGTGCTGGTCTTCCCGTCTGGATCTGGGACCAGGTGCGCGAAGAACTGGCCGCGTCGCACCGGACGGTGGTCGCTGAGCGACCGCGTCATGATCGCGCTTCGCTCAGGGAATACGCCGCCGCGGCACTGGATTCGGCCCCGTGGGAGCGATTCGCGGTCGTCGCGCACTCCAGCGGCGGGACTGTCGCAGCGGAAATCCTCACCCTCGCACCTGACCGGGTGGGCGCGTTCCTGGCGGTCACGGCCGTCGTGCCGAAGCCGGGACGCAGCTTCGTCGCGTCGATGCCGTTGCCGAACCGGCTCGTGCTGAGCCTGGCGATGCGGCTGGCCGGCACCCGACCGCCCGATGCCGCCATCCGGCGAGGCGTGGCCGGGCGGGTCGACGCGGAGACGGCCGATCGCATCGTGGCGGAGTTCAGCCCCGAGTCTGTGCGGCTCTACCGGGACCCGCCGCAAGGCGGCGGTTTTCCCGAACGCCGAGGCTACCTCTCCACCAGCCAGGACGCCGAGCTCCCGATCGGACTGCAACGGCGATTCGCGCGCAACCTCGACCCGAGCTGGGATGCATCCCTCGACAGCGGACACCTGCCCATGCTCGAAGCGCCCGGCGCTCTCGCCCGGCGAATCGAGGACTTCCTCGCCAACAGATCCGGATGACGCCGGGCCGATCACGACACCTGGGTCTGGACCGGCCCGAACCCATGAGGGGCCGATCCAACCGGGTTCGGCGGTGTAGCGCCTGTCAGGCCGAGCTCTTGTGGGCTTCCGCGGCCAGGACCGAAGTGATGAACGCCTCCACCGCATAGTCGAACTGGTCGTCGGCCGGGAGGTCCACGAGGCGGTCGGCGATGGCGACCACGCTGGGGAACTTCCCGACGGGCAGCGAGGAGTAGAAGTGCACGCGTTGGCGGCGCAGCTCGGCACTGTCGGGACGGTCCGCGTGGCCCCATGGGCGGGGGTGCTGGTAGCCCGCGAAGCCCAGCGCGTACGTGATCAGGAAGGAGTAACAGCGAACGGCGGTCTCCGGCGTCAGGCCCGCCTCCAGGAACCGGGCGATGATGCCCTCCATGCCGCCTTCCATGGAGTGGATGCTGATGGTGACCCGGCTGGTCATCAGCTGGACGATGCTCGGGTGCCTGCGCATCATGTCGAGAAAGCCGGTGGCCGCGGCGCGCAGCACGGCGGCCGGGTCGGCGGGGTCGGCCTCGGGGATGCGGATGCCGCCGAGCACGTGGTCGGCCATCGCGTCGAAGATCTCGTCCTTGCTGCGAACGTAGCTGTAGAGGGTCATGGCGCCGACGCCGAGCTCGGCGGCGATCCGGCGGATGGTCAGCTCCTCCAGGCCGTTTTCGTCGGCGATCCGCAGCGAGGCCTCGACGATGTTCTCCAGGCTGAGGTCTCGGCCGCCGCGCCGTGCACCCCCGCGGGCCATGTCGGCTCCTCTGTCTCCAGAATGGTTGTCCGGTACAGGATACGGCAATTAGTACGGGACAAGGCGGCGTACGACGTCCGCACGAGGTAGGTCGTCCAGGGCCAGGCATCGCTCGATGAAGGCGTCGCCCAGTCGCCGGCGGGACTTGGCGATGACGGCGTCAGCGGTGGGTGGGGTGGCCTGGTCGCAGGTTCTGCGGATCACGACGGAGCCGGTGTGCACGGTGACACGGGCGCTCCAGCGGTCCGGGAGGGCGCCGTTCAGGTCGGGGGCGGGCAGCAGGGCGACGTCGGGGACGTCCGGGGGCAGCGGGCCTCGGAAGAAGGTCACGTCGTCGGGCGCGCCGGACAGCAGGGCGCCCACCGCGAAGGCGGCGCTGGCCGCCGCCTCGGTGGGTCCGGGCGGGTTCCGGTCGGCCGTGACGAAGCGCAGCAGGGAGTCCGGTAGTTCGATCTCGATGCGCCGGGCCGTGGACAGCGGTATGTCCACAGCTTGAAGGGCGTCCAGGGCGGCGTGGAGGGGGCGGGCGCAGGGGTAGGCCTTGAAGACGCAGGTCGTCAGGTGGAGGGCGGCTTCGCGGGGATCGGTGGGAGCGGTGCCCAGCGCGGCCGTGGCGGGGGAGTCGAGGAGGGCGAGCGAGCCGGTCGCGCCGGCTCGGGCCAGGTAGGCGGCCTCCACGCCGTCGGCGGCGGCGCGACCGGCCAGCAGGTAGTGGCCGAGGCCCAGGGCGTCCGAGCCGAGCAGGCCGCCGAGTCCGGCGGCGGCGATGGCGAGCGCGTGGGCCGTGCGCCGCTCGTCCAGGTCGAGCAGGGACGCGGTGGCCGCCGCCGCGCCGAGCGCCCCGAACAGGGCCGTCGGCCACCAGGACCGTTCGTAGAGGCGGGGCCCGCCGAAGCGCAGCCCGGCCTCGACGACCGTCTCGTACCCGGCGAGCACCGCGTCCACGACCGCCCGGCCGGACAGCCCTTCCTGCTCGGCCACCGCCAGCGCGGCGGGCACGGTCACCGCGGGCGGCACCACCGCGGCGGCGGGATGCAGCGCGTCGAACTCGTCCACGTGAGCCAGGACCGACTCGACGAGCACCGCCGTGCGCAGCGGATGCCGTCCGGGCAGCCCGGTCACCGTCAGCGTGCCGCTGCCGCCGGGGGCGCCGAGCGCGGGCAGTACGGATGTCAGCGGGTGCGTGGCGCCGGCCGCGACGCAGCCCAGGGTGTCCAGGACGTGGAGCGAGGCGAGGGACCGGGCCGCCGCGTCCGCGAGCCGCGGCGCCCGCGTGGCACGGCCGGCCAGGTCGGTGAGGAGCGTCACATGTCCGCCTGAAGGACGGGCTGTAGGGGGTCGTCCTTCCGCAGGATGGGCAGGACGACGCGGCCGACCGTCTCGATCAGCTCCTCGGGCAGGTCGTACGAGCCGACGTGCTGCAGGTAGACGCCGTCCACCCCGGCGTCGCCGAGTTCGCGCAGCCGCGTATGGATCTCCTGGGGCGTCCCGAACAGGCAGAAGGCCCGGGCGAACGCGGCGGCGGCCTCGTCGCTGACCCAGCGGGAGCAGATCTCCACGGCGCGGTCCCAATCCTCGGCGTGCACGAGGTCGGGGTAGACGCCGTCGATCCGGTCGGGAAGGTCCAGGGAGATGCCGGACAGGGCCAGTGCCTTGGCGCCGCCGGTCTGAGCCATCGCGGCGCAGATCGGCTTGAGCCGCCGGGCGGCTCGTTCCACGTCGTCGGTCACCGCGCAGAACGCCGAGGCGACCAGCGGGACCGGGCCGCGCTCCGAGGCGCCTTCGCGGACCCGCGCGGACGCGTCGGCCAGCGTCTCCGGGGAGACGCCGCTGAGCAGGATGACCCCGTCGGCGATCTCGCCGGCCAGCCGCAGGTTGCGCGGCCCGCTGGCGGCCAGGAACAGCGGCACCGGCCGCGGGTCGCGCAACCGGGAGGTCGCCGTGCCGAAGTCCCAGTCCTCACCGCCGAGCAGGGCGCGCAGCAGCGCGAACCCCGAGCGGATCTCGGCACCGGTGGACGGGCGCATCCCGATCGGCCCGACGGAGCTGTTGCCGACGCCGAGGCCGAGGGTGAAACGGCCCGGCGCGAGCTCGGCGACGCTGCGGGCGGCGGAGGCCAGTACGGCGGGATGCCGGGTGGCCAGGTTGGTGACGGCGGTGCCCAGCCCGATCCGCTCGGTGCCGAGCGCGGCGGCGGTCAGGGTGGTGAACACGTCCCGCCACAGCAGTTGCGAGTCGGGGAACCACGCCTGGTCGAAGCCCAGTTCCTCGGCTCTGCGGACGGTCCGGGCCAGGTGGTGGGCGGGCGCGCAGGGCGGCAGGCGGATGCCGATCTTCGGGGCCGTCATGCCTCCCCCAGGAACGCCAGGTTCAGCTCGTTGAAGCGTTCGGCGTGCTCGTGCTGAGGCCAGTGGCCGCACTCGCCGAAGATCTCCAGCCGGGAGCCGGGGATCGCCTCGTTCATCCGGTGCGCCTCCGGGATCTCGCCGAAGGGGTTCTGCGCGCCCCACACGATGAGGGTGGGCGCGGTGATGCGGCCCATCTGCTCGGGGGTGAGCAGGTCCTCGGTGCGGTTGTCCAGCTCCTGCAGGCACAGCAGGTTGCCGATGGCCTTGACGAACTCGGGCCGGTGGTAGATGGCGTGCCGGACCTGTACCAGCTCTTCGGAGACGTTCGCGGCCGGGTCGTGCATGAGCAGGTGCAGCCGCTTGCGGGTGAGGTCGATGTCGTCGGTCTGCACCGCGGCCCGCGTGCTGGTCTTGATCCTGTCCATCACGGCGGGGTTGGCGACGCTCCCGCCGGGAGCGACCAAGGTGAGGCGGCGTACCCGATCGGGGTGGTCGGCGGCCAGCCGGGCGGCGACCCAGCCGCCCAGCGACTCCCCGACGAAATGGGCCCGCTCGATCCCGCAGGCGTCCAGGTAGCCGAGCACGTGCCGGACGTAGCCGGGGATCCGGTACGGCTCATCAGGCCCGTCGGTGTACCCGTGGCCCATCATGTCGAGGGCGTGGCAGGCGTACTTCTCCGAATGCGCCGGGATGTTGCGGACGAACGCCTCCAAATGCCCGCTCGTGCCGTGCAGGAACACCACCGCCTCGCCGTCGCCCGCCTGTAGGGCGCGGGTGCGCAGCCCGTGGACGTCGACGTACCGGACGGCGTAGCCGACACCGGTCAGATCGCTCCAGATGGTCATGATCAATCCTCCTTGAAGGGATGCAGGGCGGCGACGCCCATGCCGGTGAGCCAGGCGTCGATCGGCGCGTAGCCGAGGGTCCGGCCGGTGGCCCGGCCCACGGCGGCGGCCATCGCGATCCAGGCGCGGATCTCGTGGGCGCCGTTGCCGGCCTCCGCGGTGAGCTCGTCGTCGCTCATGTCGAGGATCGCCTTCAGGTCGCCGCCACAGAGCAGGCTCAGGAACCGGTCGTCGAAGGCGGGGTTGACGTCGGCTTCCGCCGCGCGGATGATCTGGCGGCGGCGGACCTCGTACTCGCTCCAGGAGTCGCGGCCGTTCAGCCACGCCTGGACGAGGAACCTGTCGTCGTCGGTCAGTGCCTCGAACCACTTCGGCCAGGGCAGCCGGTGCGACAGCCCGCCCGAGGCGATCACCACCACGCGTTTGTCCTGGCCGTCGGAGCGTACGGCCGCGCCGATCGCGGCGCCGAGCCCGTGGCAGCGGCGCAGCGAGGGCAACGGCGGCGCGAACATGTTCACCACGACCGGGACGATCGGGACGTCCAGCTCGGGCACCAGGTACTGCAGGCTGTGCGTGATGCCGTGGTCGACGGTCAGCCGCAGCGAGAACGCCGGGTCGAACCCGTCGCCGACCAGGGCGTCCACCAGGTGACGCGCCAAGCCGGTGTCGACCGGCAGCGGCCCGCCGGGCGTGCCCGCCTCTCCCGCGCCGTTCACCTCGCCGACGCCGACGGTGAACGCCGGCATCATGTCCAGGAAGAAGCCGCGGAAGTGGTTGGAGCCGACGACGACGACGGAGTCGGGCCGCGCCCGTTCGACCAGGCGGCGGGCCTCGTCCAGGCCGTCGCGGAAGCGATGGGCGCCCGGCAGGTGATCCACCTCGGCCCAGTGAGTGTTCATCAGGGTGCTGTGGGACGCCCCGACCCCCAGGACGATCCGGCTCATGCGATCTCCTCGCGGGTTCGGGTGCAGGTGTTGACGATCGTGTGGATCAGGGCGCGGGTCAGCTTGCGGGCCTGGCGTACGTCCACGACGTTCATCCCGGCGGGGAAGTCCAGCGCCATCGGAGCGTCCTCGCCGATGCGGTCCATTCCGGTGCGGACGGTGGGGATGCCCCACAGTCGCAGGATGTTGGCGTCGGTGGCGCCGCTGTTGCCCAGGATCGGCTCGTGGGGGCGTCCTTCCAGTTCCTCCCACGCGGCCTTGGCGGCGCTCACGATCCAGTCGGACTCGGGGGTGTGGCTCCCCGGGATGGCCAGGGTCATCTCCCAGTCCAGGTCGATTTCGGGATGCGCGGCCCGGATGCGGTCGATCGCCTCGCCGAACTCGCGCTTGGCCCGCATCGGCGTGGTGCGCGGGCTGATCCGCAGGTCCACGTGGAAGCGGCAGGCCGCCGGGGACAGGGACGCCGTACGCCGCCAGCCGCCCTCGATCCCGCCGATGTTGCCCTGCGGAGCGACCAGCCCGTCGGTGTGCCGCGCGCTGTAGCCGGGAAACCACTGCTCCAGCCCGGCGATGACGGTGCCGGCGGCCACGATCGGATTGCGGTACGGCATCCGATGGCGGCTGCCCACATAGCTGTAGGTGCCTCGCACCACCACCTCGAACCAGCAGAGCCCGACCTCTTCCCACGCCGCCGTCCAGCCGGGCTTGGCGATGACCGCGTAGTCGGCGTGCAGGCCCTGTTCCAGCATGAACGAGCAGCCGTTGCCCTGGCCCGCGTTGTGGCGGCGGGCCCGTGGGACGCCGCGCCGGTTGGTGGGCATGCCGCCCGCGCCGAGCCCGATCAGCACGTCACCGTGCAGCGGGATCCCGGCCGCGGCCACCGCCTCGGCGGCGGCGATCAGCGCGGCGCCGTGCCCCTTGGGGTTGCTGGCGCCCAGGCCGATGACGAAGTCACCGTCCACGACCGCCGACGGGCGCATGTCATCTCGCAACGCCGGGCCGACCTGGGGGACGTCCTCCTCCTCGGCGCCCACGGTGAGGGTGTCGATCGGCGCGTACAGCAGCAGGTCGGGGCCGGTGCCGTCGCCGCGCAGCCGGCCGATCGCGTTGCCCTGGTCGTCGTCGATCGGCTGGTACCTGCCCGCCAGCCCGGCCTCGCGCAGGCGCTCGGCCAGCCAGCGGGCCAGCGGGCCCTCTTCGCCGGTGGGGCTGGGGATGTCCACCATCCCGGCGATCAACGCGGTCAGCCGCTCGTCGTCGATCTTCGCCCAGGCCGCCTCGGCCCAGGCGCGGCGTCTCGGGTCCATCGGCATCAGCGGCCTCCGGGTACGGGCCGCTCGTCCCGCACAACGGTGCCGGTGGCGTACAGGAACGCCCGGCTCGCGGCGCGGCGCAGCGGCTTGGCGACGGCTATCCCGAGGCCGAAGGTGACGGCGGCGATCAGCAGGGTGTTACGTGACATGGAAGGACCTCTCCAGGTGGGCGAGCGCCATCGCCGCGTAGGCGGCGGGCCGCTCCTCGGCCGGATGGTGGGACGTACGGCCCAGCACGGCGACGTCCCCGCGAGGCAGCCGGGCCGCCAGGGCGTGCGCGTAGGCGGGGTCCGCGAACGGGTCGTGCTCGCCCCACAGCAGCAGCACGGGGGCCCGCACGGCGGGAAGGTCGGCCGCGAGGTTTTCGGGGACGCCGCGTCGGGCCGGGTCGGCGGCCAGTTCCAGGGCGGACGGCGTGACGCTGGCCTCGTACCGCAGCAGGACCGTGCGCTCGGGCAGGCCTGACGGGTCATGCCATTCCAGGTCCGCGATCAGCTCGCGCATCTTCGTCAGGGTGGGCCCCTCGCCGCCGTAGTAGCCGGCGCGGGCACGCGGCCCCAGCGTGGTGTCGGACCAGACGCCACATGGCGGGGGCACGGGCTGGCTGCCGGTCACGACCAGCCGCCGGACCCGTTCGGGGTGCCGGGCGGCCAGCGCGAGCGCCACGGTGCCGCCCAGCGACTGGCAGACGAAGTCGGCCCGTTCGACGCCGAGCGCGTCCAGCAGGCCGAGTACTCGTTCGACGTGGTAGGACGCGGCGGGGCCGGTGATGGCGGGGGTCGCGGAGGCACCGTACTGCGGTAGATCGAGGAGGATCAGCCGTCGTCCCTCGGCCAGCCGTGCGGTCACCGGGGCGAAGTCGGTCCAGGCCGTGCACCCCGGCCCGCCGCCGTGCAGCAGCACCGTGGGAGGGCCGGAGCCGAACTCGGTGACGCGCAATCGCACCCCGCCGGCCTCGATGTCCCGTCCGGGTGGCGGGTCAGCTAGCAAGGGGACCCCCTGGACGCTGCACCTTCAGATCGCCGTTCTCGACGAGCCGGCGCCAGGCGGTGATGGACAGGTCCGGCCGGTACAGCTTCTCCGGCGGGGCGTCCATCACGTCCACCATCCAGGCGTCCTGGGCGGTGAACTGGCCGTGGAACAGCCAGCGGATCCAGCCGACGTACTTGGCCTTGAACAGCGCGGCCTTCAGCCCGTCCTCGAACCGCACCATGATCTGGATATATCTCACCCGGTCGGCGTCCACCGGCACGTACCACTCGTAGTGGATGAAGTGCGGATAGGCGACGCGCAGCAGCCCTGGCAGGCGGATCGATACGAAGCCGGGCAGATCCATGTTCTTGATGACCGGGTTGACGTCGGCGGCCTTGCCGGGGGCGTCCGGCAGCGGCATCCGTTTCCACCACCGTCTGTTGCTCCAGGTGCCGTATCCGGGGAAGTGGGCCTCCCAGTGCACCTCGTCCTGGACCCGGGTGATCCAGCCGCCGGTGTCCGACTCGACGACCCGGGTCTTGTTCCAGGCGGGCATCACCTTGAACAGCCGCCACAACGCCGTGTTGTGCAGGTATTTGGCGTGACCCTCGTCGAAGCCGTTCTCGGCCGCGAAACGCCAGTTGCCCTCGCGGATGTCGGTGCGCCCGCCCATGACGAAGACGTTCTGAGTCAGCTCGGCGGGGATCTCGCGATCGACGGGCGGCGGGTCACCGTCACCCACGTACACCCAGACCAGTCCGAGACGTTCCGCCACGGGGTAGGTGCGCACCGACACCTTGCCGCAGATCGGCGACTCGGGACCGTCGGTGAGCACGGCGGCCAGGCGGCCGCTGTCCAGGTCGAACGTCCATCCGTGGTAGGGGCAGCTGATGGTGCCGTCGAACTCACGGCGGCCCAGCGACAGCGGCACTCCTCTGTGCGGGCAGCGGTCGTGCAGGGCCCGGACGACGTCGCCGTCCCTGATCAGGACGATCTTCTCGCCGAGCAGGGTGATCGGGACCGGTTTCGAGCCGATCCTCGCGGCCCACTCCACCGGGTACCAGAAGTCGCGGAACCCGAGGGTGGCGTCGTTGTAGGTGGGCCAGGCCGACCAGTCCTGCCCGGGAGATGACGGCGGCTTCACGGCGGTGGCGGTGGCGCGGCGGGGACGGCGACGGGCGGGCTCGGCCATGGCGGACCTCCAAGATCCATTCGGGGTGGGAACGGCGCTCACAGGTCGAGCACCAGCCGGTCGGAGCGGGACCGGGACACGCACACCATGAGCGTCCTGCCCGCCTCCTGCTCGGCGTGGGACAGCAGCGAGTCGCGATGCTCGGCGACGCCGTCCAGGATCTTGACCTCGCAGCTTCCGCAGATGCCCTCGCGGCAGGCGGTCGGCACCGCCAGGCCCGCCTCGTCCAGGCAGTCGACGATCGGACGGTCGGCGGGGACCGGGACGGTGATCTCCGAGCGCGCGCAGACGACCTCGAAGGCCCTCTCCGCGGACGGGTCGACGTCGAAGACCTTGGCCTTGAATCGTTCCAGGTGCAGCGTTTCCTCGGGCCATCCGCCGGCGCAGCGCCGCTCCACCGCGTCCAGCAGCCCTTCGGGGCCGCAGCAGTAGACGGCGGTGCCCTCTCGCGGGGTGCCGAGCAGGGTGGCGAGATCGAGCGGGCCGTCGTCGGCCTCGACGACGACCTGGACCTTGTCGCCGTACGCGGCCAGCTCGTCCAGGAACGCCATCGTCGCGCGGCGCCGGCCACCGTAGACCAGGCGCCACTCGGCGCCGCCCGCCTCCACGGCGGCGATCATCGGCAGGATCGGGGTGATGCCGATGCCGCCCGCGATGAACAGGTAGCGCTCGGCGGGAATCAGCGCGAAGTGGTTGCGCGGCCCGCCCACCTCCACCAGGTCGCCCGGGCGCAGCTCGTCGTGGACCAGCGCGGAGCCGCCCCGGGAGTTCGGCTCGCGCAGCACGGCGACCCGGTAGGTGAACCGGTCGGCGGGGTCGCCGCACAGCGAGTACTGCCGGACGAGGCCGGGGAACTCCAGGTCGATGTGCGCGCCCGGCTCCCATGCGGGCAGCAGTCCGCCCTCGGGGTCGGCGAGGGTCACCGACAGCACCCCGTCGGCCGCCCGGCGCAACTGCTCGACGCGCAGGTCGAGGACGCCCTCATCCGGGTCGTCGTTCATGGTGACCTCCGTGTATTGCACGGTACTTTGTACGGTTTGCAGTACTGAGTCAAGGGAGAAGCCGGTCGAGAAAGCGCATCACGGCCGCCGCGAACAGGTCGGGACGGTGATCGACGGCCGGGACGCCGGTGCCCGGCAGCAGCTCCGTCCGCGCGCCCGGCAGCCGCCCGGCCAGCTCGGCCATGTCGGGCCTGGAGAACTCGTCCAGTTCCCCGCACAGCACCAGGGCGGGCGCGCGCACCAGGCCGATGCGTTCCTCCATCCGGTAGGCGTTGACGGCGAGGTGCCCCTCCTCGACCCGGTCCAGAACGTTCAAGGCGTCCCGCACCAGGCGGTTCAGCAGGTCGGGGGCGTCTTCGGGGTAGTACGGCCGCCGGTTGTTCCACAGGTCGAGCAGATGCGAGCCGTCCGGACGCGGGGTCACCTCGTCGATGGGCGGCCGATGCGCGACCTTGGCCCGCCGGGCGGCGTCCACGTACGGCACTCCTGACAGCACCAGGGCGCTGACCCGCTCGGGTGCGCGGGCGGCCACCTCGGTGGCGATCACCCCGCCGGTGTGATGGCCGACCAGCGCCACCCGCTCCAGGCCCAGGGCGTCGCACAGCGCCAGCACCCCTTCCGCGAACAGCTCGACGCTCCACTCCTCCGCCGGACGGTCGGACGCGCCGAATCCCAGCGTGTCCATCGCGATCGCCCGATACCGGGCGCCGAGCAGGGGTAGCACGTCCCGGTACTCGTCCCAGGAGCGTGGCGTCTGGTGCAGCAGGATGACGGGCGCGCCCTCGCCCTGCTCCGCGTAGTGGATGAGCCCGTGCGGGGTGGCTGCGTACGCTCTGGCTGGCATGCTCGTACTATGTACGGTTCAAAGTACGAAGTCAAGTACGGAGTCACCCTTGACATTCGTTCAAAGAACCGTACATAGTACGGCCAGCTCCAGGTGACCTGGTCACCCTTTTCCTGCTCCTCACGGAGGGCGTCATGACCGCCACCACCAGTACCCCGCGCCAACGCAGAAAAGCCGCGGTCGCCAGCTGGATCGGCACCACCATCGAGTACTACGACTACGCCTGTTACGGCATCGCGGCCTCCCTCGTCTTCGCCGACCTGTTCTTCCCGGCGAGCGATCCGCTGGTGGCGACCCTGCTGTCGCTGTCCAGCTTCGCCGTCGGCTACGTCGCCAGGCCGCTCGGCGCCCTGATCTTCGGGCATTTCGGCGACCGGGTCGGCCGCCGCACGATCCTGATCGTGACGCTCGTGCTGATGGGTGCCGCCACCTTCGTGATCGGCGTGCTGCCCACCTACGACCAGATCGGGGTCGCCGCGCCCGCGCTGCTGATCGCCGCCCGCATCCTCCAGGGCGTCTCGGCCGGCGGCGAGTACGGCGGCGCGATCCTGATGACCGTGGAGCACTCCGAGCGGGACCGGCGCGGGTTCTTCGGCTCGCTCGTCAACACCGGCACGACCGCCGGGCTCCTGCTGGCCAACCTGACGTTCCTGCTGGTGCTGGACGAGGGCTCCGTGCGGAGCTGGGGCTGGCGCATCCCCTTCCTGCTCAGCGCCGTCCTGGTGGTGGTCGGGCTCGCCCTGCGGCTGGCGGTCGAGGAGACGCCGGAGTTCGACGAGGTCAAACGGCATCAGGAGGTGCGGCGGCTGCCGGTCGTCGACCTGTTCCGCACCTGCTGGCGTACCGTCCTGCTGGTCGCGCTCGGGATCGTCGGGGCGGGCACGACCTTCACCATGGCCACGGTCTTCTCGCTCACGTACGGCAAGTCCGGCCTCGGCCTGTCCGGCGACCGGATGCTCACGATCCTCCTGCCCGCCATCGTGGTCGTGCTGGTCTGCGTGCCGCTGTTCGGGCGCCTGTCCGACCGGATCGGAGTGCGGCCGGTCTTCATGGGCGGCGCGGCCGCGCTGATCGTGCTGCCCTTCGTGTGGTTCGCGCTGCTGGACACCCGCCAGTACGGCTGGATGCTGCTCGGCTTCGGGCTGCTGTTCGTCGGCTACGCGGCCAACTACGCCGTGGTCCCGGCGTACTTCTCGGCCGTCTTCCCGTCCGCGGTCCGCTTCAGCGGCCTGTCGATCGCCTTCACCTCCGGGCTCATCATCAGCAACGCCATCGCTCCGGCCGTCTCGCAGTCGTTGCTGGCGGCGACCGGCGGCTGGGCCTCCATCGCCGCCTACATGGCGGGCGCGTCCCTGGTGACGCTCGTGGCGGGGGTGTTCCTGCGGGTGCCGGAGGCGTCCGCCGGCGAGCCGGATCGCAGCGTCTCCGTGGCGCGGCCCGAGTGACATAGGAAAACGGCGGGGCATCGGTTCTCCCGATGCCCCGCCGTTCGCTCAGGAGGCGAGTCCGCGCTCCTCGGCCCAGGCGGAACGCGACATCGATGATCAGGTCCTCCCGGCGTATCCCGTGGGCTCCGGAAGGCGGCGGTGACGGTGGCGCCGATCAGGTCGGCCGCCGCGCGTTGTACCGCGTCCACCTGCGATTCCCTTCTTCCGCGAAGCCGCGAGCCTGAGTCCGCCCACCTGCCCCGAGACGAGGGTTCGTCCCACGTGGTGGGACGGAATACGATGTGCGGCATGACGCAGGACGCCCTGTCCTCCCGTATCGCGACGGTGCTGGCCGCGTTCCGCGCGGGGGACGACGCAGTCGGGGCCGCCGAACTCGCCCGGCGCACCGGCCTGCCCAAGTCGACCGTCCACCGGATCATGGGCGAGCTGGTCAGCGCCGGGCTGCTGGAACGTCGCGGCCGAGGGGCCAGCCTCGGCCTGGCCCTGTTCGAGATCGGTCAGCGCGTGCCACGCCAGCGCGTCCTTCGTGACGCCGCCGTCCCCTTCATGTCCGACCTGCGCGAGGCCACCCGTCAGACGGTCCACCTTGCGGTGCTCGACGGCCGCGAAGTCGTCTACGTGGACAAGCTCACCGCGACCGGCGGCCCCCCGCTGCCATCCGCCGTCGGCGGCCGCGTCCCCGCCACCGCCACCGGCGTCGGCAAAGCGATCCTGGCCTTCTCCCCGCCCGCCACCGTCGGACCCCTGCTCGCCGAGCCCCTGCCGCGCCTGACCGCACGCAGCATCACCGCGCCCGGCCTGCTGTCACGCGAGCTACGCCGCATCCGCCGCGAGGGCGTGGCCTACGACCGCGAGGAATCCGGTCCCGGCATCACGTGCGTCGCCAGCCCCATCCTCGGCCCGGACGACCTGGCCATCGCCGCCCTGTCCCTGTCGGGCTGGAGCAACCAGATGCGCCTCGCCCGCTACGCCCCCGCCGTACGCACCGCCGCCCTGGCCCTGACCCGCGCCCTGCGCCACTGACGGACCGGCGTCCTCGGCGAGATCGGACACGTGGACGGCGTCGATGCTCACCGGAGCGGGAATCGGGTCGGACACGGGAATGTCGATGCGGGCGGATCCGAAGTGGTCGCTGTCGGCTTCGACGGTGAGCGGGCCGGGATGATCGGCCGCTCGGACGACTGCGAGGGCGCGGCCACGGTAGGTCGAGTGCTCCGGGTCCCTCTTCCTGGCTCGCCACGTCATTGCCTGGAGGCGGCATCGATGTTAAAGTCCTCGCACTTCTGAGTTACACGTGTTAGTGCGGTTACGCTCGCGCTACGTCCCCGGCTGTCCGTGCGGTGGCTCATTCTCCCGTCACCGTGGGGTCATCGATTAAAACGATCTAATGGAGAGTGTGATGTCCGATCCCGGGCCCCCGGTCGCTGTCGCGCAGCCGTCACGGGTCAGCGGCGGCTTCATCGCCGTCTACGTCCTCGCCTATCTGGGACTGTACGTGGCGGTCATGACTCCGTTGCTGGCCTCCCTCGCCATCCGCCTCCAGGAGATCGACCCGAGCGGCAAGGAGGCGGCACTCGGCCTGGTGGTCGGCGTCGGCACGCTGGTCAACATCCTGATGGGCCCGGTCGTCGGCCTGCTCAGTGACAACACCACCTCCCGGCTCGGCCGGCGAAGGCCCTGGATGCTGGCGGGCATGCCGGTTCTGGCCGCCGGCGCCGTGCTCACCGCCGTTCTCGCCTCGGTGCCCGGTGTACTGCTCGGCTACGTCGTCGCGCAGATCGGCGTGAGCTGCATGATGACGCCGCTGATGGCGGTCATGCCTGACCAGGTGCCCGAGGAGCAGCGTGGCAAGGTCGGCGGCCTGCTCGGCTTCACCGCCCAGATCGCCGGTGTCGGTGGCTTCCAGCTCGCCGGGGCCCTCGGCGGCTCGCCGCTGCCGCTCTTCCTTATGCCGGCTCTGATCGCGTGTGCCGCGGTGCTGGTCCTGGTCGTGGTGATGCGCGACCGTCCGCTGCCGAAGGCGGAACGCCGGCCTGTCGATCTGCGCGGGCTGGTAGGCGACCTCACGTTCAACCCGCGCCGCCACCGCGACTTCGCCTGGGCCTGGCTGGGACGCTTTCTTGTCCAGTTCAGCCTGATGTTCCTGTCCACCTATCAGCTGTACTTCCTGACCGACCATCTCGGCTACGAGCTGGCCGAGGTCACCGGGCTGCTGGCGCTCACCGGCGGTGTCGGGCTCGTGATGACGTCGGTGGGTGCGGTCGTCAGCGGCTACCTGTCGGACCGGCTGAGGCGGCGCAAGCTGTTCATCTATCTGGCCGCCGCCTGCTTCGCGGCCGGGTTCGTCATCGTGGCGTTCGCCGGGTCGTTCGTCTCGGTGCTGGTCGGCTCGCAGTTCATCCTGTTCGGGGCCGGCGTGTTCGGCGCGGTGGACCTGGCGGTGGTCAACGACGTGCTGCCCGACCGGGAGCGCGAGGCCGCCAAGTACATGAGCCTGGCCGGGATCGCCAGTGCGCTGCCGCAGTCGGCCGCGCCGGTCGTCGCTCCGTTCATCCTGGCGATCGGCGGTGGCGGCAACTACCTGTTGTTGTTCCTCATGGCGGCGGGTGTCGCTATCGCCGGCGGTTGGACGGTCCGGCGGATCGAAGGCGTACGGTAGTGTCACTAACACGTGTAAGTAGGAAAGGCGTCCTGGCATGATCACCCTCCGATTCGAGCACCTGCGTGAGCCGCTGGGCATCGGCGCCGCGAGGCCGCGCGTGTCCTGGATCGTCGAGACGGACACGCCCGGCTGGCGGCAGAGCGCCTACGAGATCGAGGCGTGCGGCGAACGGGTGCGGGTGGAGTCCGCCGAGTCGGTGCTGGTGCCCTGGCCGTTCGCGCCACTCGCCTCGCGGGAGCGCGTGGCGGTCCGGGTACGGGTTCAGGGACCCGACGGCTGGTCGCCGTGGAGCCAGGAGTCGTCTGTCGAGGCGGGGCTGCTGGAGCCGGGGGACTGGTCGGCCAGGTTCGTCAGCCCGGGGGAGGGCTCGCTGCTGCGCGGTGAGTTCCAGGCGCGGTCAGGGGTGCGTGCGGCCCGCCTGTACACGACCGCGCTGGGCCTCTACGAGGCCGAACTGAACGGTCAGGTCGTCGGCGACCACGTGCTCGCCCCCGGCTGGACCGCCTACCGGCACCGCCTGCGCTACCAGACCTACGACGTCACCGATCTGCTGCGCGAAGGTGTCAACTGCCTGGGCGCGACGCTCGCCGACGGCTGGTACCGGGGACGGCTGGGCTTCGAGGGCAAGCGCGCGCTCTACGGCGACCAGCTCGCCTGGCTGGCCCAGCTGGAGATCTCCTATGCCGACGGCACGACGGAGCGGTTCGTCACCAACGCGTCGTGGCGGGCCGCGCCCGGGCCGTTGATCTCCTCAGACCTGTACGACGGTGAGGTCCACGACGCCCGGCTGGAGCGTTCCGGCTGGTCGTCGGCGGGCTTCGACACCTCCGGCTGGACCTCGGTGGAGATCGTGGACCGCGACCTGTCCACGCTGGTGGCCCCGGACGGCCCGTCGGTGCGCCGAACGGAGATCCTCACCCCCGTGGAGCGGCGTACCAGCCCGAGCGGTGCCACGATCTACGACTTCGGGCAGAACCTGGTCGGCCGCCTCCGGATCACCGCACGGGGAGAGGCGGGCGAGCAGGTGGTGCTGCGCCACGCCGAGGTTCTGCAGGACGGCGAGTTGTGCGTGACGCCGCTGCGGACCGCCAAGGCCACCGACGTGTACACGCTGCGCGGCGGCGACGAGGAGACGTGGGAACCTCGCTTCACCTTCCACGGCTTCCGCTATGCCGAAATATCCGGCCCGGTCCAGGACGTGGCCGCCGTGGTGTGCCACTCCGACCTGGAGCGCACCGGCTGGTTCGACTGCTCCGACCCCCTGGTCAACCGGTTGCACGAGAACGTCGTGTGGAGCATGCGCGGCAACTTCCTCGACGTCCCCACCGACTGCCCGCAGCGCGACGAGCGCCTGGGCTGGACCGGCGACCTGCAGGTGTTCGCGCCTACCGCGTCGTTCCTGTTCGACAGCGCGGGATTCCTCACCTCCTGGCTCGCCGACCTGGCCGCCGAGCAGGGCAAGGACGGCCTGGTGCCGTACGTCGTCCCCGATGTCACGTCCGCCTCCAACGCGGCCGCTGCCTGGGGCGACGCCGCCGTCATCGTGCCCTGGGTGCTCTACCGCCGCTACGGCGACACCGGCATCCTGCGCCGGCAGTTCGCCGGCATGCGAGCCTGGGTCGACCACGTGACCGCCCTGGCCGGACCCGGTCGCCTGTGGGACAGCGGCTTCCAGTTCGGCGACTGGCTGGACCCCACCGCTCCCGCCGGCCGTCCCGAGCAGGCCAAGACGTACCCCGAGATCGTGGCCACGGCCTACTTCGCCCGCTCGGCCGACCTGCTCGCCCGAGCGGCCGCCGTCCTCGGCGAGGACGCCGGCCCCTACCGGACGCGGGCCGACGAGGCGCGCCAGGCGTTCGCCGACGAGTACACCACCGCCTCCGGGAGGCTGCTCAGCGACTCGCCCACCGCCTACGCCCTGGCCCTGGAGTTCGCCTTGCTGCCGGATGAACGACAGCGCCGCCGCGCCGCCTCCCGCCTGGTCGAGCTGGCCCGCGCCGGCGGCTACAAGATCGCCACCGGATTCGTCGGCACCCCGCTGATCTGCGACGCCCTGGCCGAGGCCGGAGAACTCGAGGCCGCCTACCGGCTTCTGCTGCAGCGCGAGTGCCCCTCCTGGCTGTACCCGGTCACCCAAGGGGCGACCACGATCTGGGAACGCTGGGACAGCCTGCTGCCCGACGGCACCGTCAACCCCAGCGGCATGACCTCCTTCAACCACTACGCCCTCGGCGCCGTCGCCGACTGGCTGCACCGCACCGTCGCCGGGCTCGCCCCGGCCGCCCCCGGTTACCGCGAACTCGCCATCCATCCCCGGCCCGGTGGAAGCCTCTCCCGGGCGAGCGCCCGTCTGCGCACCCCCTACGGTCCGGCCGCCTCCGCCTGGAGCATCGACGACGACGAGATCACCGTGGAGGCCGTGGTCCCGCCGAACACCACCGCCCGCGTCACGCTCCCCGGCGGCGACCAGGTGACGGTCGGTTCGGGCACCCACCGCTGGACACTGCCCCATGCCGGCACCAGGCCCGCGTCCGCACCGCTCACCCTGGACAGCACCCTGGCGCAGGTGGCCGACCGGCCCGGCGCGATGCGGATCGTCACCGACGCCATCGTCCGCCACCTGCCCGAGATCGCCGAGCACGTGGAGTCCGGCCTGGGCGCCGCCGCGCAGAACATGACCGTCCGCGAGGCCATCGCCCTCATTCCCGACGCCGATCATCTACCCGCCGAGATCGAGGCGGGCTTGTCTCGTCTCGACGAGGGCGCGTGATGCCGAGCAAGACGTACGACCTGCTGACAACCATGTTCCGGCAGGCACGGGACAGCCGCGGGCCGACTGACCTCGCCGAGGAGCGCCGCCGGAGCCGCCTCTACGACGACGCCTACCGGCCCGTTCCGGGTCTCGCCGCCCGGGCGGCGAAGGCCGGAGTGCACGCCGGACCGGAGGTCTGGCCGCACATGCACCACACCTGGCAGGTGGCCGCCGGTTTCCTGCCCGAGGCGACCGAGGCCGTCGACCGTACCGCCGCCTTCCTCCAGCGGGTCGCCGAAGGCGGAGTCGTGGACCGCGCGGCACTGTCAGGCGGGCCGGTCTCGCTGTGATCCCCTTCCAGAAAGGACTGCCTGTGCTCTCATTCGATGAGGCGGATCTGTCACGCCGCCTCGCCGCCATGACGTTGAAGGAGAAGGTCGCCCTGCTGACCGGGGCGGACGCCTGGACGCTGACGCCGGTGGCGTCGGCCGGGCTGGCCGCACTGGCCCTGTCGGACGGTCCCGTCGGGCCGCGCGGCACCTCCTTCGGCAGCGACAACCCCGCCTCGCTGCTCTTCCCGAGCCCGACCTCGCTGGCCGCGGCGTGGGACGAGGACGCCGCACGCGAGACCGGCCGGCTGATGGGCGCCCGAGCGCGGGAGATGGGCGTCCACGTACTGCTCGCGCCGACGGTCAACCTGCACCGCTCGCCGCTGGGCGGCCGCCACTTCGAGTGCTACTCCGAGGACCCGCTGCTCACCGCCCGCATGGCCGTCGCCTTCATCCAGGGCGTGCAGTCGGCGGGGGTCGCGGCGACCGTCAAGCACTTCGTGGGCAACGACTCCGAGACCGAGCGGATGACGTACGACGCCCGCATCGACGAGGCCACCTTGCGCGAGGTGTATCTGGCGCCGTTCGAGGCGGCGGTACGCGAGGCCGGCGTGTGGGCGGTGATGGCCGCCTACAACAGCGTCAACGGCCAGACCATGACGGAGAACCGCCGCCTGCTCACCGACGTGCTGAAGGACGAGTGGGGCTTCGACGGCGTCGTGGTCTCCGACTGGACCGCCGCCCGCTCCACCGAGGCGACCGCGCTGGCCGGGCTCGACCTGGCCATGCCCGGTCCGGACGGGCCGTGGGGAGACGCACTCGTCGCGGCCGTGGAGGACGGGCGCGTGCCGATGGCGGCCGTGGACGACAAGGTGCTGCGGATCCTGCGGCTCGCCGCACGTACCGGCGCGCTCGACGGCGTCGCCGCGGTCCCGGCCCCCGCCGTACCGGACGACGTCCGCGACCGGCTGCGCGAGCTGGCGATCCGCGGCTCGGTGCTGCTGCGCAACGACGGCCTGCTGCCCCT
The DNA here is from genome assembly GCF_044460125.1 of Nonomuraea sp. NPDC050153. Classification (NCBI taxonomy): domain Bacteria; kingdom Bacillati; phylum Actinomycetota; class Actinomycetes; order Streptosporangiales; family Streptosporangiaceae; genus Nonomuraea; species Nonomuraea sp. NPDC050153. Next base: position 244,060 of record NZ_JBITJQ010000007.1, read on the forward strand.
GCGGGCCACCGAGCTGCGCCGGGTCGCGCTGATCGGGCCGAACGCGGTTCGCTTCGCCGCGCAGGGAGGCGGCAGCGCGCACGTCACCCCCGAGCACGTGGTCACGCCGCTCGAAGGGCTGCGCCGGGTGCTCGGCGGAGACGCCGAGATCACCGTCCACGCCGGCGTCTTCCCGCACGCCAAGCTGCTGCCCCTGCCCGCCCACCTGGCCGCGGACCCCGAGACGGGCCGGCCGGGCGTTCGGCTGGAGTACCGTGCGGCCGACGGCGGCGTGGTGACGGCCGAGCACCGCGACCCGGCCTCCTGGTGGTTCCCGATCATCCTGGCCGACGAGGTGACAGAGCTGGCGGTACGCGCCCGCCTCACCCTGGCCGAGCCCGGCCTCCACCGGCTGTCGGTCCTGGGCACCGGACAGCACACCCTGCGCGTCCCCGGCCGGGACGACCAGGTCCACGAACAGCTCCAGGACGGCGACGACATCGGCGCCCTGCTGCTCAGCCCGCCCTCGCACACCTTCGCCTTCACCGCCGACGCCGGTCAGGTGGACATCGAGGTGCTGATCACCCCGCAGCGCAACCTCCCCTACCCGATCACCCTGGCAGGGCTCGGCTACGCCCCGCCACGCGGCACCGACGAGGAGGAACTGGCCGCCGCCGTCGATGCCGCACGTGCCGCCGACGTGGCGATCCTGCTGGTCGGCAGCGACGCCGACACCGAGACCGAGAGTCTCGACCGGGCAGGGCTGGCGTTGCCCGGCCGCCAGGACGAGCTGGTACGTCAGGTGTGCGCGGCCAACCCGCGCACCGTGGTCGTGGTCAACGCCGGGGCGCCGTGGCTGATGCCCTGGGCGCAGGAGCCCGGCGCGCTGCTGTGGTCGTGGTTCCCCGGCCAGGAGGGCGGCGACGCCGTGGCCGACGTCCTGTTCGGCGCCGAACCTGGGGGCCGTCTGCCCACCACCTTCCCCGCCACCGAGTCCGACGTGCCGATTCTGTCCACCCGGCCGGTCGACGGGGTCCTGGACTATGCCGAAGGCGACCGCATCGGCTACCGGGCCTACCGTTCCGCCGGTGTGCTCTACCCCTTCGGTCACGGCCTGTCGTACACCACCTGGGAATATCTGCGAGCCGCCGTCGTGGACGGCGCCGTCGAGGTGACCGTACGCAACGCCGGCGACCGGCCGGGGCGCGAGGTCGTCCAGGCGTACCTGGACGAGGGCGGCGAGCCCCGCCTGGCCGGATTCGCCGCCGTCGAGGCGACACCCGGCCAGAGCGTCACCGCCCGCATCGGCATCGCACCTCGGACGCTGTCCCGCTGGGCCGGCGCCGACGGCCCGCACGTGCTGCGCATCGGCCGCTCCTCCGCCGACCTCACCTTGACCTGCACCATCGACTGAGACGGGAACAATCACCCATGATGCGACTCACCGACCGCCGCGTGCTGATCACCGGCGCCGCCTCCGGCATCGGCCAGGCCACCGCGCTGCGACTGCTGTCCGAAGGCGCCCGCGTGGTGGCGGCCGACCTCGCCGAGGACGGTCTCAAGGAGACCCGCGCGCTGGCCAGCCGGCAAGGCACCGCGGACCGGCTCACCACGCGCCTTCTGGACATCGCCGACGAGGGCTCGGTCGGCGAGGTGGTCCCGGCCGCGACCGCCGAGCTGGGAGGGCTGGACGCCCTGGTCAACGCCGCGGCCGTCCTGCGTGGCGCGCACACCCACGACTGCTCGCTGGAGCTGTGGAACCGGATCATCGCCGTCAACCTGACCGGCACCTTCCTCATGACCAGGGCCGCGCTGCCCACCCTGCTCGAATCCGGCCGCGGCGTGGTGGTCAACTTCAGCTCCACCGCCGCCTTCTTCGCCCACCCGTTCATGGCCGCCTACTCGGCCAGCAAGGGCGGCATCGCCTCCTTCACCCACAGCCTCGCCCTGGAGTACGCCAAGCAGGGGTTGCGCGCGGTCAACGTCGTGCCGGGCGGGATCAGCAGCGGGATCACCGACAACATCGGCTCGCTCGTGCCCGAGGACACCGACTGGAACCTCTTCCTCAAACTGACCGCCGCCATCGGCGACGGACTGCCCGGCCCTGAAAACGTCGCCGGGGTGGTCGCCATGCTGGTCTCCGACGACGGCGCGTTCATCACCGGCACCGAGATCCGCGTCGACGGCGGCGCGCACATGTGATCTGAACGATGTGGCGCACTCGCCCGTCGACGACGCGGGTCGGCGAGGGCGTCGCCGCAGAAGACCGGCCCCGCGATGCCGGGCTCCCAGGCCACGAGCCGACGTCGTCACCTCCACCGCCCCGCGCGTCGCCCGCCGCTGCCCGCCGTACGCGACGCCGACGGCGGCTCTGTCCCCTCGGGGACAGGGCCGCGAGCTGTGCGTACGCGGCCCGCAGGTCTCCGGCGAGTACGCGCACGCCTCTCACCTGGACGGGACCTGAGCCGGCCCTCTCCTGCGTCACCATGGGGTCCTTCAGCGAACGGCCTTGATGGGCAGGACGATCAGACCGCCGAGCACGGTCGCGATCTGCTCGGTTCAGGCCGACTCTCGTTCGACCACATGGACGATGTCCGGGAGGAAGTCCAGTTCGGGGGACCCGCCCTCCAGCGCCGCGAGGAGAGCGCGGGCGATGCGGGCGCCCATCTCGCCGCTCTCCTGGGCGACCGTGGTCAGCGCCGGTACGGCGAAACGGGCCGCGGGAATGTCATCGGCGCCGATCACGGCCAGATCGCCCGGCGCCGCCAGGCCCAGCGCCCGCATCCCGGCCAGCAGGGCCAAAGCCACGTCATCGTTGTAGGCGCACACCGCCGTCGCTGCGTCCCGCCAACTCGCGACCACGTCGGCCGCGGCCGCGGTCTCCATCGGTAGGGTGGACATGATCGGAGCCGGCAGCCCGGCATCCGCGCAGGCCTGCGCGGCGCCTTCGGCGCGCCCACGGCCGAGCGCGGCCAGTCTCGGATCGTCGGGCAGGGCGCAGGCCAGCCGGGTATGGCCCTTGCCTATCAGATACTCGGCCTGCAATCGGCCGATCCCCTTGATCCAGAAGCTGGTGCTCAGGTCGTGACCGGAGGGCTGCGATGGCGGCAGGACGGCGGAGATGCCCGCTCTGCGCATGCTCTCCAGTTCCTGAGGTGTGAACGGTCGCATGCCGAACACGGCCGCCGGGGTGAGCGCGCTCCACAGCCGTGCCAGCCCGTCGTCCTCGCCCGCGTGAACGTGGGTGACCAGGGTGAGGCCGGCCTCTCCCAGCACCTGTGCGGCCCGGTCGATCAGGTCGGCCATGGTGTGGCCCTGCGGCCAGTCGGGCAGCACGAACACCGCGACGTCGCTGCGGCCACTGCGCAGAGTGCGGGCGGGGGCGTACGGTGTGTAGCCCAGCCGGGCCGCGACCTCAAGCACCCGCTCGCGGGTGGCCTGCGGGATCGACTGGTTGGGCGTGTTGTTCAGGACGAAGCTGACGGTGGCGCGCGACAGACCGGCCTCGCGCGCCACGTCCACGCTGGTGACGCGGCGCGTGGTCTTCTTCTTGTCCGACACCCCGTGCCCCCTGGCCAATCGTCGACGTCTGCTGCTGTTGCGGTGAGGTCCCACCGATGTTAACGTGCGCAAGGACCTGAATTACACGTGTTAGTGCTCCGAGTTCGATGATCGCCGGCCGCCCCGTTCGGCAACGCGTCCCAGGCAAGGTTCGTCCTGTCGCGCCGGTACGCCGCTCCCGCCCATCAGGCCGGCGGGAGTGCCTGGTCGGGCGGTGCGCCGCCGGTAGGGGGAGTCGATCATGGCTCGCACCGGCCGGAGCCGCCCGCGGGGGCTCTCGCCGATGGTCCGAGGTCCTCATCCCCTTGGGCCGTAGGCCGTCATGAGGATGTGCACGAGGACGAGGACGACGATCCAGAACAGGGCGCGTCTGGTCGGTGGGGGACCGCCGCGCAGCAGGGAGATGCCCAGGGGGATGAAGGCGACGCAGAGGCCGCCCACGGCGATGAAGGACTGCGGTTCGGTGCCTTTGAGCGTCCCGAGCGCGAGCGCCGACATCAGGCCGAGCGCGATCGAGCGGCCCAGCCCCAACGCGCCGGAGCGGTAGGCGCCGATGGCCAGCACGATCCAGCCGAAGAAGGCCGGTCCGGACATGGCCCTGAACGGATGCCAGACCGTATCCCGCCACGCCAGGTAGTAGCCGTCGATGCCGCCGAGCATGGTGTGCAGGCCAAGGTTGTCGGTCAGGTGGAAGGCCAGGTGATCTGTGCCGAACTGGAAGGTACGGGTGAACAGGCCGACGATCACCAGGCAACCGCCCCACAGTCCCCACAGCGGGTTGGTGGCGGCGATCCTCTGCGCCAGCGTCATGACCGCCGGCCACAGCAGCACGAACCCGCCGGCGAAGCACACGTAGGCCGCGGTGATGAGGGCGGGATGCTGGGTGTAGGCGACGAGCTGATAAGGGACGAAGTAGTAGAACGGGGAGCGCAGGAGAGTTCCGGTCATGATCAGGGCAGGGCCGCCGATGAACGAGATGGCGCTCACCCATCGGCCGGGGAACGGGGGCCGGCGGTCCAGACCGGCAGCGGCGTTGGCGGCCCGCCGGTCGGCGGCGGTCTGCCGCCATCGTGTCAATTGTCGTTGAAGATCAATATTCATGGATTACCGCCCGCCTTGTTCGCTTCGGGGCGCTCCGGCGTGGTGTGCCGGGGGCGCTCCAGCATGGTGCGGGGCGAGGCGGCGGGCGCGCGTCCGGCTCAGGTCGCATCTTGGCCGGCAGGCACGAGCAAGGGATACAACCTCAGACGGAGGCGCATGTCCGACCGTGGGCAGATGCCGAGTGATCTGGTGAGGCGATAACTTCCCGTCATGGAGTGGGCTCGGCGGATCGGTGGAAAGGGCGCTGTCGACGCGGCGGTGGCCGTCATCGTGGCGCTGACCGTCGGATACGCCATTGTCGACCCGCCCGGGCCGTCGTCGCCGTGGCCCGCTTGGTCCGCGTGGCCGGTAGCGGCGGTCGTGAGCTTTCCTGCTGCGGTTCGGCGGCTTCGGCCGCGGACCATGCTCGCTCTCGCGTGCGCAGCGGGCGTCGCGGCGACTGTGACCGGCGCCGTCGCGGCGGGCGTGATCTGGCTGACTTTCGCGCCGACCGTGCTGGTGCTGTACCTGGTGGCCGCCACCGCCTCGCTTGTCTGGTCGGTGACGGGCCTGGCGGCCTGCGCGCTGGGAGCGGTCGCAGCGATTCTGATCTTCTACGACCAGGTGTTCCCCGGACTCGCACCCGCGGCGTCGCCCACCGAGATGCCGCCGTACTGGCCGGTGGAGATCGGTGCGACCTGCGTCCTCCTGGCCGCCGGGTGGGTCGTGGGAACGGTCGTCCGCTGGAAGCGGGACACGACCGCCCGCCTCGTCCGGCACCTCGCCGAGGCCGCGGTGGCCGACGAACGCAGGCGCATCGCCCGGGAGCTGCATGACGTGATCGGCCACAGCATGAGCCTGATCGCCGTCAAGGCCACCGTGGCCAACCATGTCGCCGACGCGCGTCCGCAGGAGGTGCGCGCCGCGCTGGCCGTCATCGAGCAGACCAGCCGCGGCACGCTCGCCGAGATCCACCGAGTGCTCGGCCTCCTGCGGTCCGACGGCGATCTGCAGGAGACCCATGTGCCTGTTCCCGGCATGGCGAACCTGCCCGAGCTGGCCGCCCACGCCCGCTCGGCCGGGGTCGAGGTGGACCTGACCGTCCGCGCGGAGGCGGAGCTGTCACCCACGGTCGCGGCATCGGTGTATCGGATCGTGCAACAGGCCCTGACCAACGTCATCACTCACGCGGGGCCCACCCGCTGCTCGGTCACCGTGGACGTCGATGGGCAGGCGGCCGTCATCGAGGTCGTCGACGACGGCCCCCGTCACGGCCGCCCCTCGCGAACGGTCCCCGGCGGACACGGCCTGATCGGCATGCGCGAACGGGTCAAACTGTACGGAGGCATGTTCAGCGCGGAATTCCGGCCCGAGGGAGGCTTTCGCGTGGCGGCTCGACTGCCCTACGACCCGAACGGCACCAGCACATGACCACCGACGCCGGCCCGCACGATCCGCCCCCGCCCATCCGGGTCCTGCTCGCCGAGGACCAGGTCCTGATACGTGACAGCCTCAAAGTCCTCATCGACGCCACGCCAGGACTGGCCACCGTCGGAGAGGCGGGCACCGGCGCCGAAGCCGTACTCCTGGCGCGTCGGCAGCGACCGGACGTCGTCCTCATGGACGTGCGGATGCCGGACATGGACGGTATCGAGGCGACCAGACGCATCTGCGCCGACCCCGACAGCGCCGGCATCCGCGTGCTGATCCTCACCACGTTCGACCAGGACGAGTACGTGTACGCGTCGCTCAGAGCCGGTGCCAGCGGCTTCCTCGTCAAGAGCGCCACAGCGACCGAGCTCCTGGCCGCCATCCGGGTCATCGCCTCCGGCGAGGCGCTGCTCGCGCCCACCGTGACCCGTCGGCTCATCGCCGAGTTCCTGCGCGGTCCGCACCCCGCCCCGGTCCTGAGAGATCTCAGCGACATCACCCAACGCGAGCGTGAGGTGCTCACCCTCGTCGGTAAGGGAATGTCCAACTCCGAGATCGCCGAGCACCTTCACCTCACTGTCGGCACGGTCAAGACCCACATCAGCCGCCTCCTGGCCAAATTGCGCGCCCGCGACCGAGCCCAGCTCGTCGTCGCCGCCTACGAAGGCGGGCTCATCACCCTCCCGGAGGGCCGCCGGTGACCGATCGGCCTCGGCGGAATCCCGGCCACCGTGGCGCGCGACGCCCCGGGGAACCGCTTACGGTGACACCCGGTCACGTCGACGAAGGCGATCGCGGAACGTGGTGGTGTCGAAGGTCGGAGCCTGGTCGAGGTCTTCTGCCGGGCCGGCCTCGACCAGGGAGGCGGGTCAGTCGTCGATCGCCTGGTAGAGGGTGGTCCAGAAGTCGTGGATGGCCCGCGACGAATCGGGGGTGGACATCCCGGTCTGGGTGAGCAGGATGCCGACAAGCTGCTTGTCCGGGTCGGCGTAGGTGGTGGTGCCGGTTCCGCCGTCCCAGCCGAACTGGCCGATGGACGCGTAGTCACCACGGTAGGTGCGCACCGCCATCCCGAAGCCCCAGCCGCCGTGCTGCCCCAGGCCGTAACCCAGATGGACGACGCTGCGGCCCCAGGCTTCTCGGGCGGCTTGTTGCTCGGGCGTGAGGCGGTTGCCGGTCATCAGCTCGACGGCGGGCCGGGACAGGATCCGCCGGCCCTCGTGCGTCCCGCCGTTGAGCAGCATCCGGAAGTAGGCGTGATAGTCGTCGACGGTGGAGTCCAGTCCGCCGCCGCCGGACTGGAACGCCGGGGGCTTGCTGTGGTGTCCCCCTTCGGCCTCGTCTTCCACGATGAACTCGCCGCTCTGCCAATCGGGGGCGTACAGGGGCGGCAGCCGGTGGATCTTGTCGGCGGGCACGTGGAAGGCGGTGTCGATCATGCCCAGCGGATCGAAGATGCGTTCGCGCAGGAACGTCTCCAACGACTGGCCGGTGACCCTGGCGACGAGCACGCCGAGCACGTCGTTGCTGATGTTGTACTGCCACCGCTCTCCAGGCTGGTAGGCCAGCGGCAGCTCGCCGAGGCGGCGCATCCACTCATCCGGCTCCGGTGCCGGCAGCAGCCATCCGTCCTCCTGGCCGTAGATCCCCCGCTCGAAGAGCGCGGCCAGGATCGGGGTTCCCTTCGCCGTCATGTCGATGCCGAGCCCGAAGGTGGAGGTGAGCAGGTCCCGTACGGTGATCGGTCGCACGGCCGGCACGGTGTCCTCCAGCGGGCCGTCGGGCCGCTTGAGCACCTGCCGGTCGGCCAGTTCGGGCAGCCACCGGTCCACCGGTTCGTCCAGCCGCAGCCGGCACTCATCCAGCAGGACCATCGCCGCGGCCATCGCGACCGGCTTGGTCGTCGAGGCCATCCGGAAGATGGTGTCGCGGCGCATCGGCGCGCCACCGTCATGACGCATCGTCCCGATCGCCTCGACATGTGTCTGCTCGCCCCGGCTGACCAGGGCCACCAGCCCGGGGATCTTCCCGGACTCGACATGTCCCGCCAGCACCTCACGCAGTCTGCGCAGCCCTGCTTCGGAGAAGCCGCCGTTGCCGTTTCCCATCATGAATTCCCTTCCATATGGTGTTCGATCTGCAAGCACCCGTCCCGGCGTGGCGCCGCACGCGGGCCGGGGGTGAGCTCGGCGTGGCCCGGTTCACAGCCCCGAGGGCGCGAGGTCGCCTTTTCGGGTGTCTTCGCCGGCGGCGCGCGTGATGGCGTCGGTCAGCTGCTTGCGCGCACGGGCGGGGACGTAGCCGCCCTCGGAGTAGCTCTGGACGAACGCCTCGGCGAACTTGACCGGGTCCTGCCCGACGATCTCGCGGATCGGCGTTCCGTCCGCCGCTGCCTGTTCGAACAGGCCGGCGAGGTCTTCGAACCTCGACGCGTCGCTGTCGGCGTCGGTCGGCACGAAGTGCATCATGTGCCGCTCGATCGCTTCGACCGCCGTGCGGTAGCTCTCGGGAAGCTGCTCCCTGCGCGCCTTGTACTGACGCCCCGCCGCTTGGGGCCGATCGCCTTTGCCAGGAAACCGCCAAATTTAGTGTCGGACATGGTCATCTGCCTCGTTCATGGAGCTGTTCGAACCGTTCTGTGAGGAAGCTCCAGGTCCTCCAGAAGTCTTCGCGACGTTCACAGATTGCTGAACGTCTGCGACGATACATTGCATTCACGGATCGGTCAACATGCAAAGAAGGCTTATAGCGCCTGTTCAGACTGGCTTATGGGCCGATATTGCAATGACTGTGACACTGAATGCAATAAGCGATCAAGACTTCTATTGCAATGAACTCCGAGTGAATGCATACTGTCCCGCGGGGATGCGGACCCCGAGCCCCGCGCGCCGACAGATGGGAGACGAGCGCCGATGCCCGGAGACAGACTCACCGAAGAGGACCGTCAGCAGATCGCTGCGGGGCTGGCCGAAGGGCTCGGATTCACGGAGATCGGCCGGCGTCTCGGGCGGCCCGCCTCGACCATCATGCGGGAGGTCACCCGCAACGGCGGACCCGACGAATACGGGGCACGGCAGGCGCAGGAGGCCACGAAACATCGTGCACGCCGGCACAGGAAGGCTCAGTCTCCCGCGCCGCCGGTCGGCGACAGCAGCCATGGGCGTGACCCCCAGGCGGTCCAGAACCTCACGGAATCCTTCGCCACACTCCTCGAACAGCAGGGCATGCCCCGGATGGCGGCCAGGATGCTGGCCTGCCTGTACGTCGCCGACTCCGGTGCCCTCACCGCCGCTGACCTGGTCCAGCGGCTTCGCGTCAGCCCCGCGTCGATCTCACAGACCGTCGCCTTCCTCGAACAGCAGGGACTGCTCAAGCGGGAACGAGTCCCCGGCGGCCGCCGCGAATGCTATGTCGTCGACGACGAGCTCTGGGTCCGGTCCACCCTCGCGGCTCTGGAAATGAACGACACCCTGGCCGCCGCATCGCAGCGAGCGGCGGAGATCCTCGGAGCCGCGACCCCGGCCGGCTCCCGCTTCGGCGTCGCCGCCGAGTTCCTGCTCCTCGTGAGCGTGACCCTCCGGCAGGTCATGGAGCAGTGGCAGCAGAGTCAGGCCGGCCGGAACGCCGGGCGCCGGTCATGATCTGTCGCGGCCTTCGGCGGCGGTCGCTCGCACTCCTCACCGGCAGGCGTGCACGCCCACCGCCCCGCGATCACCATGCTGCGGCCCCGCAGCATGGTGATCAGCTTGGCGGCCGGGTGGTTCGCGCCATCGGGGCGGTCCGATCGCCGGCGTCCCCGTCCGTGTCGACGCCTGTCCGCACCAGCTTCTTGGCGCCCTCGCCGGTGATGAGGCCGGTGAGGGGCGTGGTCCCGGACCGGTCGGTCTCGGGGCCGGTGGCGAGGACCTCGTCGCCGAGCTCGACCTCGGCGATCGGCTTGGTGGTGCCGTCGGCCATCACGACCTCGGTGTCCGGGGTGAAGCTGTCGCAGCCGGTCTTGCGGAACCGCTGGACGAGGGCGCCCGCCTTGTCGGCCACGAACTCGGGTCGCCCGCCGCACGATCTTGACGCGCCCGAGCGCCGCCTCCACGCTCCACCGGCGGGAACGACTGCTTGCGCCGCTCGATGTCGGCCGCGTGGTCCGGCAGCAGGCCGTCGCCGTCCACCTCGCCGTCCACCTCGCCGTTCCCGATGGGCGCCCGCGTGTCCGACGCGGACCCGAACGCCGGCACCCCATCCGTGCCGATCCGGCCGAACAGCACGCTGCCACCGTTCACCAGGTCGGTGATGCCGTCGGCGTTGACGTTGCTGAAGTACCGGTCCGTGGTGCTGACAGTGTCGACGTAGTCAACGCACGCCGACCGGCTCCGCTCACTTGACGGCGCCACGGTGCTGTATCGGGCCGTTTTGCCATCGCCGCCCACTGAGGTAAAGGCAGTCCTGCCTCCAATCCTTCCGTCGCCGCGGCTGCCGTGACTGGCTTCAGGATCCAAGTCGCCCCAATACCAGACGACCCCCCTGACCGGGCTGACGCTTCCTGACGGTTGCCTTCACGCTGAGCCGATCATTACTCTGAAAGGAGCGTGCGAGGGCGCTGCCAGTCCGCGGGCAGGGATTTTCCCACCTCGAGCAGCACGTCAACGCATTGGACAAGACCAACCTCTTTCCGGCCGGGCAAGCGGACCTCGGCGACGAAGGAGGTCGCGATGTCCGATCGTCATTTCGAGCTGCCGGTCCATCCGAACCTGGAGTACTACCGCAAGCAGGCCAAGCACCTGCATCACGCGTACGCGGCGGGCGATGCGGCAGCCGAAGCCCGGGTTGCCGACCTGCTGGGCGATCGAGCCGCCGAGCGGTTCCTGCTCAGCGACGCCCAGTTCGTCCTCGCTCAGGAACACGGATTCCGGACCTGGGCCGAGTTCCGCGCCCACGTCGAAAGCCGCAGCACCACCGCAGAACGGCCGGTCTCCCGCCTCATGGGAGTCAGGCCGGGCATCTACGCCTCGATGGCCGACGCCCTCCTTGCCGAGTTGCGCCGCGGCGATCCCGGCGCGCTGCGACGGTTGCGGGCCTACGTGCCCCGGCACGCCACCGCGACCTCCGCCGCGACCGCCGAGCTTCGCGACGCGCTGCTGATCATCGCGCGGGAGCTCGGCTTCCCGACCTGGCAGGAGCTCGTGTCGTTCACCGAGAAATCCCGGCGCGATCTCGACGAACGCCGGGAGGAGCGGCGGCTGCTGTACCGCGAGGCCGAAGCCCTGCTGGCCGGCGATATCGATCGGCTGGCCGGTCTGACCGCCGAGCAGGCCGATACCCTGCTGCACATGCTCGCCGGCCCCGAGACGATCCCCGGCGTCCGACTCGAGAAGGAGCTCGGCGTGCCGCGCGCCGCAGTCGATGTCCTGCTCGGCAAGGCCACCGACCTGGATCTCCCGCTCACCTGGGCCGCCCGCTGCAACCGGGTCGAATACGTGCGCCTGCTGCTCGACGCCGGCGCCGACCCTGGCACCCGGAAACGGGGCATCACCCCGCTGGAGAACGCCATCTACCACGACAACACGGAGGTCGTCGACCTGCTCGCCGAGCGCGGAATCGTCCCGCAGGCGCTCTGGACGTATGCCGCCTGCGGCCGGCTGGATCTGGTGCGGGCCTGTTTCGACCCGGACGGCAGCCTCCGGCCGGACGCCGCGTCGGCGCGCCCCGACCTCGCCGACACCGGCGCGGGCTTTCCGTCTCGGCTGCCGCCGGCCGATGATCCGGAGGAGATCGTGGGAGAGGCGTTCGTCCATGCCTGCCAGCACGGCCGGATCGAGGTCGTGCGCTGGTTCCTCGACCGCGGCGTCCATCCCGACGTCGCGCCCTACCTCGGGCGGACCGGCCTGCACTGGGCGATCCCGGGCGGTCGTCTCCACGTGATCCGCCTGCTCCTGGAGCGCGGCGCCGACCCATCCCTCCGCGACGATCTCCTCCAGATCGACGCCGACGGCTGGCTGCACATAGCCTTCGCCGCTCGCCCGCACGATCCCGTGGCCCAGCAGCTCCACGATCTGATCGAGTCTCGATCGCGCTGAGTCACCACTGCGGGTCCGGGCCCCCCAAATCGCGATCAACCCGTACGTCGACGTCGACTGCACCGCCTCCAAGGCCGGCGTCTGCGCTTCCGGCGACCGCCAGGAAACCGCCCTGATCACCATGCTGGAAGAACTTCCCTGAGCCGAGGTCCCATCGCCTCCGAGTGCCGTGGGACCCTCTGCCTCCCGCTTCATGAAGATCTCCGGAAGCATGAGCGAGGTTAAGAATTCTTGACATGGTGTCTGCTGCGCTTTACGTTAGAGCGTGTTAAAGATTCTTTACATGGAAGGCGGGATCACGATGAGAGCAGTCACCTACCGCAAGTACGGCACCCCCGACGTCCTGACCGTCGAGGACGTCCAGACCCCCACGCCCGGCGACCAGGATGTGCTGGTGAAGATCCACGCCGCGGTGGTGACGGCTACGGACGCCACCTTCCGCGCCGGCGACCCCTTCTACTCCCGGATGTTCACCGGCCCCGTCAAGCCGAAGGCCGAGACGCTGGGCGGCGAGTTCGCCGGCGAGGTCGTGGCGGTCGGCAAGGACGTCACCCGCTTCGCGGTGGGCGACCGGGTCTTCGGCGACACCGGCCCGGCGTTAGGCGCCCACGCCGAGTACGTGCGCGTGCCCGAGGACGGGGCACTGGCGGTCATGCCGACCGGCCTGGACTACGCTCAGGCCACCGCCGTCCTGGACGGCGTGCTGACGGCCCTGCCCTTCCTCCGCGACCACGCCCGGCTGCGGGAGGGTCAGGAGATCCTCATCAACGGCGCCGCCGGCAGCGTGGGCGCGGCCGCGGTACAACTCGCCAGGCACCTGGGGGCGCGGGTCACCGGGGTGTGCAGCGGGGCCAAGCGGGAGCTGGTGAGATCGCTGGGCGCCGACGAGGTCATCGACTACGCAGAAGAGGACTTCACCCGCTCGGGCCGTACCTACGACGTGGTCTTCGACGCCGCGGGCAAGAGCTCGTTCTCACGAAGCAAGCGCGTGTTGAACAGCGGCGGCGTCTACCTGTCCACCGTTCCCTCCCCGGGGATCCTCCTGCAGTCGTTCTGGACGCGGAAGCTGGGCGACAAGCGGGCGATCATCGCCTTCACCGGCCTGCGCCCCACCCCCGACAAGGCCGAGGACCTGCGCTTCCTGACCCAGATCACCGAGGCCGGGCAGATGAAGCCGGTCATCGACGGCCGCTACCCGCTGGCGGAGGCCGCCGACGCGCACCGGCGCGTCGACTCCGGCCGCAAACAGGGCTGCGTCCTGATCACCATGGACCACGACGCCGCCTGACGCCGATGCCTGTTCTGGTGCTGTTCGGGCAGCCGGCTCCACACCGGGTGCACGCACCGGGCGACGCGCACCTGGTGGCCGCCGCGCTCGCCGCGGAGGCGGGCTCCCCAGCGGCGATGACGCCGATGAGGTGCGCTCGGCCCAGCCGGTCCAGTCCAGGGTGCGCGGCCCGCCGGGCTGGACGCGGGCGTCGGCCCGCTCGAGTTCGGCGACGCGGGCCTCGATGGTGTGGGCGAAGTCGCGGCGGGTCGGCTCCTGCCGGGTCACGTCGGCCAGGTAGCCGCCCGTCCTGGGAGTGCCCGAGGCTTCGGCCGAAGATGCAACGGATGTGTCGTTGGCCTGCACCGACAGGAAGGCTCAGGTCTGGCGCACCAGTCCCAAGACCTCCGCGTAAGAGCAGGCCGGAGGGCCGGGATCCCATCACGGGAGCCTGACCTCGGCGAACACCGGCCGGTGATCGGTGTGCCGCAGCTCCAGCACGCGGAAGTCCCGCACCGCCATCCGCGAGTCCGCCAGCACATGATCGATCGTCACGCCGGGCGGCCGCAACGTGCGGCCCAGCGCCTGCGGCCAGGTCGCCGTGAATCCCCGTCCCATGACGTCGGCCGCGTCCCGGTAGCCGGATGCCAGCAGCTCACGCATCGGCAGGTGGTCGAGCGTGGCGTTGAAGTCCCCCGCCAGCAGCCGCAACTCCCGGCCGCCGCGCGGCAGCGCGTGGAGACCGCCCTGCCAGCACGGTTGCCGGCCGGTGCGCTTGGGCGCGCACGGGTGTACGGAGACGATCTCCACGCGGGCTCCGCCGGGATGCGCGAGCCACGCCCTGGCCTGCCCGAACGCACCCAGCTTGATCGTCTCTCCGGCCGTCAGCGGATAGCGCGCGTACACGGCGGACCCGCCGACCCCCGGCAACGGCCGCGCGACCGCGTGCGGCAACGCCTGGCGCAGGCCCGATTCCTCCAGCCGCCGCATCGCGTCCGGCGTGAGCTCCTGCAACGTCAGCACGTCCGGCCGCACCTGGCCGACCAGGGTCATCAGCTGGGCCGTGTCCGCCTGGCCCACCATCAGATTGGCCGCCAGCACCCGCAACACCGGCCCGCCCGCAGCCGGATTGCCGTCGGCGAACGCCCGGGGCACGACGGCGAGACCCAGCGCCACCACGGCCGCGATCCCCACCACCCCCGCCGCCCGCCGTCTCAACACCCACGCCAGCGCCCCACCGGCAACCGCCCCGGCCGCCACGTATGGGGTGTACGCCACCATCGGCACCCACGGCCAGTCCGGCTCGAACCCGCTCAGCCGCAGCAGCGCCCACCCGGCGAACGGCACGACAGCGATCCAGCTCATCCATGTACGCACACCCCGTATCGCCACAAACCCCGATATGCGTTCACGCGAATGGTCCACAATGGCCTGCATGTCTGTTACGCCCGAGAAGCATGTTGAGGCCGTATCTTCGTCGCGATTCAACGACTACGACAGGATCGCCGAGGGGTACACGGCCGAGAACGAGACCAGCCTCGTGAACGCGTACTACGAGCGGCCCGCGATGCTGGAGCTCGCCGGGGACGTGACCGGAAGGCGTATCCTCGACGCCGGCTGCGGCTCGGGTCCCCTGTTCTCCGCGCTGCGCGATCGAGGCGCCGTCGTGACCGGCATCGACGCGAGTGCCGGGATGCTGGAGCTGGCCCGACGGCGCCTGGGCGCCGACGCGGATCTGCGGGTCGCCGACCTGGCCGGCCCACTGCCCTTCCCCGACGACGCATTTGACGACGTCATCGCATGCCTGGTGCTGCACTACCTGCAAGACTGGGCTCCGACACTGGCCGAGCTGCGACGCGTGCTGAGGCCTGGCGGCCGACTCCTCGTCTCGGTCGACCATCCTTTCGCCATCACCCTCACGCAGCACATGGCCGGGGAAAAGCCCAAGTACTTCGAGACCCGTAACCGGACCGAAGAATGGACCATGGGCGGGCAGACCGCCCAGATGAGCTTCTGGGACCGGCCGCTGCACGCGATGACCGGCGCCTTCACCGCGGCGGGCTTTCGCATCAGCGTCATCAGCGAACCGCCGTTTGTGCCGGAAGCCCGCGATGTGTTCCCCGAGGAGTTCCGCGAGATCACCGGCACGAGGTTCCTGAGCTTCCTGTTCTTCGTTCTGGAAGCCGACTGACGGCGCCTCGTAACGATCAATTGTTATGGCTTAGCGCTTTCAACGGGTGATCCGGCCCGGTTCGCGGGCCGGGTGATCCGCGGCGGCCGCCAAGCCAAGGCTGTCCTGGTCAACCCCGCCCTGCAAATCTATCCAGGAAAGGTATGACCTGCGTCTTCGACCCCACTCAAGCCCTGCCAGATGCGCGGCACCGACACCGGCGACGACGGACGCACCCCGGACCTGGACGACTGTCGCCCGGGCTGCCGCAACCTCGCACGCACCGACCAGGACCTGGCCATCGTGCACCAGCACGCCACCGATTTGCGAGCCATGGTCGATGATCCGCTCAGCCCGTCGATCCGCCACGATCGAGAGCGCGGACAGCTCGACCGTCTGGAGAAGATCATCACTCAGCACGGAGCGAGCGTGACCGACGATGAGGCTGAACCGGACGAGAAGCTGCTGAAGGACCTGTGGGCTGCTAACGACCGGTTGATCGCCGGGACGGCGCTGAGGTCTTCGGGCAAACTGGCGGTGTCCGCAAGGTCGAGCGCCCGCAGCGCAGCGAGGACGAGCGACCTTGACCTGTGGCGAGGACCGACCACCATCACGGCACCCGGGAAGAGCACACTCCTCCTCCAAAGGCGATCGGAATGATGGAGGTCTGTTGGGCGCGGGAGATCATCCGAGTAGGGGAACTGCGCGCGGTTATGCCAGCGGCCGCCATCACCAGCGCGTAACCGGAGCGGCACCGCCACGGCACCGAACCCGGAGCGGCTCCCAACGCTCACAGCAACAGCCCTTCTGCGCGGGACATCAGCTCATAGCAGTCGTCTTTGCACGACATCGGCGATGACGGCGTTCACGACCTTGCCGACCTCCTCAGGCTCCGGCGGGATCCCCTCCCGGCCGGCGAACAGCATGTGCCCGGCCCCGATCAGGGAAAGCGCCAGTGCATCCACATCGGCGTCGGCCGCGATGCGGCCCAGCTCGCACTCCTCGTTCAGGTAGGCGGCGATCATGGCTGCGGCATCCGTCAAGACCGGGACACCGGGGGCCGGCCGGGCCTGACGCAGCCGGGCACGCAACTCGTCCCGGAAGATCACGAGACCGACGATCGCCACGGCGACCGAGTCGAACAGGTCAATAAGCGCCCCGGTCAGGTTGCGGGCGACGTTGCCGGTCCCGGCGGAGCCGCGAAGGGCGTCGGCCTGGCCCTCGAGCCGGGCGATGCGGTCCCGCACGAGCTCGGCGAGGAAGGCGTCGAAGTCCTCGAAGTGCCGGTGCAGGACACCCTTGGCGACGCCCGCCTCCGCCGTGACCGCCCGGCTGGTCAGGCCGTTCGCCCCGTCCCGGAGCAGGACGCGCTTGGCGGCGTCGAACAACTGCTGCCGGACATCCCGGAGGGCCACTCCAGTCGGCATCGCCCGTTCCTCCTTCTTCACGCGCCTTCGCCCGCCCTTCGCTCACCGCGAACCGCTGCCCGGGTTGTGGAGTGGGCGCCTGCCCACTATGGTGGGCGCATGCCCACTATATCGCGGGAGCAACCAGAGCCTCCCCGGAACCAGCCCCATAAGGCCAGGCAGATGGCGGAGTCGTTCGGGGTCGACACCGAACGCTACGACCGGGCCCGGCCCGACTATCCCGACGCCTTGGTGCGGCAGATCATCACCGCCAGCCCTGGCCTCGACATCGTCGACGTCGGCTGTGGCACCGGCATAGAAGCCCGTCAGTTCCTGGCCGCCGGGTGCAACGTGCTGGGCGTCGAGCCGGACGTCCGGATGGCCGAGTTCGCCCGCCGCACCGGGGTCGAGGTCGAGGTGGCGACGTTCGAGGACTGGGACGCCGCAGGTCGTACCTTCGACGCGGTCGTCGCCGGACAGTCCTGGCACTGGGTGGACCCCGTCGCGGGCGCAGCCAAGGCAGCGCAGGTGCTGCGTCCAGGCGGCCTGCTGGCGGTGTTCGCGCACGCGTACGACCCACCGCCCTTCGTCGCGGAGGCGTTCGCCACCGTCTTCCGCAAGGTGGCGCCCGACTCGCCGCTCAGCGCCGGACCGCCGAGGCCGGCCCAGGACATCTACCAGGCGATGTTCGCCACGTTCACCGACGGCATCCGGAAGACGGCCGGGTTCGGCGAGCCGCAGCAGTGGCGATTCGACTGGGAGCAGCACTACAGCCGCGACGATTGGCTCGACCTGCTGCCCACCACCGGCGCACTCACCCAACTCCCACCAGACAAACTGGCCGAGGTGCTGGAGGGCGTCGGGGCCGCCATCGACGCGATCGGAGGCGGCTTCACCATGGCCTACACCACGATGGCGGTCACCGCGTCACCGAACACCTGAGTCGCCCACCACACCGAGGGCGCGTAGGCCAGGAGCGGCAGCGTCCCGGCCCACGCGCTCCCGGGCGCGTCGGTGAAGTAAATGATCACGGACTCCCGAAAGTCTGAACTCTTCGCACAACACGGAGGCGGGACACAGGCCAGGCGAACCCGAGCTTGGTCGCACCCCGGCACCTGGATAACTGGTCCAGTTCCGCACCGACCAGCGTCCAATTCCGATCAGATCGTGCTCGTCCAGCACACGCGCCACGAGACATCCGGCTCTCTGGCCGGCGCGCAGCTTGGTGGCGCTCCGGGTGGTACCAAAACTCGCCTTCAGATCATGGCCATTCGATCACGAAGTGGAGTCAAGAGGGACCGACGATTGGTACTCGAACCCACTGATGGAATCAACCTCGCCCCACTGGGTCCAGGATGACCACGAAAGATTAGATTGCAACAAACCCGGCTGGGGTGTCGCCACCTGGCGGGCAACTCGCGCGGCGTCGGCATCTCCCTCATCGCGAACGATCCGGACCGCCCGATACCGGTCGACCTGGTGGCCGGGCTGCTGAGCGAATGGATGGGCGGCTTGGCCGAGCGCAACCTGCCCTTGAGCGTGATGAACGGCCGCCTGGTTACCGCGTTCACACGGTCACAGGCCGATGTTGGACTTGGCGCCCACCCGGTGCGGGTGGTCTCGAACGTCAGATGCACGACGTGGGTTCCGCCACCGGGCAGGTGGTCGCACACGTACAGCAACCGGCCGACCTCAACCTCGATGCCGGTCTCCTCGCGCATCTCTCGGGCGAGGGCATCGGCGAGGCTCTCACCCTCCTCCACCTTCCCGCCGGGCAGTGACCACGAGCGGCCGGTGTCGGTGTCCTGGTCAAGGAGCAAGATCCGATCATCCTTGACCACGACGCCAGTGACTCTCACTTTCATCACTGCGGCAAGCTACCCCACGAGGTCGTGTCATGTGCCGTTTGTCATCGTCTACCACCCCTACGACGAGGCGCTTGTCGCCTGGGCCTGCGAGATCTTGAGCGTCGTCGGGCACCCCGGTGAGCTCTGGGTGGCGACCTGTTCCCGGTGTCCAACCAGCTGACCGCACTGCGGTAGTCCGCACCCGGCGTGGCTGTCCTCGCACCCCCGTACCAGCCCAAGCCGGCTCAGGAGCGCGACGTCGATGGCGCCTTGATGGTCGAGTTTGTCGAAACGCCCGATCCGCACGCTGCGCAAGTACGGGAAGAACGGGACAGGCTGGACAACCTGATGATGCTGGAGGGCCGGGCCCGCGTTCGGCGACACCTTCCTCGACTGCGCGCACGTGCCTCGCCGCGTCCAGCGGTGAGCCGAGGCTGTCGTTGGCCCTGGCCGCATATACGCGGATGTGTCCTGCCCACACGGTGAGCGCGACCGGTGAGGTCGTGGACTTCGGCACCCCGACAGGTTGAGCGGGTAACCCCTTGATGAGTCGGGCGAAATCAATGGGTGGAAGGTTGACGTGGACCGGATTCCGGGGCATCTCAGCCGAGCTGTCGTGCTGATCAGGCCAGAGTGGGCCAGTTTCGCGGTCCGCCGAGGTGACCATCGGGCCTCCGGTTGACCTTGAGTCGACTCTAGGACGAATAATTCCGCCCGAGGCCCGATGCGGATGGGCAGCATGAGGGGATGTCGCATGAAGTACCGCACGATCGGCAGCGATCCGAAGACCCGCCGTGATGTCAGCGTGCTGAGTCTGGGGGCGATGCTGTTCGGCACCGCCATCGACGAGGTGACGTCGTTCGCCATTCTTGACCGCTTCGTCGAGGCCGGCGGCAATTTCCTCGACACCGCCAACAATTACGCCTACTGGGTCAATGGCACGCAGGGGGGCGAGAGCGAAGCGCTGCTCGGCCGCTGGCGGCGTAGCCGCAACGTCAGTGATGAGGTCGTCATCGCCACCAAGCTCGGAGGGCGGCCCAACGCTCCGGCGACCGGCATCAGCCACGACCTTGAAGGCTTGTCCGCCCAGGTGATCCGGGAGTCTTCGGAGCGGAGCAGGGAACGGCTCGGCGTGGACAAGCTGGACCTGCTGTACGCGCACGCGTACCTCGAAGGTTCCGCGGTGCCGCTGGAGGAGACCGTCGAGGCCTTCGCGGATCTGGTTCAGGGAGGCGCCGTGGGTCTTCTCGGGGCGAGCAACCACTGGGCCTGGCGGCTGGAGCGGGCCCGGAACCTGGCGGCCGCGGCAGGTCTGCCCGGTTATGAGGTCCTGCAGTATCACCACTCCTTCCTGCGTCCGCGCACCGATCTGCCGACGCTGCGATCCAAGGACGGAAGCCTCGGCGTGGTCGAGGGGAACCTGCTCAGCTATCTGAGAGCCGAGCCCGGGCTCGCGCTGGTCGCCTACTCGCCCTTGCTGGGCGGCGGTTACGTACGTGAGGACAAGCCGCTCGATGCCGCGTTCGACCACCCCGGCACGCCTCGGCGTCTGGCGGCACTGCGGGAAGTGGCGCAGGAGACAGGGGCGACCGTCAACCAGGTGGTGCTCGCCTGGCTCATGGGTGGCGAGATTCCGGTGATCCCGCTGGTCGGCGCTTCGTCGGTCGAGCAGTTGGAGGAGAGCCTGGCCGCGGTGGACCTGGAGTTGACGGCGGACCAGCGGGCGAAACTCGACGCCGAGTACTAAGCGCGACTTCGACGGAGACTCTGGACTGGCGGCTGCGGTCAACGAAACTGGCATAAGGTCCCTTTCGCCCCCAGAAGGGAAGACTGATGTGTCGGCTTTTTCTGGTGTTTGTCGTCACGCTGAGCCTGCTGGTGCCCGGCATGCCTGCTGCCCTCGCCGGTGATCCGGCCGACTATCCCGAGTACCCGTACCCGGAGACCGATGAGGGCGCCTATGACGAGCCTCATCGTGGCCAGTTCCACTTCAGCCCGCGCAGCGGGTGGATGAACGACCCCAACGCCCCGCTGTACTACAAAGGCACGTACCACCTGTTCTTCCAGCACAATCCGCACGGCCTCGGCTGGGATACCATGCACTGGGGGCACGCCACCAGCCCCGATCTCGTGCACTGGACGCAGCGGCCCATCGCGCTGGAGCCGGGCGTGCATCCCGGCGACCTGTGGTCCGGGGCGGGCGTGGTCGACGAGCGCAACACCTCCGGGCTCAAGGCCGGCAAGGACGATCCGATCGTGGTGTTCACCGGCCGGAACGGAGTCACCGTCAACTACAGCACCGACGGGGCGAAGACGTTCAGGTCCTACGACAACGGGCGCAAGGTGGTGACTCCGGCAGGGGAGAGCCGTGACCCCAAGGTCTTCTGGCACGGCGCGACCCGCACGTGGGTGATGGTCGTCTGGTCCGACCGGGGCGGCAACGGGGTCGACATCTACACCTCGCGCAACCTGCTCGACTGGACGTTCGCCAGCCGCTTCGCCGCCGACTGGCTGTTCGAGTGCCCGGACCTGTACCCGCTGCCGCTCGACGGCGGCCGTACGGTCAGGTGGGTGCTCAACGACGCGAGCATGGAGTACGTGGTGGGCGACTTCGACGGCACCGGGTTCACCACCACGTGGACCGCGCCGCAGCGCATGGACCAGGGCAGGAACGATCCGGGCGGCACCGTCTACGCGCCGCTGACCTTCAACGGCCTGCCGGGGGACCGGATCGTCCAGATCGCCTGGCAGCCCGGCAACCGCGGTGTCTCGTGGACCGGGAACGCGAGTTTCCCCGCCGAGCTGCGGCTGCGTACCTTCCCCGAAGGCGTGCGCGTGCTGCGGGAGCCGGTTCGCGAGATCGCCGGGATCCGCGGCAGGGGGTCGGCCTGGGCCCAGCGGACGATCTCTGAGAGCATGCCGCTGGCCGGGGTCGCGGGCGACACCTACGAGGTCGTCGCCGAGTTCGACGTCGCCGGGGCCACGGCGTCGGAGTTCGGCCTGTTGCTGCACACCCGCGCCGACGGGAGCTATGACCGTAAGGTCGCCTATGACCGCGCCGGTCAGACGTTGTACGGCGCGCCCCTCGCGCCCGAGCGTGGCCGCGTCAGGATGCGCGTCCTCGTCGACCGCGGCCAGCTGGAGATCTTCGGCAACGACGGCAGGCTCTCCTACAGCGACAACGTCGACTTCTCGGCCGCGCCCGGCAGCCGGGGCGTGGCGGTGTACGCGACGGGAGGCCGGGTGAAGCTGGTCTCACTGAAGTATCACGACCTCGTACGCACCTGGCCCCCGTCCACGTCCGGCACCAACCCCGGCAGCAACATCACGGGGCCGTGGCGCCCGGTCGGCGGCGACTGGACCAGCCTGGCCGACGGCAAGACGGGCACCGCGCTGTCCGGTGGCAACGCCTTCTACCTGAGCGGCCGGACCGGCACGGACTTCACCTACGAGGGAGATCTCCGGCCCGACCGGCCCGGAGCCGCCGCGGCCCTCACCTTCAGGGCCAGCGCCGACCTGGCCACGCACTACACCGCCAACGTCGACACGGCCGGCTTCGTACGGCTGTGGCGGCCGGGGGCGGTGCTCGCCGACTTCCACACCGCGATCACGCCCGGCACCTCGTATCACCTCAAGGTGGTCGCGAACGGGCCGCGCATCCGGGTGTACTTCGGCGACGGCGCCGAGCCGGTGATCGACGTGACGGACACCGCCACCGGGGGCGGCTACTTCGGGCTCAACGTCTGGAACGGCACCGGCACGATCCGCGCCGCCACCGTCACCTGACGGCCCGGCCGTCGGGCCGTCCGCGGTCTCAGCAGCACTACCGTGCGAACACCGGACGGCCCGGTCGTCCGCGGTCTCAGGGCGCCGCCGTGCGGAAGCCCGCGTTGCCCATGCTGGAGTCGGGTGTGTTCGATGACCTGGCGGCGTTCCGGTAGCGGTTGCAGTAGGAGTCGTGGCACAGGTAGGAGCCGCCGCGCAGCACGCGCAGCACCGGCGACACCTGGGGACGCGGGTTGCTCGCCGGCCCCTGGGCGCGGGCGCGTTTGGCGTACGCGCGTGGGTCGTAGGGGTCGTCGCACCATTCCCAGACGTTGCCGACGACCTGCCAGAGCCCGAACCCGTTGGGCCGGTAGGTGCGCACGGGCGCGGTGGCCGGCCAGCCGTCCTCGGCGGTGTTGCGGTCGGGGAAGGAGCCTTGCCAGATGTTGGCCTGCCAGCGGCCCCGCGCGTCGAGGAGGTCGTCGCCCCAGGGATAGCGGGCGCCTTCGAGGCCGCCGCGTGCGGCGCGTTCCCATTCGGCCTCGGTGGGCAGGCGCCGTCCGGCCCAGGCGCAGTAGGCCTGGGCGTCGTGCCAGGTCACGTGGACGACGGGGTGGTCTTCACGCCCGTCCAGGTCGGAGCCGGGGCCTTCGGGGCGCCTCCAGCCGGCGCCTTCGACGGCCAGCCACCACGGAGCGCGCGGCGAGCGGCCGATCACGGACGCCCGTGGGTGGACCAGCGTGTGGAAGACCGCCGAGGATCCGGCGGTCTCGGCCTCGGTGCGATAGCCCGTGTCGTCGGCGAAGCGGGCGAAGTCGGCGTTGGTGACGGTGGTGGCGTCGATGTCGAACGCGTCGAGCGTCACCTCGTGCACCGGCGTCTCGCCGTCTCCGGCCAGGCCGTCGCCGAAGGCGTCGCCCATGCGGAAGGCGCCGGCCTCGACGCGGCACTGCTCGATCAGATGGACCCCGCGCCCGGCGGGACGCGGCACCGCCAACGGGGTCGGCGCGCGGCGAGGCATGCAGCAGGAGGGAGGGCCGGACCTATCGACAGAGCGTGACACTTATGTCATGGTATCACCACTCCACTTGTGGCACGGTTAACTCCGTTACAACGACGGGCATATTTGATGAAGCTTGAGATTCTGCTGCTCGGCGCGCTGCTCAACCGCCCCAGCACCGGCTACGAGCTGAAGAGGTTCTTCGACACGCACGGCCGGTTCATGCGCTCGAACACGACCATGAGCCAGGCCTACCGGACCCTGGCGGCGATGGAGGAGCGCGGCTGGGTCGAGCACACGACCGAGGAGCGCGCCGGGGCGAGCAACGCCAAGCGCTACCACGTGACCGAAGAGGGCCACACGGTCTTCGCCGACTGGCTGACGCGCCCGTACAACCCGCCCACGCGCTTCCAGGACCCGGACCTGTACGCGCGGCTGGGCAGCGCCGGTTTCATGACGGTCGAGCAGGTGATCGGCATCCTCGACGTCGAGATCAACACCCGGGTGGCGGAGGTCGCGCGGTACCGCCATCGTGACCGCACCCGGTTCGACCAGCCGCCACGGGGCTACGACGTCGAGCTCGGAAGCCAGATGGACGAGTGGCTCCACCGGCGTGGGGCCGAGGCGATGGACCGCCACATCGCCTCGCTCATCGAGCTGCGCCGGCGGCTCCTCGACGGCGAGCAGATCATTTCCGAGCCCGCCGAGGAGGCGACGCGATGAAGGCCATCATCCTGATGTTCGACAGCCTCAACAGGCACATGCTCGCCCCCTACGCCGACACCTTCGTCGACGCGCCCAACTTCGCCCGCCTGGCGGCCAAGGCCGTGACGTTCGACAACTTCTACGCCGGGTCGATGCCGTGCATGCCCGCGCGCCGCGAGATGCACACCGGCCGGTACAACTTCCTGCACCGCAGCTGGGGCCCGCTGGAGCCGTTCGACGACTCCATGCCCGAGCTGCTCAAGCGCGCGGGCGTGCACACGCACCTCGCCTCCGACCACCCGCACTACTGGGAGGACGGCGGCGCGACCTACCACACCCGCTACAGCACCTGGGAGTTCTTCCGCGGCCAGGAGGGCGACCCCTGGAAGGGCGTGGTCGGGAACGACGGCGGCGCGGCGAGCCCGTACGGTGCGATGAAACGGCAGGACGCGATCAACCGCACGTACATGGCGACCGAGGCCGAGCACTCGCAGACGCTCACCGTGGACGCCGGGCTGCACTTCCTCGAGACGAACGCGGACGCCGACCGGTGGCTGCTGCAGATCGAGCTGTTCGACCCGCACGAGCCGTTCTTCACCCACCAGCGGTACAAGGACCGCTATCCGCACGACTACGACGGGCCCGCCTTCGACTGGCCGCCGTACCAGAAGGTGCTGGAGCCGAAGGAGCAGGTCGAGCACGCCCGCTACGAGTACGCCGCCCTGGTGTCGATGTGCGACCGCTCGCTCGGCCGCGTCCTGGACTTCATGGACGAGCGCGCGATGTGGGACGACACCCTGCTCATCGTCAACACCGACCACGGCTTCCTGCTCGGCGAGCACGGCTGGTGGGCCAAGTCGGTGATGCCGTGGTTCAACGAACTGGTCCACCTGCCGATGTTCCTGTGGGATCCCCGCACCGGCGGCCGGGACCAGCGCAGGGGAGCGCTGGCGCAGACCATCGACATCGCCCCGACCGTGCTGCGCTACTTCGGCCTCGAACCCACCCCCGACATGCAGGGCCACGATCTGGCCACCACGGAGGGTCACGAGGGCGCCCTGTTCGGCATCCACGGCGGGCACGTCAACGTCACCGACGGCCGCTACGTCTACATGCGCGCCGCCAAGGACCAGGACAACGGCCCCCTCGAAGAGTTCACCCTCATGCCCACCCACATGCGCACCCGCTTCTCGGTCGCGGAACTGCGCGCCTGGGAGCCGGCCGAGCCCTTCACCTTCACCAAGGGCCTGCGCACGATGCGCATGCCCGCCTCACCCACCTGGATGAACCCCTGGCGGCACGGCACCCTGCTGTTCGACCTCCACCGCGACCCGGCGCAAGAGGCCCCGATCGTCGACGACGACGTCGAGCTGCGGATGATCGAGCTGCTGCGCCGCCTCATGGTGGCCGCCGACGCGCCGGCCGGCCAGTTCGAACGCCTGGGCATCCCGCGCGAGGGCGAGGTCACCCGCGAGCACCTGCTGATCCGCGAGCAGCGCGAACGCGCGACGGCCGTGGCCGTGCCGCTGCCCGCGGGGGAGACGTTCCAGGCGGAGCCGCTGCTCCGCACGCCCCTCCTGGAGCTGCTGCGGATCAACGGCGCCAAGGACGTCCTCGCGCAGGAGGCGCCGGCGCTGGTGCAGTCGGAGCTGCTCGCCGCCCCCGCCCCCATGAGCCTGCTCGACCTCGCCCGCCTCGGATACGTGCCCGCCGCGGTCCTGCGCCGCATCGACGAGCAGTTCGGCCTTCTCCCGGTCACACCCGTCGCCTCATCCGATTGAGGCCGGCGTCTCTCCACCGCAACACTGCAGAACAGGGGCACCGCATGGATGCCAGCGCCTCCACCGCGTCCGCACAGTCAGGAGCGGCCCAGGCCGCCAACGTCCCCCATCGCTGGCGCAATCTCGCCGTCCTCTCCGGCGTGAGCGTCGTCGACAACACCGAAGCCGGTCTCATCAACACCGTCTTTCCCACGCTCGCGACCGCGCTCCGGCTGAACAGCGGCCATCTCGGCGTCATCGCGGCGCTCGGCAAGATCGCCAGCGTTCCGGCCGGCCCGTTCTGGGTGTGGCTGGCCGGCAGGATAGGCCGGCGCGGCGCGCTGGTCGCCACGACGGTGACCGGCGGCCTGTTCGGCATCGCCGCCGGCTTCTCCCAGAACTTCGTCCAGCTCCTCATCTGCTGCACCCTCATGTCCGCCGCGGTGATCGGCGGCTCTCCCATCGCCATGGCCGTCATCGCCGACTCCTTCCCCGACGAGCAGCGGGCCCGGGCGAACGGGATCTTCTTCGGCACGCTCCAGCTCGCCGCCATCGTCCTCGGGCCCGTCATGGCGATCTTCGTCGGGTTGGCGGACGGCTGGCGCTGGGCGCTGTGGACCCTGGGCGGCGTCTGCATCCTCGCCGGGCTCGTCGTCGCCGCCTTCTTCGCCGATCCGGGCGTCGGATCCTCCGAGAAGCAGCTCGCCGACCTCGCGCGCGAGGACCGGGCCAAGGCGAAGGTCACCGTCGCGTCCGTCGTCGGGCTGTTCCGTGTCCCCACGTACACCGTGATGATGCTGAGCCGGCTCCTGTCGGGACACCTGCTGATCGTCATCTTCGGCGTCCAGTTCCTCGTCACCGAGCGGGGCATCGACAACGCCACCGCCATCCTGGTGGCGCTGCCGTTCGGCATCGGGTACAGCGTCGCCACGCTGGGCGCCGGTTTCATCCTGCCGCGGCTCGACCGGATCATGCCGGGCCGGGGCCGCGTCCTGGTCCTGCAACTGGCCCAGATCCTGTTCGCCGTCATCGCGTTCTTCGGCACGCAGTTCCGGTATGAGACGATCGCCACCTACGCGGTCTTCTGGGCCTTCCTGGGCGCCTGCCAAGGGCTGAACCCGCCGGTCAACCGGCCCATCGTGGCCGCCGTCGTGCTGCCCGAGCTGCGCGGGCAGGCGTACGCGATCTGGTTGTCGGTGTTCGAGACGATCGCGTGGGCGCTGTTCTCGCTGCTGGCCGGCTCGCTGGCGGCGACCCTCGGCATCCAGGGCGTGTTCCTGTGGGTGCTGGTCATCTTGATGCTCGTCAACGGCCTCCTGCTCTCGATCCTGTACGTCACCTACCCGCGCGACGCCGGCCGGATCGGCCAGGCGCTCGAACTCCGCCGCAGGGAGGCGCTGGCGGACTGAGTCACGACGTCTCCCGGTGAACGACACTGGCCCAGACGGCGGGCTCGGCCGGGGGCGTGTCCTCGACCCCGAGGACGTGCAGCGCGCGGTGGGCGACGTACCGGCCCAGGCCGGCCACGTCCACGCGCACGCTCGACAGTGCCGGCACCAGCAGCCGCGCCAGGGGGCTGTCGTCGTGCCCGACCACCGCGAGGCGGCCGGGCAGGGCGATCCCCGCGCGCACGGCCGCGCCCACGACGGCGGCGGCGATGTCGTCGTTGTAGGCGAGCACCCCGGTGACGCCGGCGTCCACCCAGTCCCGTACGGCACCGGCCGCGGAGCCGTCTTCGTCGGAGACCGTCCGCACGTCGGCGATCTCGACGCCGAGCTCAGCGGCCCGCGCCCCCGCCAGGGAGGCGCGCAGGCGGGCCAGCGCCTCGAGGCGCGGGTCGCCCGTGAGCGCGACGGCCAGCCGCGCGTGCCCCCGCTCGTGGAGATGCTCCACCTGGAGGGCGGGACCGGCCCGCAGGGACGGCACCTCGTGCAGCTCGGAGGGCTCCTCGCCGGGCGGCAGCCGCACCCCCGGCTCCCGGCGGAGCGCGTCGAGGTCGTCGCGGGGGAGGGGGACGGCCGGGACGACGAGGTCGGGGTCGAGCGTCTCCCACAGGGGGCGGGACCGGCCGCCGGCGTGCCGGGTCCAGGTCACCAGCGAGTAGCCGGCGCGGTCGAGGACGTGGGTCGCCTCCTCCAGGTACCGGCGCATGCTGTGCTCGACGGGCCAGTCGGGCAGGACGAACAGCACGATGCGGTTGCTGCCCCGGGCCAGCGCCCTGGCGGCGGCGTGCGGCCGGTAGCCCAGGCGCTCGGCCTCGGCGAGCACCTTGCGCCGGGTGGCCTCCGAGATCGTCTGGCCCGGCGTGTCGTTGATGACGAAGCCCACCGTGGCCCGCGAGATCCCCAGGGACCGCGCGATGTCGCTCGCGGTCACCCGCCGTGCCCGTTCGCCCATGCCCGTCCTCCCCGTTCCGACACCGGCACTTGCGCGCGCTAGTGCCCCAAGGTTACCGTCGCGCAGACGGCTAGCGCGCGCTAGCTCTCACTCACCCCCGCAGGACAGAAAGGTCACGACATGACCGACGGACGATCCGCCGTCGAACGGCTCACGCTCGAGGAGAAGGCGCGGCTCGTGTCCGGCGCCAGTTTCTGGACGACCGCGGAGGTGCCGCACGCGGGCGTGCCGGCCGCGCTGCTGACCGACGGCCCGCACGGCGTACGCATGCAGCGCTCCGGCGTGGACCACCTCGGGCTCGCCGACAGCATGCCCGCCACCGCGTTCCCCACCGCGGCGGCACTGGGCTCGTCATGGGACGAGGGCCTGCTGCGCGAGGTCGGGGAGGCGCTCGCGGTCGAGGCCAGGGCGCTCGGCGTGGACGTGCTCCTCGGCCCCGGCGTCAACATGAAGCGCTCCCCGCTGTGCGGGCGCAACTTCGAGTACTTCGCCGAGGACCCGCTGCTGGCCGGCGTCATGGCGACCGGGTGGGTCTCCGGCCTGCAGTCGCGCGGCGTCGGCGCGTCGGTCAAGCACTTCGCGGCCAACAACCAGGAGAGCGACCGCATGCGCGTCAGCGCCGAGGTCGACGAGCGCACCCTGCGGGAGATCTACCTGCGCGCGTTCGAGCACGTCGTCCGCGAGGCGCGGCCGGCCACGATCATGTGCTCGTATAACCGGATCAACGGCGTGTACGCGTCGGAGAACCCCTGGCTGCTCACCACGGTCCTGCGCGAGGAGTGGGGCTTCGACGGCTACGTGGTCTCCGACTGGGGCGCGGTGCACGACCCGGTCGCCGCCGTACGGTCCGGGCTGGACCTGGAGATGCCGGGCACCGGCGGCCGCAGCGCCGCGGCCATCGTCGCTGCCGTGCGCGACGGCGAGCTCGGCGAAGAGATCCTGGACGTCGCCGTGGAACGCCTCCTGGGCACCCACGACCGGCTTCGGCAGGGGCGCGCGGACGCGGCGCCCGACTTCGAGGCCCACCACGCCCTGGCCCGCCGCGTCGCGGCCGAATGCGCGGTCCTGCTCAAGAACGACGGCGGCCTGCTCCCGCTGGACCCGGAGTCCGGCGGCCGGATCGCGGTGCTGGGCGAGTTCGCGCGCACCCCGCGCTACCAGGGCGCGGGCAGCTCCCTCATCAACCCGACCCGGCTCGACGACGCGCTGACGGCGATCCGCGCCGCCACCTCGCGCGAGGTCGCGTTCGCCCCCGGGTTCCGCCTCGACGGGACGCCGGACGCCGCCCTGCTCGCGGAGGCGGTGGAGGCCGCCCGCGACGCCGCCGCGGTGCTGGTGTTCCTCGGCGAGCCGCCGGAGGCCGAGTCCGAGGGCTTCGACCGCGAGGACCTGGACCTGCCGGAGGCGCAGCTCCAGCTGCTCGAGGCGGTGGCCGCGGTCAACCCGTCGGTCGCGGTCGTGCTGAGCAACGGCGGCGTCGTGCTGACCGGCCCGCTCACCGACCACGCGGCCGCCCTGCTGGAGATGTGGCTGGCGGGCCAGGCGGGCGGCGGCGCCGCGGCCGACCTGATCTTCGGGCACGCCGATCCCTCCGGCCGGCTCGCCGAGACCGTCCCGCACCGGCTCTCCGACACGCCCGCGCACGTCAACTGGCCGGGCTCGGAAGGTCAGGTGCTCTATGGGGAGCGGCTCTACATCGGCTACCGCTGGTACGACCGCACCGAGCGCGACGTGGCCTTCCCGTTCGGGTTCGGGCTGTCGTACACCACGTTCGCCTACTCCGACCTCGCCGTGCACGTCCCCGACCCGGCGCGGGCCGAGGCCCGCGTCGAGGTCACCGTCACCAACACCGGCACGCGGGAAGGCGCCGAGGTCGTCCAGGTCTACGTCAGCGACCCGGTCGCGGACGTGGACCGTCCCGAACGCGAGCTGCGCGGCTTCCGCAAGGTCCGCCTGGCCTCCGGAGAGAGCGCCCGCGTGCTGATCGAGCTCGACGCCCGGGCCTTCAGCTACTGGAGCACCCGGCAGGGCCGGTGGGTGGCCGAGCCCGGCGAGTACGGCGTACACGTCGGCCCCTCCTCCCGCGACCTGGTCCTGGAGCAGCGCGTCCACCTGGACGTGGAGCCCACGCGGGCGCCGCTCAGGGCCGACAGCACCCTGCAGGAGTGGCTCGCCCACCCCCGTGGGCGGAAGATCGTCGAGGAGGTCCTGCTGAAGGCCGCCGACGGAGAGCCGAGCTTCTTCACCGATCCGGCCAGCCAGGCGCTGATCGCCCAGATCCCGCTGGCCACCCTCCTCAGCATGGGAGCCGCCCACGGCGGGCAGCAGCCGCCGGCCATGGACGACCTGCTGCGGATGGCGGGCTCCGAGGCCCCGGCGAGCTGAGCGGACGACCGCGCGGCGACCTCCCTCGGAGGGGCGCCGCGCGGTTCAGGGCCGGGGATGCGCGTGGACAGCCCGAACCGGCCGTCGCCCTCGGGACCCGCGGTGAGCGTGCCGCCCAGCGCGGCCACCCGGTCGGACAGGTTGCGGATGCCGCTGCCCCGGTGCTCGCCTTCCGGAGGCGCGGTCGCCCCGTCGCCGCACCGCGCGGGGTCGATCATCAAGTCGGATTATAGGTAGGGTCACCTCTCATCTGCAGTCTTGAGATGGGGGCCGGAGCATGCGGTATGCCGGAGTCCTGTTCGACCTGTTCGGGACGCTGGTCAAGCCGTTCCGGCGGCGTGAGCACGAGCACGCGATGGCGGGCTGCTCCACCGCACTCGGCGTCCCGGCGCAGGACTGCCTGGAGCTCTGGTCCCGGAGTTTTCCCGAGCGGGTGCGCGGCCGGTTCTCCGGGGTGGGGGACAATTTCCGGTGGATCGCCGCCGAGCTCGGGCACCGGGCTCCCGACGCGGCGGTGGCGGAAGCGAAGGCACGCTATCTGAAGTTCACCGAAGAGAGCCTGGAGCCGGTGGACGGGGTCGTGGAGCTGCTCGCGTCGCTGTCCGCGCGGGGCGTGAAGGCAGGGCTGGTCACCAACTGCGCGCCCGACGTGCCGAGCGTCTGGGCGGATTCCGCGTTCGCTCCCTTCTTCCAGCACTGCTCGTTCAGTTGCGGCCTGGGCGAGGTGAAACCGGACGCCGCGATCTACCACGACGCGCTCGACGGCCTCGGGCTGGAGCCCGGGCGCACGCTCTACGTGGGAGACGGCAGCGACGAGGAGCTGACCGGGGCGGCGCGGTGCGGCATGACGGCGGTGCTGGTGGCCGCCGACCTGTCCAACACGTACGACTCCGTCCGCCTCGACGTGGCCGACTGGTCCGGGCTCCGCGTGGCCGGCATCCCGGAGGTGGCCCGGCTCATCGGCTGACGGTGGCCGGTTCCCAGGCGGTGACGCCGAGGAGGTTTGTGGCGCCGAGGTCGAAGTGGCCGCTGACGCGCCGCCGGCCCGAGCCGGTGGTGACGACGAGGGCGGCGCCGACCGCGGGCGGCCGGGTGGTGTCGCCGTAGGTGTTGCGCCACGCGAGGGTGAAGCGGACCGATCGGCCCGGCCGTACGGTCAGGGCCTTCGGCCCGGGATCTCGGATCGCGGTGGTGACCTGCCGCGCGCCCCGGTCGATCGTCACCCTCAGTGGCTCGCCCTTCTCGTCCAGGAGGCGGAGGCGGGGATAGCCCTTGACGTGGCGCGCCGCGCCGCCGCAGTTGGTGAGCGTCACGCTCTGGACGCGCAGCCCCATGGCGGCGGCCGGGGCTTCGGCGTGCAGGAGCAGTCCCGAGCCGGCGCAGGACGGCCTCGGCGACGGGGACCACACCGTCGGCGGCGGCTGGACCAGGGGATGACCGGACTGGAGAGCCGTGGGAGGGGGCGGCGCGCCGCAGCCGGCCGCGAGGGAGATCACGGCGGCGGTCGACCAGGCGCGTACGGCGGGCATGACGGTCATCGGCATCATCCTGCCGCAGAACTCCCACCCGCCGGGTGCGGTCGTCCGGGGGAGGCGAGCTGGGCGAGCAGCGCGGGCATGCGCTCCAGCTCGATGGGCAGGCCCGCCCGCAGGGCCGCGTACTCCGCGCCGGGCCCGCCGAGCTCGATGAGCTCGCCCCAGCAGTGTTCGAGCTCCTCCCTGGCCTGCCGGAGCCGGTCGTGGTCGCCCGCGTCCCGCGCGTCCTGGTAGCGCGCGCGGGCCTCCTGCTCGCGCCGCATCAGCGCGCTGTCGCCCGGCGCGGGCACGGTCTCACCGAGCAACTCG
Source organism: Nonomuraea sp. NPDC050153 (assembly GCF_044460125.1). NCBI lineage: Bacteria > Bacillati > Actinomycetota > Actinomycetes > Streptosporangiales > Streptosporangiaceae > Nonomuraea > Nonomuraea sp. NPDC050153. Next base: position 276,728 of record NZ_JBITJQ010000007.1, read on the forward strand.
GTCAGCGCCCTGGACTTCACCGTCCGGACGACGTGGGCCGCGAGAGAGCCCGGCTCTGGCTCCACACCGGGCGGCAGCGGCTGGGTGGCCAGCGTGGCCAGGTGGTCGATCACGACCTCGGCGAACCTCTCCGCGGCGCCCCGGGCCGCGCCGCGCAACTCGTCGTCGATGATGGCGAAGTGCACCGACTGCAGGTGGTCGAGCGCGGCGACGAGGTGACCCGCGGCCGGGTACGGGTCGAGCCGGCGGAGCATGAGGCCGAGCAGCTCGTGGAACTGGGCGCTCATCGCGAACCCGCCACGCTTCTCCGTGCGTTCGATCCACTCCTCGATGACCATGGTGTCGGGGATCTCCACGGTGAAACCGTCCGCTTGGGCGACGCCGGTGATGCCCCGGGCGAGCCGGCGACGGCCGGGGACGGGGACGCCCCCGTTGATGAGCTCGCGCAGGATCCAGGGGTTGCTCAGGGAGGGCTCGGGCAGGAAGCGGTCCGCGGTCACCTCGCCGCGCAGCAGCGGCCCGTAATCGACGGGGTTGCGTGACAGGCGCAGATGATGCCTTCCGACGCTGCTGCTGATGCTGTCCGCGTCGGCGACGATCCGCTCCACCCCCATCGTCGTCGCCCCGGGCTCGGCGGGCGGGATGGCCGCGGCCCGGCGTACGAGCTCCTCGGCGGTCCGGAGGTCGCCGTAGGAGGCGTGCATCAGCGCGGCGGTCGCCGCGACCTCCCGGCGCACCTCGGGGTGCACCCGCTCGTCCGTCGTGGCGCGCAGCACCGCGGCGTCGGCCGCGGCCAGCGGAAGCGTACGCCGCGCGGCCGGCCGCGCGGGATCGACACCAGGGAAGGTCGTGAGGATGTTCGCCAGGGCCATCGCCTCCGCGTTGACCGCCCCGAGGTCCCGGTACAGCCGCGCGGCGGTCCAGTAGCTCATGACCGACTCCTCGTGGCGGCCGTGCAGGCGGTTGGCCAGCCCGCGGACGGTGTGGAGATAGCAGCGGTACGCGACGTACGTGGAACGCAGCGGCTCCTTGGCCGTCAGCAGCCACGGGTAGGTGCGGTCGGCCAGGTCGAGCAGGGACAGGCCCTCGTCCGCCCACTTCAGCGCGATGTCCAGCAGGGGCGGCCGGCCCTCGGCGCGCTCGAAGGGCAGCAGGAGCGTGTCGTCGACGTCGCCCAGGGCCGTCTTCTCGCTCTCGTCGGTGATCACCTCCACGAGCTGGAGGGCGGAGTTGACGTGGATGTTCCACATGCGATCGAGCTGCAGGGCCTTGCGCGGCCGTCCCGGCCCCAGGTGGTCGCGGGCGACGCGGATCCGTGCCATGACGGTCAGCGCCCGGCCCAGATCGTCGGACCAGGCGAGGCGGAGCTGCTCGCGGCGCAGCCGCACGGAGAACAGATAGTGCGCGGCGTCGAGGCGGTCGATGGTGTGGCGCAGGGGGACCTCGAGCCGGCTCTCGGCGTAGGAGGTGGAGAAGAGCACGAGGGCGAGAGCGGAGCCGATCAGGGCGCCCAGGTCGTCGTGGACGGCTCCCGCCGCCGTCACGCAGAACCAGGCCAGGCCCAGCTCCGCTCCGTACAGGCCGGAGAACCTGTCCCGGTTGAGCCGCATGCCCGCTGGGGCCTTGATGAACGTGACCTTGGCCAGCGAGCCCCGCCCGACCAGCAGGTACACGAACCTCAGGACCAGCATGGCCGCCGCCACGCACACCGTGCCCAGGACGAATCCCAGCACGCCGGGCGGCCAGACCCGGACGAACCAGGCCCCCGCCGGCCCCAGGGCGAGCAGCGTCGCGCCGAGCAGCCAGATGACCGCGCCCAGCCAGATCTGGCCGCGGTGCCAGCGGGTCACCCCCGCCGTGGTGATGCCCACCAGGCCGAAGTGCGGGCGGATCAGCAGCACGTACATGATCAGCAAGGTGCTCAGAGCGGTGGGCCACGAGCGGGCGTGCGCCCAGAGGACGGCGATCGGCGCGATCGGCGCCAGGATGCAGTAGATCCTGGCGACGCGAACCTTCGCCGTCGGCCAGGGCAGCGCCCCGAGGGCCCAGCCGGCCAGCAGCGGGATCGTCCACCAGGACAGGTCCGCGAACGGCACGCCGCCCGCCACCATGACGGCGCCGCCGACCAGCGCCGCCAGGCAGCCGAGGAGCCCGAGCGCCAGCCCCAGCGCGGCCACGCACGCCAGCGCGCCCGGCCCGGCGCGCAACACCGCGGTGTACGGCTCGACGGCCACCAGGCCGACCAGCGCCCACCACACGACCCGGCCCGCACGGAAGGCGAGCACCACCGCGCCCTCCTGCCGCACGCGCAGCGCCAGGTCGGCGTTGACGAACGTCTTCTCGATGAACTCCGGATACCGGTAGAAGCCGAGGTTGACGGGCATGAGCCGCTCCCTACGGGAGTTCGAGCACGAGGTGGACGGTGCCGTCGGGCAGGGCGGACGTGAACTCGGTCAGCTGGTCGCGGGTCACTGCCAGGACGACGCCGCGCTCGCCCAGCACGTCGAGGACCACGGCGCCCGGGACGGTGGCGGAGGCCGCCCCGGGATTCTTCGGGACGACGTGGATCGTGACGATCCCGCCCCGGCCCAGCGCGGGCGTGACCGTCAGCTGGGGCGGCCCGAGCGCGAGGGCCGAACGTCCCGACAGGCGCCCGCCGGGCAGGGCCGGACCGAGATCCCCGGGCGCGATCGGCGACCTGGCCGCGACCGGCCGCAGCGTGTACCGGCCGAGCAGGCGGTCGGGGGCGGCGCCGGTCACGTCGCCGGCGGCCAGCACGTGGTAGGCGGGCAGGTCGCGGGCGGCGGTCCCGGAGCCGGGGGACCGCCGGACCGAGACGACGCAGAGGGCGGCGCACCCGAGGAACACCACGGCGAGGAGGGCGACGAGCACCGGGCTGGTGCGCGAGCGCCGCACCCGGGAGGGCGGGATCGGCCTGGTGGCCACGCTGGGCGGGCGCTCGATCTCGGGCGGTGGTTCGCCGGCTCCGGGTGAGGGTCTGTAGGTGTCGGGCGGTGGTTCGCCGGCTCCGGGTGAGGGTTCGCCGGTACCGGGCGGCGGTTCGCCGGTTTCGGGCGTTGGCGGCAGGACCTTCGGGTAGCCGAGGTGGGCGGCCCGGTCGGTGCTCACGCTGCCGCGCATCCACATCTGGTCGAGCGCGGTCCACTGCTTCAGCTCGGCGTCGAAGTCGGCGGGGCGGTCGAGCCCGATGGCGTCCAGCAGCAGCCAGCGGTGCACGTCGAACGCCGACCGGTAGAGCTGCCCGTACGGCTCGGCGGCGCGGATCGCCGACCGGTAGCCGCCCCAGGCGACCAGCAGGCCGCCGGACAGGCAGAGGAGCGCCCCGTACCAGGGCAGCAGGAACGCGCCCAGCAACCCCCCGACGACCGCGAACGCGCCGCCGAGCGCGCTGATCGTGATCGCGAGCTCCAGGTCCGCGGTGGCCAGGGCGAACGCCTGCCGGAACGCCTCCGGCAGCACGGGGTAGAGGCGCGGCCAGGCGGTCGAGGAATCGAGGCGGTAGCGGTCGGCGCTGTGCTCGGCGGCGCCCCGCAGGATGTTCCCGAACGTGGTGGGCATGAGCTGCCGTTCGCTCACGGGGTAGGAGGCCCACCGGTCGTCCTCCTCGGTGAGCCACCGGAAGAACACCCGATGCCGGCGGGTGAGCCGCCCCGCCAGCCGCTCGCCGCCGGGCAGGTCGCGCCAGTCGCCCTGGTACCGCTTGATCAGGACGGGCAGCCGCGCGGCGAACAGCTGGGCGGACAGCAGCACCAGCACCAGTGCCAGCAGGGTCAGCAGGACGTGTGACTCGGCGTTCAGGCCGGTCCACCAGCGCAGGGTCTCCGTCCAGCCCACGCCCGCGGCGATCAGCGCGCCGAGCGCGGCCAGGAAGATCAGGATCGGGATGAGCACCGTGGAGAACAACCGGCGGTCGAGGGCGCCGAAGAGCGCGTCGAACAGGCCACCCACGTCAGCGCGCCCCGTAGAACGGCACGAAGTCGTGGCCCGAGACGCAGTCGTAGGTCTCGGTCTGCTGGAAACGGGTGAAGGTGTTGACCTCCCCGCAGGTCCGGCAGCGGATGCGCAGCGGCGGCGCCAGCGACCTGGGCCGGCCGAGCCCGTCGCCGGCGCCCAGCTCGTGAGGGTCGGCCAGCGCACGGGCCAGCTCGGCGCGGACGGCCGGCACGGGCACGACGCCGACGGGGCGCTCCCCGGGGTCGGTGAGGACGAGCGCGTCCGCGCCGGCGAGCAGCGCGTCCAGCACCTCCTCGGAGTTCAGGACCACCGCGAGCGGCGTGTCGGCGGGGATCGCGACCGCCGGGCCCGGCCCGGTGGGCCCGACCAGGCCGGCGGTGCGGCCCTGCGCGTCGACGAGCACGAACGGCCGCTCTCCCACCTGCTCGGGGACGCTCTCCCCGCGGAGGAATCCGGTGTCCGCCAGCTCGGAGACCGGCCGCCCCGAGGTCACCTCTCCCATCTCCACCTCTCAGTACCAGTCGCCGACGAGGACGAAAGGAGCCCAGTAGTAGGGGTCCGCGAACACCTGGGAGCCGGGCCCGGCGTCGGTGGCGGGCCCGGCGAGCAGGATCTGCTTCCGGGTCACCCGCAGCAGCTCCAGATCCGGGGCGCTGAGTCCGGGCGTCCTGAGCGTGTCGGCGAGCAGGCGCAGCGCGGCTTCGACGTCGCCGGAGCGGGCGAGCATGCGGGCCTCCTCGCGGGCCAGGGTGGCCGTCGCGGCGGGCTCGTCGCCGAGGCGTTCGCGTGACTCGCGGGCATGGGCGAGTACGTCCGCGAGCGTCCGCTCCGACAGCAGGGCCTGGGCCTGTCGCAGCGACTCGGCCTTGGAGGTGCCGCCGGCCAGCGCGGCGTAGAAGTCGCGCAGCAGCATGCTGGTCGACAGCTCGTCCACGCGCCACAGGGTCACCAGCGCCGACGGCGCGCCCGCGTAGAGCAGGGCGCGGGTCAGCCCGATCAACTCGTCGCCCGGCCGCCGGTCGCTGACGCCGCTCTCGCACGCGCCCAGCGTCACCAGGTCCACGTCGAGGGTCATGCCGAGGAGGTCCTGAGCGGTCAGGCGGCCGTCGGCCAGCTCGATGCCGGACCGCATGGGCTCGTCGGGGTCGAAGACGCCGTGCGCGCTGAAGTGCAGGATCCCGGGGGCGGTGTCGTTCGCGGCGAGCGCCGCCAGCAGCTCCGCCCGCGAGGCCGTCTTCCCCACCAGCGTCCGGGTGGGCCCGAGCCGCGCCGCGATGGCCCGCGCCTGCTCGCGGGCGAAGACCAGGGGCCGATCGGAGGGCGGGTCCGCGACGATCAGCGCGGAGTCGCGCCGCCGTTCCGTCCGCTTGGTCAGGCAGTACTGCAGCACGGACGCGCTCGGTGTCACCACCACCGGATTGCGGCGGGACAGCGGGACCCCGTCGTCCACGGGCACGGCGTGCAGCGGCAACCGGTGCAGCACGTCGTGCGGGACGAGATAGACCAGGTCCCCGGGGCGTGCCCACCGCGTCACGGGCGCCACCAGCCGGGCCAGCGGCTCCTCGCGCAGCAGCGCGCCCAGCGCCGGACGCCCCCCGCCCAGCTCCGCCCGGATCCGCCCGGCCAGCGCGCGGATCTCGGCGCGGGAGAAGGGGACGGTGACCAACTCCGCCTCGGGGGAGTCGGCGGTGAGGCCGAAGACCAGGGCGCGCTCGTCGCTCAGGAAGTATTCGACGAGGACGATGCGCGGCGTGCCGGTCGCCCCCGTCGCTCCCTGCATGAGACCCCCAGCGCGGTGGATGTCACAACGAGCTATCGATCAGATTGTGACAGCGACCGTGCCGCAGGGCCATCCGGTATTCACTGCCGGTCCACGGAGGTGTCCCAGGCTTCCTGCCGTACCTCCAGGTGCGGGGAATCGCGCAGGTCGCGGAGGAGTTCCCGCCATGGGGCCGCCCATTCGGTGCGCCGGCCGCCGGCCTGGGTGAGCATGAGCGCGAACAGCTCGCCGGACAGGTCGCCGCGGGCGGCCAGCCGCCGGGCCGGGGGCAGGGCGGCCGCGATCGGCAGCGCCGGCTGCCATCCGTACTCGCCGAACAGCTCCGAGACGACCTGGCCCGCCGTCCGGACGGCGAGCACCGGCCGGTCCGCGAGCAGGCCGGCCAGCGCGCACAGGTCGTCGCCGAGGCCGTCCCCGTCGGTCTCCCTGGGGAGCAGGGCCACGCCCAGCGCGGCCACCTGGGGCAGCAGGAGCGGCTCCGCGGCGAGCACGTCCATCGCGTCCCTGGCGAGCCGGCGCCGCCACGGCTCCATCTCCTCCGGTCTCGCGGCCAGGCTGCCGGCGATGGCCGCCACGCGTTGGCGGGCCGGGGTGCGCAGGTCCTCCCCGGGTACGGCGGCGGCCAGCCTGGCGAGGACGTCCAGCGTCTGAGACCGGATGACGCCGGCCCGAAGCAGCCTCTGGAACACCTCCATGACGTGCCCGGTCGTCTCCGGGGTCGCCGCGGCCTCGATGATCTCGCCGAGGTCGCCCCGGTACCAGTGCGCCCACAGGCCGAACGCCTTCGAGGCGCGGAAACTCACCCCTGGCTGGTCGGCGGCCATGAGGAGCCGCCGGACCAGGTCCGCGTAACGGGTGCGGGCGCCGGGGGCGTACTCCATCGGGTGGGCCTGGAAGAGCGTGCGCAGCATCAGCTCGCCGGCGTGCCGGCCGGCGGCGTCCCCGAGCGCGTCCAGGGTCCGCGGGTCCTCGGGCATCGTGCGCAGCACCGAGGCGACGGCCACCCGTACGTCCCGGTGCAGCCCGGGGTCCGCCCACGCCCGCAGCAGCACGTCCACCGCGCCGGGCGGGCGGTTGCGGCCCAGCTGGCGGGCGGCCAGCTTGCGCAGCGTCACCTTGCTGCCGGGGGCGGTCAGCGCCTGCTCCAGCAGCGGCCCGAGCAGGGACGGGGCGACCGAACGGCAACAGCGGGCCAGCGCGGCCACCGCGACGCGGGAGGCCGGGCCGCCGGCGTGGCCCACCAGCACGGACGCCGCCCGGGAGGGTTCGCCGGCGTGCGCCATGGCCGTGACGGCGGCCTCGGCCAGCATCGTCTCCTCCCGCTCGGCCCATGCGGCGAGGAGGTCCAGCCCGCCGGTGATCCGGCCGGTCGCCTGGACGGCGGCCAGCCGCGCGGCGATGGGCAGGCCCTCGTCGTGGACGGCGGCGGTGAGCTCGGCGCGGATGCGTTCGCACTGGACGGGCGTCCATCGGCCGGCGTCGCCGCCGTCGATCCGCGGCACCCATGCGGGGTTGCCGAAGCGGCCGTCACGGGGGCCGTCCAGGAGGGAGAGGAGGAGGTCGGTACGGCGCCGGGCCAGGGTGCGCCAGACGGCGGGCAGCGTCAGGGCGGACGGATCCTCCCGTACGAGCTCGACGACCCGCTCCTCCCGCTCGGCCGCCCCACCTCCGTGCGGCCGCTCGATCCCGCTCCCTTGCGAGCGCTCCGGTCGCCTTTCCACCCCAGCGGGCGCGGGCTCGGAGGGTGCGGGACGGAGTGTCCGCGGGCGCCGGTGGGGGCGGGACGTTCGCGGGCGGCGGTGCGGACGGGTCAGCCAGAGGTCGGCGGCCTCGCGGGCGAGCGGCTCCGGCGCCGTGCGGACGGCGGCGCGCAGGTCGTCCTGGAGCTCGGCGAGCGCCCACGCCCGGCGGCCGAGCGCGTGGGCGAGAGCCACGGCCAGGGCGAAGTCCTCCCGCTCGCGTGCGGCGCGAAGGTGCGGCCGCAGCACCGCGAGCAGGTCGTGCTCCTGCCCCGCGCGCAGCACCAGGTCCAGCCGGTGCGGCTCCGCGACCGGGCCGGAGGAGCGAGAGCGGCGGCGACGGACGGGGGAGGGCCAGGGCTCCCGCGCGGGCAGACCGCTCGCGCCGTGCCGCGCCACGAGCCTGCCGTACGTGCCCAGCGCCCACGCCGTCAGCGCGGGCGCGGTGGCCGGGTCGTGGTGCCGCAGGACCCGTCCGGCCAGGCTCCGGAGCGCCTCCTGAGTGGCGGGGGAGGAGTCCGGGGCCTCGACGGTGTCGGCCGCGACGCGCTCCAGCGTCCCGGCGCAGGAGTCGTCGAGCAGCGCGGGTGGGACGTCGCCCAGAGCGGTCAGCAGATCCCGGCGGAGCGGGTCCTGTTCGTTGGCGGTGCGCAGCGCGAGCTCGGCCAGCAGCGCGTGCAGCGCCGCCCGGTCCCGGGTGCGGGCGGTGGCCTGGAGCAGCAGCGTCCTGGCCAGTCCGCGCCGCCGCGGGTCCCCGCCCACGGCGGCCTCGCGCAGCGGGCCGACGGCCTCCTCGTAAGGCAGGTACGAGGTGAGCTCCAGCGGGATGTCCGGATCGTCCAGGCGGGAACGGGCCGAGTGCCACACCGACTCGTGCCAGGCCAGCATGCGCCTGGCCTCGGCCGCCGCCACCTCGGCAGGCAACCGGCCGAGCAACGGCATCGCCCACAACCCGGTCGAACCGCCCCTGCGCGCGGCCACCGCCTCGAAGATCGCGGCTCGGCGGGCGGGCGGCAGGGAGTGCAGCACCAGGTCGAGCTGGCGTCCGGACGAGGCCAGACGCAGGATCTCCGCGTCCGAGCCCGACCTCAGGTGGCGGAGCACCGCCTTCGCCGGACCCGCCCAGCCCGCCGCACCCGGGTCGGCGAACACCTTCCAGGCCCGCGCGGCGTCCACCCTGAACAGCGCGTTCACGACCGTGGCGGGAAGCTCGCGCAGGCCGTGACGCAGCTCGTGCCGCTCCAGCAGGGCCAGCATCCGAGCGACCGGCATCTGGGCTGCCGCCATCTGGCCCGCCGGCATCTGGCCGACTGGCATCTGGCCCGCCGGCATCTGGCCGGCCGGTATCTGGGCTGCCGGCATCTGGCCCGCCGGCATGCGGGCCGGCTCGGCGAGGGCCGCGAGCACCACGCCCGCCCCCCGGCGTCGCCACCAGCTCCACGCGTGCACGCCGCTGCCCAGTTCGAGCTCGGCCACCGTCATGACCGCGCCCGGGTGCCGCTTGGCCAGCGCCGTCCAGGAGGTCACCGCGTGCGCGACGTCCGGCAGCCATCGCGCGACGGTCCCGGCGCCGCAGGCCGGCAGCAGCGCCGCCGCCTCGCGCGCTCCCCACCGGGCGTGGACGTCCGGCAGGAGCGATTCGGCCAGCGCGTGCCGTCCGGCCAGCGCCAGCGTGCGATACAGCGCGAACCGCAGCTCGGCCGGCGCGTCGTGGAACGCGGCGGCCACCGCCGGATCCGGCACAGGCAGGGTGCGCACCGCGCGCAGAGCGGCGCGCCGCAGCCCCATGTCCGGTCCCGCGAGAACTTCCTTGATGTGATCGAGGTCGCGAGCCGCCATGGCCATGTGCAGCGCCAGGCGCCGGGCGTACCGATCCTGCGCGGACAGATCATCCAGGAGCACCCGCAGCTGGGAGGTGCCGGCCAGCCGGCGGGCGTGGAGCGCCAGCGCCCGCATGCGTCGCGGGTAGGGGAGCGGCGCGAGAAGCGCCAGCAAGGCGTCGGCGGGGATGTCGAGGGCCGGCTCCTCGGCCGGCTCCATGGGCCTCAACGGGCTGGGCGGAGACCGCCCTTTCCACTAGTCATGCCGACGATAGTGGCCGATCACCTCCCCGCCACGCAAGTCCGGCCGCTCAAGGCCGGGTCCGGGGCGGGCCAGGTCGTGGCTCCGGCCTCAAACCAGCCGCCCCCGCCCCGCCCCGCCCCCGTCCCCGGGAGCCGGGCCGGCGGCCCGTATCGGGACCGCCGTGTCACTTCAGGCCGGTGGTGGTCAGGCCGCTGACGAAGCGTCGTTGCATGAACAGGAACAGGACCAGCACCGGCAGCAGGTACAGCACCGCTCCCGCCGCGACCAGGTTGTTCAGCGGCAGGCCCTGCTCGTTCACGTAACCGCCGGCCATCGCCACCGCGAGGGTGGTGCTGTCGGGGCTCAGCAGCAGGGCAGGGCCGACGAAGTCGCCCCAGCTCCAGGTGAAGTTGAGGATCACGCTGGCGGCGATCACCGGCCACGACTGCGGCAGGAAGATCCGCCAGAACATGCGGGCGTACCCGCACCCGTCGATGACCGCCGCCTCCTCCATCTCCCGGGGGATGCCGGCGAAGAACTGGCGGAACAGGAAGATCAGGAACGGGCTGCCGCCGAGGCCCCACAGCACCCACGGCCAGAAGGTGTTGACCAGGTCGACCTTGGCGAACAGCAGGTACGTGGGGACCAGGGTGACGATGCCGGGCAGCATCATCGTCGACAGCAGCACGACGAACAGCTGCTTCCTGCCCGGCGCGCTGAACCTGGCGAACCCGAAGCCCACCCACGCCGAGCTCAGCGTGGTGAGCGTCGTGTGGATGATCGCGATGGTGAGGGAGTTCTGGGTCGCGCCGAGGAAGTCGATGCTGGTCACGGCGTCGGCGTAGTTGCCGAACCGGGGCTCGTCCGGCACCCAGGTGGGCGGGAAGGCCGCCATCTCGGCCGGGGACTTCAGCGAGGTGAGCACCAGCCAGGCGATGGGGCTCAGCAGCGCGAGCACCACCGCGGCCAGGACGACGTACAGGGCGTAGCGATAGGAACGGCTCACCGCTTCCCCTCCGGATCGACGGTGTAGAAGACGGTCCTGGCGCTCACCTTGACGATCAGCAGCGTCACGAGCAGGATCACGGCGAACAACATCCACAACATCGCGGAGGCGTACCCGAAGCGCGAGGCGCCGAAGTACTGCGCGATCACGTGGATCATGAACAGGTAGTTGCCCTCCGGCACCGAGCCGGCGCCGCCGAGCGAGCCCGTGGACAGCAGCAGCGGCGCGAACGACTGCAAGGAGCCGATCACGCCCGTGATGACCTGGAACAGGATCACCGGCGACAGCAGCGGGATCGTGATCCGGGTGAACGCCTGCCACGACGTGGCACCGTCCACCCGGGCGGCCTCCAGCACTTCGCGAGGGATGTCCTGAAGGCCGGCCAGTGAAATGATCATGGAGCCGCCACAGCCCCACAACACCAGCGCGTAGAGGACATAGCGGGCGTTCGGGTCGACCAGCCAGGTGATCGGATCCGCGCCGACGCCGCTGAGCACGCCGTTCGCGGCGCCCGCGTCACGGTCGAAGATCAGCCTGAACGTCAGCGCCGCCCCCACCGGCGGGACCACCGCCGGAAGGTAGATCATCGCCCGGAAGAAGCCCCGGGCGCGGATCGGCTGGTTCACCAGCACCGCCAGCAGCAGCCCGGCGATGATCGACAGCGGCACGGTGACCAGCGTGAACAGTCCGGTCCTGGCCAGCGAACTGAGCGTCAGCGGATCCTGGAAGAACTCGACGTAGTTCTCCAGCCCCACGAAGTGCGTCCGCGGGGACAGGCCGTCGGAGTCGGTGAGGCTGAGCCAGAACGCGTAGCCGAGCGGGAACACCGTCAAGGCCACGAACCCGATGGCCCACGGCGCGATGAACATGTAGAACCTGCGGGCCCGGCGCAGACCGGACGTCGACCGCACCGCCGTGCGACGAGCCCGCGCGGCCGTCAGCGACGCGGTCGTCATCGCAGCCGCTTCTTCCCGTCGGCGAGCTGCTTGTTGAGCTCGCCGTTCAGCGCGTCGGCCAGCTGCGCCGGAGACAGCTCTCCCTTGATCGCCTTGGGCAGCGCCCGGTTGATGGCGGTGTCCAGGGCCTCGACCCGCAGGTACGGCGTGAACGACAGCACCGAGAAGTGTTTCAACTCCTCCATCTGCACGTCGTACGCCTCCTTCTGGTACGGCTGCTGCTGCGGCATCAGCCCCCGCAGGGACTTCAGCGTCGGGATCCCCCAGCCACCGCCGGCCCGCTGCCTGGCGGGATCGCCGGCGAGGTACCACTCCATGAACCGCCAGGCGGCCTCCTTGTTCTTGCCGGCCTTCGGCATCCACAGCCCGGTGGCGCCGTAGCACGGGCTGACCCGCCGGCCGGTGTCGAACTGCGGCGCAGGCAGGAGGCGCGCGACCTTCGCGGTCTTGGCGTCGGTGGCGAACAGCGCGCCGAACCAGTAGCCGTTGGTCGTGGTCGCCATCCGGCTGGCCTGGAAGGTCGGCCCGTCCCAGCCGTTCGGGTCGGGGTTGAGCACCGTCGGCCCGATGCCCGCCTTCGCGTACTCGACGTACCAGGTGAGGGCGCGAAGCGCCTCCGGGCTGCTGAAGTCGACGGACGCGAGGTCGTCCGACAGCAGTTTCCCGCCGGCCGAGGCGGTCATCCCCAGCAGCGTGGTGAACAGGCTCAGACCGTTGGGGTTCAGCCCGTAGACGCTGACCTTGGCGCCCTGGCGCTTGGTCAGCCGCTTGCCCGTCTCGAGCAGCTCGTCGAACAGCAGCGGGCTGGTCGCGTTCGGCCGGTCGACCTTGGCGGCGTCGAACAGCGCCCCGTTGTACCAGAGCATGGCGTCCTGCGAGTAGTCCTTCACCATGCCGTAGCGCGGGCCCGCGCCCTGCTTCCGGCCGTGAAGCGCCAGGCGTCGTTGACGGGGTCGAGGTCGTCTTCCTTGATCAGGGTGCTCTTGGCGAAGTACGGGTCGAGGTTCTCCGCCGCGTCGCGGGCCACGAGGTACGGCGTGTCCGTCGCGCCCAGGCCGCGTACGACGTCCGGCGGGTTCCCGCTGGTCAGCATGGCGGTCAGCTTGGTCAGGTCGTACTCGACGGTCTTGACGGTGAAGCCCAGCGCCTGGGAGGCCGCCTTGGCGTCGTCCGGGCCGAACTCGCCCGTCATGGTCATGATCGTGACCGTGGTCCTGCCGGGGGCCGCGCCCGCGGCGGAGGTCTTCGTCGAGGAGGCCGGCGCGCAACCCGCGGCGAGGGCGCCGCCGGCCGCGGCCGTGGAGAGAGTGAGGAACCGGCGTCTCGAGAGCCCCTGGCCCGCTGTGGTCATGTCATGCCTCGCATCCTGAGGTCGGGTGAATCATCGAAGAGACGGCACGTGGGAGCGCCGCCCGGTCCCGCGGTGCCGGCGTACTGCTCGCTGTCGTCCTGGGGCCGGTAGCCGAGCTCGGTCCGCGCGGACGTGGTGTCCCAGTGCTTGCGGCTGTTGGCCGAGACGCCGAAGTGCACCCCGAAGGGTTCGCGGGAGCGCAGCGCGGCGTGCGCGAGCCGGGCGGCGTCGCCGTCCGACAGCCACATGCCGAGGTAGCGCCGTTCTGTCAGCGGCCAGGCGGTCAGCCCCAGCCGCAGGCAGGTGACCGAGGCGCCGGTGCGTTCCGCGTGGGAACGGCCGAGCGACTCGACGACGACCTTGCTGAGCCCGTACGCGCAGCACGGCCGGGGGTCCAGCCGCGGACTGACCGGCCAGAACTCCGGCCGGTTGTGCTCGCCGGCGACATGCAGCGAGCTGGCCAGCACGATCTTCGGCACGGCGCGCGCGGCGGCTGCCCGCAGCAGCACGGGCATCGGCCGCACGTTGGCGGCGAACACCTCCTCCCAGCCGTGCCGCGGGTCGGCGTCGCCGGCCAGGTGCAGGATCGCGCTCGCTCCGCCGAAGACCTCGTACGCCGCATCGGGGTCGCCGATGTCGGCGTGGCGAATGTCCACGTCAGGCTCGGGCTCGGCTCCCGTGGCGGTGTCGACGAGCCGCAGCCGGTGGTGCCGCCGCAGGTACGGCCGGAGCGCGGTACCCACCCGGCCGAGGCCGCCGGTGATCACCAGCAGTGGCTTCTCGCGATCGTTCCGCAGTGCGTCCATGCCGCCATCCAGATCGCCTGGCCGGGACCGATACCCGAACTTGCCGGAAATTGTTCGAGCACGGGCGGATTTGTGTCAAAAGTGTTGCCGAACAATGTCGAAACTCCGTTGACGGCTGTGCGGCGGTGCCCCGATACTCGACCACGTGGCTACCAAGGACACCGGATCCCTCAGAGCGCTCCGACGGACGAACTCGGAGCGCCTGCTGTCAGCGCTGATGGAGCACGGCGCTCTGCACCGCGCGGAGCTCGCCCGGCTGTCGGGGCTCTCGCGCACCACGGTGTCGAACATCGTCGGTGACCTGATCGAGAGCGGGGTGGTGATCGAGTCCGCCGGCGACGCCGACACCTCCGCCGTGGACGGGCGGGCCCGCGCGTTCCTGCGCGCCAACCCCGCCGCGGGCACCGCGGCCGGGCTCGACTTCACGCTGGAGCGCATCTGGTGCCACGTCACCGACCTGGCCGGCACGACGCTGGCCAGCGAAGGCGCGACCGTGGCGGCGGACACGCCCTGGCAGGAGCGGCTGGCCGCGGGCCTCGGCCTGCTCGACGACCTGCTCGCCGCGGCGGGCCGGGACCGCTCGTCGCTGCTCGGCGTCGCCGTCGGCGTCCCGGGCCCGATCGACCTGCGCACCGGCCCGGTCGGGCCGTCGCTGCCGGGTCAGGCCTGGGCGGGGGTGAACGTGGCCAAGGAGTTCGGCCGGCACCTGTCCCCTCCGGTGCTGGTCGAGAACAACACCCGGCTCGAGGCCATCGCCGAGTTCACCTGGGGCGCCGGCAGCGGCGTCCGCGACGTGCTCTACCTCGGCCTGTCCACCGGCATCGGCGCCGGCCTGCAGATCGGGGGCCGGCTGCACCACGGCGGCGCCCGTGGCGGGGGCGGTTCGGTCGGGCACATCTCGGCGGATCCCGCCGGCGAGCCCTGCCCGTGCGGCAACCGCGGCTGCCTCGTCCAGTACGCGTCGATCCCCGCCGTTCTGGCGTTACTGCGACCCGCGCTGGGCGAGCGCATCGGCGTCGACGACGTCCTCGCCGCGACGGCGGCCGGGGACCCCGACTGCCGCCGCGTGCTCCACGACGCCGGCGAGGTCGTCGGCCGGGTTCTCGCGAACCTCTGCAACCTGCTGAACCCCGAGCGGATCATCATCGGCGGCGAGCTGGCGCGCGCCGGCGACGTCCTGCTGGAGCCGATCCGGGCCACCCTGCGCCGCTCGGCGATGGTGCTCACCCGCGACGCCGACGTGGTCGCGGCGGCCCTCGACCTGGGGGAGCGAGCCGCGGCCTCCGGCGCGGCCGCCCTGGTCCTGCGCGAGACCGACCAGCTCGTCGGCGCGCTGCTGGCACGTGTCGAACCCCAACCGAATGAGGCAGTTTGAAAATCATCGGATACGAGACGTTCCGGGTGGCGCCGCGCTGGCAGTTCCTGCGCGTCGACACCGACGAAGGCCTCAGCGGCTGGGGCGAACCGATCGTCGAAGGCCGCGCGGAGGCCGTCCACGGCGCCCTCACCACGCTGATGGAGCACCTGGTCGGCGCCGACCCGCTGAGCGTCGAGAGGCACTGGCAGGTGCTGGCCAAGGGCGGCTTCTACCGCGGCGGGCCGGTGCTGTCGAGCGCGCTGGCCGGGATCGACCAGGCCCTGTGGGACATCAAGGGCCGCTATCACGACGTTCCCGTCCACGAGCTGCTCGGCGGCCCGGTCCGCGACCGGGTGCGCATGTACACGTGGGTCGGCGGCGCGGACCCCGCCGCGCTGGTGGACGACGCGCTGGCCAAGGTCGCGAGCGGGTTCACGGCCGTCAAGCTCAACGTCTCCGACGCCCTGCCGCCCGTGCCGAGCGCGGCCGAGACGCGGGCGATGGTGCGCCGCGTGGAGATCCTGCGCGACGCGCTCGGCGACGACGTCGACATCGCGCTGGACTTCCACGGCCGCTTCAGCACCGCGGCGGCCCGCCGGATCCTGCCGCTGCTGGAGCCGCTGCTCCCGCTGTTCGTGGAGGAGCCGGTGCTGCCGGAGTTCGCCCGGGACATGCGCCGGATCACCGACGGGACCAGCATCCCGATCGCCACCGGCGAACGGCTCTACTCCCGGTGGGACTTCCGCGACGTCCTGCCCACCGGCATCGCGGTCGCACAGCCTGATCTGTCGCACGCCGGCGGCATCTCGGAGGTGCGCCGGATCGCGGCGATGGCGGAGGCGTACGACGTGGCGGTGGCGCCGCACTGCCCACTCGGCCCGATCACCCTGGCCGCGAGCCTGCAGATCGACCTGGCGACCCCGAACTTCCTCATCCAGGAGCAGAGCCTGGACATCGAGCACGGCGGCGGCAGCGCGCTGCTCGGCTACCTCACCGACCCGGAGGCGTTCAGGTTCGCGGACGGTCACGTCGAACGCCCCACCGGACCCGGCCTCGGCATCGACATCGACGAGGACGCGGTGCGCTCCGCCGCGCGGAAGGGCCATACCTGGCGCACCCCGTACTTCCGCCACAACGACGGGTCTTTCGCCGAATGGTGACGATCAAGACACGACGGTTCGCGTTCGGCGGCGGCTGGGTGGCCCTCGGGGCGGACGCCGCGCCGACGGCGTTCGGGCACGCCTCGGATCCTGACCGGCTCTACCTGCTCGACGAGGCCACGGACGCCTGGCACGGCCCGGACCACCATTGGGGCGCGGGTTTCGCGATCACGTCCCGCGGCTCGGGCCGCTGGCAGCGGCCGTACGAGATCGACTGGCGGGCCGACGGCGCGACCGCCCGGCACCGGCCGGTGCGCGGGCTGGAGCTCGAGGTCCGGCGCCAGGTCGCGGGGGAGCGCTACACCGAGACCCACACCTGGACCAACACCGGCGGTGAGCCGTTGCGCGTCACCGGGCTCGGGCTGAACGTGCCGGTCAGAGACGTGTACGACGGCGCGGCCACCGCGCTCGCCCGCAGTTGCCACGCGCACGTGTTCACCGGCGGATCGTGGTCGTGGGTGCTGGCCGAGCCGATGTCCGGCGCCCCGCCGCTGCTCGGCGCGATCGTCCGGACGGGCGCGTTGTGGGCGTACTCGGTCGAGTCCCGCAACACCGTCACCTCGTCCGACGTCCGCGGCCACCTCGTCGTCCATCCCACCGACCACGCGCGCAATCCCGAGGCGTTCGGCGGCCAGCCCGTGCTGGACCTCGCGCCGGGAGAGGAGCATGTCCTGGCGTGGGAGCTCGGCTGGTACGGCGACCGCGAGGCGTTCCTCGCCGCCACCGACGCGCCCGCCGGCCTGCCGTTCCTGACGGCGCCGGTCGGTGCCGCCCTGGCCGTCGATCTCGCCGAGGGCACGGTGCTCGGCGAGGGCGTCACGTCGCGCGCCCACGGCATCCGGCACCTCGACTTCGAGCGCGACGGCCGCCGGAGCAGGACGGCGGTCGCCTTCCTCGCCCCGGTGCGGGACCTGGTCGAGGCGCGCGTCGCCCGCATCCTCGGCGAGCACCGGCCCGCCGAGCGGCCGGAACCGGAGCGGTACGCGTTCGTGCCGGTCGACACCCGCACCGGCCTGAGACAGACCGAGAACGGCTGGCAGGACTGGACCGACGGAGCCGAGCGCGTCGGCATGGCCGTGCTGCTGCAGCAGGCCCGCCTGCGCGGCTGGGGGGCTCCGGACGCGATCGACGAGGCGCTGCGCGGGTTCGCCCGCTTCGCCGTCGAGCGCCTGATCCAGCCCGACGGCTCGGTCCGCCGGAGCAGCCGCCCGGCCCCCGAAGGGCTGCGGCTCTACAACACGCCGTGGCTGGCGCACTTCTTCCACGACCAGTTCGCCCTGTACGGTGACCCGGCCGACCTCGACCGCGCGGCCCGGCTGCTGGAGACGTCCTACTCGCTCGGCGTCCGCGACCACCTGCTCATCGGCCTGCCCGAGGCGGTGGTCGCGGTGGCCGGCTCGCTCGACGGGCACGGCGACCCGGCGCGGGCCAAGCGGCTGCGGGACGCGCTGGTCGACCACGCGCGGGGCTTCGCGTCTCTCGGCAGCGCGCTGCCGGCGCACGAGGTGAGCTACGAGCAGTCGATGGTCGCGCCGCTGGTCAGCCTGCTCGCCACCGCGTACGCCGGCGCGCCCGACGAGCGCCTGCTGGCGGCGCTGCGGCCGGCCCTGCGGTGGCTGCGCGCGTTCGGCGGGCCGCAGCCGCACGTCCGGCTCCGCGACATCGGCATCCGGCACTGGGACGGGTACTGGTTCGGGCTCGACCGCCAGTGGGGCGACACGTTCCCGCACTACTGGAGCGTGCTCACGGCGGTCGCGCTCCGGCAGCTCCCCGAGCCGCTGCGGACCGAGGACACCGAGCGGGTCGCCGAGGCGATCTTCGCGGCCAACCTCGCCGACTTCGGCCCCGACGGCCGGGCGACCTGCGCTTTCCTGATGCCCAGCTGCGTGGACGGCCGCCCCGCGCACCGGCCGGACCCGCTCGCCAACGACCAGGACTGGGCCCTCGCCCTGCTCCTGCGTTCGCAGAAGTGACCTGGCCCACCCGCGGCCGCGGGGCCCGCCGTACGGCGGTGACTGCCGCGGTCCTGCGAGACGGTGCTGCGGCTGGCGGTGGGCCCGCTCGCGTACGGGGTGGATCGACCGGTGCGTCTCGCGCCAGACCTTCGCGGGGCGCCCGCCTGGGCCGGGCGTTGGATCACGGGGTCACGGGTGCGTCGTCCTCGGTTCCGGGCCGGGGGCGGTCTTCGGTGTCCGCGGGGCGGTCCTGGGTCGGGTCCGGGCGGTCGTCGCGGGAGGGCGCGCAGCTCTGGCCGCAGTCGCCGAAGCGGGCCGCGTTCACCGGGGTGAAGTCCGAGGCGGGCACGTCCTTCAGCGCCGCCGTCATGGTGTCCTTCCAGATCGGGCCGGGCACCGAGGCGCCTGCCACCGCGCCGAAGGCGCGGCCGCCGATCGTGACGCCGGTCAGCTTGTACCGCTGGGAGCCGCGCGGGTCGCCCAGGCTGACCGCTCCCGCCAGGTCGGGGGTGAACCCGGCGAACCAGGCCGTGGCATACCCGTCCGTGGTGCCCGTCTTGCCCGCCGCCGGGCGGCCGATGCCACCGACCCCGCGCATCGTGCCCTCGGTGAACACGCCGGACAGGACGTGCGCGGTGGCGTCGGCCACCTCCGGGTCGAGCGCCTCGCGGCACGACGGGTCGTACGAGGTCGCCGCGCCCGTGCTCGCCTCGGTCACCTTGGTGACGACCATGGGCGCGCAGTACGTGCCGCGCGCCGCGATGGCCGCGTACGCGGTGGCCACGGTCACCGGGTCCATCTCGTTGATCCCGAGCGTGAACGTCTCGTACTCCTGCAACGGGCCCCCGTCCGCCCGCCTGATGCCCAGCGACTTGGCCGTCCGCACCGTCTCGCACAGGCCGACCCGCTGCTCCAGCGCCATGAAGAACGTGTTCACCGACCCCCACGTGCCGGTCGCGAGCGTCTTGAAGCCCGGCGAGCCCTCGTCGTTGGTGACCGTCCAGGACGGGATGCCCATGTTCTGGCCCTTGCAGTTCTTGAACGAGGCGTAGCCCGGGGCGGTGTAGGCGTTGGTGACGCTGATCCCGTCGTCGATCTTCATGCCCTGCGCGAGCGCCGTGATCAGCGTGAACGTCTTGAACGTCGAGCCCGCCTGGAAGCCGGTCAACCCGCCGTGCCGCTTGTCCGCCACCGGGTTGTAGGAGATCTCCTTCCGCTTGGCCGAGCGGCCGAAGGGGCGGCTGGCCGCCATCGCCTTGATCTTGCCGGTGCCCGGCTCGACCAGCGCCTCGGCGGCGACCGGGTGGTCGGAGGCGAAGACGTGCTTCCTGATCGCGGCCTCCGCCGCCCGCTGGGCCTTCGGGTCGAGGGTCGTGTAGATCTTCAGGCCGCCGCGGGCGAAGCGCTGCTTCCTGGCCCGCTCGGTCCTGCCGAAGGCGGGGTTGGCGAGCAGCTCGTGGCGTACGTACTCGCAGAAGTAGGGATAGCGGCCGGCCTGGCAGCCGTTGGGCGCTTCGACACCCTTGTAGCCGAGCTTATCCGCCTTGGCACGCGCCGCCTGCTCCGGCGTGATCCGGCCGAGTTGCGCCATCCGGTCCAGCACCACGTTCCGGCGGTCCAGCAGCAGCTTGCGGGCCTGCCCGCCGAGCGCGGGGTCGGTCCTGTTGGGGTCCTGGACGGCGCCGGCCAGGGTCGCCGCCTGGGTCAGGTTCAGGGCGGCGGCCGGGACGCCGAAGAAGCGGCGCGCCGCCGCCTCCACGCCGTTGGCGCCTGCGCCGAAGTAGGCGATGTTCAGGTACCGGCGGAGGATCTCGTCCTTGGAGTACTTCTCCTCGACGCCCATCGCGTATCGCAGCTCCTTGAGCTTGCGCGCGTAGCTGGCCTCCAGGGCCCTGTTCTTGTCCTCCTCGGAGTCGGCCGAGTTCAGCAGGACCTGCTTGACGTACTGCTGGGTGATCGACGAGCCGCCCTGGGCGATGCCGCCCGAGGTGAGGTTCTTGACCAGGGCCCGGGCGGTGCCCTCCAGGTCGAGCGCGCCGTGCTCGTAGAAGCGGTAGTCCTCGATGGCGACGATCGCCGTCTTCATCACGTCGGCGATCTGGTCCAGGCGCACCTCCCTGCGGTTCTCGGCGTAGAACTGGGCGATGCGGTTGCCCTCGGCGTCGTACACGACCGAGGTCTGGGCCAGGGGCGGCTCTTCGAGCTGGGCGGGCTTGAGATCGAGCGTCTCGGCGGCCGAGACGAACAGGGAGCCCGTGCCGCCGACGGCGGGCAGCGCGATCGCGGCGACCACGGTGCCGGCGGCCAGGGCCGCTCCGGCCAGACGGGCAAGGCTCAACAAGGATCTCGAAGGGGACATGGGCGTCATGACAGCACAGGGGTGTTTGCCCTGTCCAAGACTGATATGCCTCGATTATTGATATTCGAATGGATATCGCCGCAGGTGCGGCGCGCCGCCCTCCCGGTCGGGCGGCGCGCCGCGTCGCCTACGTCACTCGCCGGTCATCGCGGCGTGCATGCGCAGGTACGGCTCGGCGTCCTTCGGCCTGTTCTGGCGCTGCAGCGTACGGCCGAGCAGCAGGCAGGCGTACCCCTCCGCCGGGTCGCGCTCCAGCACCAGCCGGAGCTCGGCCTCGGCCCGGCCGAGCTGGGCGGAGTGGTAGTAGGCGCGGGCCAGCAGCAGCCGGGCCGCCAGGTTGTCCGGGGCCGCGGCCACCACCTGGGCCAGGATGCGGGCGGCCCCGATGTAGTCCTGCGAGTCGAAGAACCGGCGCCCGCGCTTGTACTCCTCGGCCAGCCTCTCGATCGGCACGTTCACTCCTCTCCGGTGTGCGGAAGACGCTCGGCGGGGACGACACCCAGGCGGCCGGCCTGGTAGTCCTCCATCGCCTGAAGGATCTCGGCGCGGTTGTTCATCACGAAGGGGCCGTACTGGACGACCGGCTCGCGGATCGGCTGCCCGCCGAGCAGCAGCACCTCCAGGTTCGGCTCGGCCTGGGGCTGAGCCGGGTCGGCGGCCACGGTGAGCGCCCCGCCCTGGCCGAAGACGGCCAGCTGACCCTTGCGGACCGGCTTGCGCTCCTCACCGACGTGGCCCTGTCCGGCCAGCACGTAGGCGAGCGCGTTGTAGGCGGGATTCCACGGCACCTCCAGCCGCGCGCCGGGGCTCACGGTGGCGTGCACCATCGTGATCGGGGTGAACGTGACGCCCGGACCGGCGTGCCCGTCCAGCTCGCCGGCGATCACCCGCAGCAGCGCGCCGCCGTCGGACGAGGCGAGCAGCACCGACTGGCGGCCGCGGATGTCCTGGTAGCGGGGCGCGTGGAACTTGTGCGCCCGCGGCAGGTTGACCCACAGCTGCACGCCGTGGAACAGCCCGCCCGAGACCACCAGGTGCTCCGGCGGCTTCTCGATGTGCAGCAGGCCCGATCCCGCGGTCATCCACTGGGTGTCGCCGTCGGTGATCGTGCCGCCGCCGCCGTTGGAGTCCTGGTGCTCGAAGATGCCGTCGATGATGTACGTGACGGTCTCGAAGCCGCGGTGCGGGTGCCAGGGGGTGCCCTTGGGCTCGCCGGGCGCGTACTCGACCTCGCCCATCTGGTCCATGTGGATGAACGGGTCCAGCGCGGACTGCGGCACGCCGGCGAACGCGCGCCGCACCGGGAACCCCTCGCCCTCGAACCCGCTGGGCGCGGTGGTCACCGACGTCACGGGCCGCCGCGCGACGGAGGCCGGGTCGGGTACGGCGACGCGGGGCAGGGCCAGGGTGTCAGCGGTGATGGCGGGCATAACCCCTCCTGTTGGTTGAAAATTCAATCTGTTGCCCGCCACAACACGCGGCCACCGCCGGGCATTCCCGGCCGTTCCTGCTCGTCGGGGCCACGTCACGAACGCCATGTCCTGCTGCCCGACCTGGTCGAGCGCGGCGACGGCGCGATCCTGTTCACCGCCGGGCAGTCGGGCATCCACCCGACGCCGTCCCTCGGCAACGCCGGCATGGCGCAGGCGGCGCTGCGCAACTACTTCCGGACGGTAGGCCGCCGTCGCCCCCCGCCTCGGCCGCCCTGGTCGGCGGGCCTGGCAGGCGCTCCAGCTCCGCGCGGGCCTCAGGCGGCCCGCGCGGCGGCGCTCACTTGCCGAAGCCGGCGGTCAGGCCGGCCAGCAGCTGGCGGCGGCCCACCACGTACAGGATGAGGATGGGCAACGAGGTCAGGACGACGGAGGCGAGCACCGCCGGCACGTTGATGCTGTACTGGCCCTGGAAGGTCCACAGCGCCAGCGGCAGCGTGCGCTGCTCGGGGCTCTGGGTGAGGATCAGCGGCAGCAGGAACCCGTTCCAGATCGTCAGCGCGTTGTAGATGGTCACCGTCACCACGGCGGGCCTGGTCAGGGGGACCGCCAGGTGCCAGAGCGTGCCGAGCTCGCTGGCGCCGTCGAGGCGCATCGACTCGAACAGCTCCTTGGGCACGTCCCTGATGAAGTTCGACAGGATCAGCACCGACAGCGGGATCGCGAACGCGATCGACGGCAGGATCAGCGCCATCGGCGTGTCGTAGAGGCCGAGCCTGATGATGATCAGGTAGATCGGGATGATCGTGGCCTGGTGGGGGATGGCCAGGCCCATGAGGAACGCCGAGTTGGTCCAGCGCAGGAAGCGGCCCCTGCCGCTGCGGACGATCGCGTACGCCGCCATGAACGACACCACCACGGCGGGCACCACCGCGCCGACCGTGACGACGACGCTGTTGATGAAGTAGCGGATGAAGTCCGACTCGATGACCAGCTGGTAGTTGGCCAGCGTGGGCTCGGACGGCGGCACGAGGGGGTTCTCGACGTAGTAGTTGCTCTGCGACTTGAAGCTGGTGATGACGATCCAGTAGATCGGCACGACCACGACCGCCAGCCAGAGCCAGGCGATCGCGCTGCCCAGCCAGTTGGGGCGGCGGGTCACCCCCTTGGGGCCGGGAGCGGTGTGCCGTGCCGTCGCCTGCGTGGCGTCGTTCGCGAGCGTCGTCGTCATGTCAGGCACCTTCCAGCTGGCTGTGGCTCGCGTCCCGGCCGCCGAGCCGGCGCAGCAGCAGCGCCAGCGCCAGGCCCACCAGGACCAGGATGACCGCGATCGCGCTGGCCGGGCCCATCAGGTTGGCCTGGAAGCCCCTCTTGTACATCTCCAGCGCAAGCACCCGGGTGGCGTCCCCGGGGCCGCCGGCGGTGAGCACGAAGATGAGGTCGAAGAAGACCAGCGAGCCCACGACCATCAGCGTCGAGGACGTGATGATCGTGTACTTGAGCTGGGGCAGGGTGATGCTGAAGAACATGCGGACCCGGCCGGCGCCGTCGATCTCGGCGGCCTCGTACATCGAGCGCGGGATCTGGCGTACGCCGCCCTGGTAGATCAGCGAGTGGAACGGGATGAACTGCCACGACACCACGAAGATCACCACGCCGAAGGCGAGGACGGGCTCGCCGAGCCAGTCCTGCACGAGGAGCGGGATCCCCAGCCCGGCGCCGAGCCCGAAGTTCGGGTCGAGCAGCGCCTTGTAGGTGATCGCGATGGCCGCCGAGCTGAGCAGCAGCGGGATGAAGTAGATCACCGAGAGCACCGCGCGGTAGCGCTGGAAGCCGGCCAGGAACGTGCCGAGCAGGATGCTCGCCGGCGTCTGCACCGCCCACGACAGCGCGATGACCAGGAACGTCACCCACAGCGCGTGCGGCAGGCCGGGATCGGAGAGCACCGCCCGCCAGCTGTCGAAGCCCGCCAGGCGGATCTCGCCGAGCCCGTCCCAGGCGGTGAAGCTGAGCAGGAACACCCCGACGAGCGGGATGACGCCGAAGGCGACGAAGAACAGCAGGGCCGGTACGGCCAGCCAGGCCAGGCCGCGCCCCTGGCCGCCGGGCACGGCGGCCGGGGACGCGTTTCCCCTGGCGGAGATCGGGGGGACCGTCACTTGCCTATGACCTCGTTGAGGTTCGTGGCGAACTGCTGCGGCGAGACCGACAGCTGGAACAGCTTGGCGATGTTGTCGAGCAGGACCTCGGCCGCGGTCGGGCTGAGCGCCTGGTCCCAGGACTGCTGGTACGACTTGGCCTTGCTGGCGACGTCGTAGACGAACCGCTGCCACGTCCCGTCCATGTCGGTGCCGAACTGCGCGTCGGCGCCCTTGACGATCGGCACGAAGCCGTTGCTGACCCAGTCCTTGTTCTGCGCGTCGGAGTTCATCTCGGTGGCGAAGAACTTCTTGACGATCTCCTTGGCCTCGGGCGTCGCCTTGGAGGAGATCGACATGTACTGGGCCGGGTTGCCCACGGTGTCGCTGGGGTCGCCCTTGCCGCCGTCGACCGGCGGGAAGTTCAGGTACCCGAGGCTGCCGCCCTTGACGAAGTCGCCGCCGGTGTCCCGCATGTTGCCGTACGTCCAGCCGCCGTGCAGCATCATCGCGGCCTTGCCGGTGTACAGCAGCGCCTGGTCGGCGTTGGAGTCGGCGGTGATCGAGGAGAAGCCCTTGATGAAGCCGTTCGCCTTGATGAGGTCCTGCATCTTGGTCAGGGCGTCGATGGCGGCCGGGTTGTTCCAGGCGTCCTTCTCGCCGTCGAAGACGGCCTGGAAGACCTCGGGGCCGCCGATGCGGTCGAAGAGGAACTCCAGCCACATCATGTTCGTCCAGCGCGACTGGCCGCCGAGGGAGAACGGCGCGATGCCCGCGGCGTTGAACTTCTTGACCAGGTCCATGATGTCGCCCCAGCTCTGCGGGGGCTGCGCGCCGACCTTCTCGAAGAGCTTCTTGTTGTAGAACAGGACGATCGGCGTCACGGCCTCGACCGGCAGCGCGTAGATCTTGCCGTCGACGGTGGCCGCGCCGAAGGAGGACGGGAACAGCTTGTCCTTCAGGGCCGCGTTCTGGTCGAACCAGGACGTGAGGTCGTCGACCTGGCCGGCCTGCACGTAGCTCTTCAGACCGCCGCCGCCCCAGCCCCAGATGATGGTGGGCGCCTCGCCCGCGCCGATCGCGGTCTTGATCTTCGTCTTGAAGGCGTCGTTCTGGAACATCGTGGTCGCGAGCTGGCCGCTGGGGTTGGCCTTGTTGAAGCGCTCGACGGCGCGGGTCCGGACACCTTCCTGTGGCTGTCCGGTGAGATACCAGTAGGTGGCCTTGCCGGCTCCGCCACCCGAGCTGGTGCTGCCGCCGCCGCCACCGGCGCCGGCCTGGGTCGGGCCGTTGCCTCCGCAGGCGGCCAGTGCCGCTCCGAGGGGAACGCCCATGGAGAGGCTGAGGAAGGTGCGGCGAGAAGTTGACCTGGTCTCCACGCTGATCTCCGTACTTGAACGCCGGGGGGATTGGCCGCGCGGCTCGTTGATCGTCGGATGTCGGTGGCGGGCGGCCGTGGACGCGGCGCCTGCCGAAGCCGCTCGTCACGTCTCCTTTGAGTGAGCTCGTCGAAACATTTGCGACATGCCGCGTGGTCCGTCAATTTAGGTTTCGACTCTGGGCCTGTCAAGACCGTCATATCCGGGAATCTGCCCTTTCGAGCAGGGCGTGTGTAAAGTACTCAGGCGCGGCGTTCATCTGGTCGTCTGTAATCAGGGACGCATGCTCACAGGCCACTCGACGACATCGAAACATTTCGAAATAATCACGGCGGGAATCGGCTTAAGGAGAGCAGATGACGGCTCTGGATCGCACCCCCGCGATGGACGGCGTGCTCCGCCCGTGGCAGGATCCGGCGCTCCCGGTGGCCGACCGCGTCGAGGCCCTCCTCGCGGAGCTGACCCTTGAGGAGAAGGTCGGTCAGCTCGGCAGCCGCTGGATCGGCAACGACATGCAGCACGACCTGCCCGACGACGCCGAGACGGTCAACGTCGCGCCGATGCAGGACGTGTTCGCGGCCTCGGGCACGGTTCCCCTCGACGAGGCGATCGAGCACGGGCTCGGCCATCTCACCCGCGTGCACGGCAGCGCGCCCGTGACCGCGCGGGAGGGCGCCGCCGAGGTGGTCAGGCTGCAGCGGGCCGTCGTCGAGCGCTCCAGGCTCGGGATCCCGGCCATCGTCCACGAGGAGTGCCTGACCGGGTTCACGACGTACGGGGCGACCGTCTATCCGGCGGCCATCGCGTGGGGGGCGACGTTCGACCCGGAGCTGGTGGAGCGCATGGCGGCCGCCATCGGGCGCGACATGCGGGCCGTGGGCGTGCACCAGGGACTGTCGCCTGTGCTGGACGTGGTGCGCGACTACCGGTGGGGGCGGGTCGAGGAGACGATGGGCGAGGACCCGTACCTCGTCTCGATGCTCGGCGCCGCCTACGTGCGCGGGCTGGAGAGCGCCGGGATCATCGCCACCCTCAAGCACTTCGCCGGATACTCCGCCTCCCGGGCGGCCCGCAACCACGGGCCCGTGCCGATGGGGCGGCGCGAGCTGATGGACATGATCCTGCCGACGTTCGAGACCGCCATCGCGCTGGGCGGCGCGCGGTCGGTGATGAACTCCTACTCCGACGTGGACGGCGTGCCGGCCGGGGCCGACCCCTGGCTGCTGACCGAGGTGCTGCGCGAGCAGTGGGGCTTCACCGGGACGGTCGTGTCGGACTACTGGTCGATCCCGTTCCTGGCGACCATGCACCTCGTCGCCGCCGACACCGCCGAGGCGGGCGTGCAGGCCCTCACCGCGGGCATCGACGTCGAGCTGCCCGACACGCTCGGCTTCGGCCCGCACCTGGTCGAGCGGGTACGCGGTGGCGAGATCCCCGAGTCGCTGATCGACCGGGCGGTGCGCCGCCTGCTCACCCAGAAGGTGCAGCTCGGGCTGCTCGACCCGGACTGGACGCCCGAGAAGTCCGTGTCCGGGGCGGCCGGCGTGGACCTCGACTCGCCGGGCAACCGGGAGATCGCCCGCGAGCTGGCCGAGCGGTCGATCGTGCTGCTCGACGCCGGTGACGCGCTGCCGCTGAGCCCCGGGCTGCGCCGGATCGCGGTCGTCGGGCCGTGCGCCGACGATCCGCGGACGTTCATGGGCTGCTACGCCTTCCCCAACCACGTGCTGCCCCGCCACCCCGGGCTCGGGCTCGGCGTCGAGGCGCCCAGCCTCCTCCACGCGCTGCGGGCCGAGCTGCCGGACGCCGAGATCGTCCACGAGCGGGGCTGCGATGTGCAGGGCGGGGACCGCTCCGGGTTCGCCGCCGCGCTGGAGGTGGCGCGCGGGGCCGACCTGTGCGTGGTGGCCGTGGGCGACCTGGCCGGGCTGTTCGGCCACGGCACCTCGGGCGAGGGTTGCGACGCCGACGACCTGCGCCTGCCCGGGGTGCAGGAGGACCTGGTGGCCGAGCTGGCCGCCACGGGCACGCCGGTCGTCGCCGTCGTCGTCTCCGGCCGTCCGTACGCGCTGGGCCGGGTGCACGCGGGCGCGGCCGGGCTCGTCCAGGCGTTCATGCCCGGCGAGGAGGGCGGCGCGGCCATCGCCGGTGTGCTGTCCGGCCGGGTCATGCCGTCGGGCCGGCTGCCGGTGCAGATCCCGCGCGGGCACGGCGGGCAGCCGGGCACGTACCTGCAGCCGCCGCTGGGCGCCGACAGCCAGGGCATCAGCAACCTCGACCCGACCCCGCTCTTCCCGTTCGGGTACGGCTCCACCTACACCGCCTTCGAGGTCGGCGACCTGCGGATCAGCGACGCCGAGGTCCCCGTGGACGGCGAGTTCGGCGTGACGGTCAGCGTGCGCAACACCGGCGACCGGGCCGGCGAGGAGGTCGTCCAGCTCTACCTGCACGACCTCCTCGCCCAGGTCACCCGGCCGGTCCGGCAGCTGACCGGGTTCGCCAGGGTCCGGCTGGAGCCCGGGGCGAGTGCCCGCGTGACGTTCGAGGTGCACGCCGACCGGACGGCCTTCACCGGACGTGATCTGAGGCGCATCGTGGAGCCCGGGGACATCGAGGTGTCCGTCGGCACGTCGGCGGCCGACCTGCCGTGCCGGGGCACGGTGCGGCTGACCGGCCCAGGCGGCGGCCGGGTCCGGGTCGTCGGCCACGACCGGCGCCTGGACACGCCCGTGTCGGTCGAGCGGGAGGGGGGAAACGATGCCGTCCAGTTCTAGGCGCGCCACGCTGGCCACGGTCGCGGCCTCGGCGGGCGTGTCGGTGGCGACCGTCTCCAAGGTGCTCAACGGCCGCAGCGACGTGGCGCCGACCACCCGCTCCCTGGTGCAGTCGCTGCTGCGGGAGCACGACTACATCGCGCCGTCGCCGCGCCGGGACGGGGCCGTCGCCACGGACACCGTCGAGGTGCAGTTCGACGACGACTTCAGCACCTACTCCACCGAGATCATCCAGGGCCTGGTCGGGGCCGGGGCCGAGGCCGGCGTGGGGATCGTCGTCAGCGTCAGGAAGAAGATCGACCACGCCGCCGCGTGGGCCCGCGACCTGGCCGCCGCCGGACGCCGGGCGCTGATCTGCGTCACGTGCGACCAGCTGACCACCAGGCAGCTCACCGCGCTGTCCCGCGTACAGGTGCCGCTGGTCGTGATCGACCCGCTCCACATGCCGCACGCCAGCGTGACCAGCGTCGGCTCGACGAACTTCGCCGGCGGGCTGGCCGCCACCCAGCACCTGCTGTCCCTCGGCCACCGGCGCATCGCCTACATCGGCGGCCCGGCCACCGCGGCCTGCAACCAGGCCCGCCTGCACGGCTACCGCGCCGCCATGGAGGCCGAAGGCGTGCCGGTGCCGCCCGCCTACACGCGATCCGGGCACTTCCGCTATGAGGACGGGCTGGAGTACGGCGCGGCCGTGCTCGACCTGCCGGAGCGGCCGACGGCGATCTTCGCCGGCTGTGACGAGAGCGCGCTGGGCGTCATGGAGGCCGCCAGGGCGCGGGGCCTGCGCGTCCCGGAAGATCTGAGCATCGTGGGGTTCGACGACACCCAGATGGCGCGGATGGCCTCCCCGCCGCTTACTACCGTCCGCCAGCCGCTGCGCGAGATGGGCGGGGTGGCGCTGCGCACGGCGTTGAGGCTGGCGGCCGGTGAGAAGATCGACTCCCACCACGTCGAGCTGGCGACCGAGCTGATCGTCCGCGCCTCCACGGCGGACGTGACCTGCGCGGAGCACGCCTGACCGGCATGAGTTCTGTCAGGCGCCTTGCGAATATTCTGTAAGGTGCCTTACTGTTCTTGGGATGATCAACGAATCCGGGGTCCAGCGGCCCTCCTACGCCGAGTTGCAGGCCAGGCTCGGCACCCCGCTCGGGGTGGAGGAGGCCCGCGCCCGATGGAGCGCCCTCGTCAAGGCCGCCAGGGACGGGGAGACCGTCCTGATCACCCGCGAACGCTGGGAGTGGGCCGCGCTCGTGCCGCTCTCCAAGGTGCCCGGCATCCTGAGCGGGCTCCAGCTCGTGCCGCTCTCGACCGCGCGGGGCAAGCTCGGCGACCTCGTACGGCAGGTCGCGCAGCCGTACGACGAGAGCCCCGTCCTGCTGGGCCGCCACCGCACCCCGGTCGCCGCCCTGATCGCGGCCCGCAGCCTCGTCGACCGGCCCGCTACCCCGTCCAGGACGGGCGCCGAGGCGATGCTGGTCGACGGGCACGCCATCACCCTCACCTGCGACCTGGACGCTCCGGCCGGCCCGGTCTTCTCCGCCGTGGCCGTCGACCGGAACGGCGGGGTGGTCGCGGCGGGCTCCGGCGCCGACCTCCGCGAGGCCCTGCGCACCCTCACCCCGACGCGGGACTGACCGGCCAGGGCGTCACCGGGCGGGCGTCACCGGACGCGAACGCGAGGTGCTGACCCTGGTCGGGCGCGGCCTGTCCGACGCCGGGCTCGCCGCTCGCGCCCAGGGAGAGCTGATCGCGACGCCGCCCGCGCCCCGGGAGAACCGGGGGCACGGGCGGCATCGCGAGGGGTCAGCCGCTGTACGGAGCGACCGTGATCTTGTCGATCACGGGAGCGTACTGCGCTCGGAGGAGCACCCCGGGGAAGGTCTCCGACGCGTAGGTGGTGCCGTCGAAGTTCGGCAGCTCCTCGGCGGAGAAGCGCACCGTGTTCTGGCCCTTCTTCAACCGCACCGGGACGGTGAGCTCCCAGAAGTTGTTCTCGTGGAAGGTGTGGGGGAACAGGACGCGCTGCGCGGCGGCGCCGTTCACCGAGATGTCGGCGGGCCTGGCGAGTGGGTCCGGGTTGTAGTGCGTGGCGGCCGACTGCTCCGGGTTGGAGTAACGCACGCGCATGGCGTACGTGCCGTCGGCGGCGGCCCGCACGTCGAAGGTGAGCGTGTTGGCGTTGCCGGGCGTGCCGCCGACCCCGGTCACCGCGCTCCCGCCACTGGCCAGCGAGAGCTGCGACGCCTTCGCCGTCCCGGCGAGGCGGGCGGACTCCGCCTCGTACCCGGTGGCCGGCAGCGCGCCGCCGGCGGGCCGCACCTCCAGCCGGTCGATGAGCGACGTGCCGGACCGGCCGGTGACCGTGACCTTGTTGACGCCGCCCGACAGCGACACCGCCGCGGTCGCGTCGCCGCGCCGGGCGCGGTCCAGCACGCGCACGCCGTTGACCGTCACCGCCGCCTTGCCGGAGCCGAGCAGCTTGAGGTCCAGGGTGGCCGGAGCGTCCTTCGCCGAGTACACCCAGAACGTGGCCGACTGGTCGCGCCCGGCGGTGACGACCCCGGAGCCCGAGAGCGCGCCGCCGTGCGCCGCGTAGGACGGGCGGGCGCCGTGCAGGTCGGCCAGCTCGGCCTCGTAGATCGAGTTCGCCGCCGCCGGGTTGGGCAGCGAGAGCCGGATCCGGTCGACGATCGCGTCGCCCTTGGTGGCCTTGGCGCCGTCGAGGCCGCGCGCGGCCAGGGACAGGACGTGCTTGCCCGCCGTGAGCTCCACGGTGGTGTCCGCGTGGTCCCACACCACCCACTTGTAGCCCAGCGGCAGGAACAGCTCCTGCTCCGCGCCCCCGTCCACGCGCACGAAGACGTTGGTCGGGCCCTGCTCGCGCACCCGGTCGAAGGTGTTCAGCGAGTTGGCGAACACGCTGAGGTCGTAACGGCCGGTCTTCGGCACCTCGACGGTGAAGTCGAGCACCCCGTCCGAGCCGGTACGCAGCCCGCCGACGTCGTAGCGGCCGGAGGTGTAGAACTTCGACACGTCCGACGGGGAGCCCTCGGGGCCGTTGCGGCTGTAGCCGCCGCCGGTGTACTTCGCGTCCTCGGCCTCGTACGAGCCCTCCCACAGCTTGGGCGCGGGCGCCGTCGCGGTGCCCGATCCGGCGGGGGTGAGGACGATCTCGTACGCCGACGACTCCTTGAGCCTGGGCAGGTCACCGGCGCCGAAGTCGAAGACCGCGGTGCCGTCCTTCACCTCGACGTCGCGCTCGGCGACGATCTCCGGCTGCGGAGAGTCGCCGACCTGGCCGGTCCACGGGATCTCCCGCACCCAGGCGTGCACGCGGCGGCCGAAGACCTTGGCGGGGACGTGCTCGAAGCGGATGTGCCCGGCGCTGTCGGCGCCGCCGAAGATCGCGCGGGCCTGCTTCTTGCCGGGGTCGAGCGTCGCGACGCCCTGCAGGGTGTAGTTCTGCCCCGGGTACGGCGGCGTGACCCGCACGGTGTGGCCGCTCATGCCGCCGTAGGCGTTGAACAGCCACCACTGGCCGTTGCCCCGGTTGGCCTGGACGGCGGAGTCGGACAGGTTGCCGTCGATGTTCCAGTACGCGATGTCGGCGTCGACCTTCGACTCCTCGATGGCCGACACCCACTGGATCATCTGGCCGGGGACCGAGGTGTGGTAGTTGAAGGCGTACTCGTTGACGTTGATCGGCAGCCGTTTCCCGGCGTACTTCGTGCCGGCGAAGGCCTCGGCCTCCATCTCGCGATAGCGCTTGACGCTCGCCCTGACCTGCTCGGGGTGGCTGAGCTCGTGCCAGGTCATCACGTCGGGCACGGTGCCGGCCTGTACGACGTGCTCCAGGTAGCCCTTGACCTGGGCGTACAGCACGCTGGTGTTGGGGCCGGCGATCCGGGCGGCCGGCATCCTGCCCTTGATGAGGGCGTGGACGTCGTCCCACGCCTTGAAGTAGTCGCGCGGGTCGCTGAGCCAGCTCACCCGGTTGTAGCTCCACTCGCCGGTGCCGAACATGTTGCCCTCGGGCTCGTTGAACGGCACGAAGACAATGTTGTCCTGATATTTCGGGTCGAGCTGGAGCACCTGGTCCACCTGCTTGGCGATCTTCTGCTTGTACAGGTCGAGCCTCTCCTCCGGCGTGGCGCCGGGCCACTGGTAGGGGAAGCCGCGGTGGATGTCGGTCATGTAGATGTACACGTCGCCGTCGGTGCTGTCGGCCAGCGGCTTGACGACTTCGAGGGCGTCGGCGCCGGGGTGCTGCGGGCCGTCCTGGGCCTTGGTCGAGACGGTGCGCAGGCGCATGCCCTCGATCAGGTTGTTCGTCGGCACGCCCGGCCCGTAGAGGCCGTAGAGCGTGCCCGACGCGCCGCCGTGGAAGGGACCCGTGTCCTCGGCGAGGTCGATGACGAGCTGGCCCTCGCGGATGACGGTGACCCCGGCCGTGACGGGCCGCCCGCCGGCCGTGCCGGTCACGGTGAAGGTCCCGGCGGCGGCGTAGTCCGCGGGATCCACGGGCGACCAGGCGATGGGCAGGTCGCGGTCGTAGCCGTCGGTGAAGGTGGCGCGGACCGCCGCCGGCAGGACCGGCGCGGTGCCGATGGTCGTCCGGACGGGGAAGGCGCTCTGCGCCAGGCCCGTCGGGGTCGGCGGCAGGCCGCCGGTGACGGCCGCCACCTGCTCCGCCGACAGCGCGGCCGCGTAGACGCGGAAGTCGTCGATCGCGCCGTCGAAGAGCGGGTCCTGGTAGAACGAGCGCCCGATGAACCCGGCGGAGGTCGTCGCGGCGTCGATCAGCTGCGCGGCGCTCACGGCGGTGGCCGCCGAGGCCACGGCGGCGCCGTCGAGATAGGTGGTGACGCGCTTGGCGGCGGTGTCGAGGGTGACCGTCAGCGTCTTCCAGGCGCCGGCGGGCAGCGGGGCGTAGCCCGTGACCTTGGCCTCGCCGCCGCCTCCCGAGGTGGTGACCGCCGTGCGCAGCACGCCGTCCCCGTTGTACGGCGTGCTGAACAGGTAGCGGTTGGTGTCCTTGCCGAGCGCGTAGATCCACTGCCAGGGCGCGGCGGTGCCGTCCCACTTCACCCGCGCCGACACGGTCAGGTCGGTCCTGCCCTTGATGGCGTCCAGCGGCAGCCGCACGTACGCGCCGTCGGAGGCCGGCGCGCCGCCGGGCAGGCTCAGCGCGTGGCCACCGGCGGCGCCGTCGACCAGCGCCGCGGTGGAGCCGTTGACCAGGGTGCCGTTCAGGCCGTTGCCGGAGGAGTCGGCGATGGAGCCGGTGGCGAGGTCGTCGGAGTCGAACGTGTAGACGAGCACGGGAGGGGGCGGATCCACGGTCCGCGCATGCGCGACGCCCGTGGTTAAGGCGGCGACGAGGGCGGCCGGGAGCAGCCCGGCCCACATGGCCTTGGTGATCATCACGATGTCCCTGGGAGGTGTGAGCGTTAACAAATCTCAGGGAGGGCGATCGGTGAAACGCAACTGAGGGTTTCGCGTAGGTTACGTAGCCGCGCCCCACACGTCAATGGGCGTTTCCGGCGTGTCACGATTCGGTATCGCCGACCGTTCTCACTCTTGACGCCCGCTGACCGGCGGCGCGACAGTCGAGCCACATCGTTGAACCGGTTCGCTGATTCCGGCGGCCCGCACACGGAGTCGATCCCGGGCCATGACCGGCCGCGGGCGGATCGATCCTGCGGACCCCCAGGAAAAGGCACCTTCCGGTCGGCGATCCGAGGGTGTTTCGCGACGCAACTGTCGAACCGGTTCAATTACGTAACAGGAGGTGAGAGTGGCGACGATCGGAGACGTGGCCCGGGAGGCCGGGGTGAGCCGCAGCACGGCGTCCTACGCGCTGTCGGGCAAGCGGCCCATCTCGGAGGAGGTCCGCCGCCGGGTGCTGGCGGCCGCCGAGGCGCTCGACTACACGCCGAACGCGGGCGCCCGGGCGCTGGCCACCTCCCAGACCAAGGTCCTCGGTCTGCTCGCCCAGTTCCACGAAGACGAGTTCGCGCCCGCGATGATGCAGTACATCCTGGGCGTCACGAACACCGCCCGCGACCTGGGCTACGACACGCTGCTGGTCACCGAGGCCGACGGCGTGCGGGCGCTGCGGCGCATCACCGACTCGCGCATGGTGGACGGCGTCGTCCTGATGAACATCGCGCAGGTCGACCCGAGGCTGCCCATCCTGCGGGCCGCGCCGCAGCCGGGCGCCCTGGTCGGCCTGCCGGGCGACTGCTCGGGGCTCGACGTGTTCGACCTCGACTTCGAGGAGGCCGGCCGGGTCATGGTGGAGCACCTCCATCGCCTCGGCCACCGCGAGCTCATCCTGATCTCGCAGCCCGAGCACGTCGTCGAGCGGGGCGGCGCGTACGTGTGGCGCCTGCGCGACGCGGCACTCGAACGGGCCCGCCAGCTCGGCGTCACCCTGCACGCCGTGTACGGCGAGTCCCGGCAGCCCGCGGTCGGGCGCCTGCTCAACGCCCTGCTCGACGCCTACCCGTCCGCGACCGGCCTGCTGATCAACAACGAGGCGGCCACCGCGGCCCTGCCCTCCGTCGCCCACGAGCGAGGGCTGCGGGTGCCCGAGGACCTCTCGGTCATCGGGCGCTACTCCGAGGAGTTCGCCGCGACCTTCTCCCTGCCCTATTCGTTCATCGAGAGCGCGCCCGACCGGCTCGGCGCCATGGCGGTACGCCAGCTCGTGCGCCGCGTGGAGTCGCCGGCGGCCCGCGACGAGCCGTTCGTCGTGCGCTTCATCTCTCCCGAACTGGTCTCGCGCGGAAGCACCGCGCCCCCGACCGCCCGCTAGCTCACGGGCCCGACCTCAGCACCTTCCGGCCGCGCTCGATTGTGAGCGCTAACATTGGAGGCCTCGATGAACCGCACGTCGGTTTCCGCGAAGGCGGCGGTCCTCGGAACCGCCCTTCTGGCCCTGTCCGCCTGCGCGTCCGCTCCCCAAGGCGGCTCCACCACCACCTCCGCCTCCGCGGGCGGCGCCGGCGCGTACACGTGGTGGGACCCGTACCCGCAGCACGACGCGTCCTCCGCCTGGGCCAAGCGGGTGGACACCTGCGGGCGGCAGGCCGGAGTCACCATCCAGCGCACCGCCTACGACACCACCGCGCTGACCAACCAGGCGCTGCTCGCCGGCCAGGAAGGCAACGCGCCGGACGTCATCCTCCTCGACAACCCCGCCGTCTCGACGCTCGCGGACGCCGGGATGCTCTCCAGCATGTCCGACTTCGGCCTGGACACGGCCCGGTTCGACAAGAACCTCATCGCCGCCGGCGAGCTGGACGGCAAGACGTACGGCATCCCCATCGGCGCGAACACCCTGGCCCTCTACTACAACAAGAAGATCCTCGACGCGGCCGGCGTCGACCCCGCCTCGATCAAGGACTGGGCCACGCTCAACGCGGCGCTGAAGAAGGTCAAGGCCGCGGGCAAGAAGCCGATCACGTTCTCGGCCATCGGGACGGAGGAGGGCTCGTTCCAGTTCCTGCCGTGGTTCTGGGGCTCCGGCGCGCAGCTGACCCGGCTCGACTCGCCCGAGGCCGTCGCGGCGCTCGACCTGTGGACCACGTGGGTCAAGGACGGCACCGCCCCCAACTCCGTCATCAGCAACTCCCAGAACACCACCTGGGAGCAGTTCCTGACCGGGGAGTTCGCCTTCGCCGAGAACGGCACCTGGCAGATCGACAGCGCCGAGAAGGCGGGCTTCCCCACCGGCATCGTGCAGATCCCCGGCAAGGACGGGGGCACCGCCCCCACGCCCACCGGCGGCGAGTTCATCACGGTCCCGGTGCAGAAGGACACCAAGCGCTACGCCGCCACCAAGAAGGTCCTCGAATGCATGACGACGCCCGAGGGCCTGGTGGAGACCGGCACGACGTTCGCGTACTACATCCCCTCCACCGCCGAGGGCCGGCAGGCCATCCTCGCCAAGGAGCCGGACCTGAAGCCGTGGGTCGACGCCGTGAAGTCGGCCAAGGGCCGGACCAGCGACAACCTCGGCACCAAGTACCCGAAGATCTCCGAGGCGCTGTGGACCGGGGTGCAGAAGGCGTTGAGCGGCTCGGCCACTCCCGCCGACGCGCTCAAGCAGGCACAGGCCCAGGCGAAGCAGGCCACCGGCGGCTGATCCGATGACCTCTCTCAGCAGCGAGGCGGTGGCGGTGGGCAGGGCGGCGCACGCGGCTCCGAGGCGGGGACGCTCGCGGCGGTGGACGGCCTACGCCTTCCTCGCGCCGCTCGTGATCTACCTGCTCGTCTTCTACGCCTATCCGCTCTACCGCAACATCGACCTGAGCGTGCACGACTACACGCCGCGGGCGTTCGTGCGGGGCGACCCGGAGTTCACCTGGCTGGCCAACTACCGGGACATCCTGTCCGACGACACCTTCCTGCGGGCGCTGCGCAACACGGCCCTGTTCACGCTGGTGTCCATCGCGGCGCAGTACGCGCTCGGCCTGGCGCTCGCGGTCTTCTTCCACCGCAACTTCCGCCTGTCCGCGGTGCTGCGCGCGATGTTCCTCGTGCCGTGGCTGCTGCCGCTGATCGTCTCCGCCTCCACCTGGTCGTGGATGCTCAACAGCGACAACGGCATCGTGAACGCGGCGCTGGAGGCGTTCGGGATCGGCCAGATCAACTGGCTCACCTCGCCCGGCACCTCGCTGCTGGCCGTCACGATCGCCAACATCTGGCTCGGCGTCCCGTTCAACCTGGTGATCCTGTACGCCGGGCTGCAGAACATCTCCGCCGACCTGTACGAGGCCGCCGGCCTGGACGGGGCGAACGGGTGGCAGCGCTTCCGGCGCATCACCTTCCCGCTGCTGCGCCCGGTGTCGGCGATCACGCTGCTGCTCGGCCTGATCTACACGCTCAAGGTCGTCGACATCATCTGGATCATGACGCGGGGCGGGCCGGCGGACGCCTCGACGACGCTGGCCATCTGGTCGTACCGGGAGGCGTTCGGCACCGGCCAGCCCGACTTCTCACCGGCGGCGGCCGTCGGCAACCTGCTCATCCTCATCGCCTTCGCCGCCGGGCTCCTGCACGTGCACCTGCAGCGCAAGGAGGAGCGCGCATGAAGACCTGGAAGACCGCGGTGGGCGTCGTCCTGGTGGGGCTGATGCTGTTCCCGGTCTACTGGATGTTCAACGTCTCGCTCACCAAGACGGGCGACATGCGGGCGGACCCGCCGCACTGGTTCCCCTGGAACCCCACGTTCGAAGGGTACGCGGCGGCGCTCGCCCAGCAGGTGCCGGCCCTGGCCACGAGCCTGTTCATCGGCCTGGGCACCGTCGCGCTGACGCTGCTCGTGGCCCTGCCCGCGGGCTACTCGCTGGCCAAGCTGCGCCCGCGCGGCGCGCGCGGGATCGACTTCCTGCTCCTCGTCGCGCAGATGATCCCCGCCGTCGTCATGGCGATGGGCTTCTACGCCATCTACATCCGGCTCGGCCTGCTCAACACCGTCCCCGGCCTGATCGTCGCCGACTCGACGCTGGCCGTGCCGTTCGGGGTGCTGCTCTTCCGGGCGTTCATGGCGAGCATCCCCGGCGAGCTCATGGCCGCGGCGCAGATCGACGGGGCGGGCACCTGGCGGACGTTCCGGTCGATCATCCTGCCGCTGAGCCGCAACTCGGTGATCACGGTCTCGCTCTTCGCGTTCCTGTGGGCGTGGTCGGACTTCATCTTCGCCTCGACCCTCAACCGCAACAGCGACGTCATCCCGATCACGCTCGGCATCTTCCGCTACATCGGGAACAACACCACGCAGTGGAACTCGATCATGGCGACCGCCGTGATCGCGTCCGTTCCCGCGGCCTTCCTCCTGGTCCTCGCGCAGCGCTACATCGCCGCCGGGGTCACCGCGGGCGCCGTGAAGGACTGACCACCCATTCGTCGAAAGGTTCATTCATGACCAGCCCCGTGCTGCCGTCCCACGGCCGGGTGCGTCCCCTCGGGCTCGCGCAGGTCTCCATCACCGGAGGGTTCTGGGGGAGCCGGCAGGCCGTGAACGCCACGGCGACGCTCGCCCACTGCGAGTCGTGGATGGAGCGCCTCGGCTGGCTCGCCAACTTCGACCGCGTCGCCGACGGGGCGACCGCTCCCGACCGTCCCGGCTGGTCGTTCTCCGACTCGGAGGTCTACAAGCTCCTGGAGGCCCTGTCCTGGGAGTGGGGCCGTACCGGCGACCTGGCGGCGGAGGCGGCGATCAAGCGGCTCACCGCGCGCGTCGCCCGCGCCCAGGACCCGGACGGCTACCTCAACACCTGCTTCGGGCACGGCGGGCAGCCGCCGCGCTACAGCGACCTGGAGATGGGCCACGAGCTCTACAACACCGGCCACCTCCTGCAGGCCGCGGTGGCCCGGCTGCGCACGCACGGCGAGGACGACCTCGTACGGGTGGCGCGGCGGGCCGCCGACCACGTGTGCCGCACCTTCGGCCCGGACGGCAGGCCCGGGATCTGCGGGCACCCGGAGATCGAGGTCGGCCTGGCCGAGTTCGGGCGGGCGCTGGGGGAGGAGCGCTACGTCGAGCAGGCGCGGATCTTCCTCGACCGCCGCGGGCACGGCACGCTCAGGGACATCCCGCTGGGCCGCGCCTACTTCCAGGACGACCTCCCGATCCGGGAGGCCGAGGTGTGGCGCGGCCACGCGGTCCGCGCGCTCTACCTCACCGCCGCCGCCGTGGACGTCGCCGTCGAGCGCGGCGACGACGAGCTCCTGCGGGCCGTGGAGCGGCAGTGGGAGCGCTCGGTCGCGCGCCGCACATACATCACGGGCGGCATGGGCTCGCGCCACCAGGACGAGGGCTTCGGCGAGGACTGGGAGCTGCCGCCGGACCGGGCCTACTGCGAGACGTGCGCCGGCGTCGCCTCGATCATGGTCTCCTGGCGGCTCCACCTGGCCACCGGCGACGTCCGCTACACCGACCTGATCGAGCGCACGCTCTACAACGTCGTCGCGACCTCCCCGAGCCCCGACGGCACCGCGTTCTTCTACGCCAACCCCCTCCACCAGCGCTCCCCGGGCCGGCCCGCGGACCCGGACGCGGTGAGCCCGCGCGCCGAGGCCGGCGCCAGGGCCGCGTGGTTCGACGTGTCCTGCTGCCCCACGAACGTGGCCCGCACCCTGGCCGGCCTGCAGGGCTACCTCGCCACCGCCGACGACGACGGCCTCCAGCTCCACCAGTACGCCCCCTCGACCATCCGCGCCGAGCTGCCGGACGGGCGGGAGGCCGCGGTGGAGGTCGAGACCGCCTACCCCGACAGCGGGACCGTCCGCGTCCGGATCCTGGCCGACGGGCTCTGGACGCTCGCCCTGCGGGTCCCGGCCTGGGCCACGGGGGCCACGATCGCCGTGGACGGGCGGGCGCGGCCGGTCGAGCCCGGCCTGGCCACGGTGCGGCGGGCGTTCCGGGCGGGCGAGGTGATCACGCTCGAACTGCCGATGGAGCCCCGCTTCACCTGGCCGGACCCCCGCATCGACGCCGTACGCGGCTGCGTCGCCGTCGAACGCGGCCCCGAGGTCCTGTGCGCCGAGTCCCACGACCTCCCGCGCCCCGGCGGGCTCGACGCCCTGGCGATCGACCCCGGGTCGGCCCCCCGGGCCGAGCCCGGCGGAGCGCTGGTCCGCGGCCGCCTGGCCGCACCCCCCGACCGGCCGTGGGCCTACTCCGGCGCCCCGGCCACCCCCGCGGCGGAGGCCGGCTGGTTCGACGTGCCGCTGCGGCCGTACCACTCGTGGGCCCGTCGCGGCCCGTCGAGCATGCGTGTCTGGTTGCCCACCGAAGGAGAGTGACACGATGTCCCGAATCCGAGTGCTCGCCTTAGCCCTGGTCACCACGGCCACTGCCCTGGTGACCGCCTCGCCCCCGGCCGCGGCCGCCGGCGCGACGCTGACCGTCGACGTCGCGCAGCCGTTCCGGCCGGTCACCCACGTCGCCTCCGGCGGCCTGTACGGCCTGGCCGAGAACTCCCGGCCGGCCGACTCCACCCTCCTCCCGATCAAGGTCAACTCGCTGACCCAACCCGCGCCGGGCGTCGGCCAGCGCCCCAACGGCCAGCCGCCCGGCGGCGACTCGCTGCTGGTGGCCCCGCAGGCCACCCGGGCCGGCGCGGGCGAGTTCATCCGCATGCCGGACATCTATCTCGACTTCCCGTACCGGTGGGTGAGCTGGGACGACTGGCTGGCCAAGGTCAACACCATGGTCAACGCCCGGCTGTCGGCCACCACGGCCACGAACGTCATCGGCTGGGAGCTCTGGAACGAACCCGACTACACCTGGAACACCGCCGCCGCGGGCAACTTCAACGACGCCTGGGTGCGCACGTTCCGGGCGGTGCGCGCGCTCGACACGCTCACGCCGATCGTCGGCCCGAGCACCGCCACCTACAACCGCTCCTGGATGCAGTCGTTCCTCACCAACGCCAGGAACACCGGCACCCTGCCCGACATCATCTGCTGGCACGAGCTGCAGAACCCCACCAGGATCGCCTCCGACATCGCCGACTACCGCAACCTGGAGTCCTCGCTCGGCATCAGCCCGCGCCGCATCTCCATCAACGAGTACGCCGCCACCGGCGAGGTCGACGTGCCCGGCCGGATCGCGAGCTACGTCGCCAAGTTCGAGCGCGGCGGCGTGGAGTCCGCGCACCGGGCCTTCTGGTACGAGTACGGCACCATGAACGGCCTGGTCGTCAACAACACCCAGCCCACCGGCACCTGGTGGCTGTACAAGTGGTACGGCGACATGGCCGGCAACATGGTCACGACCACGTCGACCACGACGACGGGCCTGGACGGCTTCGCCTCCTACGACGGCACCCGCAAGATCGTCAACGTGGTGTTCGGCAACGAGGCCGGCGCCAACACCGTCAACCTCACGGGCCTGGGCGCGCTCGGCTCCAGCGTCCGCGTCACGCTGACCTCCACCCCGTCCAGCGGCCGCTTCACCGCGGTCACCGCCCCCACCACGATCTCCACGACGACCCAGACGGTCAGCGGCGGCCGGCTCAGCGTGTCCGTGCCCGGCATGGTGGCCACCAGCGCCTACCAGCTCGTCGTCGAGCCGGTCAGCGGAGTGCCCGCCTACCAGCAGCGGTACGAGGCCGAGAACGCCTCCGTCTTCCGCG
Organism: Nonomuraea sp. NPDC050153; assembly: GCF_044460125.1. Classification (NCBI taxonomy): domain Bacteria; kingdom Bacillati; phylum Actinomycetota; class Actinomycetes; order Streptosporangiales; family Streptosporangiaceae; genus Nonomuraea; species Nonomuraea sp. NPDC050153. The sequence continues at coordinate 318,108 of NZ_JBITJQ010000007.1, forward strand.
CCCAGCGGCTGAGCGCCACCAGCGCGTCGGGCGGCGGCTACGTGGGCCGGATCGACAACTCGGGCACGCCGCGCACCGACAGCTACGTGGACTTCGTCGTCAACGTGCCCACGGCGCGCTCGTACACGATGACCATCGGGTACGCCAACGGCACCGGCGCCACCGCGACCCAGGGCCTGGCCTACAACAGCGGCGCCTGGAGCACGGTCAGCTACCCGCCCACCTCGGGGTGGGGCCAGTTCGGCGCCACCGTCAGCACGACCGTCACGCTCCGGGCCGGGTACAACGTGATCCGCCTGGCCAAGGGCTCGCCGTTCTTCGCGGGCGGCACCGGCTACGCCGAACTCGACTACATCCAGCTCACGTGATCCGAGCGGCGGTCCGGCGGCGCCCCGCCGGACCGCCGGTCTCTGGCGCTGTCACCCCTTGATCTGCCGGACGATGCTCTCGTCGGTGATCCGGCTGTCGGCGGCCAGCAGGAGGGCCTTGCTGACGATGAGCGCCAGCCGCCCGTCGTCCTCGAACGGCAGGAACAACCCCGCGTCGCGGGCGGCGGCGGACACGATGCACAGATAGACGTCGCCGGGCTCCATGAGGATGTTGGCGCTGCCCAGGTGGATCTTGTAGGTGCGCAGGTCGCCGCGTACGACGAGGTAGCGGTCGGTCAGCGTGCAGCGGCCGGCCACGGCCAGGCGCGGCAGGAGGCGGGCCAGCGCGTCGCGGCGCACCTCGGCCGACGGCGTCAGCTCGCCGAAGGAGGCCGCGCGCCAGTAGTCGAGGTGGCGGTCGTGCCCGCGGTCGGCCCACTCCGGGTCGGCCGCGATCGAGGTCACCGCCACGAACAGGTCCACGTCCCGCATGGCCTCGCTGAACACCAGCGCCGGCACCTCGGGCAGCGGCGTCTCCCGCCACTCGCCGTCCGTGCGCCGGTGGAAGCGCACCTGGTCGGTGGAGGCGTGCTCGCCCGGGTCGCCGTACAGGTAGTCGTGGAAGAACGACGCCCGCCACCGCCCTTCGGCCAGCACGCGCGTGGCCTCGCCGGCGCCGCCGCCGTCCCAGGGGCCGAGCAGGTCGGCCCGCCACCCCCGGGCCTTGAACATCGCGTACAGCCGCCGGTAGTCGACGATGTGGCCGGCGAACCGGTTGGAGTAGCCGGCGGTCCGCTCCTCCGCCGGCGTCAGCGGGTAGACCTCGCGGAAGGCCTGTTTGAACGGCTGCCTGATCCGCCCTTCGGCCACGGTCTCCCGCCAGCGGGCCACCTCGTCCGGCATCGCGCGGGCGGGATGCCACAGGCGCACCCGCCCACCCTCCGCCCCGCCGGCCTCAGGCTCGCCGAGCGCGGCCCGCCACTCGCCGGGGGCGACCTCGGCCTCCCAGATCAGCCGCCGGGCCACGGCGGAGGCGATCGGGTGCTCGGCGACCTGCTCGCGCCAGGTGCCGTACGGCTGCGCGGCCTCGCCGGCGAAGCCCGCCTCCAGCGCCCTGACCAGGGTCTTCACCTGCCGCTGCACCTGCTTGACCAGCTCGCGCAGGCGCTTGACCTCCTCGGGACGCTCCTTGCGCACCGCCGCCGGCACGCTCTTGAGCGGGCGGTCCCCGTGCCACCAGGTCAGCGCGAACGCGCCGTCCTCGCCGGCCGCGACGACCGCCCGGTGCTCGCCGGCCGTCGACTCCAGCCGTCCGCCCGGCCCGAAGCCGAGATCCGGCATGCGGAAGGCCACCTCGACGCGGTCCGCGAGGCCGGGTTCGGCCTTGCGGATCATCCGGTCGAGCTGCTTGACCACGCCCGCGTGCCGGGTGATCGCGCGGGCCGTGCGCAGCGCCGTGATCGCCTCCGGCGTCGGGAAGCGTTCGGCCGCCCGCGCGATCTCGTACAGCAGCGCCTGCGAGGGCAGGGTCTTCGCGGCCGTGGGCGCGACGGCGACCCGGGTCAGCAGGCCGTCGAGCAGCTCGGGCAGCCACGGCTCGTCGCGGAAGAGCGCCAGCCGGGCGGCCCGCCCGGCCGCCGCCGTCTCGGCCGCTCCGAACGCCTTGTCCGCCCGGTAGGGGAGCTCGCCCGCGTGGATCGCCGCCAGCCGGTCCGCGGCGGCCTCCAGCGTCGAACGGGCGAGGTCCACGTACGCCGGCATCGCGGCCAGCCGCTCCCACGCGTCGGGCAGCTCCGGCGGCGCCCCGAACGACCGGGGCCCGATCTCGGCCAGCAGCGCCCTGCCCGCCGGGTCGAGGCCCATGAGCAGGTCGAGCTCGGCGGCGGCCAGCGGCTCCTGCCGTTCTTCCACGACCTCGGCCAGCTCGTCCATCCCGGCCAGACCGGCCACGGCGAGGAACGCATACGGGTGCTCGACCCGCTTCCCGCCGGCCATGAACTCGACCAGGGTGCGCGCGGGCGCGGCGAGGGCCGCCGCCGGCGCGCCGCCGGGGCAGCGCAGCAGCGCCGCCGCGGCCAGGGACAGATCGGCCCACTTCCGCCCCTCCAAGCCGTCGACCAGGGCCTCGAACAGGGCCACGCACGCCTCGGGAGAGAAGGCCGGCTGTCGCTCCTTGGCCTGGCCCTCGACCGCGACCCGCATCGAGAAGGCCGGGCCGCCGCCGGTCACCCGGTAGGCGAGGGGCAGCAGGGCACCCAGATCGGCCGCGCTCAGCAGGGTCGCGTCCGGCCACGGGGCGGGATAGCCGGCGCCGGGCTCGGTCAGGTGGTGGTGGATCCGCTGCGCGGTGGGGGAGAGCCGCATGTGACAGGTCCTCTAGGGTTTGCGGCCGACGCCGCAGACCGCGTTGACCACCGCGGGCTGATGCGGCGCCCCCGCCGGGGGCCGCCAGAGCGGCGTCGAGACCACGCCGGGGGCCACGAGTTCGAGCCCTTCGAAGTAGCCGGCGAGCCTGTCGGGGCTGCGCAGCGTGTAGGGGAAGGCGGCCCGCTCGTTGTAGGCGCTCACCGCCTCCACCAGCGAGGGGTTGGCGTTGACTCCGTCGGACAGCGCCAGGTGGCTGCCGGGCGGCAGCGCCGCGACGTACTGGCGGACGAGGCCGGAGGCGAGGCCGTCGTCGGGGACCTGACCGGCGATGCTGAGCATCATCAGGCCGATCGGCCGGGAGAAGTCGAGGGTCTCTGCCGCCGCCGCGAGGATGGTGCCGGGGTCGCGCACGTCGGCGTCGACGTAGCCGGTCCGGCCCTCCGGGGTGCCGGTCAGCAGGGCGCGGGCGTGCACGAGCACCAGGGGGTCGTTGTCGACGTAGACGACGCGGGACTCGGGGGCGAGGCGCTGCGCCACCTCGTGGGTGTTGTCGGCGGTGGGCAGACCCGAGCCGATGTCGAGGAACTGCCGGATGCCCGCCTCGGTGACGAGGTAGGTCACCGCCCGCCGCAGGAACTCGCGCTGGAGCGTGGCCACCTGCGCGAAATCGGGGAAGGCGCGCAGCAGATTTTCCCCTGCCTCGCGGTCGACGTCGTAGTTGTCGGTCCCGCCGAGCAGGTAGTTCCAGACCCGGGCGGAATGCGGCTTGGTGCGGTCGATCCTGGGGTCGGCGTCCATTGCCGAAGCCTATACGATCTTCCCCATCATCCCCCGTTCGCGTTTGGGAGCCGGAGCCATGGCTGACGACCCCCGCGGAGACCTCGCCGCGAAGGTCGACTCGGGAACGCCGCACGCGGCGCGCATCTGGTACTACTGGATGGGCGGCATGGCGGCCCGGCGACGACGCGGACGAGCCGATCGACGCGTACGGCGCGGTGGCATGCAAGCCCTGAGCTCCTGACGGGGATCGCGGGCGCGTCGGGCGCGAGCCCGTCCGCTCATGTCAGACTGCGCATATGGCCCACACCCATGACGCAGAGGACCCGGCGTGCGCGGTGGCCCACAGCGAGGCTCCCGCCGAGCCTGCCGGGCGGACGCTGGTCGCCGTCTTCGCCTCCCCGGTGGCGGACTGCCTGCTGAGGTTCGGCGCGGAGCTCGGCTTCCGCCCGATCCTCCTCGAACCCGACCCCGGTCGCCGCCTCGCGGGATTCACGGCGGTGACCGAGCTCGGCGGCTATCTCGACGCCACGGCCGACGTGGTGCTCACCGACCATCATCGCGAGGAGATCGGGCCGGTCCTCCGGGACGTGCTCAAGTTCCCCGTCCGGTGGGTCGGCATCATGGGCAGCGCCCGCCACACCGCGCCACACGTACGGGCGCTGGCCGACCTCGGCGTGCCGCCCGACGAGATCGCCCGGGTGCACCGGCCCATCGGGCTCAACATCGGCTCGCGCACCCCGCCCGAGATCGCCGTCGCCACCCTGGCCGGCCTGATCGCCGACCGCAACGCCCGCCCGGGCGGCTTCGCCTTCTGACCGCTTCAGGTCCCCGCCCGGGTCAGCGCAGGTGAGCGGCCGACCAGCAGTCCGTCGCGCCCGGCTTGCCGCACGTCTTCAAGGCGTCGAGGACCTTGCTCAGGGCGGCCGTCCTGGCGTTGGCGGGGTCGTTGGACTCCTCGCGGGGGTCGGTGACGGTGTTGTAGTACTCGGGCTTCGGATCGCCCTTGTACTCGACATAGAGCTCCCCGGCCGTGCGCACGGCGGAGTAGCTGGGCGGCCGGGAGTTGCCCCGCTTCATGGCGTCCGCGTCCGGGTCGGGCCGGCCCGGCGTGCGCGGGTTCGGCTTGACGTGCTCGATCAGCGCCGCGTCGCGCCAGCCGGTGATGTTCTGCCCCTGGATGAGGGGCAGCAGGCTGCGGCCGTCGCGGCTGTCACGCGTCGCGGGGGCGACGCCGGCCATGTCGAGGAAGGTCGCGAACAGGTCCACGTTCTGGGCGATGGCGTGGCTCACGAGGTCGCCGCGCGGCCCCGAGAGCGGGCGCCTGACCAGGAGCGGCACCCGTACGTCGTGGTCGTAGGCGCTGGCCTTGCCGCGCACCAGGCGGTGCTGCCCCAGGTGGAAGCCGTTGTCGCTGGTGAACACGACGTACGTGTCGCGCCGCTCCTCCTCGGTCAGCGCGGACAGGACGCGCTGCACCATGTCGTCGATCGACTGCACCATGCGGATCCGGTCGCGGAAGTCCTCCCGGAGCTTGCCGATGATTTTCGGGCCGATGGGCGCGCGCCGTACCCAGGACGGCTTGTCGGTGGTGTCCTCGTTGAACGACGGCAGGGTGGTCACGTCTATGGAGTCGCAGTCGGGGCCGCCGCAGTCGCCGTGCGGGAACTCCCCGGCGGGGAAGCGGTCCTTCGGCCGGTCGCGGGGCGCGGGCGGGAAGCGCGGCTCCGTGTCACCGGGCTTGACGTCGACCCTGTTGTGCGGTGAGAAGGGCGAGACCTGGAGGAAGAACGGCTCGCCGGGGGCGTAGCGGCGGGAGCGCTCGATGAAGCCCACCGCGCGCTGCCCCAGCTCGTCGACCAGGTACGTGCCCTTGGAGGCGTCGAGCGGCCGCCGGGCGCCCGCTTCCTCCTTGACGTAGCGGGTGAGCCGGTACCTGAACTCGTTGTAGCCGCCGCTCGCTGTCACGTGCCACTCGTCCCAGCCCGCCGGGACGTGGTAGCCGGGGCCGGCGGGATACTCGTTGATGTACTTGCCCAGGTAGCCCGTGCGGTATCCGGCCTGGTGCAGGGAGACGGCGTACGTCCTGCCCTCGTGCTTCGCGAACGCCCCGTAGCCGCCGTGGTCGTAGCCCTGGTTGGTGCGTACGCCGGTGTTGTGCGGGAACTGGCCGGTGAACATGGTGGCGCGGGACGGGCAGCAGAGCGAGTCGGCCACGTAGTAGTCGGTGAACGTGGTGCCGTCGCGGCTCAGGCTCCTGACCGTGTCCATGTACTGGAGCAGCTCGGCGGACATGTCGTCGACGAGGAAGAAGATGATGTTCGGTCGCTTGGGCGGGGCGAGGGTGCCGGCGCCCGCGGGGGACGCGACGGTCAAGGCGAGGACGAAGGCGAGCGCCACCGCCCAGCTTTTCCTGATATTTCCGGACATCGTGATGAGCAGTCTCTTCGGCAGGGGACGGGAGGTTGGGGGTGCGATGCACGGTAATTCAGGACAAAGCACTCAATCAACTTCATACCACCCGCGAGAGTGTGCTCCGGAACCGGGGGAAGGCCCGGGAGTTCATCCCGGCCGGCCCTCATGAGGGCGGCCGGGGGCAGGGGCGTACCGCTGCCTAGTTCCAGATCCCCGGGACCTCGGCCGGGACCTTGTCCCCGAGCTGGTTCCGGTCGAGCACGTCACCCTCCAGAGGCAGGAGAACGGTGACCTCGCGGCCCCAGTCCGCGTACCGGGTGCTCGACTCGACCGTGACGGAGCGGTCGTTGAAGGGCAGCACGGCCTTGGCGGACACCCGCTCGACCAGGCCGTCGCCGTCGAACCAGAGGGTGTAGGCGATCCTGCCGCTCTTGGGGCGCGCACCGAAGCGCGACGCGAAAGAGGGGGACACCGCCGCGAGCTCGGCGGCCTTGATGGAGCCCTTGACCACACCGTCGCGCGAGGACGTGCGATGGGACAGGAGCGTCTTGAGCGTGGCGGGCTCCAGGATCTCCAGGACCAGGTTGCTCGGCGGCAGATCGGCCGGTCCGTAGCGCACCCAGCCGGTGCCCTTGGGCAACGCGTTGCCGACCACCGGGCCGGAGACGTAGCTCGCGTCCCGCGTGGAGATCATCCTGATCGGCCCCTGCCGCAGGGCCTCGACCTCCTCCGGCCTGGCCTTCTTCACGCTGCGGAGGAGTTCCTCGCTGTACTGCAGGGTCTGGGCCACATCGGACGCGGCCGCGCCGCGCCGGTCGAACCCGATCGTGCCCTCCAGCCCGGAGGTGACGACCAGGCTGGGCGTGTACGTCACCTTCGCCGTGGCCTGGACGTTGACGGCCAGGCCGGCGGCTAACTCGGCCTTGAGCTCCTTGACCGGGTCGATCTTGGGTGCCGCCTGCGCCGGCGTCGCGGCGAGTTGCGCCACGCCCGCGACCACGGCGGCACCGATGATGGCTCGCTTCATGGGTTTCCTTGGGAACGGTCCGAAAAGTCGCGAACAATCTGGTGCATCGAAGATCATCAGTCAAGTCGAACCACGACATCCGGTATGTCCCGGGCAGCCCGTTCCTCTTGATCTCACGCCGTACGGGGGCGAGCATGGTCAACGGCGGCCGACGACAAAGGAGGCGTGCCGGCGTGAACGACCAGAGCGGGGACGTGCGTAAGATCCCGCGCCCGGCCGCATCCGGCTCCTGCCCGGTCCGGCGCGCCGACGACGGGACGTGGGAGGTCCGCGGCTACGCGCAGGCCCGCGCCGTGCTGCGCAGCGACGACACCGTCCAGGCCGGGCTGGGCGTCGAGACCGTGGAGAAGCTGCCCGCCAGGGTCCGGCGTCCCGTCCTTTACCGGGACGGGCCCGAGCACCGCGAGGACCGGCGCCAGACCGCGCGGTTCTTCACGCCCCGCAGGGTGGACGAGCGGTATCGCGACCTGATGGCGCGCGTCGCCGAGAGCCGGCTCGCGACGTTGCGGGCGGCGGGGGAGGCGCAGCTGTCGGAGCTGAGCTTCGGCATGGCGATCGAGGTGGCCGGCGCGATCATCGGCCTCACCTCCAGCAGGCCGGGGATCCGGGGCCGGTTGGAACGGTTCTTCCCCGAGAAGTTCGGCCGGCCGGGCCTGACCAGCCCGAGCGGTGTCTACTGGATGATCAGGCAGAACGTGAACTGGCTGCGGGTCTACCTGGCCGACGTGCGCCCGGCGATCCGCGCCCACCGCCGCGAGCCGCGCGACGACCTCATCTCGCACCTGATCTCCGAAGGGTGCACGGACGCCGAGATCCTCGGCGAGTGCCTGACCTTCGCCGCGGCCGGCATGGTGACCACGCGCGAGTTCATCTGCGTGGCGGCCTGGCACCTGTTCACCGACGAGGCGCTGCTGGAGCGCTACCGCGCCGCGGACGAGCCCGGTCGCCTCGCCGTCCTGCACGAGATCCTGAGGCTCGAACCCGTGGTCGGGCGGCTGCGCCGGCGCACCACGGCCGCCCTCGACCTGGCCGGCGCCGACGGGCCGGTGACGGTGCCGGCGGGCGCGGTGATCGAGGTGTTCGTCGACGCGGCCAACACCGATCCCCAAGCCGTGGGCTCGCGCCCGCTGTCGGTCTGCCCCGGCCGCGCCATCGACGGGGGCACGGCCGCCGCGGCGCTGTCCTTCGGCGACGGCCCGCACCGGTGCCCGGGGGCGGGCATCGCCATCCTGGAGACGGACGTCTTCCTCAGCCGCCTGTTCGCGATGGACGGCGTGCGGATGGCGTCGGCGCCGCGCGTGAGCTTCAACAACGACATCGGCGGCTACGAGATCCGCGGCCTGGTGGTCAGCGTGGGGGAGTGACGCGGCGGGCGTCACGCCTCGGCCAGGTGGCCGGCGCCGCTGTGCGAAGTACGTTCCCCGTCCGGCCGTCCCCGAAGCCCGCACCGGCCGGGGGTCAGGAGACGTCGGCGCGCACCGCGGTGACCACCGCCGTGGCGTACCGCATCGTGAAGTGGCCGGTCGACGCGATCGAGCACGAACTCGGCGAGGAAGGCGTCGAAGTCGTCGAAGTGCCGGTGTGGCCCGCTCGTGCTCACGTCTTCGGCCGGCGCTGTGGCTCCTCGGCGTAATGCGGCTCGCCCCGCCCGGATGGCGGTCGCCGCCCGGTCGGCGCCGGCCACGAGCTGGTCGTAACTGTACCTTCTAGAAGGTATAGTTGCAGGCATGCGACCGAGCCAGAGAAACCAGATCCTGGACGCCGCGATCCGTGTGACGGAGCGCGACGGCATCACCGGCCTGACGCTGGAGTCGGCGGCCGAGGAGGCCGGAGTGACCAAGGGCGGGCTCATGTACCACTTCCGCACGCGTGACGAGCTGCTGGTGGCGATCCAGAAGCATCTGACCGACGCCTGGGAGGACCACCTCACCGCCGAGCTGGGCAAGCCGCTGGCGGAGGCGTCGCCGCGCGAGGCCGCCGAGGCCTACGTACGGGTGGGCGCGCACGGTTCGGCGAGCAAGGCGGACCTGGCGTTCATGGTCGAGTCGGCCACCACGCCGGAGCTGGCCGAGGTGTGGGACGACCTCATCGGCCGCTGGGCCCCGCCACCATCCTCGACCGAGCCTCGCGACATCGACCTGTTCCTGGCCCGGCTGGCCGTCGACGGGCTGTGGCTGTGGCAGGCCACGAGTGGGATCCCGTTGCCCGAGCCGGTCAGGAAGGCCGTCCTGGACCGGCTGCTCGCGCTGGTGGAGGCCGACGCCGGCTGAGGAATCTCCCCGGGCGGCCCCCATACCTGCCCATCCGCCCCGGCGACCGGGACCGATCCGGTCACCGAGGGCCGGCCGCGTGACCCTGCACCGCCACCCCGCCACCTCGCCACCTCGTCACCCGCGGCCGGTCGATGGCCGCACCGGCCCTGCCGTGAAGCCCCCCGGCGGCGAGCCCGGTGCGTGCTCCGCCTGCTCATCGACCCCCTTTTCTCCGGAGGACCTCATGACGAACGCGATGACCGAGCTGAACCCCAGACGCTGGGCGGCCCTGGCCGTCCTGTCGGCGAGCCTGTTGCTGATCATGATGGACATGACCATCCTCAACGTGGCACTGCCGCAGATCTCCACAGACCTGCGCCCGGGCGCGGTGGAGCTGCTGTGGATGATCGACATCTACTCCCTGGTGGTGGCGGGCCTGCTGGTGGCCGTCAGTGCACTGGGTGACCGCTGGGGGCGCAAGCGCATGCTCATCTCCGGCTTCACCCTGTTCGGCCTGGCCTCCGTCGCCGTGCTGTGGGCCGACAGCCCGGCCGAGGTGATCGCGGTACGGGCGATGCTCGGCGTCGGCGGTGCGATGATCATGCCGTCGACCCTGTCGATGATCCGCAACCTGTTCACCGACGCCCGCGAGCGGGCCACCGCGCTGGGCGTCTGGGCGGCCATGGCGGCGGTGGGCGGCGCGGTCGGCCCGATCGTGGGCGGGCTGCTGCTGGAGGTCTTCAGCTGGCACGCCGCGTTCCTGGTGAACGTGCCGATCATGGCCGTCGCCGTCGGCACCGGGCTGTTCCTGCTGCCCGAGTCCCGCAACCCCGACCCGGGCCGCTGGGACGGCCTGGGCACGGCGCTGTCGATGGTCGGCATGATCGCCCTGGTCTACGCCATCAAGCACCTGGCCACCGAGGGCCTGGACGTCTGGACCGCCCTCACGGCCGTCCTGGCCGCCGTCACCTTGACCTGGTTCGTACGGCGGTGCCTGCGCCGCCCCGACCCCCTCCTGGAGGTCCGGCTCTTCCGCGGCGGCGCCTTCACCTCCGGCACCGTGGCCGCCTTCACCACCTCGATCGCCATGGCGGCCATGATGCTGCTCATGGTCCAGTGGGCGCAGCTCGTCCAGGGCTACTCGCCGCTGCAGACCGGCCTGGCCATGCTGCCCATGGCGGTCGGCTCCGCCGTGCTCTCGCCGCTGGCGCCGGCCCTGGCCGTCCGGATCGGCGCGCGTACGGTGCTGGCCGGCGGGCTGGCGATCGGCGCGCTCGGCTTCGCGGTGCTGTGGATCGCCCCGACGACCTACCTCTGGGTGGCCGTGTCGATCCTGCTGATCGGAGCGGGCATGGGCTCGCTCGCCATCGCCTCCGCCGTGATCATGTCGGGCGCCCCGGCGGAGAAGGCGGGCAGCGCGGCCGCCATCGAGGAGACCTCCTACGAGATCGGTGGCACCTTCGGCGTCGCGGTGCTGGGCAGCCTGGCCGCCGCCCTCTACCGGGCCGAACTCCCCGAGAACGCCGGCGGCGCGGCCCGCGAGTCGCTCGGCGGCGCGCTGGCCGCAGCCCGCGCGCTCGGCTCCTCCGACCTGGCCGCACAGGCCACGCTCGCCTTCACCGAATCGCTGCGGACGACCAGCCTGTACGGGGCGGTGCTCATGCTGCTGGCGGCGGCGGCCGTCTGGTGGCGCACCCCCGCCCGGCTGGACCTGGCCTCGGCGCAGCACTGAGCGCACCGCTGCGGAACGCCGCCTCCATCGCGGCGCTCTTCCTGACGACCGAGGTCGTCATCGCGGAGAAGCCCGAGAAGACCCCTGCCGCTCCGGCCATGCCGGGCGGCGGCGACATGGACCTCTGACCTGAGGCGCCGCCCTCGGAGATGACGTTCCGCCGCCATGGGCGCACGTTGAGTAGGCCATACTCATGCGTCCCGCGCGGCCGTCCCTGACGCTGGTCAGCGACGGGTCTTCGAACGAGGGAGTGGTGTTCAGTGCTGATCGTCACCTTCGCCGGCCGGGCCGCGATCCCCGGTCCCGCCGCCGGCACCGGCTACAGCATCTGGTCCTACCGGGTGGACACGAACAATCCGGGGCCGGGCGGGCAAGGGGATCTCACGCCGGGCCAGCGCATCGCCATCGGCTTCCCGCGCGGGGTGGACGTGCGCGGCCCCGAGCAGTACCCGGGCGTCCCGCAGCTCGAAGGCATCTTCGTGCTGCGGGACACCACGGCCAGCCGCGTGTACGCGGGCCGGCAGATCAGCTCGCCGGGGCCCCAGACGATCTCGTTCGTCGCGCCGTCGGTCGAGTCCTCGTACGAGGTGCTCGTGGCCAAGGTGCCGCAGGGGCAGACGCTCGACTCGGTGCCGTTCCTGGCCGGGGCGGGCACCACGGGGCAGCCTCTCCAGGTCATGACCGCGCCCATGGCCGGCGCGCCGATCTTCAACGGGCGACCGCCCGGCGACTTCACCGGCACGCTGCCGTACTCGAGCGAGCTGTTCGGCGTCTACCAGCCGCTGGCCGGATGGTTCGGCCAGAACGGCTCCCTGCGGGCCATGCGGGCGATCGCCGACGAGCGGCTGGCCGGCCTCGGCGGCGGCGCCTTCGCCGGGGAGGCCGCCCGCGCGCTGGAACACGAGGGGCTGGCGGCGCTCGTCGAGCGGTTCGACGCGCTCGCGCAGGGCGTGCTGTCCCCGGTCGGGCTGGTCAACCTCTTCAGGGAGTACTTCTTCGAGTTCGACACCTTCCTGGGCGGCCCCGTCGGTCACCTGTGGATCAGTCCGGGCGGCATGGTCGAGGTGGTCGAGAGCAGCACCCGCCGCACGCTGGTCGAGCGGACCGCCGAGCAGTCGGAGGAGACCTCGCGCAAGGTCGAGGAGAGCCTGACCGACCAGGACGACCTCGCCGACGCCGTCAAGGAGGACAACGCCAACGACACCAACCTCGGCGTCACCGCCAGCGGCGGCGTCAACACCGGCGTCTACCACGCGGACGCCAGCGCCAGCTTCTCGCTGCAGACCACGGTCAAGCGCTCGTCGGAGCAGACGCACAAGCACACCCGCACGCAGAGCTCCAAGAGCACCAGCGAGATCAAGCGGAACTTCAAGACGACGTTCAAGACGGTCACCGAGACCACCGACACCTCCAGCCGCCGCTACGTCGTGCAGAACACCACGGACGACCTGGTCAACTACGAGCTGCGGCGCAAGATGCGCAAGGTCGGCGTCCAGGTGCAGCACATCGGGGCGCGGCTGAGCTGGCAGGTCTACCTCGACGGGCCCGGCCGCGAGCTCGGTCTCGGAGAGCTGGTGCACGTCGTCACTGCACCTGACCTGACCGCGGTGCCCAAGCCCGACATTCAGCCCTATCCGGCCGAGCAGCAGGTCACCTACCACCTCGCCGTGCCGTTCGTGCTCTACCAGGGCGCCGACGACGAGGCGGAGAACACCTACCAGACCTCCAACGAGAACATCAACCACGGCATCTTCCGCCCCGACGTGGGCGCGAACGACATCATCGAGTTCCGGTTCGACTTCCCGCTGCCGCCCCCGCCGCCGGGGACCACGCTCAAGAAGATCGGCATGCTCGACTTCCACGGCGCGCAGGTCAGGTTCACCACCGACGCCGCCGACCTCGGCGTCAACCCCGACCCCGCGACCAACACGCTGAAGGTCCGGCTCACGTACGCCAACTTCGAGGGCCGCAAGTTCATGCCGTTCGACGCGATCATGGTCTACGAGCCGACGCCCGAGGCCAAGCACGCCGTGGACGTCGTCAACGAGGCCGCCCGGACCGCCTACGACCGCCGGGTGGCCGCGCTCCAGCACGAGGCGTACGGGAACGCCGTGCGCGACCGGCTGCGGCTGGTCAGCGGCATCCGCCCGCGGTCCTCGGAGGACCTGCGCGACGAGGAGCGCCAGACCGTCTACGCCCACCTGATCCGCCGGCTGCGGCTCTTCGACGACGACCACCTCGGCTCCGAGCTGATCCGCCAGATCTTCGACGTGGACGAGATGCTGTACTTCGTCGCCCCCGACTACTGGCGGCCGATCGACGTGCCCCCGCCGAGTCAGGGCAGCGTCGGCAAGTACCCCGTCCCGCCGGCGCCCTGGGACATGCAGAATCCCGGCGTGCTCGGCGGGCAGACCGTGCTCACCTGGTACGCCCACACCGACGCGAGCAACGCGCTCGACGAGCAGCTGCACACCGTGCCGGAATGGCGGGTCAACTACCTGCTCACCGAGGAGACCCAGCCCGCCCCGCTGGGCAGCTCGCTCGGCTGGCTGATCCAGGAGGACGGCGACGAGCGGCGCAACGAGTTCCTCAACGCCTCCTGGGCCAAGGCGGTCCTGCCGATCCGGCCGGGGCACGAGGTGGAGGCGCTCAGATGGCTGGCCCAGGCGAACGTCGAGGGCGAGGCCGGGCTCGGGCTGCCGTACCCGATGCAGCCGGGCGACCCGCCCGCCTACCAGGGCAAGACGGTGGGCCAGGTCCTCGACCTGCTCGCGGCCGAGCTCCAGGCGGCCAACACCGACATCACCAAGACGCTGGCCACCGAGGAGGTCTTCGAGACCGGGTTCGATCCGCTGGAGGGCGGATTCCGGCCGGCCGCGCCGTACCAGGTGTTCGACCAGTGGGTGGAGGTCCTGCCGACCGACCAGGTGGTGGCGGTGCAGGTCCGGTACGACCCCAAGACCGGGCAGCAGCTCTGACATGGCCTTCACGACGACGATCAGGTGGCGGCGGCCCGGCGAGGCCGCCCACCCCCTGCTCCGAGGCGCGGTGAAGGTCGAGCTGCGGGCACTCGACGCCACCGAACCGGCACGCTGGGCCGATCCGGCGGCGGGGCAGCCGTGCCCGCCGGCGGGGGCGCCGAACGAGGTGTCGGCCGCCTTCACCGTCCCCGACACGGCGGCGGCGCTGCGGCTGAGCCTCACCGTGCGGCTGCGGGCCGCGGGCCAGGACGAGGAGGCGCTGTCGGTGGTCCAGCGGCTGACCGTGGCCAGGCCGCGGGTGCTCGTGCCCGACGCCTACCGGCTCGACCGCTTCGCCGCGCACCTCAGGCGGCGCGGCGGAGGCGGCGAGGTGCTCCAGGATGTTCCGAGCACGCAGCCGACCGGCACGGCGCGGTCCTTCTTCGGCCGCCATCCGCTGCTGCGCATGGCGGCCGGGGACACGCCCGAGATCGACACCGAGTTCCTGGACGTCACCAACCTGTGGTGGGCGCTGCACTTCCGGGTGTGCCGGAACAACCACGAGGACGGCTTCAACCCCTGGTACCTGGAGCCGACCTGCAACGACCGGCCGGAGCGGCTGCGGGTGCTGCTCAACACCCGCGTCACGCCCATGCTGTGGTTCGCGAGCCTGCCGCCCGTGCGGGAGCTGCCCAGCGAGACCTCGGTGGGCGGATACCTGTTCCTGCGGCCCATCGGCAGCGCCTACTCCTACCCCGCCACCTGGCCCGACGTGCTCGCCGCGCCGGCGCACGCCACCACCGGCCTGCGCAACCTGTGCCGCTACCTGCTCCAGGGCCACACCAGGACCGGCAAGGCCAAGATCACCGGGCTGCCGGACTGGCACCAGCTCATCGACCACAGCCCCGACGCCGACCACCCGCTGAACGCCTACTCGTTCCTGCCGTGCGGCATGGAGTACGCCCTGGACAGGACCGCGCCCAAGCTCGTTTCCGAGACGCGCTCCCTGCGGGTGCTGCTGCTGCCGGTGCCGGAGAAGAACAGCCCCGGCTACGGCTACGGCGGCAACGCCGGGCCGGGCAACACCGCGCGCCTGTCGGCCGCGATCCGGCTGCTGTGGACCAGGGGCGGGTTCGGCGGGCCAGGCCAGCAACTGCTGGAGCCGGGCGAGATCGCTCCACCGCAGCCGCCCCAGCCCGGGGCCGCGGCGTCCGCGAACGGGACGCTGCGGGTCGCCCAGGACACGTGGGTGGGCGCGTACAGCAGCGGTGGCCACGCGCTGTGGGAGCTGCTGAACGACCCGGGCAACCGCGCGGGCGTGGCCCGGGCGCTGGTCTTCGACACCGTGGGCTTCACCGACCCCGGTCAGGACCGCCTGCTGGCCACCGCCAAGGCCCGCGCCGCGGCGCGCCGCCCGGGGCTGCAGGCGCAGATCGTGTGGAGCCCATACGCGATGGGCCACCCGCCGCCGGACGGCTTCCTCAAGGCCCTGCGCGGGCACGGCGGCCGGCCGGTCGTCTGGCCCAAGGCGGGCCCGCGCTACTTCGGCGCCCCGCCCAACCCGGCCAACCCCTGGGCCGAGTACGTCTTCGCCGACGCCAAGCCCTGGACCGCCGCGAAGTTCCCGGGTGGGCAGCTGAGCGGGTGGTGGCACCAGTTCGTGGTCTTCGCGGGCGAGGAGATCCACGGCGACCCCCGGGATCCCGCCTCGGTCGGCTTCATGGAGGCCACGATGGCGCCTTGATCGTGAAGGTGAGGAGCCTGTGGGACGGACCCGGTAGATTGCGCGCATGCCCTCCACCCCGCGCCCGGACGACCGCGTCGCCTCCGCGTTCCGGTTCGCCACCGAGCTGGTCGCCTGGGTCGCCACCCCATGGGCGCTGGCCCCGCACTCCGTCCCGCTGGCCGTGCTGTCGGTGGTGGTGCTGATCGGCCTGCCCACGTTGTTCTCCACCCCGGGCGACAAGCGGAACGTGATCGTCGCGGTGCCGGGGCCGGTGACGATCGCGCTGGTCCTGCTGCAGCTCGTGGCCGCGGTGGCGGCGGCGTGGGTGGCCTGGCCGGTGTTCGCCGCCGCGGCGGTGTCGGTGCTGGCCGTGGTCACCGCGGTGCTGGAGCTGCCGCGCTGGCGGTGGCTGCTCTCCGCCACCTGAGCGGCCTACCCGGGCGGTCTACCCGGGCGGCGGCGCGAACTCCTCGTGGAGCTCGGAGATCGAGGCCATCTCGGCGACGAACCCGAACCGGCCCGCCCGCATCTGCCGTGCCCCGTCCAGGAACGACCGCAGGGCGAGCCGGGAGAGCGCGCCGCCGATGCTCACCCGGCGCACGCCGATCTCGGCGAGCTGCTCCAGCGTGATCGAGGGGTCGGCGAAGCCCATCACCACGTTGACCGGCCTGCCGACGGAGGAGACGACCGCGCGCATCTGGTCGAGCGTGCGCAGCCCCGGCGCGTACAGGACGTCGGCGCCCGCCGCCTCGAACGCCTGCAGGCGCCTGATCGTGTCGTCGAGGCCGGCGACGCCGTACAGGAGGTTCTCGGCCCTGGCGGTCAGGACGGGCGGGACGGGCAGCCCGCGGGCGACCTCGACGGCCGCGTGGATCCGCTCGACGGCGAGCCCGAAGTCGTAGATCGGCGCGCCTGGATCGCCGGACGCGTCCTCGATGGACGCCCCGACCGCGCCGCACGCGCAGGCGTCGGCGATCATCCTGGCCGCCTCGGCGGGCTCGTCGGCGTAGCCGTTCTCGAGGTCGGCGTTGACGGGCAGGGACGTCGCCTCGCTGATGACGCGGCAGTTGTCGAGGACGTCCTGCCGGCCGGCCCGGGTGCGGCCCAGCACGTTGGCCACGCCGAGGCTCGTGGTGGCGACGGCCTCGAATCCGAGGCCGGCCAGCAGTCGCGCCGTCCCGGCGTCCCACGGGTTGGGCAGCAGGAAGGGCTCCGGTCGCTCGTGCAGAGCCCGGAAACGGGTGGCCTTGGCCGGCTGATCGGTCATGGGCTCACTGTCGTCGCCATCTGAGTGATCCGTCAAATGCATAGATCTGACTTTTGACATCAGGAATACTGATGGATCGTGACCGTGGAAGAGCTTGAGACGTTCGTGTGCATCGCGCGGCTGGGCGGGTTCACGGAGGCGTCCAGGCGGCTCGACCGGTCCCAGCCCGCGATCAGCCGCCGGATCAAGGAGCTGGAGCGGTCGCTGGGCTCGGCGCTGTTCGAGCGGGCCGGTCGCCGGGTGGTGCTCACCGAGGCCGGACGCGCGCTCCTGCCGTACGCCGAGGCCGCCCTCGCCGCGATCCGCGACGGCGAGCGGGCCGTACGGGACCTGTCGCGGGAGCCCGCCGAGGCGCGGGCCCTCAGCCTGGCCATCGTCGGCACCCTGGCCGACTCGCACATCGTCCGGGCGCTGCGCGCGTTCGAGGCGGAGTTCCCCGAGGCCGCGGTCGACCTGCGCACCGCGACCAGCCGCGAGGTCAGCGCGCTGGTGCGCGGCGGCGAGGCGTCGCTGGGCCTGCGCTACTTCCCCGACGCCGACCCCAAGCTGGAGTCGATCCCGCTCGGGGTGGAGAAGCTCCTGGTCGTGGTGGCCGCCGCGCACCCGGTCACCGCCCGCGGCCTGCCCGACCTGCGGGCCCTGCGGGGGGAGCGGTGGCTCGGCTTCCCGCCCGAGCGGGGCCAGAGCGACTCCTTCGGTCACCTTCTCGGACGTCTCCTGGCCGCGTCCGGCGCGGCGGACCCCGCGATCACCAGGGTCGACAGCCTGACCGCGCAGCGGAGGCTGGTCGAGGCCGGGCTGGGCGTCGCCCTCATGCCCGTCAGCAGCGTCCGGGAGGAGCTGCGCATCGGCAGCCTGCGGGCGATCGAGGTGGACGACCTGGACGCGGGCCTGCCCGTGGTCGCCGTCCGCAGGAGGCGCGGCTATGAGAGCCGGCTGGCGGCGGCCTTCCTGGACACCCTCAAGGACCACATGCCTGAGCTGCTCGGCTGACGCGAGTGCATGATCATCGGCGTTTCGATGGAACCGCCGGGCGGGCAAGCGCTGTCCAAGCTATGGGCGACGCCCACGCAGGCGCCTCACAGAGCGCCTGGACGGCGCCGCGGATGGCCCTTCCCGTCCGCGGACGCGTGCTGGGCGTCGCCCCCGCCAAGTCCCGTCACCTCAGCTCCCCGTCGAGCACCCGCTCCAGGAACCCGTCCAGGTTGGCGGCGGCACGCGCGACCCGCTCCGCCACGGTGAGCGACTCGAACCGGGTGCCCAGCTCCGTCTGCTTCCTGTCGCGGACGTAGAGGGAGCAGGCCAGGTCCGCGCACATGTAGGCGCCGACCGTGTTGCCCTGGCGGCCCGCCGCCCCGACCCTGGGCGCGGTGAACAGCGCCACCCCGGTGCCCGAGTGCGGCGTCACGCAGACCGAGCACAGCGTGGACTTGGTGAAGCTCCTGCGCACCTCCTGCGCCAGGCGCAGCGCCACGCCGACCGGCCCGCCGTCGCGCTCGGCCACCAGGTATGCCCGCTCGGGCGCCCCCGGGTCGCGCCAGCCCAGGAAGTCGAGGTCGGACCAGGGGGACCCGGACAGGCCGCGCGGGAGGCCGAGCCGGCGCGCCTCACCCTTGGAGCAGTTGACGAAGGACGTGCGGATGTCGTTCTCAGTGAGGGGATTCACGATCGTTTCCTTGGGGGTTGCTCGGCCAATGCCTCAGCGCGACGTCGAGCACGTCGAGGATCTTCGTCCAGGTGTCCTGGAGGTCGCGCGGATGGTTGAACCCGCTGCTCGCCTCCAGGCTGAAGAATCCCTGGTACGTGCTGCGCAGCAGGCGGATGGCGTCGGTCAGGTCCGGCTCGGGCAGCCCGTACGCGCTCAGGTGCGCGTACGTGATGGACATGATGCGCAGATGCCCCGCGGACTCGGCCACCACGGCCGGGTCCAGGGGCATCTGGGTCGCCTGGTAGCGGCCGGGACGGGTGCGCGCGAACTCGCGCCAGGCACTGGCGAACCCGGCCAGCGACTCCTTGCCCGCCCGCCCCGCCGTCGCGTCCGCGAGCCGGTCGGCCAGCTCGCGCGCGGCCACGACCGCCACGCGGACCCGCAGGTCCTTGAGGTTCTTGACGTGCGAGTACAGGCTCGCGTCCGCGACCCCGAACCTGCGTGCCAGCGCGGACACGGTGATGCCGTCGAACCCGACCTCGTCGGCCAGATCCGCGGCCGCCTCGGTCACCCGCTCCGCCGTCAGCCCGGCACGCGCCATGGCCACCTCCTGAACCTAATCCACCTAGTAGTTATCCTAGGAGCCCTAGGTTAGCATCGCAGGGTGGTGGTCAGGACCGGCCGTCCGCGCAGGCCGGGGCCGGCGGCGAAGACGGCGCCCGCTCAGCCCGCCCGCCGCCCGCGACCACGTAGCCGCCCGACGCGCGGGGCCACTCTCCCAAAGGGTCACGGGGCCGTGATCCAGACCCTGCCGATCACCCGGCCAGGCGCTGAAGAGGGCGCCCCTCGTCCGGGTCGCCGCCGCGCCACGCGCCGGCCCCGGCCGGCTCCTCACGGCGTACGATCTCGACCGTCACGAACTGCGCCTGCCGCGGGTGCCGGGAGACGCGGGCGGAGGAGGCGCAGCACGCCGCCGCGATCTCCCCCGCGAACGCCTCGAGGTCCTCGGCGCAGATCCCTGCCCGCAGCAGGAGGAAGGCCCTTTCCCCGAACTCCCGCGGCGTCATCCAGAGCACCAGCGGAATTCTGCCCTTCCGCGTGTGCATCGGCGTCTCCAGGAAGACCCGTTGCAGCCGGTGCCGGGAGAACAGGCACCAGAAGTGACGGCGCAGCCAGGCGCGGCCGGCGGGGACGGTCGCGGGCACGCTGACGCTCCCGGCCAGCGCGAACGCCGCCCACCACTGCCCCTGCCCCGCGGCGGCGGCCGTCACGGTGATCGCGGCCCCCGCCAGGACCAGCAGCGCGATCTCCGTACGCCACCGCCACAGCACGACGACCGGCCGCGCGGCCGGGAACGGCGTCTCGGCCCGCGCGTACGGATTGTGCCGCTCGTTACGAGAAGACATGGCGCCCGACCTCCTCGGCCCGGTCCGCCGCCGTCCGGGCGGTCTTGAGGTCCGCCGCCGTCCGGGCGGCCTTGAGCGCGTCGAAGCGCGGGTCGCGGTAGCGCCGGGCGCCGAAACCCGTCTTGGCGACCGTCCATCCCCGGCGCAGGGCCCACTCGTCCTCCTCCACGCAGAGCGCGAAGTCGGCTCGGACGAGCAGCGCGGCGGCCCAGGACCGGATTCGCGAAATCCGCTCGGCGAGGTGAATCATCGTCCCCCCTCAGCTGAAAGTCCCCCGAATCGCTGTCGTGTGGCCAGTTTCCCGCCGGAGCATCAAATGTCCGATAAAGCTGCCTTCCGATTCGTGGTTCGGTTTTCCTCACCGGAGGGTGCGAACCGATCAAGGTGTGTTGAGCGGGTGCGCACGCGCGGACTACCGTTTGACGGTGACGCAGTTGCGGATAGTGATCGCCGAGGACAGCCTGCTCGTGCGCGCCGGCATCCAGGCGCTCGTCGCCACCGAGCCGGGCGTCGAGGTAGCCGCGGTCTGCTCCGGCTACGACGCGTTGATGGCCGGCGTCGAGCGGGAGAAGCCCGACGTGGTCGTCACCGACATCCGCATGCCGCCGACCCTGACGGACGAGGGCATCCGGGCGGCCACGGCGCTGCGCAGGACCCACCCGGAGGTGGCGGTTCTCGTGCTGTCGCAGTTCCTGGACCCCGGCTACCTGCTGGCGCTGATCGAGGGGGGCAGCAGCAGGCGCGGATACCTGCTCAAGGAGCGCGTCGCCGCCCCGGGCGAGCTGATCTCGGCGGTGCGGACGGTGGCCTCCGGCGGGTCGTTCATCGATCCCGTGGTCGTCGACTCGCTCGTCTCGGCCAAGGTCCGCAACGAAGGGGACGCGCTGCGGCGGCTGACGCCCAGGGAGCGCGAGACCCTGGCCGAGGTCGCCGCCGGCCGGTCCAACCTGGCCATCGCGGCCGGCTTCGGGGTCTCCGAGCGCGCGGTGGAGAAGTACATCAACTCCATCTTCATGAAGCTCGGCCTGCACGGCGACCGCGACACCAACCGGCGGGTCAAGGCCGTCCTGATGTTCCTCGACTCCGATTCGTCGCCGCGACAGTGATGCTGGCACCACCGACAGGACGGCGCGCGGGTGCGACGATCGGGCTTGTGGAGCAGCACCGCGTGAGCGTTCTGGTGGTGGACGACCTGCCGTCGTTCCGCCGGGCCGTGGCCGCTGTGATCGCCGTGGCCGACGGCTTCGAACTGGCGGGGGAGGCGGCCAGCGGCGAGGAGGCGCTGGGCCTCATCGAGGAGCGGGCGGTCGCCATGGTGCTGATGGACGTGAACATGCCGGGCATCGGAGGGCTGGAGGCCGCGCGGCGGATCAGGTGCTCCCATCCCGAGACGGTGATCGTCCTGCTGTCGGTGGACGACACCGAGGAGCTGCCCCGGGAGGCGAGGGGGATCGGTGCCCACTACCGGCACAAGGACCGCTTCGGCCCCGACGAATTGGAGGCACTGTGGAGCGACGGGGGGCCCGCGGCGTCTTAGCGGGCCTGTGGGGGACGGAGACCATCGAAATGGGCGCGCCCGAGTGGGAGCGGCTGCGCACCTACATCCTGGCGGACCTCGCCGGCGTCGCCGTGGCCACCGGCTGGCTCGTCGCGCTGCGCGCCGGGGTCGTGCGGAACGACTGGCTGATCGCCATCGTCGCGCTGCTCCTCGTCATGGCCGCGTTCCTGCTGCGCGCCATCCACCTCATCCACCGCTACCGGCGCTTCGCCGCGGTCGTCGTCTTCGCGGTCTCCAACTGGGTCGTGGCGGTCGCCGTCACGGCGATGGTGCCCTTCGCGCTGGCCACCCTGACGCTGGCCGTGCTGCTGCCGGTGCTGGTGGCCGTGCAGCACATGAACCACGCGCGGCTGTCGGCGATGCTCGGCGCGACCATGCTGGCCGGGACGGCCCTGGTGGCGGCCGGCAGCCTGCTCGGCGGGGTCGGCCTCGAACAGGCGGCGCCCCCGGCGGTCACGCACGCGCTGGCCATCGTGTTCGTCCCGTTCATCACCATCCTGGTGTCGCTGGCGGCCTGGCAGAACCACGTCATGCTGGTCGCCAGGGCCGAGGCGCTGCAGGAGTCGCGCGCCCGGCTGGTGGCCACGGCCGACCGCGAGCGCTGCCAGATCGAGCGCAGCCTGCGCGACGGCGCCCAATGCCGCCTGGACGCCGCGGCCGCGCAGTCGCGGGTCGCGCGGCGGCTGCTGGCCACCGACCCCGGCCAGGTGGGACCGCTGCTGGGGCGGCTCTCCGACGCCCTTCAGGAGGCCAGCGCCGAGCTGCGGAACCTGGCGCACGGGATCTACCCGCCCCAACTCGCCCAGTACGGGCTGGAGACGGCCCTGCGCGCCGCCGCGCAGCACAGCCCGCTCCCGACCACCGTCCGCGCCTCCGGGCTGGGCCGCTACCCGCCCGAAATCGAGATCAACATCTACTTCTGCCTGCTGGAGGCCCTGCAGAACGCGATCAAGCACGCGGGCGACCGGGCCAGGGTCACCATCTCCCTGCTCGACCGCAACGGCCTGTCCTTCGACTTCCACGACACCGGCCCCGGCTCCACGTCCGACCTGCTCCACGCGGGCGAGGACGTGACGACCATGAACGACCGCCTCGGCGCCATCGGCGGCACCCTCACCATCGACACCCCGCCGGGCGGCGGGCTGCACCTGCACGGCCACCTGCCCCGCGCCGCGCTGGAGAGCGCCGGGGTCCGGCGTCCGGTGCGCGAGCCCGGCGCCGCCATGCGCACCTTCCTGCAGCGCGTCTGGGACGTGATCGCCCGGCTGTACGTCGGCCTCCAGCGCCGTACCGATCCGCATCCGCACCGGTACATCACCACCGGCCTGTGGGCGATCCTGGGGGTCGCGCTGATCGCCGGGACGGGCGCGGTCGCGGACTTCGCCGGCTCGCGCGCCGCCTGGCTGCTGGTCCTGGCGGGCGGCTGCCTCGCCGTGGCGCTGATCATCGTGGGGACCCTGCGCGTCGTCAGGCGCGGCCGCCTCGAACGCGCCATCGGCATCTCCGCGGCCGTCACCTGGTGCTACGCGCTCGCGCTGACCGCGATGCTCCCGGCCGCCCTTCCGTACGCCACGCTCATGACGGTGTCGCCCGTGCTGCTGTCGGTCGCGTACCTGCCCCGGCGGCGCTTCAAGGCGGTCATGGCCTGCACCATCGGCACCGCCGCGGCCGTCACGCTCGCGGCGCGCTTCTCGCCCGGCGTCGGCCTCGGCGGCCCGGCGGTGGACGTCCTGGTCATCGTCCTGGTCGTGCTCGGCCTGACCAGGGCCTCGTTCCTGGCCTGGCAGAACCACGTGATGCTGGTCGCCAGGGCCGAGGCGCTGCAGGAGTCGCGGGCGCGGCTGGTGGCGGCGGCCGACCGGGAGCGCCGCCAGATCGAGCGCGACCTGCACGACGGCGCCCAGCAGCGGCTGGTGGCGGCGGCGGTCCAGTCGCGGGTGGCGCAGCGGCTGCTGGCCACCGACCCCGAGCAGGTGGGGCCGCTGCTGGCGCAGCTCTGCGGCGACCTGCGGGAGGCGGAGTCCGAGCTGCGCGACCTGGCGCACGGGATCTACCCGCGGCAACTGGCCGAGCACGGGCTGGAGACGGCCCTGCGCGCCGCTGCGCGGCACAGCCCGCTGCCCGCCACCGTCCGCGCCTCCGGGCTGGGGCGCTACCCGCCCGAGATCGAGACCAACGTCTACTTCTGCCTGCTGGAAGCCCTGCAGAACGCCAACAAGCACGCGGGGGAGGGGGCCGGCATCACGATTGCGCTGAGCGGCGGCGACGGGCTCTCCTTCGACTTCCGCGACACCGGGCGCGGGAGCCGCCCCGACCTGGTCCGCAGCGGGTACGGCATCACCAACATGTACGACCGCCTCGGCGCGATCGGCGGCACGCTCACCATCGACACCAGCCCCGGCGCCGGCCTCCGCCTGCACGGCGACATCCCGGACGTCCCGCGCATCGACGGGTAGCCCCCTCCGGGCGCGGGGAAAGCTCTGATACTCTCTCGGAGAGATCGTCCTCAGGAGGTGAGACCCATCAGCGCTGTGGCAGGCCGGGTGCTCCCTCCCCACGATCAGGATTAGGTGACCGCGGGAGCGCCCATCGGCATCCCGAAAGGCTCTCATGTCGGTTTTTTCGTCATCTGTCCCCTCAACTGCCTCCACCTCCGCCATCGTCGCCAGGCTGCGCGCCGCCGGCTGCGTGTTCGCCGAGGACGAGGTCGAGCTGCTCGTCTCCACCGCCCGCACCCCCGCCGAGCTCGCCGCGATGGTCGAGCGCCGCGTCCTCGGCGAACCCCTCCAGCACGTCCTCGGCTGGGCCGAGTTCTGCGGCCTGCGGGTGGTCGTGGAGCCGGGGGTGTTCGTGCCCAGGCCGCGCACCGAGTTCCTCATCGGCCAGGCCGCCGCGCTGGCCCGCCGGCTCCCCGGGCCGCCGGTCATCCTCGACCTGTGCTGCGGCAGCGGCGCGGCCGGGGCGGCGCTGGCTGCGGCGCTGTCTACGGGGCTGGCTACGGGGCTGGCTACGGGGCTGGAGGGGGCCGAACTGCACGCCGTCGACCTCGATCCCGCCGCCGTGCGCTGTGCCCGCCGGAATCTCGCCGCCGCGCCCCTCCGCCCCGGCGGCACGCTCAGGAGCCGGGTCTACCAGGGGGACCTGTACGACCCGCTGCCCGCCTCGCTGCTGGGCCGGGTGGACATCGTGATCGCGAGCCCTCCGTACGTGCCCTCGGGCTCCATCGTGCTGCTGCCGCCCGAGGCCCGGCTGCACGAGCCGCTCATGGCGCTCGACGGGGGCGGCGACGGGCTCGACGTCGTGCGGCGGGTGATCGCCGGCGCGCCGCGGTGGCTCGCCCCCGGCGGCCACCTCCTGGTCGAGACCAGCGAGCGGCAGGCCGGCGCCACCGCCGAGGCCGTCGCCCGCGCGGGACTGGCCGCCCGGGTGGCGAGCTCGGACGAGCTGGACGCCACCGCGGTGATCGGGACCCGCCCTTAGCGATGTTAAGGTGTCCCGCGATGGCACAGAAGGGACTGGCGCGGGACACGGTCGTGCGCGCCGCGCTGGAGCTGCTCGACGAGGTGGGCCTGGACGGGCTGTCGGTACGCCGCCTCGCCGCCCGCCTCGGCGTGCAGAACCCGGCGCTCTACTGGCACTTCCGCAACAAGCAGGAGCTGCTGAACGAGATGGCGCGCGAGCTGCTCGACCCCGAGATGGGCGGCCCCGGCGCGGGCGAGTCCTGGCGGGAGTGGCTGGCCCGGCGGGCCCACCGATATCGGCGCACGCTGCTCAGCCATCGTGACGGGGCACGGCTGGTCACCGGGAGCGACCCGGGCGCGAGCGTGGCGCGGGCGTTCGAGGAGGAGCTGAAGACCCTGGTCGCGCTGGGGTTCACGCCCGGCCAGGGCCTGCACGCCATCGGGTCGATCAGCCACTACACCCTCGGCTTCGTGCTCAACGAGCAGGCGCAGCGCGAGCGCCGGGAGCGGGGCGAGACCCGGGAGCTGTCCGCGTACGCCGACTTCCCCCTGACGGTCGCGGGCGTGCGCGAGGGCGGGGCCCCCACGAGCGAGGAGGCGTTCGCGCACGGGCTGCGGCTCATCCTCGACGGCGTGGCCGCCTCCCTCCGGAGCGACTGAAACTCCTGGAATGATTTGCCCCTTTTGATGGGCGGCGTGCTGTTATTTGTCCGTGGACTTCGCCACTGATCCGCGCTTTCATTTTCTCCGTCGGTTCGGCTTTGAATTACGGGGGTCAGATGGCTCGTTCGCGGAGAATCATGCAAATCGCCGTCGCATTCACGCTGGCGGTGGGCGCCGCCCCTCCCGCGTCGGCGGCGCGGCGCGACCCCGTGCGGATCACGCGCTTCCTCGGGGAGCAGCGGCTGTCGCACCTGCTGAAGTTCCAGGACACCACGGTGGGCGGGCTGTCGGGGATCGACCGCGATCCGGCCACCGGCACCTGGTACTTCATCTCCGACGACCGCTGGCGCTACAACCCCGCCCGCTTCTACACCGGGCGGCTGGAGTTCGACAGCGAGACGGGGGAGTTCGTCGGCGCGCGGGTGACCGGGGTCAAGACCCTGACCAGGGCCGACGGCACGCCCTACCCGGCCTACGGCCAGCCGGGCGCGGCCGACCCCGAGTCGATCAGATTCGACCGGTGGAGCGGGCGGCTGGTCTGGGGAGACGAGGGGGACCGGCCGGACGGCCGCAATCCGGCCATTCCGATTTCCGCCGCGGGGGTGCGCACGACCGACGTTCTGGGGCGTCATATCGGAGAATTGCGGGTGCCGCCGAATTTGCGGCTGACGGAGACCGAGAGCGGGCCTCGGCGCAATTTCGGCTTCGAAGGGCTGGCGGTCACGGAAAACGCGATCGTCGGCGTCACCGAGGGGCCGCGCTACGAGGACGGGCCGGTGCCCTCGGTCGAGCGCGGCGCGCCCGCGCGCCTGACCGTGTGGAACCGCCAGGGCACCGCGCGCGCCCAGTACGCCTACCCGCTCGACCCGCTGCCCACCGCGCCGATCCCGCCCGGCGGGGAGTCCGACAGTGGCGTCTCGGAGATCCTGGCCATCGACGACAACCGCTATCTCGCGCTCGAACGCTCCTGGATCCAGGGCGTGAACTACCGGGTCAAGCTGTACGAGATCGACCTGCGCGGCGCCACGAACGTGCTGGCCAGGGACGACCTGGCGCAGGGCATGCCGTACCGGCCGGTGACCAAGCGGCTGGTCCAGGACCTCGGCGCCTTCCGGCCGCCGACGCAGAACCTCGAGAGCCTGGCCTGGGGGCCGCGCCTGGCCGACGGGACGTGCACGCTGGTGATCGGCTCGGACGACAACTTCGACCAGCGCGAGGTGACCCAGTTCCTCGCCTTCGCCGCGACGGGGTGCCCGTGAGGACGCCGGGGGCGCGCCACCGCGCCGAGCCGTATCGTGCCTGGTCAGGCGGCAGGGCTGGCCGCCACGTGGGTGGGTAGCGTGCTGGATATGGCCACCTTCGACCTGACCAGGATCCGGGCGGTCGTCTTCGACACCGACGGCGTGGTCACCGACACGGCGCGGGTGCACGCCGCCGCGTGGAAGCACGTGTTCGACGCGTTCCTGCGCGGCCGGTCCGCGCCGTTCGACGTGCGCGCGGACTACCTCGCCTACGTGGACGGGCGGTCCCGGCTGGACGGGGTGCGCACGTTCCTGGCCGCGCGCGGCATCTCGATCCCCGAGGGCGGCCCGCAGGACGAGCCGGGCGCGGAGACCGTGCACGGGCTGGGGCTGGCCAAGGACGCGCTGTTCGTGGAGGCGATCGCGCACCACGGCGTGGCCGCCTTCCCCTCCACCGTCGCGCTCCTGCACGAGCTGCGGCACCGCGGCTGCCGCACCGGCGTCGTGTCGGCCAGCAGGCACTGCCGGGCGGTGGTGTCGTCGGCGGGGCTGCTGCACCTGTTCGACGTGCTGGTCGGCGGCGACGACGCCGCCGAGCTGGGGCTGAGCGGCAAACCGGATCCCGCGCTGTTCCTGGAGGCCGCGCGCCGCCTGGAGCTGGCCCCGGCCGTGGTGGCGATCGTGGAGGACGCCCTGCCGGGCGTCGAGGCCGCCAGGAAGGGCGGGTTCGGCCTGGTCGTCGGGGTGGACAGGAGCGGGCTGCGGGAGCCAGGGGACGGGCCGCGGGCCGTCGCGGGCAGCGCCGCCGAGGCGATGCGGGCCGCCGGGGCGGACGTCGTGGTCGCCGATCTGGCCGACGCCGAGGTCTCCGGCCGCGTGCCGGTGGGACGGCCATGAACGACTGGACGCTCGTGTACGACGGCTTCGACCCCAGCGGGGAGGGGACGCGGGAGGCGCTGTGCACGCTCGGCAACGGCAGGTTCGCCACCCGCGGCGCCACCCCGGACGGCGAGCCGCGCACGCCGGGCACGTACGTGGCGGGCTGCTACGACCGCCTCGAATCCATCGTCGCCGGGCACACCGTGACCAACGAGGACATGGTCAACCTGCCCGACTGGCTGCCGCTGACGTTCGCCACCCCGGGGTGCGCGTGGTTCCGGCCCGAGCGGGCGGCGCTGCTGTCCTACCGGCACGAGCTGGACCTGCGGCACGGCGTGCTGGTGCGCGACCTGCGCTGGCGCGACGGCGAGGGCCGGGTCACGCGGGTACGGCAGCGCCGCCTCGTGTCGATGGCCCAGCCGTGCCTGGCCGCCCTGGAGACCACCTTCACCGCCGAGAACTGGTCGGGGCCGATGAGCGTGCGCGCCACCCTGGACGGCCGGGTGGCGAACCGGGGGGTGGCCCGCTACCACGACCTGCGCGGCGACCACCTCACCGGGCACGCCACCGGCTCCGAGGGCGAGGTGGCCTGGCTGGCGGCGCGCACCCGCGGCTCGCACGTCACCGTGGCCCTGGCCGCCCGGGTGGACGTCAGCGCCCCCGCACCGGCCCCCGCACCGGCTCCCACGCCCGCCCGCACGTCGGCGTCCGCGCCTGCCCGCGCGTCGGCCCGCACGTCGGCCTCCACTCTGGCCCTCGCGCCCGCCCCCGACCGGTCGCCGGGGGCGCGGCCGCGGCCCCGGGCGGGCCATGTCTTCTCCGACCACGTGCTCGATCTCGCGCAGGGCCGGCCCGCCACGCTCACCAAGATCGTGGCGGTGACGACCTCGCGCGACCCCGCCACGCACGACCCGCGCTCGGCGGCGCTCGGGCACGTGCGCCGCGCGCCCCCGTTCGACGGCCTGCTGGCCGCCCACGAGGCCGCGTGGGAGCGGCTGTGGCGGCGGGCCGGGCTCGACCTGGGCGGCCACCGGCTGGCGCAGGCCGTCCACGTGCACATCTTCCACCTGCTCCAGACGCTCTCCCCGCACACCGCCGACCTCGACGTCGGCGTGCCCGCCCGCGGCCTGCACGGGGAGGCGTACCGGGGCCACGTGTTCTGGGACGAGCTGTTCGTGCAGCCGTGGCTGAGCCTGCGCTTCCCCGAGGTCTCGCTCGGCCTGCTGCGCTACCGCTGGCGGCGGCTGCCGGAGGCCAGGGCCGCGGCCAGGGCGGCCGGGCACAAGGGCGCGATGTTCCCGTGGCAGAGCGGCAGCGACGGCCGCGAGGAGACCCCGGCCCTGCACCTCAACCCGCTGTCCGGGCGCTGGCTGCCCGACCGCTCCCGCCTGCAGCGGCACGTCGGCCTGGCCATCGCCTACAACGTGTGGCAGCACTACCTGGCCACCGGCGCCATGCCGGCGTGGTGCGCGGAGCTGCTGCTGGACATCGCCAGGTTCTTCGCCTCGCTGGCGGTGCCGCACGGCGGCCGGTACGAGATCCGCGGCGTCATGGGGCCCGACGAGTACCACGACGGCTACCCGGGCGCGGACGTGCCGGGGCTGGTCAACAACGCCTACACGAACGTCATGACCGCCTGGCTGCTCATGCGCGCCCGCGACACCGCCTCCCTGACGCCCGAGCTCGCACCCTCGGACGTGGAGCTGGCCCGCTGGGACGACATCAGCCGCCGCCTGCGGGTGGACTTCCACGACGGCGTGATCAGCCAGTTCACCGGGTACGGGGACCTGCCGGAGCTCGACTGGGAGCGCTACCGCGGCGTGCGGCGCCTGGACCGGGCGCTGGAGGCCGACGGCGACGACGTCAACCGCTACAAGGCCTCCAAGCAGGCCGACACCCTCATGCTCTGCTACCTCCTGACCGGCGACGAGCTGACCGCCATCCTGGAACGGCTCGGCTACCCGGTCGAACGCGGGCTGATTCCCCGTACCGTCTCCTACTACCTCGACCGCACCAGCCACGGCTCGACGCTCAGCGCGGTCGTGCACGCCTGGGTGCTGGCACGTTCCAACCGGGCGCGGTCCTGGAGGTTCTTCACCGAGGCCCTCTACAGCGACATCAAGGACGTGCAGGGCGGCACCACCGCGGAGGGCATCCACCTGGGCGCCATGGGCGGCACCCTGGACCTCCTGCAACGCTGCTACCTGGGCCTGGAGCTGCGGCCGGACGGGTTGCGGCTGGACCCGCTGCTGCCCGGCCGGCTCGGCGTGCTGTCCATGCCGATCCGCTACCACGGGCGCCGGATCTTCATCGACGCCGACCACCACGAGGCACGTGTGAACGGCACCGCGCGCCGTACCTATACGCGAGGAGAAGCGATCATGACTGGCACCGGAGATCTCGGACGCCGCCTCATCCATCGCCGCGAACGTCTCGGCCTGACCCGCGAACAGGTCGCCGAGCGCGCGGCCATGTCAGCCGGCTACCTGAAATATCTAGAGGAAAATCCCGATATGCCGGACACTGGCGCTCTTTACCGCCTGGCGGACGCGCTCCAGACCACGGTGCACGAGCTGCTGGGCGGTGACGTGGACCGCCCGCCCGGGCGCGGCCCCGCCATGGCCAACCCGACGCTGGAGGTGCTGGACCAGGAGGAGTGCCTGCGGCTGATCTCACCGGGCGGGATCGGGCGGGTGGCGTTCAGCGGCAGGCGCGGGCCCACCGTGCTGCCCGTCAACTACAAGCTGCACCACGGCGTGATCGTCTTCCGCACCGCGTCCGGCGGCCCGATGGACGAGGATCTCCGCTCGGGGCTGGAAGGGGTGGACATCAAGATCGCCTTCGAGGTCGACAAGATCGACGAGGCCAACCGCGAAGGGTGGAGCGTCCTGGTGCAGGGGCCCGCCCACCACGTGACGGCGGAGGAGATGGAGGAGGTGGCCGACTCGGGGGTCACGCCCTGGGCGGGCGGCGAACGCCGCCTCTACATCCGCGTCGTCCCGCAGCAGATCGCGGGCCGCCGCATCCACGGCATGTAGCACCGGCAGACCAACGGCGGCGTTTCGCTGCTGATCAGAGGCGGTCGGCTGGGATACTTCCCTGGCCGGCGGGCACGATCGTCATTGTCAGGAGGTCCCGCATGAAGCGCTTCACCGGGCGTACCCTTCCGGTGCTGGTCGTGCTCGCGGTGGCGGCGGTGGGTTGCGGAGCCGTCGGAGCCCCGCGGAGCTCGGTCACCGTGACGGCCTCGCCCGAGGACACCACCCCGGAGGCCGGGCCCACGAGGACATCACCGGGCACATCACCGGGCACACCACCCGGCACCGCCAC
Source organism: Nonomuraea sp. NPDC050153 (assembly GCF_044460125.1). Taxonomy (NCBI): domain Bacteria; kingdom Bacillati; phylum Actinomycetota; class Actinomycetes; order Streptosporangiales; family Streptosporangiaceae; genus Nonomuraea; species Nonomuraea sp. NPDC050153. The sequence continues at coordinate 349,185 of NZ_JBITJQ010000007.1, forward strand.
GCCGGCCCCTCGCGGGGGCCTGGTCGCAGGTCGTTACCAGCCGCTGTGGCCGTTCTCGACGCCGGGTGAGGCGATGGCGTGGCGGGAGGCGTACCGCAGGGACGGCCGCCAGGCGTGGCACCTCGACGCCCGCCGCACCGCGGTGGCCTTCAGCCGCGACTACCTCGGCTTCACCGAGATCGACCAGGTCGCCAAGTCCGTCCGGACCGGCGACCACGCGCGGGTGCACGTCGCCTACAACGCGGAGGAGGGCCCGCGACTGCTGGTGGCGGCCGTCGTGCACCTGGTCAGGTACGGCACGGGCGAGGACGCGCCGTGGGAGGTGGTGGGCACGGACGACACCGCGTTCTCGCTGACCAGACCCCCCTACGGCGCCGTCGTGCGGTCCCCGCTGGCCGTGGGCGGCCGGATCACGGGCGTGGACGAGAGCATCAGGGTCCAGGTCCGCCGGCCGGGCTCGCGAACCCCGGTGGGGGAGTCGTGCTGCGTCGGCGCCGGGGGGACCGACGCGTCGTGGTCGGCCCGGGTCGCCTTCAAGACGCCCCCGGGACGGACGCTGACCGTCGTGGTGTCGACCGGCGGCCATGTGGCGACCGTCGAGCGCTTCGCGGTGACGGGCGTGAACGTCCCCCCGTCCTGACCCTCCGCCACCGCCCGCCACCGCCCGCCACCGCCCGCCACCGCCCGCCCGCGCCTGCCCGCCGCCCGCGATTCGCGGGCGGCGCCGGATGAGATGTTGCGTCCCGGCATCGCCCCATAAGGACGCCGTCCCGGCGACGCCGCACGGAAACGCATACCCCCCGCTAGCTGCGATGTCACCGGTTGATCCGTTAGCCTCGGCATCTGGAAGAGGCGTGTACGCGCGCCGCCAGGACCGGGGCCCGGAGACCGCAACGCAGCGAGGTGCTCATGAGCCAACTGGAGAACGCCCCGCCGGAGAGCGGGTCACTGGCCGAACTCGCCAGGAAGCACGGGCTGCGCCCCGCCATCGCGCGCCCGGGACTGTCCGTCTACACGCGCCAGCTGTGGGAGCGGCGGCACTTCATCCTGACATACGCGACCTCGCGCAACGTCTCCAAATACTCGGGCTCGGCCCTGGGCCAGATGTGGCAGGTCCTCACCCCGCTGCTGAACGCGGCCATCTACTACGTGATGTTCGGCCTCATCCTCGGCGGCAGCAAGAACATCGACAACTACCCGGCGTTCCTGCTGACCGGGATGTTCGTGTTCACGTACACGCAGCGGACCGTCACCGCGGGCGCCAAGTCGATCTCGGGGAACCTGTCGCTGATCCGCGCCCTGCACTTCCCCCGGGCGTCGCTGCCGCTGGCGTACACGATCCAGGAGCTGCAGCAGCTCACCATCTCCATGGGGGTGCTGCTGCTGATCGTGACGCTGACGGGGGAGTTCCCCACGTGGTTCTGGCTGATGGTGCCGGTCGTGCTGGCGCTGCAGACGTCGTTCAACATCGGGGCGGGGCTGGTGCTGGCCCGGCTGGGGTCCACGCTGCGGGACCTCAGCCAGTTGCTGCCGTTCATCATGCGCACGTGGCTGTACGCGTCCGGGGTGTTCTTCGCCATCCACGACAAGGTCGTCAACAGCGCGCGCCTGCCGGAGTGGGTGGCCACGGTGATGTACCTGAACCCGGCGGCCTCCTACATCGAGTGGATGCGCGACATCCTGATCGGCAGCCACGTCCCGCCGCGGACGGTGTGGCTGTCGTGCGTGTTCTGGGCGGTGTTCGCGCTGATCTTCGGATTCTGGTACTTCTGGCGGGCCGAGGACCGCTACGGCCGGGGATGATCGGGTGGGGCGGGCGGGTTGCACCAGGGAATGAACGTCCACGATCCCGCTGAGGAGACCGCATGAGCGCACCCACCGACGACCACCCCGTACGGCAGCTCCGGCTGGTGGTGGAGGCCGAGGACTACGAGGCCGCGCTGGCCTTCTACCGCGATGTGCTGGGCCTGCCCGAGCAGGCCGCCTTCTCCGGCGACGACGGCGCGCGGGTGGCGATCCTGGACGCCGGGCGGGCCACCCTGGAGATCGCGAACCCGGCGCAGAAGAAGATGATCGACGACGTCGAGGTGGGCCGCCAGGTGGCGCCCAAGCTCCGGGTGGCGTTCGAGGTGGACGACGCGCGGGGCACCACCGAGCGGCTGGTGGCGGCGGGCGCGACGGAGGTGGCGCCGCCCACGGTCACCCCCTGGGAGTCGCTGAACGCCCGGCTGGACACGCCCGCGGGCCTGCACATCACGGTCTTCCAGGAGCTGCGCGACCTGGAGGAGCGCCAGACGCTCGACGGCTTCGGCACCGACGCGGGCCGGACCCCGGAGGCCTGAGCGCGTCAGCGGGGCGCCCGCACCGACGCGGACCGGACCCCGGACGCCTGAGGGCGTCTGCGGGGCGCCCGCACCGGCCGCGGCGGCTCCAGCACCGTCGGGCCGGACGGGGCGCCCCGCGCCCGCACCCCGTCCACCAACCGGGTTCATCCGGGTGACGCATCCCATCCCCTTCACCTTAGACGCTCGGAGATCACCGCGATTCGCGCGAATACCGGCCTTGACCAGGGAGGGGCCTTGACTCGGGCCCTGACGACGCATGCGATTTCGGTATAGGACGAATCCGGGTCAGGGCTCCTGGCGCAGGTGGGCGAGCCGTTCGGCGAGGAACTCCTGCTCGGCCGCGTTGTCGCTCAGCGCCAGCGCCGCCCGGTACGCCTCCGCCGCCTCCGCGTCCCGCCCCAGCCGGTGCAGCAGGTCGGCCTTGGTGGCGGGCAGGTAGCGGTAACCGGCCAGGCGGCCGTCGCGTTCGAGCGACTCGACCTCCGCCAGCGCCGCCGCGGGGCCGTCCACCATGGCCAGGGCGACCGCCCGGTTGAGCGCGACCACGGGCGAGGGCCAGACGCGGAGCAGCTCCCCGTACAGGACGAGGATCTGCGGCCAGTCCGTCTCCTCGTACGTGGCCGCCTGGGCGTGCACGGCCGCGATGGCCGCCTGGAGCGTGAACCGCCCGGGCGGCCCCGACGTCAGCGACGCCACCAGGAGCCGGTCCGCCTCGGCGATCAGCTCGCGGTCCCAGGCCGAGCGGTCCTGCTCCGCCAGCCGGAGCAGGCGCCCGCGCCCGTCGGTACGGGTGGCGCGCCGGGCCTGGTGCACCAGCAGCAGCGCGAGCAGCCCGGCGGCCTCCCGCTCGGCGGGCAGCAGCAGGTGGAGCAGGCGCGCGAGGTCGAGCGCCCGGTCCGTGAGGTCGTCGCGGACGAGCTCCCGCCCGGAGTGCGCGGTGTGACCGGTGCTGTAGAGCAGGTGGACGACGGTCAGCACCGCGTGCACGCGATCGGCCAGCTCCGCCCCGTGCGGCACCCGGTACGGGATCCGCGCGGCGGCGATCTTCTTCTTGGCCCGGGTGAGCCGGGCGGCCATCGTCGCCTCGGCCACCAGGAACGCCCGCGCGATGTCCGCCGTCGCCACCCCGCACACCAGCCGCAGCGTGAGGGCGACGCGGGCCTCGGGGGCCAGCGCCGGATGGCAGCAGGTGAAGATCAGCCGCAGCCGGTCGTCGGGAACGGCGCCGGGCTCGGGCATCGGGGCGTCCTCCGGCTCCAGCAGCAGGGGCAGCTTCCGGTCCAGCGTCCTGGCGCGCCGCAGCACGTTGAGCGCGTTGCGCCGGGCGGCCGTGGTCAGCCACGCGCCGGGCCGCCTGGGCACGCCGTCGCGCGGCCAGGTGCGCAGCGCCTGGACGTAGGCGTCCTGCACCGCCTCCTCGGCCGCGTCCAGGTCGCGCGTGACGCGCACCGTCGCGGTGAGCACGAGCGCCCACTCGCGGCGGTGCGCCTCGGCGACGGCCTCCTCGACCGTGGCGCCCCGGTCGGGAGCGGCGCTCAGTCCTCCTCCACGATCTCGAAGCCGACCAGCGGCCTGACCTCGACCCCGCCGTGCACGATCGGGGTGAGCCGGGCCAGCTCCAGCGCGTGGTCGAGGTCCCGCGCCTCCAGCACGAAGACCCCGGCCAGCACCTCCTTCGTCTCGATGAAGGGCCCGTCGGTCACCAGGTCGCCGCGGAGCGAGGTGGCCGTCTCCGGCGGCTCCAGCCCCATCCCGGCGACGATCCGCCCGCCCCGCGCGGCCACCTCGGCGGGCAGCGCCAGGTGCCCCCGCTGGACCTCCTCGGGCAGGTCCTCCGGGGGGACCTGCTCGTACAGCAGCACCGCGTACTGCGCCATCATGTTCCTCCGCTCGCTGTCACGGTCCTTCTACAGCACCGACCACCGGGGCAGACCGGAATCGACAGGGCGGCGCGGAGAATTTCGCCCGCCTACGACCGGCGCCGCCGCTCCGCCTACGACCGGCGCCGGCGCCGGCGCTCCGCCTACGACCGGCGCCGGCGCCGGCGCTCCGCCTACGACCGGCGCCGGCGCCGCCACCGCGCGTCGGCCAGCGACCAGGCCGCCTCCCACTCGCGGTAACGCCCCCGGTCGAGCAGCCGGCGGACGCCCGCGAACCCCGTCGCCGCGACCACCGTCGCCGCCAGCACCAGCAGCAGCGCGGTCGCCACCGCCGTGACCCGGAGGTCGACCGGGGTCGGAGGCGCGGCGACCCGCCGGCCCGCGGGGTCGATCCAGATCCGGATCCGCGTGCCCGCCTTGGCCAGGGGCGGCGCCATCACCGAGCCGGAGATCTCCAGCCCGGAAGGCGTCGTCCAGCGCGCCGGGGCCGGCTCGCTCCGGGAGACCTCCCCGAACGACAGGCTCGTGACCGGCGCGCTCGCCAGCAACGTCGCCACGACCTCCCGGCGCCCGTCGTCGGCCACCCGCAGCGCGTGGTCGTAGGCCTGGCTCCCCGCCGCCGCGGCGGGCCAGACGCTGAGCAGGACGAGGAGCACCGTCACGAGCAGCGCGGCGCTCTCCAGACGGTCGGAGCGCCGCCGCAGCGGGTTGCCGTCAGGCCGGTGCCGCCGCACCCACCGCATCACCGACTCGGTCACGTGCTTCATCATGCACCAGATCACCTCACCGGGCGGCGGGTCGGGCCCGGACGTGCATGCGCTCCCCCTGGGGGCCGAACAGGGCGAGGACCTCGGCCGGCTCCTGGCCGGGGTTGGAGAAGGCGTGCGGCGTCCGCGTGTCGAACTCCGCCGCCTCCCCCTGCGTCAGGATCACCTCGTGCTCCCCGAGGAGCAGCCGCAGCCGCCCCGACAGCACGTACAGCCACTCGTAGCCCTCGTGGACCTTCTGGTCCTCCCGGCCCGGCTCGTAGCCCGGCCAGCGCGGCGGGAGGATCTGCTTGTACGCCTGCACCCCGCCGGGCCGGCGGCTCAGCGGGATGAACGTCGCGCCGTGGCGTTTCATGGGGCGCATGTGCACGCGCGGGTCACCGGTCACCGGCGCGTCGATCAGCTCGTCGAGCTGGACCTGGTGCGCCCGCGCCAGCAGCAGGAGCAGCTCCAGGGTCGGCCGGCGCCCGCCGGACTCCAGGCGGGACAGGGTGCTGACGGAGATGCCGGTGCTCGTGGACAGCTGCGCCAGCGTCGAGCCGCGCTCCTGGCGCAGCGCCCGCAGCCGCGGCCCCACGGACTGGAGCACGTCGTCTAGGTCCATGCGACCTACTTTGCCATTTCGGCAACGGGAATTGTCAAATCGGCGGCGGGGCGCGGACAGTGTCGGACGTCGGAATCACCGGAAGGAGAGGCGTGATGGACGCGAGATACGACGTGGTCGTGGTCGGGGGCGGGGCCGCCGGGCTGAGCGGGGCGCTCACGCTGGGCCGGGCGCGGCGCAGCGTGCTGGTGGTCGACGCCGGGCGGCCGCGCAACGCTCCCGCCGAGGGCGTGCACACCTACCTGGGGCGCGAGGGCGTCTCGCCGCTGGAGTTGCTGGCCGCCGGCCGCGAGGAGGTGATCGGGTACGGCGGGGAGATCGTGACGGGCACCGTCACCACCGCCGAGCGGCTCGACGGCGGGGGCTTCCGCGTCGTGCTGGCGGACGGGCGGTCGGTCGAGGCGGACCGGCTGCTGGTCACCACCGGCCTGACCGACGAGCTGCCGGACGTGCCGGGCCTGGCCGAGCGGTGGGGCAAGGACGTGCTGCACTGCCCGTACTGCCACGGCTGGGAGGTGCGCGACCAGAAGATCGGGATCCTGGGCACGGGGCCGCTCTCCGTTCACCAGGCGCTGTTGTGGCGGCAGTGGAGCGCCGAGGTGACGCTCTTCCCGCACACCGCGCCCGAGCTCGGCCACGACGAGCGGCGGCAGCTCGCGGCCAGGGGCGTCAGCGTGGTCGAGGGCAAGGTGGCGGGCCTGGAGGTGACGGACGGCAGGCTGTCCGGGGTGCGGCTCGCCGACGGGCGCGTGGTCGGCTGCCAGGCTGTCGCGACCGCCGGACTGCTCACCGCCCAGGCGGGCCTGCTGGCCGCGCTGGGGCTGGAGACGGAGGAGATGGAGATGTCCGGGCACGTGATCGGCACCCGCGTGCCCGCCGACCCGGCCGGCGCCACGAGCGTGCCCGGGGTGTGGGTGGCCGGCAACGTCACCACCCTGAACGAGCAGGTCATCGGCGCCGCGGCGGCGGGCGTGCGGGCGGCGGCGGCCATCAACGCCGACCTGGTCGCGGAGGAGACCCGCCGCGCCGTCGCCGCCATGGACGCCCACGCGACCTCCGAGGAATACTGGGACGCCCGCTACGCCGCGAGCGCGCAGATCTGGAGCGGGAACCCCAACGAGATGCTGGTCCGCGAGGCGTCGGACCTGGCGCCCGGCACCGCGCTGGACCTGGGGTCCGGTGAGGGGGGCGACGCGATCTGGCTCGCCGGCAGGGGATGGCGGGTCACCGCGGCAGACGTCTCCGGCGTGGCGCTCGAACGCGCCGCCGGGCACGCCGCCGCGGCGGGGGTCGCCGACCGCGTCGACTGGCAGCGGCACGACCTGGGCGTGTCCTTCCCCGAAGGCGTCTTCGACCTCGTGTCGGCCTGCTTCCTGCACTCGTTCGCGGACATGCCGCGCGAGGAGATCCTGCGCGCCGCCGCGTCGGCCGTCGCCCCCGGCGGGGTGCTGCTGGTCGTCGGGCACGCGGGATGGCCGTCCGAAGCGCACGACCCGCACCCCGACGTGCACTTCGCCACGCCGCAGGAGGTTCTGGCGGCGCTCGAACTGCCCGACGGGCAGTGGGAGGTGCTGCTCTGCGAGGAGTACGAGCGAGCCCAGCACGGTCCGGTCCCCCGGTCCGGGACCGGCAGGGACAACGTGCTCAAGGTGCGGCGGCTGCCCGGCTGACCTGGTCCCTAGCGGGGCGTCTCGCTGCGGTGGGAGTGGCCGAGCTCGGGGCCGAGGCCGAAGTAGTGGCGGAAGTTGTAGACGAGCGGGCTCCACGCGGCCGGGTCCACGTGCTGGGTGCCGGGCACGACGATGCGCGGGTCGGCGTGCACCCTGCTCACGACGGCCTCCGCGATGACGAACGACCCCGAGACGTCGTGGCCCACCCGCTCCGCCCGCGCCTCGAACTGGAGGGGGCACTCGGCCACGCGCGGCGGCCGTACGGTCTCGGAGGGCTCGGGCCGCAGGCCGGCCGCGGTGAACTTGCCGGGCTCGTAGCGGCAGCGCGCCTGCTTGCCCGCCGGCACCGGGTGCCGTCCGGTGAGGGGCGCCAGCCGTTCGACCGCCTCCCACTGGTGGGGGGCGGGCAGGCTGATGACCACCTCCGGGCGGCTCATGAGGTTGCGGGCGGTCTGCCCCTCGGCGCCCAGCCCGAGCACGATCACCTGGCCCAGGGCCCAGGCGGAGGACATCGGGGCCAGGTTGAACGTCCCGTCCGGGTTCTCCGTGGACAGCAGGACGACCGGCGTCCCGAAGTACAGGATGCTCGGCTCGATGGTCACATGGGTGGCGGCGGCCGCGGTGTTCATGTGGGCGAGCCTAGGAACGGGACGTTCAAGCCCGGATCGAAGCGTCGTGGCGGATCTACTTTGTAAAGGCGCCCGGTGTGGCGCGGTACGCCGTGCCCTTGCCGGCAAGCGGCGTCGACGGGGCGGCTGCGGGGATGAACGCCGACTCGCCCGGCCGTAGCGTCAGGTCGGCCAGGCGGGCCTCCCCGTCGACGCAGACGACGATCTGGGGGAGGCCCGCGGGCAGCGTGTGCGGGGTCTCCAGGTCGTAGCGGGTGAGGGCGAACTCGGGGACCGGCGGCCGGTAGTGGTGCTCGCCGGGTACGTCCTGCTCCGGCCGGACCAGGTGCGGGCCGGCCGGCGTGAAGTCGACGACGCGCATGAGCTCGGGCACGTCGATGTGCTTGGTGGTGAGCCCGCAGCGCAGCACGTTGTCGGAGTTGGCCATGATCTCGACGCCGATGCCGCCGAGGTAGGCGTGGGGGATGCCGGCGCCGAGGTAGAGGGCCTGGCCGGGGGCCAGGTTGACGTGGTGGAGCAGGAGGGCGGCGGTGACGCCGGGGTCGCCGGGGCAGGCGCGGGCGAGGTCGCCGTAGACGGTCAGATCGGGGTCGTCCGACTCGCGAAGGGCCTGCTCGACCTGGGCGCGCAGCGGCTCGTGGGCGTCGTCGAGCATCTGGGCGAAGACCGTCCGCAGGTCGCCCGCCCTGAGCAGGTCGGTCCAGGGGCGCAGGTCCGGCAGGGCGAGGCGGTCGAGGAGGCCGGCGGTGGCGGCGGGGTCGCGGAAGCCGCACAGGCCGTGGAAGGGAGTGATCGCGCAGACCATCTCGGGTTTGTGCGAGGTGTCCTTGTAGGTGCGGGTGGGGTCGTCGAGGGGGATGCCGCGGGCGTCCTCGTCGGCGTATCCGGCCTGGGCCTGCTCGGTGGTGGGGTGGACCTGGAGGGAGAGCGGCCGTTCGATGGCCAGGACCTTGAGCAGGTAGGGGAGGGCGGGGCCGAAACGGGCGGCGGCGGGCTCGCCGAGGGTGCCCGCGGGGTCGTCGGCGATGAGCTCGTTGAGCGGGGTGCCGCCGACGGTGGAGGGGTCGCCGGGGTGGGCGCCCATCCAGAGCTCGGCCTGCGGCCGGCCGGTGGGTTCGGTGCCGAAGAGCTGCGGCAGGGCCGTCACCGAGCCCCAGTCGTAGGGGCGGATGGCGGTGGCCAGGCGCATGGGCGCCGGGTCGGGCTGTGGCACGGCGTTGTCTCCGATCGTCGTGCATGGAGCGTAGAACGAGAAGGGCCGATGCGCGTAGCCGGGGGTCGCGTTGCGGGCGGCTATACGTGGGTATAGTCTGCTTTTCAGATGAACAGTCGGCTGTACAAGGGAACGGGATGACGACCGCACCGGATCCGGAGGATCTCACGGCACGCGCGCGGATCAGGGACGCGGCGATGCAGCACATCGGCGAGCACGGCTTCGAGCGGGCGACGATTCGCGGCATCGCGGAGACGGCCGGCGTGTCCCTGGGCCTGGTGCGCCATCACTTCGGTTCGAAGCAGGCGCTGCGCGAGGCGTGCGACGAGCACCTGATGAAGACGATCCGCAGGCTGAGCGAGCAGGCCGCGGACGACCCGTACGGCACCGGGCTCAACCCGGCCGCCGTCATGGGTCCTTACCAGCCCTATCTGGCGCGGGCGCTGACGGAGGGGTGGGCGGCGCCGCTGTTCGACGAGATGGTCGACCTCGGCGAGGGGTGGATCGCCGAGGCGGACAAGAGCCGCCCCGATCCGCCCGACGTGGACGCCCGGTCCCGCTCGGCGATGATCGCGGCGATGGCGCTGTCGGCCACGGTGCTCCGTCAGCACGTCGAGCGCGGCATGGGTGTGGATCTGACCAGCCCGGAGGGGCAGGTCAAGCTGATGCGGGTGATCGTGGACATCTACTCTCACCCGCTGCTCAGCCTGGAAGAGGCCGCGGAGACCAGGAAGGCCCTCGATCGGGGCGCGACCGCGTGAATGTGGAGGAGTGGCACCATGACTGACGACGCCATCGCGGTGCAGGGGCTGGTGAAATCGTACGGGACGGTCAAGGCGCTGGACGGCCTCGATCTCACCGTGCGTGCGGGTGAGGTGCACGGGTTCCTGGGGCCCAACGGGGCGGGGAAGAGCACGACGATCCGGATCCTGCTGGGCATGGTGCGGGCCGACGGGGGCACGGCCCGGCTGCTGGGCGGTGACCCGTGGTCGGAGGCGACCGAGCTGCACGGGCGGCTGGCGTACGTGCCGGGTGACGTGACGCTGTGGCCGTATCTGTCGGGCGGCGAGGTGATCGACCTGCTGGGGCGGTTGCGCGGCGGGCTGGACGAGCGGCGCAAGGCGGACCTGCTGGAGCGGTTCGACCTGGATCCGCGCAAGAAGGCGCGTACGTACTCGAAGGGCAACCGGCAGAAGGTGGCGCTGATCGCCGCGCTGGCCTCCGAAGGGGAGCTGCTGATCCTCGACGAGCCCACCTCCGGCCTGGACCCGCTGATGGAGGCGGTGTTCCGGGAGTGCATAAGGGAGGAGCGGGAGCGGCGTACGGTGCTGCTGTCGAGCCACATCCTGGCCGAGGTCGAGGTGCTGTGCGACCGGCTGACGATCATCCGGGACGGCCGCACGGTCGAGACGGGCACGCTGGCGGAGCTGCGGCACCTGACCCGCACGTCGATCGAGGCCGAGCTGGCGGGGCCGCCGGACGGGCTGGCCGAGCTGCCCGGGGTGCACGACCTGCGGGCCGGTGACGGGCGGGTGCGCTTCAGCGTGGACGGCACGGCGCTGGACCCGGTGATGCGCCGGCTCGCTCAGGCGGGCGTGCGCAGCCTGGTGAGCCGGCCGCCGACGCTGGAGGAGATGTTCCTGCGCCACTACGACCGGCGCCCAGAGAGTGTGCGCTGAGCGTGTGCGCTGGGAGCGTCCGCTGACCCCGGGCGGGCAGGCCCGCCCGCCCGGGGCGCTTCAGCGGGCCCGCGGGCCGAGCAGGACGGGCATGCTGCGGGTGCTGTTGCCCAGCAGCGTGTCCAGCGGGGCCAGGTCCTCGGGCCGCGCGGCCGGCGCGATCTGCGGGAACGCCTCGAACAGCGCCTTCAGCGCGATCTCGGCCTCGATCCTGGCCAGCGGCGCGCCGAGGCAGAAGTGCGGCCCGTGCCCGAAGGCCAGGTGGGCGCTCGGCGGGTTGGCGATGTCGAAGCGGTGGGCGTTCTCGCCGTACTGGCCGGGGTCGCGTCCCGTGGCGGCGAAGCAGGCCAGTACGGGCTCGCCGGCCCGCAGGTGCACGCCGTCGATCTCGATGTCCTGTACGGCGTACCGCATGGGGAAGTAGGCGATCGGCGAGTCCCAGCGCAGCGTCTCCTCGACCGCCGAGCCGTAGTCGCATCGGCCGGTGCGCAGGAGTTCGAGCTGGTCCGGCCGGTTGAGCAGGGCGCCGATGGCGTTGGTGATGAGGTTGACGGTGGTCACGTGCCCGGCGATGAACAGCAGCTCGATGGTGGCGAACAGCTCGTCGGCCGACAGCCGGTCGCCGTCCTTCTCGCGCAGCCTGAACAGGTCGGTGATGAGGTCCTCGCCGGGCGTCTCCCGGCGCTCCTCGATGATCCGGTCGAGCAGCTCGTGCAGGGCCCGGCGTACCTCGGGCGAGTCGTCGAGGGTGTCGGAGACCTGGGCCACGGCGTCGGAGAGCTCGTGCAGCGCGTCCTGGTGCTCGGCCGGGATGCCGATCAGCTCGGAGATGACCTCGCGCGGCAGCGGGTAGGCGAACTCCTTGCGCAGGTCCACCGGCTGGTCGGGCGGCAGGTCGGCGAGCGCGTCGACGAGCCTCTGGGTGAGCGCCTCGATCTTGGGGCGCAGCTGCTGGAGGCGGCGCGCGGTGAACGCGCCGGCCACGGGGGTGCGCAGCCGCCGGTGGTCCTCGCCTTCGGCGTTGAGCATCGAGGTGTCGGTGACGATGCGGTCGATGGCGGTGCCCGCCGGGCAGGTGTCGCGGGTGGCCCAGTGGCGGATGTCCCTGGACAGGTTCGGATGGGTCAGGACCGTCAGCAGCGTGGCGTAACGGGTGGCGGCCCAGGCGGGCACGCCCTCGGCCGTGACGGGCACGAGCGGGCCGGCCTCGCGCAGCCGGTCGTTGTCGGCGTGCAGGCTCGGGGTGGCCGGGTCGAGGACGAACCGGGCATGCGGGCATCCTGGGCCGCTGTCCGGGGCGTGGCCTTCTGCGGCTTCCTCTTCCCGAGCTTCGAGAGTGTCCTGGTCGAGGCGGCTGTCTTGGCTCATGGGTCTCCCCGTCCATCTGTCGTTGGGTCATCCGGCGCGTCGCGGGCTCAGGGCCAGCGCGGTCACGTCGAAGCCGGGGTCCTGGTCGAGGTACAGGTCGCGGACCAGCTCTCCGGCGGCGGGCGCGTTGCACAGGCCGTGCCCGGAGAAGCCGGTCGCGTACAGGAAGGCCGGCGGGCCCGGGTGGTGGCCGATGAAGGCGGTCTTGTCGGGGCTGGCGTCGCGCAGGCCGGTGACGGCGGTGTGCAGCGCGACCCCGGCCAGGCTCGGGTACGTGGCGGCGAGGCGTTCGGCGACCTGGCGCCGCCAGGCCTGCCGGTCGGGTCCCGGGTAGCCCATGCCGATGAGCAGCCGGTCGCCGCGCAGCCGTACGAGCAGGCCGCTGGCGGCGTGCAGGGTGACCGGGATGTCGGGCGTGTCCGGCGGGAGCGGGTCGGTGGTGAGCAGTTCCTGCTCGATGGGCTCGGTGAGCGGCAGGTCCACGCCCGCCTCGCGGACGAGCGAGGCCGACCAGGCGCCGGCCGCGCACACGATGGCGTCGGCGTCGATCTCGCCGCCCATGGTCCGCACGCGTCCGGCCCGCGTGTCGATGGCGGTGACCGGGCAGCCGGTGCGCAGTGTCGCGCCCGCCTGCTCGGCCGCCCGCGCGTAGGCGGTGACGATGGCCGTGGTGTCGGAGATGTAGGCCTGCGGCGAGTACGCGGCGGCGCGCAGCGGGATGTCCCCGATGAGCGGGTTGCGCTCCCTGGCCTCCGCCGCGCTGATCAGGTTCACCTCGACGCCGGCGGCGTGCTGGGCGGGCAGGTCGGCCTCGAACGCGCTCACCTGGTCGGCCTCGGTGAACAGCACCAGGTAACCGACCTGCCGCAGCGGCAGGTCGATTCCGGGCCTGGTCGGGAAGGCGTGGTAGGCCGCGAGGCTGCGCACGGCCAGCGCCGAGCTGACCGGGTTGCCGGCGAAGTAGGAGCGGACCACGTCGGCGGTGGCGCGCGAGGCGCCGGAGCCGAGCGTGTCCCGCTCCAACAGCGTGGTGTCGACGCCGGCCTCGGCCAGGTGGTACGCGATCGACAGGCCGATCACGCCGCCGCCGACGACCACTACCCGCGGACTGCTCATGCGGGCGTCTCCTCGCGGCGCAGGTGCTCGCCCGCCTCCCATGGGAACAGGTGCAGGTTCCAGCCGCCGAGGCAGTTGCAGTAGAGGGCCATGTGGGCCATGACCGAGACGAAGTCCTCGTGGTCGTCGAGGCGGTCGAGCCCGTCCAGCAGCCGCTGGGTGAAGCCCCACAGGGTGTCGAGGCCGCAGTAGCCGAGGAACTCGGCGGGCGTGTGCGCGAGCTGGCGGGTCATCTGGCGCAGCCACGGCATCGGCATGCCGTCGAGGGCGGCGCGGACGAGGCCGCCGTAGCAGCTGTAGCCGAGCGGCCGGGTCTCGCCGTTGACGAACAGCAGCGTGGTCAGGACCGTCTCGTAGCTGCCGGCGCCGGACGGGATGCGGCCCGCGTGCAGGTCGAGCAGCTCGCGCGGCGGTTCGAGCCAGATGCGCTCGGTCTCGGCGTGCACGTCCTTGACGAGCTCGTTGAGCTGCGGGTCGCCGATGGGCAGCCGCGGCAGCTGGTGGCCGCTGGGCTCGCCCTCGCGGCGTACTTCGGCGATGACGGGTCGCTTGGTGGTGTAGACGGAGTGCCAGACGTCGCGTCCGGCCTGGATCAGGGCGTCGAGGTCTTCCGGGATGACCTGGCCGATCGGGGTGGCGGTCATGGGCTCGGTGAGCTCGCCGTACTTGATGCCGAGGTGCTGCAGGCGCGAGCAGAACAGGGTGCCGTCGGGCACGGTGCGCCGGTCCACGCGGTATTCCGCTGGTGTGTGCAGCAGCGAATGGACCGGTGCGACGTGGTAGAGGTGATATCCGGCGACCAGGGCGTGGCCCTGCAGGCTGCGGTACGGCAGGGCGTCCCACAGGCACTGGGCCAGGGCGCGGTTGCGCTGGTCGAGTTCGGCCTTCACGGTGATACCGAGGCTGGGCCAGGTGATTTCCACACGCTTCGATTCGTTCACAATACGTCACTCTAACGTCACGATTTGTGCCGAAAGAGGCGGGGTCGGGGTATTGACCGGCGCTTGACGTGCTCTTCTGTGGCTTGGGGCTTTCGTGCGCTGCCGCTGCTGAACGGCGCGGGCTCACTGCTGGGTGCGGGTGAACTGCCGGTTCTGGCCGCCGTTGCAGGGATACTGCTTGAACTGCACGTCGTCGGCCTGCGACGAGCTCGGCAGGTCGGCGCACTTGCCCGAGTGCCTGGCCACCAGCCGCAGGTAGCCGCCGGCGTCCTGCAGCGTCCACTGCTGGTTGGCGCCGCCGCCGCAGGCGTACTGGATGACGCGCAGGTCGGCGCGTGAAACTTTCAACGCGCAGGAACGGCGTCCCGGCGCCGGGCCAGCATCGCCATGCGCTCGCCGCCGAAGAAGGCCCGCGGGAGGCTGCCGCGGACCGCCGGCCCCGGCGCCCACTCTGCGCCATGAGGGGTCCTGGTCCGGCGGGACGGGCGAAGTGGCGTCCTCGGTAAATCAAGCCCCGTCACGGCGGCGTGCCGGGGCTCGGAGCATCGCTATCGATCCGTTACGGGTGGTAGCCAGGCCAGCGCGGCGGTGACCAGGGCCTCGACGCCCGTGGGGAGCGTGGGGAGGATCCGCGGGGCGAAGAAGGGCGAGTGGTTGCCCGGAACGTCCTCGCGCAGCCGGCCCTCCCGTTCGGCGCGGGCGTACAGCTCGGGGTCGGCGCCGCCGAGGCCCCAGAAGACCGACGGCGCGCCCGCCGCGGCGCCGAACAGTCCGAAGTCCTCGCTGCCCATCAGCGGCGCCATCTCCGGCACCCGCCCGGCGCCGAACCGGCCGGCGAACGCCGCGCGCACCCGGGCCGTGGCGTCGTCGTCGTTGACGGTCAGCGGGAAGGAGTTGAGCGTGCGGATCTCCGGCGGGCGGGGCGCGCCGGAGGCGGCCGCCTCGGCGTTGACCACGCGCTCGACCCCGGCCAGCAGGGTGCGGCGCACCTCGGGGGAGAACGAGCGCAGGTTGATCGTGATGGACGCCTCGTCGGGGATGATGTTCTCCTTGTGGCCCGCGTGGATCTGGGCCACCGTCAGCACCGCCCGCTCGAACGGGGACACCTCGCGCGAGACGACCGTCTGCAGCCGCATGACGGTCGAGGCGGCCAGGACCACCGGGTCGACGGTCCGCTCCGGCTGCGAGCCGTGCCCGCCCCGGCCGTACAGCCGGATCTCCATGCTGTCGGCGGCGGCCAGGATCTCGCCGGGGCTGAGGAGCAGCGTCCCGGCCGGGTTGGGGAAGACGTGCTGGCCGAGCACGACGTCGGGGGTGCCGATCCGGTCGAACAGCCCGTCCTGCAGCATGGCCCGCGCCCCGGCCGCGATCTCCTCGGCCGGCTGGAACAGCGCCACGAGCGTGCCCCGCCACCGGTCCCGGCCGGCCGCCAGCAGCCGCGCCGCGCCGCTCAGGCAGGTCACGTGCATGTCGTGGCCGCAGGCGTGCATGAGCGGCACCCCGTCGGGCGTGGTGTCGGTGCTCGCGTACGGCAGGCCCGTGGCCTCCAGCACCGGCAGCGCGTCCATGTCGGCGCGCAGCGCCACCGTCGGGCCCTCGCCGTTGCGCAGCACGCCCGTCACGCCGGTGCCGCCGAGGCCCGCGACGACCTCGAACCCGGCCGCGCGCAGCCGGTCGGCGGCGATGCCCGCCGTGCGTTTCTCCTCGAAGGCGGGCTCGGGGTGCCGGTGCAGGTCCCGGTACAGCTCGGCGAGCTCGTCGAGCGCCGGGCCCGTGAGCCCGGCCATGATCGCATCGATGACGTCCTGATCGCTCATACCGACATCCGTTCCAGTTGGGAGATCTCTTGGACGAGGGTACGGCGGGCCGCGTCGCGTTGCTCGGGGGTCGGGGGCGTCCTGGGGAAGTCGGCCGGCAGCCCGGCCAGGACCGCGGTGTAGAGGGCCGTCCTGCGCGGGGTGCGGGCCGGGCGGGGGAGCCGGAACAGGGCGGCCACCAGGCGGTCGACGGTGGCGGTGTCGAACACCGACTCCCACGCCCGCCGCTCCTCCCCGCTGCCGGCGGCGGGTCGGTCCTGGCGGTGTGCGCGGCGGGCGTTCGCCGTGGCCGGGGCGTCCACGGCCAGGCCGCCGTCCCGCTCCGCCAGCGCCACGCCGTACTCGCGCGCCGCCGCCTCGAAGGAGACCACGCCTCGCTCCACGTCCCGCAGGACCGCCTCCGGATCCCTGGTGTACGGGTCGCCGTAGCCGCCCGCACCCGAGGTCAGCAGCGTGACGACGTCGCCGGGCTCCAGCGGCAGCAGATCGATCTTGAAGTGCCTGCGCTCCCGAGGCGTGCCGGGATTGACGATCAGCTCGGTGGCCGCGCCGGGACCGCCGCCGAGCACGCCCCACGGGCGGAAGCACATCCGCTCCAGCCCCCGGGCCAGCAGCTTCGAGCCCTCCCCGCGCACCCGGAACGTCAGTTCCAGCCCGCATCCGCCGCGCCAGCGCCCGGCGCCTCCCGAGTCGGTACGCAGCCCGTACCTGAGGATCTCGACCCCGATCTCCGTCTCGACGGTCTCCACCGGGTTGTTGGACAGGTTGGAGATGCCGCTGTCGCGTCCGTCCACCCCGTCGGCGCCGTCGCGGGCCCCCGTACCGCCCACCATCGGCTCCAGGACCTGCACGTTCTGGCCGGCGCCGCGCTGCTCGGCGACGACCACGGGCACCACCAGCCCGCTGGAGGCCGCCGGCAGCACGTGCGGGGCGGCCAGCCCGAGCGCGCCGCCGATGGCGTCGTTGACGCGGTTGGCCGAGGCGTGCCGCACCCCCACGGCGGCCGGGTGCACGGGGTTGACCAGCGAGCCCTCGGGCGTGGTGACGGTGATCGGCGCGATGAGCCCCGCGTTGAGCGCGACGGCGGGGTCGAGGGTGCAGATGAGCGCGAGCACCCTGGTGGTGATCCAGGCGTGCGGCCGGCCCAGGGTCGCGATGTTGAACGCCGCGGCGACCTGCGGGTCCGTACCGGTGAAGTCGAGGTGCAAGTTGCCCGCGCGCAGCGTCGCGGTGACCGACAGGCGGACCGGGAGGTTGGAGACGGCGTCGTCGTCGAGGTAGTCGACGAAACGGTGGGTGCCGTCGCCGAGCGTGGCCAGGGCGGCGCGTGCCTTGCCCGCGGTGTACTCGACCAGGTCGCGCTGCGCGTCGAGCACGGCGGCCAGGCCGTGCTGGGCGACGACGCCGGCCAGCCGCTCCCGGCCGGTGCGCAGGGCCGCGCGCATGGCCCTGATGTCGCCCAGGTTCGCCTCGGGGGTGCGGCTGTTGGCCGTGATCAGCGCCTCGACGTCGCGGCTCGGCTCTCCGGCGCGCACCAGCTTGACCGGCGGGATCTGCAGGCCCTCCTGGAAGATCTCGTCGTTGACCGGCGACAGGCTGCTCGGCACCCGGCCGCCGATGTCCGAGCAGTGGATGAACGCCCAGCCGTACCCGACCAGCTCGCCCTCGTGGAAATACGGCTCGATGAGCTGGATGTCCGTCAGGTGGGTGGCCAGGCCGCCGGAGCGGTACGGGTCGTTGGTGATGATCACATCGCCGGGTTCCAGCGGGCCGGCGGCCCGCACGGCGGTCAGCACGTTCAGGCCGACGAAGCCGGAGACGCCGATGCCGCGCGGGTAGGCCACGAAGCCGCCGTCCAGGCCCGCGAAGGCGCAGCAGAAGTCGGCGGTCTCCTTGACGTACAGGGAGCGGCTGGTGCGCTGCAGGGTGAGGCACATCTCCTCGGTCATGGCGCTGAGCCGGTTGCCGACGATCTCCAGGGTCACGGGGTCCAGCCGCACGTTCAGGCCTTCCGACGGTGGTTCGGGGCGCCGGCGCCGTCCGGCCGGCGCAGGTGCAGGTTGCCGGCCTCGTCCACGTCCGCCGACCAGCCGGGCGGTACGACCACGGTGGTGTCGTCCTGCTCGACGATCGCCGGACCGTCGAACGCGTCTCCCACGCCCAGGGACTCGCGCAGGTGGACGTGGGCGTCGTGCCAGATGCCGGCCAGCAGCACCTGCCTGCCGCTCGCGGGACGGGGAGCGCCCGTGCCCGGGGGGACGGCGGCGGGCGGCAGCTCGGTCACCGGAGCGGCCACGCCGAGCCTGGCGGTGCCGAGCTCGATGGTCGCGTCCTGGTCGCGGAAGCCGTACAGGCGTTCGTGCTCGGCGTGGAACGCCTCGGAGACCGCCTCGACGTCGAGCCGGTCGGGGTCGAGGGCGACGCGGAGCTCGTACGCCTGGCCGGAGTACCGCAGGTCGGCCGCGAACGACAGCCGCCCCCCGGGCCGGCGCACCCCGGACGCCGCCGGTGGCGCTGCGGACCGGGGGGCGCCGTTCTGCTCGGCGAGCCACTCCCGGGCCTGGGCGGACAGCTCGGCGAGCACGCCCGCCAGGCGGGTGGCGCTCGCGGTCTCAAGGGGGCGGCGCAGGCTGCGGGCGAAGTCGCGGCGCAGGTCGGCGCCCGCGGCGCCCAGGGCGCAGAAGGTGGCGGCGGTCGGCGGGACCACGATGTGCGCGATCCCGACCTCCTCGGCGAGCATGGCGGCATGCGTGGGACCCGCGCCGCCGAACGGCACGAGCGCGAACCGCCGCGGGTCGAGCCCGCGCTGCGCCATGATCTTCTGAAGCTCGGTCGCCATCCCCGCCGTCGCCACCCGCAACGCCGACTCCGCCACCCGGTACGCGGCCACGTCGTCACTGCCGCCATCCGGCCCGGCCACGTCGCCGTTCGCGCGTTCCCGGTGCCCGTCCCCGGAGGCGAGGTGGGCGGCGATGCCCGACAGGGCCTTGAGCGAGGCGCCGGCGTCGAGCGGCATCCGGCCGCCGAGGAACGTGCGCGGGTCGATCAGCCCGGTCGCGAGGTAGCAGTCCGTCACGGTCGGCCGGTCGCCGCCCCTGCCGTACGCCGCCGGGCCGGGGTCGGCGCCCGCGCTGCCCGGCCCGACCTTGAGCACGCCCTGCCCGTCCACCCAGACGACCGACCCGCCCCCGGCGCCGATCGCGTGCACGGCCACGACCGGCACGATCAGGGGCAGCCCGCCCACCGTGGTGTGGGTGGCCAGCTCGGGCGACCCGTCCACGGACACGGCGATGTCGCTGCTGGTCCCGCCCATGTCGAACGTGACGATGGCCCCGGCGCCCAGCCGGGCGGCCGCGGCCACGCCGGCGGCCGGCCCCGACAGGACGGTCTCGACGGGCCGTTGCGCGGCGGAGCGCAGGCTCATCGAGCCGCCGTTGGACGCGCTGATGAAGATCGGCGCCGACACCCCGAGATCGCGCACCCGGCTCTCCAGACGGGCGAAGTAGTCGCGCATGAGCGGCTGGATGTAGGCGTTCATGCAGGCCACCAGGGCACGCTCGTATTCGCGTACCTCGGGCCACACGGTCGCCGAGGCCGTCACCGGCAACGCGGGCAGCCGCTCGCGCAGGCCCGCCGCGACGCCCTCCTCGAAGGCCGGGTCGGTGTAGCCGTGCAGGATCACGACCGCCGCCGCGTCGGCCCCGGTGGTCCGCAGGCGCGCGGCGACGCGGTCCAGCTCGGCGGCGTCCGGCTCGGTCACGCGCTCGCCGCGCGGGCCCAGGCGGGCTGGGATCTCGACGACGAGGTTCCGGGGGACGAGGGGCTCCTCCTTGCCCGCGTACAGGTCGAAGGAGGACGGCATGCGGCTGCGGCCGATCTCCAGGATGTCGCGGTAGCCCTCGGTCACGACCAGGGCGATGCGCGCGCCGCGCCGCTGGATGACGGCGTTCAGGCCGATCGTGGTGCCGTGGACGAGGCCCGTGACCTCGTCGGGCCGCAGGTCCGCGCGGGCGAGGAGGGCCGCCAGCCCGTCCGCGACGGCCAGGGACGGGTCGGCCGGCGTGCTCGGCTCCTTGTGGTGCACCACAAGGCCGCGTTCCGGTACGGCGGCCAAGAGGTCGGTGAACGTTCCCCCGACGTCGATGCCGATCCGCGCGCCTGCCGCGGTCACCGTACCCGTGCTTGTCACAGGGCTTGTCACAGGGTTCGTCACAGGGCCTCCGAGATGCGAGCGAATCGGTCCGCGACCACCATCACCACCACGCTGGCCGCCATGAGCAGCGTGGACACCGCGGCCATCGACGGGTCGAGCTGGTACTGCACGGCCGAGAAGATGCGCAGCGGCACCGTCGTGGTGTTGGCGCCCGCCACCAGGGCCGTGACGGCGACCTCGCCCAGCGACGTGACCGCGGCGAGGATCGCGCCGGCGAGGATGCCGGGCCGCAGCAGCGGCAGCGTCACCGTGAGGAACACCCGGACCCGCCCCGCGCCCAGGCTCAGGGCGGCCCGCTCCAGCGCCGGGTCGAGCTGCGCCGCGCTCACCATGACCGCCCGCACCACGAACGGCAGCGCCACCAGCGAATGCGCCAGCCACAGCCCGGTCACCGAATTGATGAGCCCGACGCCGTGGAAGTAGTAGAGCAGGCCGAGCGAGACGATGATCTCCGGGACCATCAGCGGGGACAGCGCGAATCCCCGCAGCAGCCGCCGCCCGGGGAACGACCCCTGCGTCAGCCCGTACGCCGCCAGGGTCCCGATGACCACGGTCGTCGGGACCACCAGGAGCACCAGCAGGCCGCTCAGCCGGAACGAGACCTGCCAGTCGGGCGAGCCGAGCACCTCGGCGTACCAGCGCAGCGACAGCCCCGACGGCGGGAACGCCATCGAGCCCGCCCGGTTGAACGAGCTCACCACCAGCACGACCAGCGGCGCGATCAGGAACAGGAACACCAGCGCCGCCAGGCCCGCGGCCACCAGCCGCACGATCCTGTCGTAGCCCCGCTCACCCATGAAGGCGCCTCTCCCAGATCCGGAACACGCTCGCCAGCAGCCCCGTGGACACGACGGTCAGCGCGAGCAGCGCGAAGCTCAGCGCCGCCGCCACCGGGTAGTCGAACACCGTCGTCACCTGGTCGTAGACCCGGATGCCGGTCAGCGGCTGGGTCACCCCGCCGACCAGGAGCGGCGTGATGTAGATGCCCATGGCCAGCGCGAAGACGATGAGGGCGCCGGTGACCGCGCCGGGCAGGCTGAGCGGGACCGTGACCCGCAGGAACGTCCTGATCGGCCCGGCCCCGAGCGTCTGCGAGGCCCGGTGCAGGTCGCGGTCCAGGCCGCCGAGCGCCGTCGTGAGCGGGATGATCGCGAACGGCAGCAGCACGTGCGTCACCGCGACCACGACGGCCGGGTAGCTGGTCAGCAGCTGGGCGGGCTGGTCCCGCAGCCCGGACGCGACGAGCGCCCGGTTGACGAGCCCGTTGCCGGACAGCAGCACGACCCAGCCGTAGGTGCGTACGACCACGCTGGTCAGCAGCGGCGAGATCACGATGACGAACAGCAGGGTCCGCGGCACGCCGGGGCGCCGCCGGGCCAGGAAGTACGCGGCCGGATACGCCAGCGCCACGCACAGCACCGCCACCAGGAGCGCGGTGGCCAGGGTCCGGAGCAGGGAGCCGTAGAAGTACGGGTCGGTGAACACCCGGGCGTACTGCTCGAAGGTGAATCCGGGCAGCGCCGCGTTGAAGGCGTCGACGGGGCTGAAGCTGAGCCGCAGCAGCCGTACGAGGGGGACCAGGAACAGGGCGGCCAGGAAGGCGACGAGCGGCAGGACGTATGGCAGGGCGTACGGCAGGCCCGCCCACCGGCGGGTCATCGCGCCTCCGTTTCCAGGAGGATGACGTCGGCGGGATCCCAGCTCGCGAACACGGACGTGCCCGCGCCGGGCGGGTCGCCGGCGCCCGCGCCGGTGTCGGCGACCTGGACGCTCAGGGTGCGCCCGCCGGCCAGCCGCACCTCCACGTGCCACGCGTCCCCGGCGAAAGCCCGATAGCCCACCGTCCCGGCCACCCCACCCGCGCCCGCATCGTCCGGGCCCGGGATGGTCAGGTGGATGCGTTCGGGGCGGACGGCGACGACGGCGCGGTCGCCCGGCCGCAGCGGCAGCGGGCCGCACCCGACGACGAGCCCGCCGGCGTCCAGCGCGCCCGAGGCGGTCACCGTGCCCTCCAGGACGTTCGCCGCGCCGATGAACTGCGCGACGAACCGGCTGGCCGGCCGCCGGTAGACCTCGTCAGGGGTGCCGAGCTGCTCGACCCGGCCGCCGTGCATGACGGCCACCCGGTCGGACAGCGCGAGCGCCTCCTCCTGATCGTGCGTGACGAAGACCATGGTGGTGCCGATGCGCCGCTGGAGGGCGCGCAGCTCCACCCGCATCTCCCTGCGCAGCTTGGCGTCCAGGTTGGACAGCGGCTCGTCCAGGAGCAGCACGGCGGGCCGGATGGCCAGGGCGCGGGCGAGGGCGACCCGCTGCTGCTGCCCGCCGGACAGCTGTCCGGGCCGCCGCCCGGCGTACCCCTCCAGGCCGACCAGGCTCAGCGCCTCCCGCACGCGCTCGTCCCGCGTGCGCCGGTCGAGCCGGCGGACGCGCAGCCCGTACGCCACGTTGGCGGCCACAGTCATGTGCGGGAAGAGCGCGTAGTTCTGGAACACCATGCCCAGGCCCCGCCGGTACGGGGGCCGCCCGGTCACGTCGGAGCCGTCGATCACGATCCGCCCGGCCGTGGGCCGGACGAAGCCCGCGACGCAGTTGAGCAGCGTCGTCTTGCCGCAGCCGCTGGGCCCGAGAATCGACAGGAACTCGCCCTTGCGGATCGACAGCCGGTCCACGTCGAGCACGCGCGCGCCGTCGTACCCGGCGGCGAGCCCGTCGATCTCGACGTGCCCGCCGCCTTCTTCCGCGGTCAGCCGAAGATCTGGTTCCACCGCTGCTGCCATTCGTTCAGCTTGGGGGTGGCGACCGCGTAGTCCACCCAGATGAACTTCTTGAAGACGTCGGGACCGTGCTTCACCTTCTGCTCGAACGGCTCGCTGTAGGAGATCGAGTCGTTGCCCGCGGCGTACCAGGTGCCCTCGGCGAACGGCTTCTGGTTCCGCGCGGCGGTCAGGTAGTCGAGGAACTTGTTCGCCAGGTCGCTCCGCTGCGTCCCGCCGGCGATGAAGTACGAGGTCAGCGCGCCCACGGGGCCGGACTTGGGGTAGGTGAAGCCGATCGGGGAGCCCGCCTGGGCCATGGCGAAGGCGCGGCCGTCCCAGAAGGGCATGATCCAGGCGTCGCCGTTCTCGATGACGGTGGCGGCGTTGCCCGCGTTGGCGGGGAAGGAGGACACGCAGCCCTTCAGCGTCGCGAGCTTGTCGAACGCCTTGTCCACGGCGGCCGGATCGGACAGCTTGCCGCCCTGGGAGGTGACCAGGGCGGAGAAGAACTCCAGGCCGGGGTTGTAGGTGAGCGGCGGCAGGGCGACGTGGCCGCAGTACTGCTTGTCGAAGATGTCCGCCCAGTCCGCGGGCGGCGTCTTGATCTTGTCGGTGCGGTAGAGGAGGCCGGTGGAGCCGGTGGTCAGCGGCACTCCGTACTGCTTGCCGTCGTACGCGGACTTGCCGGCGAGCACCGGGTCCAGCTCCTTGAAGTGCGCCAGCTTGTCGGTGGCCAGCGGCTGGAGCAGCCCGGCTGAGGCCGCGGGCAGCGACGCGTCCGGCGTGAAGGCGATGACGTCGAACGGTGGGTTCTTGCCGCCGGCCGCGCGCAGCTTGGTGAGCCATTCGGCGTTCGCGCCGTAGACGAGGTTCACCTTGGCGCCGGTGTCGCGTTCGAACGGCTCCACGAACGACTTCTTGAACAACTCTCCCCACGCTCCCGCGAACGCGGTCACCGTGAGCTCCTGCTTCGCTCCGCCCGAGGAGCCGCCGGTGCCGGAGGAACCGCCCGAGGAGCCGGCCGTGTCGACGCCGCCGCAGGCCGTGACCGCCAGCGCGAGCACCATGCCCAGTCCCGCGAGGCGAGTGAATCCGCCCTTCATCTTTCCCTTCCCATTTCGAGCAGCCGGCCAAGGGCGCATGGCAGCACGACTCGACATCCGCGCTTGCCGCCAGGAGCACCGTTCAGCTCGACGACCATGTCATCACCCGGGGCACCCCGCCGCGGTGGGAGGGTTGCCGTCCAGCAAGCCGGGGCTTCGCACTGGACTCGTGACATAAGCGACTATATCAGTAGGATTTACATAGATATGGCGCAGGGCGATGTTTAGTGGCCTTTGTCTCTTTTGTTCCGGTCTTCCTGGGGGTCGCGCGTCAGCGCGCGGTCGCGTCGGCGGGCTCCATGAAGACCACCGGGACCTGGTTGTCCTCGACCACGCGGCCCAGCAGCCGCCCGAGCGCGTCGCGCTCGCCGGGCTCCAGGCCCGAGGGGAGCTCGTCGATCCGCGCGCACGTCGCGGTGTAGAAGGCGTCGGCCAGCTCGGCGCCCCGCTCGGTGAGCGCCACGCGGACGGCGCGCCCGTCATGCGGGTCCGGCTCCCGCCGCACCAGGCCACGCTGGGCGCTGCGGTCGACCAGCTCGGTGAGGCTGGACTTGGCCAGGTGCAGGATCCCGCCCAGCTCCCGCATCCCGTACGGCTGCGCCATCAGCACGCACAGCAGCTGCCCCTGCTGCGCGGTGATCCCGTATTCGCGAGCCGACTCCGCGTAGACGGCGTTCACCAGGAAGGAGGCGCGCACCAGCCCGGCGACGACCCCCATGTGCCCATCCGCTGCCTTGGCCATGCCGCCGACCCTCTGATTGATTCGGAAAGCGAACGATCAGTCTAGCAATCCCGCGGCGCAGGGTGTCAGTCGTTGATCAGGGCGTTGATCAGGGCGTCGCCGAGGGCGATGCGCGCGTAGCATCCGATCATGGATCGGCCACCCCCGGCCAAGGCCGCATGACCAGCCGCCGGCGACCATCCTGGACTCACTCGGCGCGCCGTCCGACACGCAGGACGCTCAGATAACGGCGTGACGCCCGGTCGCCCATCCGCGTGCGGATGCGCTCGGCGACGGCGTCGAGCAGGGGCTCACGGACATCGCGGTCGAGCCTGCGATACAGCGACGTCGAACGAAGGTGATCGGCGAAGCCGTCCCCGTCGAACCATTGAACGGTCGGGTGCCAGCGCACGATCGTCGGGCCGAACAAGCCGCCGGGATCGTCGACCAGACCCCAGCCCACGTCGGTGGTGCGCACGTCGTCCTCCAGCGGCGGATGACCCCAACCAGGATTCCCGGGGCAGAAACGCTCGTGGAGATCGGCGGTCTCGGCGTACACCTCGGGCTCTCCCAGCCGGCGGACGACGACGTTGCCGAGCAGTGCCATCCAGCCTCCGGGACGGAGCACGTCGTGCGCCCGCCGCCAGCCGATCGACGGGTCGACCCAGTGCCACGAGGACGCGGCCACGAGGACGTCGAAGCGTCTGCCGCGGTCGTCCCACTCCTCAAACGTCGATCTCTCGACTGTGACGTTGCGGAAGCCGGCGAGCCGCCGGCGCGCGAGTGCGGCCATCTCCTCGCCCGGCTCGACCGCGGTCACCGAACATCCGAGCGCCGCCAGCGAGCGCGTCGCCTGACCGGTACCGCAGCCCACCTCCAGCACCGACGACCTTTCGTCCATCCCGGTGATGCCGCCAAGGTCCGCGAACAACTCGTCGGGGTATCCCGGCCGGACCCGGTCGTAGAGCTCCGGCACCTCGTTGAACACCCGACCGAGGTCACGTCGCTCCGGGCGCGTCTTCGGATCATCAGCCACGAGCGCAAAGGCTAGGAGACTCGTCCACGGGGACGCCACTGGTTAACGGCAACCGCCGACGTCACTGCGAGCAGCGGGCCACACGTCGATCACCCGGCCAACGATGCGAGCCGGGCCACGAGTCACCGGCAAAGGCGACCGCACCCGGCTCGGCGTCTGCCCAGCTTGAACTGATCGTGAACAGAATTGCTGAACACTTGTGTTCGGGGGCGCGCTTCCAGCATGATCATGATGTATCGCTTCCCGGATTTCAAGGAGGAACGGATGCGTCTACGTGCAGGGCTCCTGGTAGCCGGCATGGCCGCCGCGATCGTCAGCGTGCTCAGCGCCCCTGCTTCTGCTCAGGCGGCCGCCTGGACGAAAATCGGCGTGTACACCAGCAAGTACAACTGCGTCGACGCCGGCCAGATGTGGGTCCGCGAGGGTTGGAACGAGTACGAGTGCTCAGGGAGCGGCAGCTACTGGGAACTCTGGGTCCGGTAGTGCGGTGAACGGGACGCCGTCCTCGGCGGCGAGCTTCTCCAGGCGATCAAGGCGGACATGCCGGAGGGCCCACGGAAAACCCCCGGCGTTCGGGCGTGTCCCGGCTATATGGTGCCGTTCGTGGACACTCTGGAAAGCCTCGTCATCGCCCGCCGGCTGCGCGTCCCCATCGGCGCCGCCCCGGCCGGCTCCGCGTCCGGCTGGGGTGAGACCGCCGCCCGCCAGCTCGACGCGGCGCTGCTCAGCGTCGGCTTCACGTGCTCGGCCGCGCTGCTCGAGCGGCTGTCGGGGCTGCGCGGCGAGACCGTGGTCGACCTCGGCGTCCGCATTCTGGCCACTGTCCGCACCCTCGTGGGCGACCACGTCCAGCACAACGCGTACTTCCTGAACTTCCCCAAGAACGTGCCCGACACGCTGGAGTTCTGGGCCGGGCTGCTGCGCGAGGCGCTGCTCGACCCGGTGGCCGCCGCGCGCGTCGAGACCTCGACGCTCAACCTGCTCTCCCTGCCCGGCTACGGCCGCTACCAGCACACCTACGCCGACCTGCTGGCCGCGCACGACGAGCTGGTCCCGCTGGCCGGTGACCGGGTGACCGTGCTGGAGCTGGGCGGGAGCCTGGAGTCGGAGGCACGGGAGCTCTACTTCTCCCTGGCCGGCTCCGAGGTGCCCCTGGCCGCCGAGGACCTGGACGCGCTGCGGCTGCTGGCCGGGTTCTGCGCCGACGAGCCCGAGCGCATCCCCGTGCGCGAGAACCGCGCGATCGTCAACGAGGTCCGCCTCGCGGGCGGCCGGCCGCTGCTGGTCGACACGGTGACCGACGTGCTCCGGCTCGCCTGCGGCTGCTCCGGCGGCGACGTCACGCTGGCCGAGCCCACCAGGTTCCGTTCGTTCCGCCGCGCCGAGCGCCGCGCCCTGCTGGGGGCGCTGGACGCGGTCGCGTCCCCGGCCAAGCTCGGCGACGTGCCGCGCCACCGGGAGGAGTGGAAGCGCCTCGGCGAGCGGCTGCACCCCCACGAGTATCCGCAGTTCCCCAACGCCGCCGCCGTCTTCGAGACGGCCAGGGGCACGCGCCGGGCCGTGAGCCTGGACAGCCGGGTCGAGGCCGCCCTGTCGGAGGGCCGCACCGCCGAGGCGGTGAAGCTGCTGGAGAAGGCGCCCGGCGCGCTGCTGCGCCGCCTCGACCACCTGCTGCGGACCGGCGGGTCCGACAAGTCCGCGACGGACGCCAAGGACGTGCTGGACGCGGCGGAAAGAGCCGCCGCCGGCGCCTCCGGCCGCGTCCTGCTGTCGCTGCGCGAGCATCTGCAGAACCGGCTCGCCCCCGTCGCGGGCCGCGTCTTCACCAACCGGTACGGCAGAGCGTGGGCGACCCCCGACTCGCGTTCCCCGCTGGCGGAGCAGGCCCTGTCGCGGGCGCTGGCCATCCTGGACGAGGAGATCGCCCGCCGCCTCCCCGACCCCGGCGAGCTGATCGTCGATCCCGACGTGCTCGACGTCGCCCTGCCGCTGTCCGGCAAGGCCGTCGCGCCCGGCCTCGGCATGCTGCCCCGGGGCTCGGTCTCGGCGGTGGACGGCGAGCTGCTCAGGTTCTTCGTCCACTGGCGCGAGGCCGGGCAGCGCACCGACTACGACCTGTCCGCGCTCATGCTCGACGACTCCTACGACAACCCGACGCACATTTCCTGGACGAACTACACCAACGATTTCGCCGAGTACTCCGGTGACCTCACCGAGGCGCCCGAGGGCGCGTCCGAGTTCATCAACCTCCGGCTCGCCGCCGCGACCCAGCCGATCATCATCCCGCAGGTGCACATCTACGCCGGGGAGCGGTTCGACCAGGTCGCCGAGGCGTTCTTCGGATACATGATCAGGGACGCCGCGCAGGAGGGCAGGCCGTTCGAGCCGCGTACCGTGCGCATGAAGTCGGACCTGCGCGGCTCCGGCCAGATCGCCCTGCCGCTCGTCTTCCTGCGCGGCGGCGACGGCGGATGGCTGGTGAAGTGGCTGCACCTCTACCTGAAGGGGCACCCCGGCTTCAACCAGGTGGAGGGCAACCGCCTCACCGCCTCCCTGCTGGTGCGCTCCATCGTCGAACGCGACTACCTGCGCGTCCGCTACCTGGCCGACCTGCTGCGCGCGAAGAGCTCGCCGGCCGGGCACACCACCTACATCGGCCTGGAGGCGCCGGCCGACCTCCCGGAGGGGGCGCGCGTCTACACGCCCGGCACGCTGCACGAACTGATCCCCGCCTGATACGTTCGACTTCCGGTCGTGAGGCCATTCGGGGGCTTCCTTCTCCTGGTTCGAATCCAGGTAGGCCCCACGGGCCTACTGGCTGTCTAGCTTCCGAGCCTTCCTCACGACCGGGCCGTGCCTTCTGCTAGCGTTGGCCGCGACGCGGGGTGCCCGGGCTGCCGGGCTGAGATCACACCCGTCGAACCTGATCTAGTTCGCACTAGCGAAGGGACGTCATCGGTGACCTTCTGTGATGACCTCTGGACGCGCACGGCCACGCTGCTCAAGGCGATCCACGACCACCCGTTCAACACCGCGCTCGGCGACGGCACCCTCGACCGGGAGCGCTTCGCGTTCTACCTCGTCCAGGACGGGCGCTACCTGGTGGCCTACTCCAAGGTCCTCGCGACCGCCTCGGCCCGCGCCACCTCCCCGGCCGACGCCGCGTTCTTCGCGCAGAGCGCGCACACGGCGCTGGTCGTCGAGCGGGCCCTGCACACCGGCTACCTGGAGCAGTTCGGGCTGACGGCCGACGAGACTGCGGCCGTGGCCACCTCGCCGACCTGCCTGGCCTACTCCTCCTACCTCCAGGCCACGGCCCTGGCCGCCCCCTTGCCCGTGCTGGCCGCCGCCGTGCTGCCGTGCTTCTGGGTCTACCAGGACGTCGGCGCGGCGCTGCTCGAACGCACGGCGGGCGCGGCGGACCACCCGTACGGGACCTGGATCGGCACCTACTCCGACCCTTCCTTCGCCGCCTCGGTCGAGCAGGCCAAGGCCATCGCCGACCGGCTGGCCGCGACCGCCGACCCCGAGACGCGCCGGGCGATGGACGAGGCGTTCTGCCGGGCCACCGAGTACGAGTGGATGTTCTGGGACAGCGCCTGGCGCCTGGAGACCTGGCCGACCGGGCAATGGCTCTCCTAGGCCCCCGGGCCTCACGCGAACGACTCGCTGAGCTCCCTGCGCAGCTCGCGGGCCTGGTGCAGGTAGTGGGTGGCCAGGGTGGCGCGCCCGGAGGAGCGGTAGAGCTCCCCGAGCGTCTGGTACGTGTCCGCCTCCCCGCGGCGGTCCCCCAGCTGCTGGAAGATCACCAGGGAGCGCTCCAGCTGGTCGGAGCCGTCCGATCGGTGGCCCCTGGCCACCTGGAGCCCGCCCAGGTTCCGCATCGCGTACGCGCCGCAGTGGCGGTCGCCGAGCGCCTCGAAGATGTCCAGCGCGTGCCCCTGGAAGCGCATGGCCCGCTCCGACTCGGCGGACATGTCGTACAGGCGGCCGAGTTGCATCGACACGCAGCCCTCGCGGTGGGCGTCGCCGAGCTCCTCGGCCAGCCGCAGCGCGTCCCCGAGCCACCTGGACGCCTGCCGCAGGTCCCGCAGCGACAGGTGGACGCGCCCGATCGCCTGCCGCGCGTACGCCTCGCCGCTGCGGTCGCCGATGGCCAGGAACATGGCCAGCGCGTGCCGGAAGGACCCGAGCGCCTTGAGGTGCCGGTTGGAGAACTGGTTGACCGCCGCCAGCCCGCAGATCGAGATGGCCTCGCTGCGCGTGTCGCCCAGCTCGTGGAAGATGACGCGGGCCCGCCGGAACATGTCCTCGGCCTCGGCGTAGCGGTCCTGGTAGAGGCAGACCTGGGCCAGGCCGCGGAGCATGGCGGCCTCCCCGTGGCGGTCGCCGGCCGCGCGGGCGCTGTCCAGGGCGAGGCGGTGCGTGAGCTGCCACTCGTCCAGGAGGCAGTGCAGGTCGAAGTACGGGACCAGGGTGGCGGCCAGCCCCCACGCGGACTGGGCCAGGCCCGCGTCGGCGGCCAGCCGTACGGCCTCCACCAGGGACTCCCGCTCGGCGTCGAACCACGACAGCGGCTGGGCGGTGAGGCGGCCGAGGGTCTCCCGCTCCAGGCTCCAGCGGGGCGCCAGGTCGGACGTCAGCCCGAAGAGGGTGGTGGGAAGTCGTAAGGAGGCGTGTTCGGCGGCGGTCAGCCAGCCGCCGAGCACCCGGGCCAGCGCGTGCCGCTCGGTGTCGCCGCCCGCCTTCTCCTTGGCGGCGCAGCGGATCAGGTCGTGGAGCCGGTAGCGGGGCTGGCCGACGTGGTCGGTGCCGGCCAGCCGCAGGAGGTTCGCGTCGACCAGGGCGTCCACGACGGCGTCGGCGCGGGGCCGGTCGAGCACGGCGTCGGCCACCCAGCCCGGCACGGACTGCTCGCCGAGCAGGCCGATCGCGCGAAAGGCCAGGGCGGCGTCGTCGGGCAGCCGCTGGTAGCTGAGCTCGAAGGAGCCGCGTACCTCGAGGTCTCCGACGCGTAACTCGTCGAGGCGGCCGGCCTCGTCCTCCAGCCGCTGCCGCAGCACGGCCAGCGACCAGCCGGGCCGTCCGGCCAGCCGAGAGCCGGCCACCCGGACGGCCAGCGGTAAGTGGCCGCAGGCGCGCACGATCGCCTGGGCGGCCTCGTGCTCCTCGGTCACCCGTTCGGGGCCGACGATCCGGCCCAGGAGTTCTTCGGCCTCCGCGGGGGGCAGCACGTCGAGTTCGAGCTGGAGCGCGCCGGGCAGCTCGGCGATCCGCCGCCGGCTCGTGACGAGCACCGCGCTGCCGCTGCCGGGGAGCAGGGCGCGTACCTGGGCGGTGTCGGCGGCGTCGTCCAGGAAGACGAGCATGGGGCGCTCGGACAGCAGAGAACGGTAGAGCGAGGCCCGCTCGCGCACGGTCGGCGGCAGGGTCGCCTGCGCGACGCCGAGCGCGCGTAGCGCCTCCGCGAGGAGGTCGAGAGGATCGGCGGGATCGGCGTCGGTGCCGCCCAGGCACAGATAGAGCTGGCCGGCGGGGTAGTCCGGCCGTAACGCGTGGGCGCAGTGCACGGCCAGCGCGGACTTGCCCATTCCCGGCGGTCCGGTCACCACGGCGATCACGGGCGGCCCGTCCGGCCGCCGCGCCTCGGGGGACAGGGCGTGGGTCACGGCCGCGACGTCCCGCGCCCTGCCGGTGAAGTCCGGCACGTCCGCGGGAAGCTGGTGGGGCGGGGCCGCGACGGGCGCGGGCGGGGGGAGCTGGTGGGGCGGCGGCGCGACGGGCGCGGGCGGGGGATCACCCGCCAGTACGGAGGCGTGCACCTCGCGTAATTCCTGCCCCGGCTCGATGCCCAGCTCGTCCACGAGCTGCCGCCTGATCGTGGTGTAGGCGTTCAGGGCCTCGGCCCGCCGGCCGCTGTGGTGCAGGGCGAGGATCAACTGCTGCCACAGATCCTCGCGGTAGGGGTGCTCGCCGATCAGGCCGCGCAGGTCGTCGATCGCGGCGGCGTGCTCGCCGCGGGCCACCTTCAGCGCCACGAGCTCCTCGGCCGCGGCCAGCCGGGCCTGGGTGAGGGAGCGTAGGCGCCCGTCCCACAGCGGGCTGGCGGGCAGGTCGCCGAGCGGCGTGCCGCGCCATAACGCCAGCGCCCGGCGTAAGTGCTCCGCGGCCTTCTCGGGCCGCCCCGCCGCCCGCGCCACCAGGTCCTCGAACTCCAGGGCGTCCAGCCGCTCCGGGCCGAGCTCCATCGTGTAGCCGGAGGCGCGGGCCTCGATCTGGACGCCGGCCGAGCGCAGCGTGCTCACGTACGTGCGCAGGTTGGCCACGGCCGACGACGGCTGCGTCCGCGGCCAGAGCACCTCGACGAGCGCCTCCGAGCTGACCACCTCGCCGGCCTCAAGCAACAGCGAGGCGAGCAGGAGCCTGGGCTTCCTGCCCGCTACGTGCAAGGGCCCTTCCGGGCCCCGGACCTGTAACGGCCCGAGGACCTTGAATACGGGCTGTTCAACCACCATGACCGCGCGTTCTCCTGAGCTGGGCGCCGTGCGGGGCGTCCGTTGAGTGAAGCGTTCAAGCTGGAAGGGCCTTTATACCGATTTTGGATGTTCTTTGTATGCCGGACTCGCAATCTTGATCCCCAGCAAGAGCGCTTCGAAAGATCCAACGGACAGGATTCGCGGCGTCGGCGGGGGCGTGGCCCCTCCGGTGCGTGCAGAAAGGTATCCGCATGAGAACCAGAGGGGTGCTTACGGCCGGGTTCGCCCTGCTCTTCAGCCTCGCAGCCGGTCCGATCGCGACGGCGTGGGCCGCCCCGACCCCCACTCCTTCCCCGTCGTCGACGGCGAAGGAGGACGAGGGGGAGACGGCCAACCCGCCGAACCAGGTGGACGTCCCGCCGGTCTCCACCCTGGCGGCGCCGGGCTTCCAGCTCCCGTTCCCCTGTGGTCAGACCTGGACGGGTAACTCCAGCAACAGCAGTGCGCACAAGTCGTACGAGATCGACTTCAATCGGGGCAGCACGGCCGATGCCGACCGTGGTGACGCCGTGGTCGCCGCCGCGGGTGGCACCGTGGTCATCTCGGCCCACCAGGGTTCGGCCAACGGTTACGGCAATCTGGTCAAGATCGACCACGGTGGTGGCTGGACCACGTACTACGCCCACCTGACGGTGCGGTCGGTCTCCGCCGGCGCCCAGGTCACGCAGGGCCAGAAGATCGGTACGGTCGGCAACACCAGCAAGCCCGGCAACAACATCAGCCCGCACCTGCACTTCGAGGTGCGCCAGGGCACGAGCTACCCCGGCAACATCCGCAAGGCCGTCTTCAACGGCGCCACCTTCGGTTACCCGAACGCCAGCGTGACCTCGAAGAACAAGTGCGGCGGCGGTGGCGGTTCCACCAACCCGAACACCGCCGAGTCGGTGTGCGGCGCCGGCTACAAGGTGATCGACTCGCAGGCGCTGGGCACGGCGGGCACGGTCTACCTGACCTTCAACGCCGGCAACGGCAACAACTGCGTGGCCACGATCAAGAAGGCCTCGCTGGGCAAGGCGACCGCCACCACGGCTTATCTGGAGGTCGTGGGCAAGGCCCGGGCCACCGACACCGGCAACTTCGAGTACTACGCGGGCCCGGTGCGCGCCGCGGCGGCCAAGAAGTGTGTCAAGTGGGGCGGCAAGGCCGGATCCAGCACGTACAACAGCCCGTCCGAGCACTGCGGGAGCTGAACCCCTTTGAATCTGCGCATGATCCTGGCCGGTGCCGCCGTCCTGCCTCTGTCGCTGCTCGTGGGGCAGCCGGCCGGGGCGGCGGCCGCCGATCCGATGACCGACGCGTTCGCCAAGGCGGCGTCGACGTATGAGGTGCCTCGTGACCTGCTGGTCTCGGTGGCCTACTCCGAGACCCACCTGGACGGTCACCAGGGACGGCCCAGCGCCGACGGCGGCTATGGCGTGATGCACCTGGTCACCTCCAAGACCCTCGACAAGGCCGCCACGCTGACCAAGCAGCCCGCCTCGTCGCTGAAGGCGGACGACGCGGCCAACATCGCGGGCGGCGCGGCCGTCCTGCGTGCCCTCGCCGACGAGCTCAAGCTGGACGCCACCGCCCGCAAGGACGCGGGCAAGTGGTACCAGGCGGTCGCCAAGTACTCCGGCGCCTCCTCGCAGTCGGTCGCCCGGCTGTATGCCGACACCGTGTACGAGCAGCTCGCCAAGGGCGTCAGCGCCAAGACGCCCGCCGGGGAGACCGTCACCGCGCCGGCCCGCGCCGTGACGCCCGACCGGGGCCCGTACGCCAAGGCGGACGACCTGGACAAGCCCAGCGCGCTCGCGGCGGCCACCGACTACCCGTCGGCCGCGTGGGCTCCGGCGCACAGCACCAACTACGCCGTCTCCAACCGTCCCACCAGCGACGCCATCGACCGCATCGTCATCCACGTGGCGCAGGGCACCTACGCCGGGACGATCTCCTGGTTCCAGACCGGGCCCCGGCCGAACCCCACCTCGGCCCACTACGTCGTCCGCTCCTCCGACGGCGCCGTCACCCAGATGGTCAGGGAGAAGGACCGGGCCTTCCACGCCGGCAGCTACAACCGGCGCTCGGTCGGCATCGAGCACGAGGGCTGGGTCGACAACGCGACCTGGTTCACCGACACGATGTACCGCTCCTCGGCGGCGCTGGTCCGCAACATCGCCGACCGGTACGGCATCCCCAAGGACCGCACCCACATCGTGGGTCACGTCGAGGTTCCCGGCGCCGACCACACCGACCCGGGCCAGTACTGGGACTGGACCAAGTTCATGCAGTACGTCGGCGGCAGCGGCGGGGGCACCAACCCGCACACGCCGGAGTCGGTGTGCGGCACCGGCTACAAGGTGATCGACTCTCAGGCGCTGGGCACGGCGGGCACGGTCTTCCTGCTGTACAACGCGGACAACGGGAACAACTGCGTGGCCACGATCAAGAAGACCTCGCTGGGCACGGCCACCGCCACCAGCGCCTTCCTGGAGGTCGAGGACAAGGCGCGGGTCACCGACGAGGGCAACTTCGAGTACTACGCCGGACCCGTCCGGGCCGCCGCCGCCGACAAGTGCGTCCAGTGGGGCGGCAAGGTCGGAACGAGCACGTACGAGAGCCCCTTCGAACACTGCGGGTGATCCGCTGACCCGATGACCTGTGGCCGGATCGCGCGGGCTCGCGATCCGGCCACAGCTGTGTCCTTCTCAGCCGGTCTCGGCCTTGGCGTACCTCGCGGCCCCGCCCGCGAAGTCGTACATCACGCACTGCTCCTCGCCCACGACCCAGGCGTCGTGCCCGGGGGAGCACACGAAGACGTCGCCCGGCCCCACCTCGACCTCGGGACCGTCGTCCATCCGGATCCGCAGCCGGCCCTCGACGATGAACCCGTTGTGGTGGAACTGGCACGAATCGGTGCCCACGATCGGCTTCACCGACTTCGACCACTGCCAGCCGGGCTCGAACGTGGCCACGCCGAAGCTCAGCCCTTCCAGGTCGCACACCTCGAAATGCCCCATGGGGAAGTCGCGGCGCTCGTCCGGCTTGTCGATGCTCTTGACCTCGATCATGACGTCCCCCTTTCGTCAGATTCAGTCTACGACCTGCGGTTTCACGATTTTTGATCTTCCTTTGGGGTCGCCCGGCGTTTGGGGGCCGGTGGGGGAGGGGCGACGCACCCCTCCCCCGGAGGCCGAACGCCGCTGGAACGGCACCCCGGCCGGCGGGGGAGGGGCCGGTGCCTCCGAGGACGGCGACCGCGGTCGGCGGGGTGTGTTCCGCGAGGGAGCGCGACCACAGACGGCGTGGCTCGCCGCCGATCTCCTCAAAGGGGCGGTGGGGAGGCCGGGGGCGGCTGGGAGAGGGCGGCCTGGACGCCGGCCTGGAAACGGGTGCGGGCGCCGAGCCGGGACATCAGCTCGGCGATCCGCCGCTCCGCCGTCCGGTGGCCGACCCCGAGCTGACGGGCGATGGCCTCGTCGGTGAGGCCCGACAGCAGGAGCGCGATCAGCCGCGCGTCGCCCCCGGAGTCCCTGGGCGGCGGGTTGCGCGCGGACGGCGCCAGCCCGAGCGGCAGCGCCCGCTGCCACAATCCCTCGAAGAGCCTGATCAGCGCCTCCAGCAGCCCCGACGGATGGATGACGAGCGCCGCCACCGCGTCCGCAGGCTCGTGCCGGAGCAGGAGCAACGCCAGCCGGTCGTCCACCAGGTACAGCTTCATCGGCAGCTCGGGCAGCACCCGCGCCTGCTGTCCCGCCCCGACCATCTCCTCGATCTGCCGTATCGCGCCCTCGGCGGCCACGAACTCCCGCTCGTAGATCATGCGGCTGGTGATCCCGCGCTCCAGCAGCTCGCGCTGTGCGGCCACGCTGCCCAGGGGGTCGAAGTACGGCCGCCTGGACAGGCACCGGAGCTGCTGCCGGGCGGCGCGCTGGATCTGGGCGTGCCGCTGCTCGACCGCCCGCCGCCCGGTGACCACCTCAACGACCACCGGGGGCGTACGTTCCCGGGCGCGCTCCTGGAAGACCTCCTCCAGCTCGCGGGCCCGTTCGCGGACCCGCAGCAGGTCGCGTTCGGCGGCGAGCAGGAGGACGTCGAGCGCCATCTCCGGGGCGACGGCGGCATAGGCGGGCGGAGCTCCCGGGGACGCGCTGAGCAGGCCCTTGGCCTCCAGCGACGCGAGCAGGGGCTGCAGGTCGGCGCGCGGCCAGGCGGCGGCCAGCTCGTCGAGGGTGGCGGGGGAGCGCTCCAGCAGCACCTCGTACAGCGCCTCCTCGTCGGGCCCCAGCCCGATCGCGCCCAGCGAGGTCACGACGCCTCCCGGCCCGCGCCGAGCCCGGACCCGTCCATCCCGGGCGCGGTCACGGGGCCTCCTCGTCCAGCCAGCCGCGCATGACCGCCTGGTAGCCCGCCTGGAAGCGGGTGCGGGCGTCGAGCCGGATCATCATCGCGCGCACGTGGCGGCGCACCGTACGGTCGCTCCAGCCGAGGTGGGCGGCGATGGCCGCGTCGGTCAGCCCGGCGGTGAGCAGCGGCAGCAGGTCCCGCTGCGCGTCGGCGGGACCGGTCGCCTCGGCCAGCCGCCCGTGCCTGACCTGCAACGGCACCGCCCGCTCCCAGTACATCTCGAACAGCGCCGACAACGCGTCCAGCAGCGTCGAGTCGTGCACCACCAGGGCGGACTCCACCGCGTGCTCGTCGTGGCGGAGCGGCATGATCGCCATGGGACGGTCGTTCAGCGCGAGCTTGACGGGCACGTCGCCGACCCTGGCCTGTTCGCCGGCCGCGACGTAGCGGGTGATGAGCGAGAGGGTGCCCGGCACCTCCATGGCCCGCCGGTCGTAGAGCGCCCGGTATTCGACGCCCCGCTCCAGCAGCTCGAACTCCACCGCGTTGCCGCCCATGGGCGTCGCGTACGGGGGAGCGTCGAAGACGCGGATCTGCCGTCGCGCGCTCTCCTGGAGCCGCTGGAACCATCGGCCCACCGCCTCCTTGCCGATCACCAC
Source organism: Nonomuraea sp. NPDC050153 (assembly GCF_044460125.1). NCBI lineage: Bacteria > Bacillati > Actinomycetota > Actinomycetes > Streptosporangiales > Streptosporangiaceae > Nonomuraea > Nonomuraea sp. NPDC050153. The sequence continues at coordinate 386,567 of NZ_JBITJQ010000007.1, forward strand.
CTCGACCAGGTCGGCGGAGTCCCCGTCCGGCACCGAGCGGTGGAAGCGCGCCGCGAGCTGGGCGGCGCGGTGGCGGGCGGCGGCCAGCTCGCGGGTGCGCGCCCGGATGAGCGCGTCCAGCCCCATCTCGGGAGAGACCGCCACGTAGCGCGGCGGGTCCTCCGGGAGCCGGGTGATCAGCCCCAGCTGTTCCAGCCGGGCGGCCGTGGACGCGGCGTGCCCGAGCTCGGCGAGCGCTGCCGGAGAGCGCTCCACCAGCGCTTCGTACAGGGCCTGCTCGGCGTACGAGAGCCCGATGATCTCCAACACGATCACATCGTGTCCTATTTCCGTACATGGCGGGAAGAGGACTCACAATCGTCTTTCGCGGCTTTACTGCGATCTGTCATGGTTCCCGGGGACACGATGATCTCTGAGGAGACGCATGATCGGCCGGTCGCTTGTCGCGTTGGGCGTGCTGCTTTCCACCGGGATGGCCGCCCCGACCCCACCTCCCACCCCCGCCTACGCCGCACCGCCGCCGGTCGCCGGCGTGGCGGGAGAATCCGCGAAGAAGATCACGTTGATCACCGGGGACGTGGTCACCTACAGCACCACTCCGGACGGCAGCCCGCAGGCTCAGGTCGAGCCGGCCCGGCGCCCGGACGGCGCGCCGGTGTTCTTCATGTCTGTACGCGAGCCCGGCTCGTACTACGTCTACCCCACGGACGTGATGGGCCTGGTGTCGGCGGGCCGCCTGGACCGGGGCCTGTTCGACGTGGCCTACCTGGCGGGCAACGGCTACTCCGACGCCGAGAGCCCCACCCTGCCCCTGATCGTCCAGCACGGGGCGCAGCAACGCATCGCCGGGTCCCGCACCCTGGCCAGCATCGACGCCGCGGCCGTGAAGGTGGACAAGAAGGCCGCCGGGCAGTTCTGGTCCGGGGTGAGCACGGCCAGGGCCGCGTCCGAGAAGATCTGGCTCGACCGCAAGGTCCAGGTCTCCCTCGACCGGAGCGTCAAGCAGATCGGCGCGCCCGAGGCGTGGGCGGCCGGGCTCAAGGGCGCGGGCGTCAAGGTGGCCGTGCTCGACACCGGCATCGACGCCACCCACCCCGACCTCGCCGGCCGGATCGCCGCGACCGAGAACTTCAGCTCGGAGAAGACCGCCCAGGACGGCCACGGCCACGGCACGCACGTCGCCTCCATCATCGCCGGCAACGGCGCCAAGTACCGGGGCGTCGCCCCCGAGGCGTCGCTGGTGGTCGGCAAGGTGCTCAACAACTACGGCAGCGGCCTGGCCTCCGACATCATCGCGGGCATGCAGTGGGCGGTCGCCCAGCAGGCCCGCGTGGTCAGCATGAGCCTGGGCGGCTGCTGCCCCGGCCCGGACAACCCGCTCGACCAGGCCGTGAACAACCTGTCCGCCGAGTCGGGCGCGCTCTTCGTGATCGCCGCGGGCAACGACGGCCAGAGCCGCCAGATCGGCTCCCCGGGCACCGCCGCCTCGGCGCTCACGGTCGCCGCCGTGGACCGCGAGGACGCGCTGGCGTCCTTCTCCAGCCGGGGCCCCACCGCGATCGACTACAGCCTCAAGCCCGACATCAGCGCGCCGGGCGTGGACATCGTCGCCGCCCGCGCGGCCGGGACGTCCATGGGCGAGCCCGCCGAGGACGACTACACCACCGCGTCCGGCACCTCGATGGCCACCCCGCACGTCGCGGGCGCCGCCGCGCTGCTCGCCCAGCAGCACCCCGACTGGACGAACGCCCAGCTCAAGGCCGCCCTCACCAGCTCCGCCCACGGCGACGGCCAGGACGCCTACGAGCAGGGCTCGGGCCGCGTGGACGTCGCCCGCGCCGTCAAGCAGCAGGTGCGCGGCTCCGGCGCCATCGACTACGGCTTCCTGACCTCGCCTCAGAACGGCCCGGTGACCAAGACCCTCACCTACACCAACGACGGCGACCAGCCGGTCACCCTCACCCTGAGCGCGGGCGTCAAGGCGCACCGGGGCGGCGACCTGCCCGCCACCACGCTGACCCTCGACCGGGACACCGTCACCGTTCCGGCGCACGGCACCGCGCCGGTCTCGGTCACGTTCGACCCCGCGGGCCCCGACACCTGGTACGAGGGCCTCGTCCGCGCCACGGGCCAAGACGGCCAGGTCCAGGTGAACACGGCCGTGGGCGCGTTCGTCGAGCCGAAGAAGGTCACGGTCCGGGCCCGGGTGGTGCTGCCCGACGGGGCGAGCGCCCCAACGGCGATCCCGTGGCTGTTCATGCGCACCGACGAGCGCGACGACCTCCAGTACGCCTACAGCCCCGCCCCCGGCGCCGAGAGCGAGGCCCAGGTGTACCCCGGCACCTACACCGTGCTCACCGCGCTGGCCTGGCGCGGCGCGGACGGCGAGTGGGTCCAGTCGCTGCCGTCCGACCCGCAGATCGACGTCACCAAGGACACCACGGTCACGCTCGACCTGCGCAAGGCACGCAAGGTGTCCGTGCGGACGCCGCGCGACTCGGAGGTCTACCTCTCGCAGCTCGGCTACCGGCGCATCGCGGCCAACCCCGTCGCCTACATCGACGTGCAGTCCGCGTACCCGGACTACGGGCTGCGCAACTACGTGATGCTGCCCACGCGCAAGGTCACCCAGGGCACGTTCACCCTCGCCGGCCGCTACCAGCTCGGCGCCCCGGCCATCACCATGGAGGTGCCCGGCGGCCCCCGGATCACCCCCCGCTACCAGAACGTGACGCCGCAGACGCCCAAGCTCGACGGCCGCAGCAGGCTCTCCCTGGTCTACGCCGGCAAGGGCACCGACTTCACCGGTCTGGACGCGCGTGGCAAGCTCGTCCTGCTCAACCTGGAGGACCTCTGCCCGGCCATGGCCTGCACGGGCAACGCCCTGGACCGGGTCAAGGCCGCCCAGCAGGCCGGCGCCGTGGGCGTCCTCGGGTACGGGGCCGTCAACCGGGCCTTCCTCCACCCGTCGGGCAGCTGGCCCACGTACCCGATCCCGACCATGAGCCTGACCGCCGAGCAGGGGCGGGCGCTGGCGGCCCTGGCCGGGCGCCGGCCGGTGACCGTCACGGCTGAGGGCGTGGCGACCACGCCGTACCTGTACTCGCTGATGCTGCCCGAGCAGGGCCGCGTCCCCGCCGACCTCGACTACTCGGTCAGGACGCGAGACCTGCAGCGCATCGAGGACCGCTTCCATGCCGACCGGCCCGGGGCGGTGGAGCTGAGCACGGGGGCGGCGATGCTGCGGCCGGGCAGGTTCGCCCCCACGTGGTCCATGGAGCACAACGTGCGGGCGCAGACGACCTTCACGGAGTACGTGGGGCCGGTCTCGCCGGACGTCGTCTGGACCCGCTCGAACACGATGAACTACGACGAGGGCGCCGACTTCTACAACAGGCGCGCGATGGCGGCGACCGCCGTGGACGTGTTCACCACCGGGGGCACCAGGACCGAGCCGTGGGGGATCCAGCCCCGCGTGCCGGGCAACGTGGTCGTCTCCGACGCGGTGCTCCGCTCCGGGACCGCCCAATGCTTCCCCTGCCGGACGAAGGACACCTTCATGGCGGCCCTGCCGGTCATGGGCCCGGTGCCGAACCACCAGGAGGCGTTCGCGTACAACGCCAACTTCCTGAGCGACAAGCACGGCGGCAAGGACGAGCTGCGCCTGTTCCGCGACGGGCAGGAGGTCCCGCTCGTCGAGGCGACGATCGTGATCGCCATCTTCGCGATCATCGTGCCGACCTTCACCCTCCCGGAGACGGAGGCCACCTACCGGCTCACCGACAAGTTCCACACCCCGAACCCGTCCCAGCTGTACGCCAAGGACGTCGAGACGGCCTGGACGTTCCGGTCGAAGCGGCCCACCGGCGGGATGCAGACCACGGACGACGGGCTCTGCATGGCCTGGTTCGCCACGGGCAAGCTGGCGCCGTGCGAGCCGGTCCGGCGGCTCAACCTCCGCTACGACGTGCCCCTCGACCTGGACAACCGCGCCAAGGCGGGCACGTCACACCGGATCACCGTCACCGGCTACCACGGGTCCTACGGCACGCCGGACGCGAAGGTCAAGGACGTGAAGCTCTCGGTCACGTACGACGACGGCGCCCACTGGACGCCGGTCCGCGTCTCGGCCTCCGGCCAGGCCACCATCACGCCTCCCGCGCTGGCCGCCACCACGGGCGCCGTGGGCCTCAGGGCCCAGGCCACGGACACCGAGGGCAACACCGTCGAGCAGACCGTCCAGCGGGCGTACGGCCTGAAGTGACCTCGCACGGGCGCACAAGCAACCCGCGTTGACTAAGTTGGAGTTAGTCAACTACGGTTGCTTGTGCGTCCTGGATCTCCGGGCGCCACGCTGCGGCGTGCTCCCATGAGAGGCGAGATCCATGACGACGAGCGAAGTCGTGCTGGACGTCGACGGCCTGCGGATGCGCTACGGCCCGGCCGACGTCCTGCACGACGTGACCTTCCAGGCGCGGCGGGGCGAGGTGGTGTGCCTGCTCGGCCCGAACGGCGCGGGCAAGACCACCACGATCGAGATCCTCGAAGGCTTCCGGACGCGGTCGGCCGGCCGGGTCGAGGTGCTCGGCGCCGACCCGGCGCGCGGCGGCGAGGACTGGCGGGCGCGGGTCGGGGTCGTCCTGCAGTCCTGGCGCGACCACGGCAAGTGGCGGGTACGCGAGCTGCTCGACCACCTCGGCCGCTACTACGCCGCGTACTCCACCGAGACCATCGCCCGGCCGTGGCCGGCCGACCGGCTCATCGCGGCGGTCGGCCTGACCGGGCAGGCCGACCACAAGATCAGGACGCTCTCCGGCGGCCAGCGGCGCAGGTTCGACGTGGCCGTCGGCCTCGTGGGCCGTCCCGAGCTGGTCTTCCTCGACGAGCCCACCGCCGGGCTCGACCCGGTGGCCAGGCGCGCCTTCCACGATCTGGTCGTGGACCTCGCCGCCGAGGGCGACACCACGATCCTGCTCACCACCCACGACCTGGCCGAGGCCGAGAAGCTCGCCGGCCGCATCATGATCCTCGACGGGGGCCGGATCGTCGCGGACGGCACGGCCGCGCAGCTCGCCCGGCAGATCGCCGGCCAGGACGAGGTGCGCTGGACCCGCGACGGACAGCGCTTCAGCCAGTCGGCCGCCGAGTCCACCCGGCTGGTGTTCGAGTTGTTCAAGCAGTACGGCGAGGCGATCGAGAACCTCGAGGTGCGCCGCGCCTCGCTGGAGGACACCTATCTCTCCCTCGTCCGCCAGGCCGAGGAGGGAGTCCGATGAACCCGGTCGCGACGGCCTGGCGGGCCGGCTGGTCCCGCGGCCTGATCGAGCTGCGGCAGTCGTTCACGAACGCCGCGGACCTGGTCAGCCACTTCCTCTGGCCCGTGCTGATGCTGATCACCACGTACTTCCTGCGGAACGTGTCCTTCGGGCAGAGCGGGCTCTCTCTCGGCGCCCTGGCCCTGCCGAGCATCCTCGGCATGAACGCCGGGATGTCCATGGTCAGCATGAGCCAGCACCTCACCGCCGACCGCGAGGACGGCACCCTGCTGCGCGCCAAGGCCACGCCGCACGGGATGACCGGCTACCTGCTCGGAAAGATCATCCTGGTGGCCGGCGGCCTGGTCGCCGACCTCGCGATCTTCCTGGTTCCCGGCATGTTCCTCGTGCCCGGCCTGGCGTTCGGCGACCCGGGCGCCTGGCTGACCGTGCTCTGGGTGCTCCTGCTGGGGCTGGTGGCGACGCTGCCGCTGGGGGCGGTGCTGGGCTCGGTGTTCGTCAGCGCCCGCAGCCAGGGGCTGATCCAGCTCCCCGTCCTGGGCCTGATCGCGGTCTCCGGCATCTTCTACCCGATCGCGGCGCTGCCGGAGTGGGTGCAGTGGATCGCGCAGGCGTTCCCCGTGTACTGGCTCGGGCTCGGCATGCGCTCCGCCCTGCTCCCGGACGCCGCGGCCGCCGTCGAGATCGGCGGGTCCTGGCGGCACCTGGAGACGGCCGGGGTGCTGGTGGCCTGGGCCGTTCTCAGCCTGGTCACCGCGCCGATCGTGCTGCGCAGGATGGCCCGCAGGGAGTCGGGCTCCAGCGTCGCGGCCCGCCGCGAGAAGGCCCTGCAGCGGATCTGACGATCGCGGGCCGTGGAAACCCGGCGCCCGGCAGGGCGGCGCACTAAGCTCGGTGGCTGTGCCGCGAAGGGTGATGATCTTGCTGGCGTCGGCCCTGCTGATCGCGGGCTGCGGCGGCGTCGGGCCTGAGCCCCGCCCTGCCGCCCAGTCGCCGTCGGCGTCCACGCCGACGCCGAGCACCACTCCGACCCCCGTGCGGCGTGCGGCCAAGGGCGGCGGCCGTGCCGACGACGTCAACGGTGACGGCCGTGCGGACCTGCTCGTCTACGTCGAGCTCCGGCCGGACCATCTGCGCTTCCTCGCGGTCGTCTACGGCTCGTCCCGAGGGCTGCGCACCGGCCGGCCGGCGATCGTCTCGTCGCAGACGTTCTTCGCCTGGCAGTTCGACCCGGGTATCAGAGCCGACCTCGACGGAGACGGCTTCGGCGACATCCTGGGTTACGGGCGGCGCGGCGACCGCGACGAGCCGATGGGCCCGCACATCTTCTGGGGCGGCCCGGACGGCATCGACACGGGAACGGTCCCGACCCCGGTGCCGCCGCCCATGAAGACCGACATGCCGACCTTCCGGTCCGTCGCCGGCGACTTCGACGGGGACGGCGCCGCCGACGTGGCGATGTCCACCGACGACAGCCGGGGCGGCTACGGCCTGGCCGTGATGTACGGCCCGTTCAGCCGCGCGGGCGTGCCCAGCCGCCAGACCGTCCAGCCCTCGCCCACCGGCGACGACTTCTGGCGGATGACCGTCGACGAGATCGACGGGCGGCACGCGACCGGGCTGGTCGTGTTCACGGGCGACGACGGCGAGCAGACCTCCGGATGGCTGCTGAACGGCGGTCCGGACGGCCTGGCGACGTCGGGGCGCAGGCTGCGCAAGGGCATGGCGGCCACGTTCGGCGACTTCGACGGCGACGGAGCCAGGGACCTGGCGGTCGGCGACGACGGCAGCCGCAACGACGAGCCCGGCAACGAGACCGAGGCGCCCGAGGTGGACAGGACGCTGACCGTCTACTACGGCGACGGCCGCACCTGGACGTTCAAGGGGGCGGCGGGCCAGGCGGTCGCCGGCGACTACGACGGCGACGGCCGCGACGACCTCGCCTTCGGCGGGGCGCGCGGGGGGCGTGAGCCGGTCCGGATGTTCTGGGGCGGCCCCGGTGGCCTGCGAGCCGGTGGCGGGATCCGCGGCCTGGTCCGCGGCGCGCCGCTGGCGGCGGGCGACTACGACGGCGACGGGGACGACGAACTCGTCCTCGCCTCCGGTGACGACCTCCTCAACGTCACGGTGACGGACGGCAGGAGCGTGCTGACCCGCTTCGACCTGCCGCCCCGCTGATCCGCGTCGGCCGCGCCCGACCGCGCGGAGAGCGCGCCTACCAGACGCAACACCTCATCGTCTGCGGGGGTGAGGTGCTTGAGCCGGTCACGGACGGCGACACCGGACGGGCCGGACACGACGAACGTGGGGGCGATCGGGCGCAGCTCAGCCATGCTCGTCGGTCTCCGGCGCGGTGCCGGCGCGGTCGGTGGCCGATCGGCGAGCACGGTTGGTCGGCGCTGCCGATGCCGCTTGATGACGGCCGAACGGGCACGCTCGCGTGGTGGGCACTCGACCCCTCCCGGATTTCACGTTTCCCGCCGCCTTCACGGCCGCCCTGGTGTTCGCGGTGCTCGGCGCCCTGACGGTGATTCCCATCCGCAAGGTCCGCTGACGCTCCCGCTGGGTAGGGGCACCTCGTGAGGAACTTCACGCTTGGGCTGGTGGTGCACCCCGACCGGCCGGTGCGGGACTCCGTACGGCTGATCGTCCGGCACGCGCGGCGCAGCGGCGGCACGGTCATCGCCCGGCCGTGCGACGCCGGGCGGGTGGGGCCGGAGGTCGAGATCGTCACGCCCGAGGAGTTCGTCGGACGGGTGACCGGAGTGATCAGCCTGGGCGGCGACGGCACCATGCTGGGCGCGATGCGCCTGGTGGTCGGCCGCCAGGTGCCGGTGCTCGGCGTCAACCACGGCCACCTGGGCTTCCTCATCGAGGTCACCCCGTCGGAGCTGGAGCCGGCCCTCGACCGCATGGCCGAGGGCCGCTACACCCTGGAGCCGCACAGCTGCCTGGAGGTGGACGACCGCACGGCGTCCGGAGACACCGCGTTCAACGACATCGTGGTCACCGCCGCCGAGCCGCTGGCCAGCCTGTCCCTCGACCTCGAGGTCAACGGCCTGAGCCACGGCTACTATCGCGGGGACGCGGTGATCGCCTGCACCCCGACCGGCTCGACGGCCTACAACCACGCCGCCGGCGGCCCCATCATCTCCCCGTCCACCGAGGCCGTCGCCCTGACCCCGGTCGCCCCGATGTCCGGCATCAGCCGCTCGGTCATCCTCGGCAAGGACGACCACATCACGCTGCGCAACCCGTCGGACGACGTGCCGCTGCTGTTCTCCGTGGACGGCACCCCCGCCAGGCCGCTCCGGCCCGGGGCCGAGCTGTCGGTACGGCTGCGCACGGACGCGGTGGACATCGTACGGCTCGACGCCGACACCTACGCCCAGCGCAAGCGCGTCAAGCTCAGCCTGCTCGACCTGCCGCTCAGACCGGACCAGCTCGTCGAGCTCATCCCGCAACCCCTGCGCGAGCAGGCCGAGCGGCTGCGCCAGACCATGCGCTAGACAGCCAGATCAAGCGCCGGCTCGTTAGACCCGGACGCCGGCCTTCCGCCACACCTTCAGCAGCCGGCGCGCCGAGCCGCCGACGGGGCCGGCCGCCTCGTGCAGCACCTTCCGTGACACCGGCGTCGCCCGCGTCACGGCGGTCACGGCCTCGTCCGCGCCGGTGATCGTGTGCGAGCAGACGCTCAGCAGGTAGCCGGGGATGTTCAGGAGCGGGTCGGTGCAGCCCACCAGCGGGACGCCCACGGCCGCGACCACCGGGAAGACCGTGCCCGGGATGCCGATGGCGGCCTCGGCCCTGGCCGAGGCCTGGACCGACGGCACGGAGCTGATCTCGTACTTCTCCCAGAGCGTGCGGTCCTCGCGCGGGTGCAGCCCCACGAGGATGTGCCTGCCCGCCGCCGCCAGCCGCTCGGCCGCGGCCAGCAGCAGCTCGGTGCCGGGGGCCGACCCGCCCGTGCCGCTGGACTTGGTCACGCTGGTGAGCACCAGCACGGTGCCCGGCTCGGGGGCGTGCCCGGGCAGGTCGTCGGTCTGCGGGGTGCCCACCACCGCGATCGGGCGGCGCGTGCCCAGGTAGTCGTCGAACACCTCGGCCTCGGCGGGCGAGGACGCGGTGACCGCCCTGAGCCGGTCCCTGAACTCCTTCGCGCGGGGCGCCTCGACGGGCAGCTGGTAGGCCAGCGAGCTCGCGACCAGCGGCAGCCGCCGGAAGCGGGCGGCGCAGTCCGCCGGCCAGTCGCCGGCGCCCGTCACGACGAGCAGGTCGGCGTCCGGAGCGCTGTCCGGCGTCGCGACCGGCACCGGGTCGCCCGGCTTCACCCCCGACAGGTCGGGCACCAGCTGCGTGATCTCCCACCCGCGCCGCCGCGCCTCGGGAAGCAGCGGGGCCACGTGGTAGGTGCCCCACGGCTCGTTCGTGGCGATCAGAACCCGGGGCGCCCTCCCGAGGAACCCGGTCTCCGCCTGGGCGGCGGTGCCGCCCAGGACGGTGAGGCCCGCTCCGGAGAGCGCGCCGGCAAGGAGGGAACGACGGGAGAGCGGGGAAGACCTGTCATCGACTTTCACGTGACCGGAATCTATGGTGCGCTTCTGAACGTCCGCTGACGCCCAGAGGAACGCTCAGCCCTTGTCGGAGCCCTCGTTGGCGCCGCGCACGAAATACCGCTGGAAGATCACGAACACCACCGCCACCGGAATGGTCGCCATCAGCGCGGCCCCCAGCTTGAGCGGATATTGCGTGCCCTTGCCCAGCGACCCGCTCACCAGGTCGGCCAGCCCCCGCGGCAGCGTGAACAGCTCGGGGTTCTGCACCGCCACCAGCGTGTGCGGGAACTCGTTCCAGGTGCCCTGGAAGGAGATGATGGTGAGCGTGAGCAGCGCGGGCCGGGCCATCGGCAGCACGACCGACCAGTACGTGCGGAAGACGCCCGCCCCGTCCACCCGGGCCGCCTCCTCGACGCTGACCGGCAGCGACTCGAAGAACTGCTTCATGATGAACACCCCGGCCGCGTCCGCGAGCACCGGCAGGATGAGCGCGGTGTAGCTGTCGTACATGCCGAGCTGGTTCAGCACCAGGAACTTCGGGATGAACAGCACCACACCCGGCACCGCCATGATCGCGATGATCGACGAGAAGATCGCCCGCCGCCCCGCGAAGCGCAGCCGCGCCAGCGCGTACCCGGCCATGGAGTCGAGCAGCACGCGCCCGACCGTGACGACCACGGTCACCAGCAGCGAGTTGCCCAGCCACAGCGGCAGGTCCGTGCTGAGGAACACCTTCTCGTAGCCGCTCATCGTCACCGGGTCGGGGACGGGCGACAGGGGGTGCGCCGCCGCGTCCGGCTCGGTCTTGAAGGAGGTGGCGATCTGGATGACGAACGGGTAGAGGAAGACGAGCGCGAAGAAGATCAGGATGCAGTAGCCGGTGAACGTGGAGGCCAGCGACCGCGCGTTGTCCTTACGCATGACGCCTCTCTCTCATCACCCAGCGCTGGACCAGCGTCAGCACCACGATGATGGCGAACAGCACGAACGAGATCGCGGTGCCCGAGCCGTACTCGAAGCTGCGGAAGGCCGTCTGGTACGACAGGAACGCCGGCGTGAGGGTGGTCTTGGCCGGGTTGCCCTGGCTCATCACGTAGATCTGGTCGAAGACCTGCCACGTCGAGATCAGCCCCAGCGTGAGCACCAGGAACATGGTCGGCTTGAGCAGCGGCAGCGTCACGTTCCTGAAGACCTGGCGGCGGCCCGCCCCGTCCAGCATGGCGGCCTCCTCCAGCGACACCGGGATGTCCTGCAGGGCGGCCAGGAACATGAGCATGAACGTTCCCGACGTGGTCCAGACGACCAGCATGATGATCGTCGTCATCGCCACGCTGGGTCCGGACAGCCACTCCCACCACGACAGCCCGAACGGCCCGCCGGAGGTCAGCGCCTCCGGCGGGGCCGCCGGATCGACCAGGCCGACGGCCCCGAGCAGCAGGTGCAGCACCCCGCGCGAGTCGGCGAACCACTGGGGCCCGTCGATGCCGAACAGGCCCAGCAGGGCGTTGACCGCGCCGGAGTTGGCGAACACGAACAGGAACACGACGCTGATCGCGACCGAGCTGGTCACCGAGGGGAAGAAGAACGCGGCGCGGAAGAACGTCCGGCCCTTCAGCAGCCGGCTGTTGACGATCAGGGCCAGGCCGAGCGCCAGCACGGTCTGCAGCGGGACCACGATGGCCACGTAGTAGACGTTGTTGCGGACGCTCGTCATGAAGTCCTGCCTGGCCAGCCCGTCCTCGGTGAACAGGCGGGTGTAGTTGTCCACGCCGGCGAACGGCACGGTGCCCCGGAACGGGCTGCCCTGCCCGTTCCAGTCGGTCAGGCTCACCCACAGCGCCATGAGGATCGGCGCCAGCATGAACAGGCCCAGGATCACCACGACGGGGGCCACGAAGAGCCAGCCCGCCAGGTGCTCGCGAGTCTTGCGAATGGTCATGACGTGCCGAGCGCTGCCTGGATGTTCTTCTGCGTCCGCTGCAGCAGCGTCTTGGGCGCGGTGGTGGCCAGCTGCTGCAGCCCGGTGTCGAAGTCGGCCAGGACGCTGTCCATCTTGGGGGCGTTCACGGGGCCCTGGGCGTAGTCGGCGCCGTTGACGAAGGGGCCGTCGTCGGGAAACTCGGCGGTGTAGGCGGCCTTGGCGGACTGGCGCGAGGGCATGACGCCGAACGCCTTGGCGAAGGCCATCTGCTGGTCGGCCTTGGTCATCGCCTCGACGAACGAGACGGCCTGCTCCTTGTGCTTGCTCTTGGCCGAGATGCCCCAGCAGTTCGTGAACGACAGCGTGCCCTTGCCCTTGGGGCCCGCCGGCAGCTCGTGGACGGAGTACTTGACGTCGGGGAAGTCCGCCTTGAGCGCGCCCTTGATCCAGTTGCCCTCGATGGTCATCGCGACCTTGGCCTTGCCGAACGCCTCGCCGCCCCAGCCCGCGTCGAGCTGGTCGGGGTACCTGGCCAGCTTGGCCGACACCAGCGAGCGCACGTAGTCGAGCGCCGCGAGGTTCTGCGGGCTGTCGGCGGTGGCCTGCTTGCCGTCGGGGCTGGTCAGCCAGCCGCCGGCCTGCACCATGAACGCGCCGACGCGGTCGCGGGTCGGGCCGATCGCCAGCGGGGTGACGCCCTTGGCCTTGAGCTTCTCGCTGACCGAGGTGAGCTGCTCCCAGGTGGTCGGCACGTCGGCGTCGCCGAGCCCGGCCTTGGACCACAGGTCCTTGTTGACGATCAGCGCGAGGGTGGAGAAGTCCTTGGGCGCGCAGTAGAGCTTGCCGTCGCGGGTGAACGCCGTGCGCAGGGAGGGGTAGAAGTCGTCGGGCTGGCTGATCTTGTCCCCGTACGGCTCCAGGGCGCCGACGCTGGCGTAGTCGGCGAAGCGGGAGGCGTCCACGTAGAACACGTCCGGGGGATTGTCACCGGCGAAGGCCTGGCCGAGCTGCTGGGCGAGGTCCTGCGCGGGCGTCACCGTCGCGGCCGCGCCCGACGAGGAGGCCCAGGTCTGGGCGGCCTGCTTGACGGCGGCGGTCTCGGCGTCGCCGGAGGAGCCGATGAGGATCTGCAGGTCGACCTGGCCGCCGCTCTGCTGGGGGGCCTGGCTCGGCTTGTCGTCGAAGCCGCTGCCGCAGGCCGACAGGACGAGCGTGGCGCAGGCGAGGCCGCTGATCGCGGCGGCGCGGCGGGTACGTGGCGTCATCGGAGTGGTTCCTGTTCTCGCGTTGTTCGGGGGGCGAAGGGGTCAGGCGGACTGGCGGATGGTCAAAGAGGGGGGCAGCAGCACGTGCGCGGAAGGAGGCTCGGCGTCGGGGCTCTCCAGGGCGCGGGCGAGCAGCTCGACGCAGGCCGCGGCGGCCTCGCCGAGCGGCTGGTGGACGCTGGTGAGGCCGACGGCCCGGGCGGCGGGCGTGTCGTCGAAGCCGATCACGGCGACGGGCCGGCCGGGCTCGCGGGCCTGCAGCGCGCCGAGGGCGAGGGAGTCGCTCGCGCACACCAGGGCGGTCACGCCGGGGTCAGCGGCGATCAGGTCACGGGCCGCGCTCTCCCCGGCGGCGATGCCGTCCTCGACCGACCGCTGCAGCCCGCTGAGTTCCTGACCGCCGAGCGCTCTGGCCCAGCCGGCGCGGCGGTCGTCGCCCACGCCCGAGCCGGGCGGCCAGCCGATGAACCCGATGCGCCGGTGACCGGCGGCCAGCAGGTGGCGGGTGGCCGCCTCGGTGCCCGCGGCGCCGTCCACGTCGACCCACGGATGGCGCGCGTGGGGCAGGTCGCTCCAGGGCCGGCCGAACGCCACGAACGGCAGCCCGCGCTCCAGCAGCCAGGACGCGCGCAGGTCGTCGTGGTGGGTGCCGGTCAGCACGAACGCGTCCGGCTTGTAGGCGCCGAGCAGGTCCTCGTACGTCGCGATCTCCGAGGGGTCGTCCGCGGCGGTGTAGAGCAGGATCCGGTACCCCTCGTGCGCGGCCGTCTCCGACAGGCTGTGCAGGAAGCGGTCGGCCCACGAGCCGCTGATCCCGTCGCCGTCGGGCTCGATGCCGATGGCGATCAGGCGGGAGCGGCCGGTGCGCATCTGGCGGGCGGCCTGGTTGGCGCGGTAGCCGAGCCGCTCGATCACCTCGAGGACGTGCTTGCGGGTCTCCTCTCGCACCACTTCCGGGCTGTTGAGCGTGTTCGACACCGTCTGGCGCGACACGCCTGCCGCCTTCGCCACATCGGTGATCGTCACCTTTTCCGCCATAAATCGCCTTTCGAGGGGGTTGAACGTTCAAAGTCTGGTGAGGCATGATTTGATCGTTCAAAGTTAGCGGAGTGTTTCGAAATCTGCACCCCCGGCGTCCGTCTGTCAAGACCCGGTGGTGATCATTGAACCGATCTCAGGGGGAAACGTAGTGCTTCAGCCGCTGCTGCACGATCTGGTCAGCACCGTCATGGCGCCGGCGAGCGCGCTGAGCGACGCCGACGGCCAGATCCGCCCGGCCGGCGTGCAGGGGCTCTTCTGCGCGGACCGCCGGGTGCTGTCCCAGGCCCGGCTCCTCGTGGACGGCCGCGAGCCGGAGTCCGTCGGGTACGCGCCCGGGGCCGCCGGCCAGGCGCGGTTCGTGTCCCTGGCCCGCTGGCTCGGCGACCGCACGGCCGACCCCACGGTCCGGATCGAGCGCTCGCGGGAGGTGTCGCCGTTCGGCATGAGCGAGCAGGTGGAGATCGTTTCCACCGCGTCGTCGCCCGTGACGGCCACGGTCACCGTCGAGCTGGCGTGCGACTTCGCGGCCGTCGAGGCGGTCAAGTCCGGGCGCTCCGGCACCCCCGCCCCGGCGGGCCCGGCCGGGGACAACGGCCTGACCTGGCACGACGGCACCACCCGCGTCACCGTCACCGGCCACGACGCCCACGCGACGGCGGGCGACGGGGCCCGCCTGCGGTGGGAGGTGAACCTGCCGCCCCGCGGCCGGGCGACGCTGCGCTGGGAGCTGGCCGTCGAGGACCCGGCCGCGGTCGTCGTGCCGCCCGCCGCCGCCCTCGAATGGAGCCCGCCGCGGGTCACCGCCGGCGACCGGCGCGTCACCAGGCTCCTGGACCAGTCGCTCGAAGACCTGCGCTCCCTGCGGCTGGCCGAGCCCGGCGCGCCCGGCGACACCTTCCTCGCGGCCGGAGCGCCCTGGTTCCTGACCCTCTTCGGCAGGGACAGCATCTGGGCGGCGCGCATGCTGCTCCCGCTCGGCACCCGGCTGGCCGCGGGCACCCTGCGCGTCCTGGCCCGCCGCCAGGGGCGGCGCCTGGACCCGGACTCCGGCGAGGCCCCCGGAAAGATCATGCACGAGCTGCGCCGGGACGCGTTCGACCTGGACGACAAGGGCGGACGGCTGCCCGCCGCCTACTACGGCACCATCGACGCCACCCCGCTGTGGATCAGCCTGCTGCACGACGCCTGGCGGTGGGGCCTGCCGGCCTCCGAGGTGGAGGCGCTGCTGCCGCACCTGCGGGCCGCGCTGGGCTGGCTCGCCGACCACGCCGACCCCGACGGGGACGGGTTCCTCGAGTACATCGACTCCAGCGGCCGCGGCCTGGCCAACCAGGGCTGGAAGGACTCCGGCGACTCGGTGCGCTTCCACGACGGCCGCCAGGCCGAGCCGCCGATCGCGCTGGTGGAGGTGCAGGGCTACGCCCACCAGGCCGCCCTGCACGGCGCCGCCCTGCTGGACGCCTTCGGCCTGCCGGAGGCCGACCGGTGGCGCGACTACGCCGGGGCGCTGGCCGAGCGCTTCCGCGCCGCCTTCTGGGTCGACGGGCCCCAGGGTCCCTTCCCGGCGCTCGCTCTCGACCGCGACAAGCGCCCCGTGAACTCCCTGACCAGCAACATCGGTCACCTGCTCGGCACCGGGCTGCTCTCGCGCGAGGAGTCCGCCCGGGTCGCGGACCTGCTGGCCTCTCCCGGGATGGCGGAGGGATTCGGGCTGCGGACGATGTCGTCGCAGGAGGGCGGGTTCAGCCCGCTGTCCTACCACTGCGGCTCCGTCTGGCCGCACGACACGGCCATCGTCATCGCCGGCCTGGCCAGGGAGGGCTTCGACGAGCAGGCCGCCGCCCTCACAGAGGGGCTGCTGGGGGCGGCCGAGTCGTTCGGCTACCGGCTGCCGGAGCTGTTCGCGGGCGACGCCCGGGATCGGGCGGGCCGCCCGGTGGCCTACCCTGCGGCCTGCCGCCCCCAGGCGTGGTCGGCCGCCGCCGCGGTCGTCATCGCCCACGCGGCGGCCGGGCTCTACCCCGACGTTCCGGCGGGACGGGTGGACCTGCGCCCGCTGTCCGGCGCGCCCCTGGGAGCACTGAGCGCCGGGCTGCGCGTGGCCGACGCGGACGTCGAGGTACGCGTGGACCACGACGGCACGGCCACGGTCAAGGGCTTGCCGGCGGGCGTGCGCCTGGCGCAGGCCGTCAGCCCTTCGTCGCCCCGCCCGTGAGGCCCTTGACGAACTGCTTCTGCAGCAGCAGGTAGAAGACCAGGATCGGCAGCGTGGCCAGGAACATCAGCGCGAACATGCCGCCGAAGTCCGCCGCGTACTGGCCGAGCGACTTGTAGACGCCCGTCATGATCGTCGTGCCCTCGCGCGGGCCGTAAATGATCAGCGGGTTGAGGAAGTCGTTCCAGATCCACACCCCGAGGAAGATCAGCACGCTCGCGGTGGCCGGCCGCAGGAGGGGGAAGACGACGCGCCAGAACGTCTGCCAGCGCGTCGCCCCGTCGATCGCGGCCGCCTCCTCCAGCTCGCGCGGGATGCCCTTCATGAACCCGGAGAAGACGAACACCCCGAACGGCACGTAGTAGCCGACGTTGAACAGCACGAGCCCCTGGAGGGTGGACATCAGCCCGAGCGACTTCAGCACCTGCGTGACCGGGATGAGGATGACCTGCGGCGGGATCATCAGCCCGCACAGCAGCAGCACCATGACCGCGCGCGACCACCACCGGGTGTGCCGGGCCAGGTAGTGGCCCAGCATGGCCGACAGCAGCGTCAGGATGACGATCGACGACGACGTGACCACGACGCTGGTGCGCAGCGAGGACCAGAAGAGGCTGCCGGGGTCGGTCAGCACGCGGGTGAGGTTGTCCAGGGTGGGCGGCGCGGGCAGCGACATCGTGTCCCGGGCGACCTGGCCACTGGTCTTGAAGACGTTGATCAGCGCGATGTAGAGCGGGATGAAGAAGACGGCGCCGATGACCAGCGCCACCAGCGGGCGCACCCACGGAAGGCGGGATACCGTCACAGCTGCACCTCCCTGCGCTGCAGGATCCGCAGCGTGACCACCGACAGGGCGGCGATGACGACGAGCATGACGACCGCCTCGGCGGAGGCGTAACCGGTGCGGTTCTCCACGAATCCCTCCTGCAGGACGACGAACGCCACGCTGGCCGTCGTGCCCGTGCCCGGGCCGCCGTTCGTGATGACCTTGACATGGTCGAAGATCTTGAAGGCGGAGATCAGCAGCACGACGGTGTTGATGGTCAGCGCGGGCGCCAGCAGCGGCCACGTCACCTTCCAGAAGCGGCGCAGCGGCCCCGCCCCGTCGATCGCCGCCGCCTCGGCCAGCTCCTGCGGCACGCCCTGCAGCCCGGCCAGGTAGACGACCACGCAGAAGCCGAGCATCTGCCAGCAGACGATGGACGACAGCGAGTACAGCGCGATGTCCGGGTCGGACAGCCAGCCCGGCGGCTCGGCCACGCCGAGGGCCCGCAGCCCCTGGTTGACCGGCCCGTCGTCGGCGAGCACGCGCGTCCAGATCACGCTGATGACCACCGAGCTGATCACCATCGGCGTGAAGAAGACGCTGCGCAGCGCGTTGTAGAGCCAGCCGCGCCGGTCGAGGACGACGGCGATGGCCACGCCGAGCACGTTCGGCACGATGACCACGATCAGCGTCAGGATCGTGGTGACGCGCAGCGAGTTGAGGAACGTCTCGTCCTGGAACAGCAGAGCGTAGTTGCGCAGGCCCACGAACTGCGTGTTCGGCCTGAGCAGCGCCTGGTTGGTGAGGCTGTAGCCGACGCTCATCGCGATCGGCAGCAGCACCAGGCACGTGTAGACGAGCGTGCCCGGCGCCGCGAACGTCAGGAAGTGCCACAGGCCCGGCCACGCCGGCCGCCTGCTCCCGGGGCGGGCGAGCGTGCCGGGCCTGCGATGGGTGGTGCTGACGGCCATCAGCCGCTCTTCTCCCATTCGGTGTCGAGGAAGGCCAGCGCCTGGTCCGTCGTCTTCCTGCCGCTGACCAGGTCCTGAGCCGTCGACCAGAACTTGCCCTGCATGCCGGGCAGCATCGCCGCGTCGCCCGCCTCCCAGCTGAACGCCGGGACGGTCGCGTTCTGCCGGAGGGCCTGCTGCCACAGGTCGTACACGGCCTTGAAGACCGGGCCGGTGGTGGCGGGCGGCGTGTAGCCCTTGACGGCGGGGAAGAGCGCGTCGGCCTTGACCGAGGCGTCCAGGTTCTCCTTGGTGAGCTGGAAGGCCAGCGCGAACTTCTTGGCCGCGGCCATGTTCTTGGCCGTGGCGCTCACGGACAGGCCGCCGCCGGTGAAGGCCGGGAGACGCAGGCTCCCGTCGTCGCTCGGCCAGGCGAACACGCCGATGTCGTCCTTCATGTCCGACTGGTCAGCCGCGGCGGCGAACCAGCTCCCCATCGGGTACATCGCGCCCTTGCCGGCCAGGAACGCCTCCTGCGTCTTCGGGTAGTCCTGACCGATCTGCCGCTTGTCGATGAAGCCCTTGGCGGCCAGGTCGGCGAACTTCTGCGTGGCCGCCTTCATGGCCGGGTCGCCGGCGAACGTCACCTGTCCCGCGCGCCGCTTGGCGATCCAGTCGGGCGTCCTGGCGTACAGGTCGGTGGCCAGGATGGCGGTCCAGGGCTGGGAGGTGACGAACACCCCGCCGCTCACGAACGGCGTGATCCCGGCGGCCTGGAGCTTGCCGGCGTCGGCGAGCAGCTCGGCGTACGTCTTCGGCGGCGCCTCGATCCCGGCCTTCTTGAACAGCTTCTTGCTGTAGTAGACGTTCGGGATCGTCTGGGTGTTGGCCGGCAGCTGCACCACCTTGCCGTTGACCGCCCCGCAGGCCGGGCAGATGAAGTCCTTGAGCTCCTGTTCGGTCCAGGTCGCCAGGCTCGGCTCCAGCGCGATCAGGTCCTGCATGCCGATCTGCACGTCCGGCAGCTGGCCGGAGGCGGCGAGCTGCTTGGCGTAGTCGTTGCGCTCCGACTCCGACGGCGCGGCGACGAGCTCCACGTCGAGGTCGGGGTCGGCCTTCGTGACCAGCGCGACCTGGGCCTTCCAGTACGACTCCGGCAGGTTCGGGGACGGGAAGACGAGGAAGGTGACCTTCTGCTTGCCGCCGCTGGAGGAGGGTGCGGCGGACGTGCCGGGCGTACCGCTCGAACAGGCGCTCAGCGCCAACGTGACGGCCAGCGCGATCGCTCCGGCCGCGGACAGCTTGTTCATGATGAGCTCAGTCTTCTTCGGTGGTGGGGGATGGGGTGTCGTCGCCGGTCGTCCGCTGGACGACGTTCGACGGCGGGCCGTAGCGGAAGGCACGCACCCGGTACGACGCGCGCCGCTCCTCGGGCAGGGTGACCAGGCCGAACGCGTTGACGTCCGGCGCCAGCACGGCGGTCACCCGGTAGCCGGGCCGGCCGGTCGGCCGGTCCTCCAGCAGGAAGCCCTCCTCGTCGCGGGCCTGGTCGGCCCACCGGAACGCGACGCCGTCGGCCTGCGTCACCGTGGCCGTCAGGCCGGTGGGCGCGGCCCCTTCGCCGCCCACCGGCCGCGTCCCGGGGGACCCTCCCGGGAGCACGCGCGGCTCGGCCCAGCCGGGGCCGGGCTTCGGATAGGGGCCGTCGCCGAGCGTGACGTCGACCGGCGCGGAGGCCGCGCCGTAGTAGGGCCGCAACCGGTAGTGGAACGTGGTGCGCGGCATGAGATCGGGATGGGTGTACGTGGTCTGCTCCGGCGGCAGGAAGCCCAGGATCGTGTACGGCCCCTGAGCCTCGGTGGCGAACTCGATCACGTGCCCGGCGGCGCCCGGATCGCGGCCCTGCCAGCGCAGCGCGATGTCGGTCGGCGACACGAGCGCGGCCTCCAGCCGGACCGGCCGGTCCGGCGGCCGTTCCTGCCGCGGAGCCGCGCACCCGGCGACCACCAGCGCCAACGCCAACGCCAACACCATCTGGGCCCTCATCGCCCCCTACTTATGCCAGAAGCGGATGCCGCTCCACTCGACCGTGGCGGGCCCCTGGCCGCTGGCCGTCCGGTACGCGCCGAACTTGTCGTAGAAGCTGCCGCTCTCGCTGGTCACGGTGTGCTTCAGCGATCCGTTGATATAGGTGCGGTGGACGCTGCCGACCACGTGGACGGTGTTGACGCGGACCGTGGTGCCGATCGTCGCGCCCGTGGCGATCGTGTCGCCGCCGTGCACCGCGTACAGTCGCCCGCCGCGCTCGACGGCGAGCATGAAGAACGGGCCCGTGGTCTTGAACGTCTGCTTGAGGCTGATCCGGGAACCGGGCAGGCTGGTGATCTTGAAGTAGCCCTCGAACTGGCGCGTGCCGCCGGAGTAGGTGGCGTAGCGCCGTTCGGCCCGCTGGTCGCCGCTGTCGGTGGAGCAGGTCAGCTTGAACGTCAGGTCGCTGACATCGCCGCAGCCCCGTTCCTGGACGGTGAACGTGGGCGAGTACGAGGTCCACGGCCCCGATTCCACGGGGTCGGCCGCAGCCGGAAGGGTGGGGAGCAGCAGCCCGGCGGTCAGCGCGCTCGTGGTGAGTAATCGCATCGACCCTCCATTAGGAAACTTTCCTATCACGAGACATGGGATCACTTAGCGCGTTGGCGCGTCAAGGCTCTTGACCGAGGGCTGTTACTGCTGTATTCGTCGGATGTCTGAAGGGGAGCGATCCATGAGACTTCGACCGCATCGCCGTAGCCTCCTCGCCGCGCTCGTCCTCGCCGTGATCGTGAGCCTGTGCGCGGCGCCCGCCGGGGCGGAGGTCCAGCATCCGAGGCAGCAGTGGTTACGTGACTCCACGGCGGGGCTGTTCCTGCACTGGGGCATGTTCACGGCGCCGCGCCACCTCGACTGCGCCGCCTGGGAGAGCGACGTCACGGGTGGCGGCTGGAGCCCGGACTACTGGGTGGACGAGGCCCGCAAGCTGGGCGCCTCGTACATCGTGCTGGCGACCTTCCACAGCAGGCTCGGCTACGCGCGGCCGTGGCCGTCGGAGATCCCCGGCTCGTGCAGCACCAAGCGGGACCTCCTCGGTGAACTGGTGGCCGCCGGGAAGGCGAAGGACGTACGGGTCATCCTCTACATGACCGACGACCCCCAGTGGCACAACGAGCAGGGCGTCGAGACGCTCGACTCGGCCGCGTACTCGGCGTACAAGGGGCGGCAGGTCGACCTGACCACCCGTGCCGGGTTCGGCATGTTCAGCTACGACCTCTTCTTCGAAGTAATGTCGAAATATCAGGACTTGGCGGGGTTCTGGATCGACAACGACAACGAGTACTGGGAGCAGAACCGGCTCTATGAGCAGATCCGCGAGAAGCGCCCGTCCTGGTTGCTGAGCAACAACAACGAGGACACGCCGATCATGGACACGGTCAGCAACGAGCAGAAGACCGGCATGACCCCGGCCTACGACTACCCGCAGGCCGCGTGGACCCCGATGCCGCGCCTGGTCGAGGCCGACTACAAGCTGCCCACGACCGGTGACTGGTGGTACGACGGCGGCAGCCACCCGGTCGACTTCCGCCTCAGCACGGGCCGTTACGTCACCAACGCGGGCTCGTCGATGAAGTCGCTGATGGCCGAGACCCCGATGGTGAACGGCCGGTTCCCGCCGCAGCAGGAGGCCTTCAACGCCTTCATGTCCACGTGGGTCCCGCCGATCCAGGAGTCGCTGCGGGGCACCGAGGGCGGCGGTTACCTGTACGGCGGCATGCAGCCCGGCTTCTGGAACGACGGCGCGCACGGCGTGATCACCGTCAGCCGCGACGGCGCCGGGACCCAGTACGTGCACGTGCTCACCCGGCCCAGCACCGATGTGGTGCGGTTGCGTGACAACGGCTACCGGGTGACCCGGGTCAGCGACCTGCGCACGGGTGAGCGGATGCGCTTCAGCCAGTCCGGCGGTTACCTGACGGTCCTCGGCGTCACGCGATGGGACGACTACGACACGGTGTTCAAGGTCGAGACGGCCGGCCGCCAGGGCTTCTACGACGGGCTCAAGGCCACCGCGACCTCCGAAAAGGCCGGGCATCCCGCCACCGCGCTCGTGGACGGCAGCCACGAGGTCTACTGGGACAGCGGCGCGAGCCTGCCCGTCTCGATGACCCTCGACCTCGGCCGCGTGCGCGAGGCCGCGTACCTGGCGGTCAGCCAGCGCGAATGGTCGCCGACCTACGCGCGGGAGACGTTCGGCCGCCCCGAGGACTCCGCGCGGATCAAGGACTACCGGGTCTACGCGAGCGACGACGGGCGGCGCTGGGGCAGGCCGGTCCGCACCGGGGCGATGCGCAGCGCCCGCGGCACCCAGATCGTCGATCTGGGCGAGCTCCGCGCCCGCTACCTCAAGCTGGAGGTGCTGAACACCTGGGCCGGCCCCCAGGCGCCGCGCTTCCACCGGGAGCTGCAGATCGACGAGATCCGGGTCGCGCGCGACCACCCGCTCTCCTTCGGCGACCCGGTGCCACTCGAGGCCGAGCGCCGGCACCGCTCGGGGTCCGCCCGTCCGGACCTCTGCCCGGCGTGCTCGGGTCACGCGCAGGTCGCCGGGCTCGGCGGCGGGGCGCGGAACGCTGTCACGTACCGGGATGTCACGGTGGCGGCGGCGGGCGACTACCGCCTGCAGATCGACCACACGGCGGGCGCGGCCACCTCCCTGAAGGTCGCCGTCAACGGCGCCGCGCCCGCAGAGGTCCAGGTCCCGGGGGACAACCCGGACGTCCCGCTCTCCACCGCGCTGCCGGTGCCGCTCAAGGCGGGGGCCAACACGATCACCCTGTTCAGCGACGCGGCCAGGGGGCCGGGCGTCGATCGCCTCGCGGTCGCGCCGCTGCCGCCTGCCTCGTCCGTGCCCAAGACGACCATGACCGTCGAGCCCGGCGGCCTGCAGTGGGCCGGCCCCGGGCAGCAGACGCTGAAGGTGTCGGCCAAGCTGCGCCTGGACGCCGACGACGCGCTCGACCAGGTCCGGCTCGCCCCGGCCGCGCCCGCCGGTTGGACCGTCGAGGGCGCCCCCGTCACGGCGGCCACGATGCGGCTCGGGCAGACGCTCGAAGGCGCCTGGACCCTCACCTCGCCGCCCGGCCAGGACGTCACGGCGACCGACCTCCCGGTGACGGCCGCGTTCGGGGTGCTGGGCCGCCCGAACACGGTCACCCGGCAGGTACGGGTCCGGCCGCGCCCCGCCGACCGGGTGTTCATGCGCGAGGCCGAGGACTCGCGCAACGGGCTCGGCAGCGCGGGCATCACGAGCTGCTCACCGTGCTCCGGCGGCCAGAAGGTGCGCAACCTCGGCGGCGCCCCCGACGCCTTCGTGCTGTTCGAGGACGTCGTGGTGCCCGAGGCCCGCCAGTACACGCTGTCCATCGACTTCACCGTCAACGGGCAGCGCTCGTACTTCGTGACCGTCAACGGCGGGGCGCCGGTCGAGGTGAAGGTGAGCGGGGTGGGCAACAACACCCCCTACACCACGACCGTGCCCGTCACGCTGCGAGCCGGCGCCAACACCATCAAGATCCACAACGACACGGAGGCGGCGCCCGACCTGGACCGGATCTCGCTCGGCTAGTCGAACAGCTGCGTGAGCTTCAGCACCAGCTCGTACACGCCGAACGCGAAGGGCAGCGCGACCCACGCCCACGCCAGCACCATCAGCGGGGTCCGCCTGGACGTCATGTCGCCTGCCCTTCCATCGCCGGCTCGGCCGGCTTCTCGTGGTACTTGTCGCTCACCGGCCGGATCAGCTCGTTGGCGAGCAGGCCCACCGCGAGCAGCCCGATCATGATGTAGAGGGAGGTCGTGTAGAGCGCGGGCCCCGACCGCCCGGCCGCCTTCTGCGCGTCGGCGATGGCGTTCACGATCAGCGGGCCGAGCACGCCCGCCGTCGACCAGGCCGTGAGCAGGCGGCCGTGGATCGCGCCGACCTGGTAGGTGCCGAACAGGTCCTTCAGGTACGCCGGGATCGTCGCGAAGCCGCCGCCGTAGAAGGACAGGATGCCCAGCGCGCACACGATGAACAGCGGTTTGGAGGAGTTGCCCGCCAGCGCGATCACCAGGTAGAGCAGCGCGCCGACGCCCAGGTAGACGCGGTACATGTTCTTGCGGCCGATCAGGTCGGAGGTGGACGACCAGACGAAGCGGCCGGTCATGTTCGCCAGCGACAGCAGCGCGACGAACCCCGCCGCCGCCCCCACCGCGACCGGCGTGGCCGTGCCCGCGAAGAAGTCCCTGATCATGGGCGCGGCCTTCTCCAGGATCCCGATGCCCGCGGTGACGTTGAAGCACAGCACGATCCACAGGCAGTAGAACTGCGGGGTGCGGATCGCGTTGCGGGCCGAGACGTCCGCGTCGGTGATCAGCGGCCTGGCCGCGACCGTGGGCCGCGTCCACCCCGGCGGCGACCACCCCTCCGCCGGGACGCGCACCAGCAGCACGCCCATCGTCATGAAGACCGCGTAGACCACGCCGTGCACGAGGAACGTGGTGGCGATCCCACTCGTGCTGCTGCCGAACGACTCCAGCATCTGCGCCGACCATGGCGAGGCGATGAGCGCGCCGCCGCCGAACCCCATGATCGCGATGCCCGTCGCCATGCCGGGCCGGTCGGGGAACCACTTGATCAGTGTGGAGACGGGGGAGATGTAGCCGATGCCGAGCCCGATCCCGCCCACGACGCCGTAGCCGAGCACGACCAGCCAGTACTGGCCGGTGGCGGCGCCGAGCGCGGACAGCAGGAAGCCGGAGGAGAAGCAGACCATCGAGACGAACATCGCCCAGCGTGGCCCGTTGCGCTCCACCAGCGTGCCGCCGAAGGCGGCCGACAGGCCGAGCATGACGATGCCCAGCTGGAACGGCAGGGCGCTCTGGGTGCCGGACAGGTGGAGGGAGGATTCCAGCGGGGGCTTGAAGACGCTCCACGCGTATGCCTGCCCGATCGCCAGGTGGACGGAGAGTGCGGCGGGCGGCACCAGCCACCGGCTCCAGCCGGGTGCCGCCACGATCCGGGAACGGTCGAGGAATCTTACCACGTCACACGCGTACCACATACGGTATGCAGTATTGAAGATCTTTACGATGAGTGGTCAGAAACCCGCGACGAACGGTTCTGGCGCGGCGGGCAACCTCGTTGCGAACCAGGTTCCCGGCCCCGGCCATGCCGCCAACGGTCCGGCAAGGATCTTAATTCCCTTTGTTGAGTGTCATATCGAACGATCGCTATGTTGGACGGCATATCCATCATCCGCCGCCGAAAGGACGCGATCATGTGTATGCACCGCACTCAAGAACCGTCGCTCCCAGGCCCCGTGCGAGGTCCGGCATGAACGCGACAGACCCTGCCCATGTCAAGCCCGCCGACGGCCCGCTCGAGACGCCGTGGGCCGTGGCCGCATCCGTGGACGGTCCGCCGGCTCAGGCGGACCACCTGTGGTCGGCGTCCTGGACGTTGCCGTACGACGCCGTCTCCGCGCCCGTGGCCCGCGTGCTCGTGCGGGCGCAACTGGCCGACTGGAGCGCGGGTGACGTCTCCGAAGTCGCTGAACTCCTGGTCAGCGAGTTGGTCACCGATGCGCTGCATCACGCGACCGGGCCGGTGCGGCTCACCGTCTGGCTGGTCGACGGGCTCCTGCGCTGCGAGGTGGAGGGCCGGCACCCCGTCGCTCCCTTGCCGCGCAAGCCGCTCGAACGCGGCGAGGGCGGCTACGGGCCGCGCCTGCTCGACGCGCTCGCCTGCTGCTGGGGCAGCGCCGCCACTCCGGCGGGCAAGGCCGCCTGGTTCGAGCTCCCCGCCACCGTCCGATAAAAATCCTAGTTTCACATGCTTGACACATATCGAACGATCGATATGGTTCTGAGCATTGAAATACAGGAGGTCCCATGGACATCACCGGGACATGGCGGCGCGTCTGCCTGGCCACCGCCGCGGGCACATGCCTGCTCGCTCTGACAGCCTGCGGGGAGTCCGCCGGCGACGCCTCCGCCGGCCGGCCCCTGGTCGCGGCCAACTACGGGGGAGTCACCGGCAAGGCGCTCAAGCAGGAGCTCGAAGATCCCTACACGAAGGCGACCGGTACGACGTTCCAGCAGGTCAACGTCGGCACCGGGTTCGCCGCCAAGCTTCAGGCCCAGGCTCAGAGCGGGAACGTGAGCTGGGATGTCATCGAGGGACTGGCCGGTGCCGACGCGGCGCAACTCAACGCGCTGGGGCTCCTGGAGCCGCTGCCCCAGGACGTGAAGGCCCGGCTGGAGAAGGTCTCCCTGCCCGGGACGGTCACCGGCTACGGCGTGGCCCTCGCCGAGACCGGCTACGTCATCGCGTGTAACACGGCCAAGGTGGCCAGGTGCCCGGCCGATCCGGCGCAGTTCTGGGACATCGAGGCCTTCCCCGGCCGCCGCGCCCTGCCCGACAACGCCGCTGCCATGCTCGCCACCGCGCTGGTCGCCGACGGCATTCCCGCCAAAGACGTGTTCCCGATCGACACCAAGCGCGCCTTCGCGAGCATGGCGAAGATCAAACCGCACGTCGACGTGTGGACGACCAGCGGTGACCAGCAGATGCAGGTGATGCGCGACCAGCAGGTCGACATGTCGATCATGTGGAACGGGCGGGCCAAGGCACTCATGGACCAGGGCGTGAAGCTGCGGCTCGAATGGTCGGGCTCGCTGGTCAACCCCAACTACATGGTGGTGGTCAAGGGCGGGCCGAACGTCGCGGAGGCGATGCGCTACCTGGAGTGGTACGCGACCCATCCCGAGGCGCAGGCAGGGCTGGCCAGGCAACTCGCGTACGGGATGTCCAACGTCGAGACCGCGCGGCATCTCACGAGCGGCGAGGCGGCGCTGCTTCCCGCGGCCCACGCGCGGGACAACCAGGTGCGGCTGGACCCGCAGTGGTGGGTGGACAACCGTAAGACGGTCGAGCAGCCCTGGCGAGAGTTGGTCGGCGGATGACCGGCCCGCTGACCGGCCCGCTGAGCGCGCTGCGGGCGGCGCGCCCCGGCCGCTGGCAGGCCCAGTCCTCCGCGGGGGTCGGGCTGGTGCTGACGGCGCCCGCGCTGATCCTGGTGGGCGGCCTGGTCGCCTACCCGCTGACGTCCCTGGTCATCGACACGCTGGAGCCCGAGGGCCGGGCCGCGCTGGTCTCGGTCCTGACCGCGGGCGCCTCCCGGCAGGCGCTGCTGCGCACGCTGTGGGTGAGCTTCGAGGTGACCGTGCTGGCGGTGGTGCTGGGGGCGTTCATGGCGTGGGCGTTGTGCACGGTCCGCAGCCGCCTGTGGCGAGTGGTGCTGTGGATCGCCGTGCTCGCGCCGTTCTGGATGAGCGTCGTGGTCAAGAACTACGCGTTCGTGCTGATCCTGCGCCAGGGCGGGCCCTTGAACCGGCTGCTGGTCGCCCTGGGCCTGATGGATGCGCAGCAGAGCCTGCTCTACACGGAGGGTTCCGTGATCGTCGGCATGCTGTACGCGATGTTGCCGTACGCCGTGCTGCCGCTGTTCGCGACGTTCTCGGGCGTCGACCGCTCGCTCATCGGCGCCGCCGAGACGCTGGGAGCCGGCCGGGCCAGGGCGATCACGAGCGTCGTGCTGCCCCTGGCCGCGCGCGGCATCGTCGCGGCGGCGACGCTCGTCTACGTCATCTGCCTCGGCTTCTACGTGACTCCGGTGGTGCTGGGCGGCCCCGGCACGCCGTTCGTCGCGACCATGATCGGCAGCTACGTCTTCGAGTACTTCGACATGCCGGGCGCCAAGGCGTTCGCGCTGGTGATCCTGCTCGCCGCGCTGGCCGCGGTCGTCGCCGGCCAGGCGCTGTCCCGGCTGCTGCCCTCGGCGGGTGACAGATGAGGCGGCTCGGCACGGTGGTGTTCCGGACGCTGGTGGGGCTGACGGTGCTGTTCCTGCTGGCGCCGGCGCTGGTCATCGTCGCGATGTCGTTCTCGCAGACCTCCTACCTGTCCTTCCCGCCCCAGGGGCTCGGGCTGCGGCAGTACCGGTCGCTGCTGACCTCCGACGTGTGGGGCGTGGTGACGGTGCGGTCGCTGGTCATCGCCCTGCCGGTGGCGATGCTGGCGGTCGGCGCGGCCGTGCTGCTGGTGATCGGGCTGCAACGCACCCGCCTGCCGTACAAGAACGCGCTCGTCGCGGTCAGCACGCTTCCCATGCTGGTGCCGGGCGTCGCCCTGGCCGTCGCCGTCTACGGCCTGCTGGCCGGGCTGCACGCGCTGGACACCTACGCGGGCGTCATCCTGGCGCATACGGTGGTCACGCTGCCGCTGGCGGTGCTGATCCTGTGGCCGGCCATCCGGGCGATCTCCAGCAACCTGGAGCTGGCGGCCATGACCCTGGGCGCCGGGCGGGCCCGTGCGTGGTGGGACACCACCGTACGGCTGCTCGGCCCGGCCGTCGCCGCCTCCATGATCACCGTGTTCCTCACCAGCTTCGACGAGGCGGTGCTGGTCAGCTTCCTGTCCGGGCCGCGGACGACCACGCTGCCCAAGGCCATCCTCGACTCCGTCGTCACCGGGGTCGACCCGACGATCACCGCGGTCGCGGGCCTGCTCATCCTCCTCACGGCCGCGCTCATGACCGCCGGTGAAGCGCTCCTGCGCAGAAGTGGACGCCGATGACTGTCACGATCTCCCGGACCCGCGCCACCGCTGTCCCGCGGCTCGAACTCGACCGGGTCATCAAGCGCTACGGCCGCATCACCGCGGTCGACGACGTGTCGCTGTCCCTGGCCGACGGCGAATTCCTCACCTTCCTCGGCCAGAGCGGATCGGGAAAGACCACGGTCCTGAAGATCGTCGCCGGGTTCGAGAACTGCGACGACGGCGCGGTGCGCATCGCGGGCGCGGACGTGGCACGCAAACCCCCACGCGAGCGGGACATCGGCATGGTGTTCCAGAACTACGCGCTGTTCCCGCACATGAGCGTCGCCGACAACATCGGCTACGGCCTGCGCCGGCGCAAATGGCCGGCCGGGCGCAGGCGGGCCCGCGTCCAGGAGATGCTGGAACTGGTGCACCTGGCCGAGCTGGGCGGCCGGTCGCCGCGCGAGCTGTCCGGCGGCCAGCAGCAGCGCGTGGCCGTGGCCCGGGCGCTGGCCTGCGAGCCGCAACTGCTGCTGATGGACGAGCCGCTCGGCGCCCTCGACCGGGCGCTGCGCCTGGACCTGGAGCGGGAGATCCGGCGCATTCACCGCTCCACCGGCTGCAGCGTCGTCTACGTGACGCACGATCGCGACGAGGCACTGGCCCTGTCCGACCGGATCGCCGTCTTCCACGCCGGCCGGCTCGTCGGGCTCGACGCGCCCGCGCGGCTCTACGAGCGGCCTCCGACGGGCTACGTCGCCCGCCTGCTCACCGACGCGAACCTCATCGCGCTGCCCGACGGCACCACCCTGCACGGCGACCTGGCCGAGCTGTCCATGGGAGAGCAGCACGTACGGATCAGATCGACGGCCACGCAGACCACGGACGCCCGGCTGGCGGTGCCGCGCACCGCGATCTCGCTCCAGCCGCAGCCAGGTGACCGCATCGCCGTCCAGGCCAGGGTGGACGACATCGTGTTCCTGGGCGAACACGCCCGCGTCGACCTCGACACCACCGCGTTGGGCTCCCTCATCGCCCACGTCCCCATCCACCAGACCGGCGACCGGACCATAGGAGAGACGTTGCACGTTCACATCGACCCCGCCAGATGCCAGGTGGTGATCTGACATGGGAGTGAATCTCGCACCCCGCGTCGTCACCGCCCGGGACTTTCTCATGGGGTCGATCTGGGAGGGCACCGGCGACGAGCTGCACACCAACCGCCTCACCGCCCGCAGGAGCATGTTCGGCCAGCGCATCCTGTCAGGCGTCACCGGCATGCTGCTGACGATCGACGCCTACCGCCCCGAGCTGATCTGGACCCCCATGTCCCGCCTGCGGTGGTCCTTCGACGGCCCGCTGTTCGAGGGGGCCCGGCTCGACGTACGGGGGGCCTCCTCAGGCGACGAGCACACCATCAGCGGCACGGTCGGCGACCAGATCGTCACGCACGGGACTGCGGTCACCGGGCAGCCCGAGCACCTGCCCAAGCGTCCGGGCCGGGCCTCGGCGGGCCGCACCATGACCGAGGCCGACGCACCCCTCTTCCACAGCTGGCTCCCCGGCCACCAGGCCGATCCCGACCACATCCCGTGGCCGCTGATCGTGCTGACCGCCTCCGGCCTGATCGTACGCGGCCGGCACCTGGGCGACTTCCACACCGTGCTCAACCGGGCCTTCACCTGGTCCTTCGGACCTCCGCTCGCCCTGGAGGAGACGATCCACTGCGAGCTGGGCGACGTGGAGCGCCGCCCGAGCGCCTCCCGCCCAGGGCTGGAGGTCGTCCGGTTCGAGGCGGCCGTGGTGGCCAGCGCCTCCGGAGATCACGTCGCGAGCGTCGAATGGGTGATGATATGCCGGTGACACCCGCCCACCAGCCGCTCCGGCCCGGCACCGACCCCATCCGCCTGGCCGGCGCGAACCTGGCCGGGCTGGCCCGCCGGGCGGCGCGCACCTGGCCCGACCGCCTCGCCTTCGAGCACGAGAACGGCGAGCGGCTCACCTTCGCCCAGCTCGCCGCCCGCGTGGCAGGCCTGGCCCGGCAGCTGGGCGAGCGCGGCGTCCGGCAGGGCGACGTCCTGGCCGTGTCGCTCGACAGCGGCTCCACCCTGCCGCTGCTCGTGCCGGCGGCGGCCCACCTGGGCGCCGCGATGGTGCCGCTCAATCCCGGCTTCACCCCGCCCGAGCTGGACCACATCCTCGGCCTCGTCGAGCCCTCCCACGTGCTCGCCACGCCCGAGTTCTGCCGCGCGCACGCCGGCGTGCTCCGGCGGCACGGGCCGGCTGTCGTCCCTTACCAGCAGCCCGTGCCGGGCGCCGAGCCGCCGCTGCGGCCGGACGACGCGCCGTTCGACGATCTCGGCGGCGCCGACCACCTCGACGCGCGAGTCCGGTTCGGCCTCACCTCCGGATCCACCGGCGTGCCCAAGGCGGTGGCCAAGACCCAGCGTCAGTGGTTGCTCGACGGCCGTGCCCTGGCGACCGTCATGGAGCTCACCCAGGACGATCGGGTCATGTCCAGCCAACCCCTGTACTACGGGGACCCGTTCATGCTGCTCATGGCCGCCCTGCAGACGGGCGCGACGGCGGTCTACCTGTCGCGGTTCCGGTCACAGACGTTCATGGAGAACATCGCGCGCAGGTCGGTCACCAAGTTCATGACCATCGGCTCCATGCCCGCGATGCTCCTCAACACGCCGCCCGGCCCGTACGACACCGGGCATCAGGCCGTGGCCGCGTGGAGCGTGGCGGTGCCGCGCCACCTGCACGCGGAGCTGGAACGCAGGTTCGCGCTGCCCTGGCTGGAGCTGTACGGTACTTCGGAGATGGGCGTGACGATGGGACAGCCCCTGTCCGAGGCCCGCTCCGAGGCCCGCTCCGGCACCCGCGAGATCGGAGCCGGCTGGCTGGGCCGCCCGATGCCGGACGACGAGCTCCGGCTGACCGACGAGGACGGGCGGGTCATCGAGGGGGACGGCGTCGGCATGCTGGAGGTCCGCGGTCCGACGGTCACCGACGCCTACCACCGCCGTCCCGAGGCCACCGCCGAGGTGTTCCTGCCGGGCGGCTGGTACCGCTCGGGCGACATCATGGAACGCCGGGGCCCCGACTACCGCTACCTGCGGCGGATGAAGGACATCGTGCGCCGGGCCGGCGAGAACATCTCGTGCCAGGAGGTCGAGGCCGCGCTGCGCGGCCTGCCGGAGGTGGTGGACGCGGCGGTCATCCCGCGGCCCGACCCGATCCGCGGCGAGGAGGTCTGGGCGTTCCTCCAGGTGAGCGACGTGCCGACGCAGGAACCACTCGTGCGCGAGCGGGCCGAGGCCGTGGTCGCCGCCGCCCGGGCGTCGTTGGCGCGGCACAAGCTGCCCCGGTACGTGTCCTTCGTCGACCGCTTCGAACGAACCCCGACCGAGCGGATCGTCAAACGCCGCCTGGCGGAGCTGGGCGACCAGGTCCCCTTCTGCGATCTCGGAGAGCGACGATGAACAGCAGCGAAACAACAGCCAAGAGCCCCGACGCCGGGCCCGCTCCGACCGAGCAGCGGCTGATGGACGCGGCCAGAGCCCTTTTTGCGGCCAAGGGATACTCCGCGGTGGGCATCCGGGAGATCGCCCGCGAGGCCGGCCTGACGATCGGCTCCCTGTACCACTACGCCTCCAGCAAGGAGGACCTGTTCCTCAAGCTGATGCGCCGCAACTACGCCAGCGCCACCAGGAGCGCCCGGGAAGCGGCCACGAGGGGCTCGACCCCGGCCGAGCGCCTGGCCAACCTCGTCCGGGCGCACGTCATGATGGAGGTGAGCGACAGCAACGTGTGGCGGCTGAACCGCTCGGAGCTCGAGGTCATCAGCGCCGAGGCACGCGCGGAGCTGGTGGCGTTGCGCGACGAGTTCGAGCAGATCTGGCGGCAGCTCATCGAGGACGGCATCGCCGACGGCAGCTTCACCCCTGACGACCCGGTCCTCGCCCGCTTCTCCATCATCCAGATGTGCAACGGCGTGGCACTGTGGTACCGCCCGGATGGGCGGCTGTCACTGGAAGAGATCGCGGCCGTCATCTCCCGCCAGGCGATGGCGCTGCTGCGCGTCGGCTGAGCCACCGCCCCCGATCTTCGCGCGCAGCCGGTAACACACGCTCGCGCGCCGGACATCGCAGGACCTGGGCGGCCATACCCCAGGAGACGGCCTCCTGCGACACCCGTACCCCAGTGGCCGGTCCACTTGAGCCCAGGGCTTGTGCCACGGAGGGCTGGTGCCCGGTCAAGGGGTGGCGGTATGGGCGCCGGTGACCCGAAGAAGGTCGAGCTTGCCCGCGTCGCTGGTGCCGGCCGCTGCCGTGTAGGTGACCATGCGCAGGTCCGCGCCCGGGACGATGAGCACATCGCAGTCGAGCAGGATGTCGCCGAGATCGGGGTGCCGGATCGTTTTGCGGTCGGTGGTGTGCTGGGTGGCGGCTGTCTGGGTGGCCCAGTGGTGAGCAAAGGTGTCGGACGCTCCTCGCAGGTCGTGCACGAGACGATCGAGCTGGGCGTCGGCGGGATAGCGGGAGACGGCGTCCTTGAGGTCGGCGACGATCGATGCTTCGAAGGCATCCTGTCCGCGCTCGGAGCGGATGGGCAACATCGCGGCGTGAGCGGTGCCGTTGCCGAACAGGGCGCGGGCGAGGTTGCGTTCGGCGGCGGGGAGGACGGCGGGGTCGCCGTGCAGGGCGCTCCACATGGTGTTCCACCACACGAGGGTCCACTCGGCCGTGAACACTCCGATCGGGACGTCTCGGAGGCGCGCGGCGAGCCGTTGGATGCCCGGTGGCACGTGGGCGCTGATGGTGCCGTCTTGTGGCGGCAGGAGTCCGGCGCTTCGGTACAGCTGGTCGCGCTCGGCTCGGGAGAGCTGAAGAGCTCGGGAGAGGGCGCCGACGACCTGGGCCGAGGGGTTCTTCGCCCGTCCCTGTTCGAGACGCAGGACGTAGTCGACCGAGAGCCCGGCCAGCTGCGCGAGCTCCTCGCGGCGCAGTCCCCGGGCGCGACGGCCGGGCGTCATGGTGAAGCCGGCATCGGCCGGGGAGAGGCGGTCGCGCCAGGCACGCAGGAGTGCGCCGAAGCCGGAGCGGGAAGCGGTCATGGGTTCATCCTCGCAGCCAGGTGCTGGGATGAGCCTGGGTACTGCCGGTCCTAGTGACGGGCACGGCACTGGTTGACGGTGGCGGGAGCGGCGAAGGTGGGGGGCGTCCAACCGGGGCGACTGACCAGCGAAGGAGTCACCCATGCGGCACACCATCGTGATGACAGGCGCGAGTCGCGGAATCGGCCGTGTCGCGGCCGAGCGCATCCTGTGCCTGTCGCCGGAGGTGCATCTCCTCGTCGTCGCTCGCGGGTCCTCCGGCCCGCGGCTGGCCGGGGAGCTCGCCGAGGGTGGGCATGCGGTCTCGCACGTCGCAGCGGACCTGGGCTCGCTGAGGAGTGTCCGATCGGCGGCCGAGCAGATCCGAGACCGGTTGGAGCGCGGCGGCCTGCCGCCGCTGCGCGGGTTCGTGGGCAACGCGGGCGTGCAGTACACGAACGCGCTCACCGAGGGACCCGACGGGCTGGAGTCCACGTTCACGGTCAACGTGCTCGCCAACCACCTGTTCGTCCGCCTGCTTGAAGACCGATTTGTCTGTCCAGCCCGGATTGTGATCACGGTCAGTGATACACATTTCGGTGATCTCACGCACAACCTGGGCATGGTGCCCGGCCCTGTCTGGCGTTCCCCGGACGTTCTCGCCCGTACCGGTGCCTTCGCCAAGTCGGACACCGCGGCCGGCGGGCGTACCGCGTATTCGACGAGCAAGCTGGCCGCCATCTACCTCGTGCACGAATACGCGCGCCGGCTGCCGGTCGGGATCGACGTCGTCGCCTACAATCCGGGGTTCGTCCCTGGCACCGATCTGGCCCGCAACGCCGGCCCCGTCTCCCGGTTCGCGATGCGGCGCATCCTGCCGGTGATGACGCTGACGCCGTTCGCGACCACCAGCAGCGCCGCCGGCGGCCACCTCGCCGACCTCGTCCTCGGCACGACCCAGGCGCCGACCGGCTCCTACGTCGACCGCGTGCGCGTGGCCCGGTCGTCGCAGGAGTCCTACGACCCGCAGCGCGAAGGCGAGTTGTGGGACGCCGCCGAACGGCTCACCGCGGCCCACGCCGCCTGAACTCCCGGACAGCTCCGGCCCAGGAACGCTTTCACGGGCAGTGAGCTGGTGAGCGACGAAACTCGCCCTCCTGGAAGCCCACCGTTGGACCTGAGACGACGTCCCATTTGGTGAGTCGGCGGCGTGACCAACGGCTTCGACCACGACTCCGGCCGCGGCGACGACTGCCTGGCCACGTACGTCGAGGCGGTCCGGGACGTGGCGCCGGACCGCCCGCCCGGCACCGCGGTCTCCTACGGCGGCCTCGGCCACGTGGTGCTGGGCAGGGTCATCGAGCAGGTGAACGAAAGCCGCGTTCTGCGCCGGGTGGGGGAGGCTTTCTCGGAAGTCATTCGGCCCGGGCGTGAACTTTTCGACGGAGCAGCGGTAAGTACAGGCGAATCTGCCCGCTGCCGCGCCCAGGCACCACGTGAAGGAGCTGACCAGTTCATGGCCGAACCGGCGATAGCCGAGGCCGCCGACGACGACCTGATCCGCCGATCGTTGCGGGAGCCGGAGGCGTTCGCCACGGTGTTCGACCGGCACGCGCCCGCCCTGCACCGCTATGCGGCCCGCCGGCTTGGCCAGGACTCGGCCGAGGACGTTGTGTCCGAGACGTTCCTGTCGGCGTTCGAACATCGGCATCGCTACCAGTCAGGCCAGGCCGATGCCCGGCCCTGGTTGTACGGGATCGCCTCGAACGTGATCGGCAAGCGGCGGCGCCGTGAGCTGGCCAGGTATCGGGCGTATGCGCGTGGCGGCCTGGATCCGGCGGAGATCAGTGGCGGCCGGGTGGAGGACGGAGTGGGAACGCTGGCGGTCAACCGGCCGCTGGTCGCGGCACTGGCTGGGCTGCGCACCGGGGACCGGGACGCGTTGCTGCTGGTGGCCTGGGTGGGGCTGACCTACGAGGAGGTGGCCGTCGCGCTGGGCATCCCGGTCGGGACGGTCCGCTCGCGGCTCAACCGGGCACGAGGCAAGGTCCGCCAGGCGTTGGAAGGAACCGATCATGGATGAGATGAAGGAGCTCGGACACCTGTGGGCGGACACCCCCGAGGCCACCGAGCGTGATCTGACCATCGCCCGTGCCGCCCTGGTGTCTCGGATCGCCCGGCCGGAACGCCGTCGCCCGCTCCGGTTCCGGCTTGCGGCGTCGCTCGCGCACGCCCGGCGCCGGTACACCGTCCGGCTGGCCGCGGTCGGTGTGCTGGCGGTGGCGCTCACCGCTGCGATCATCGCAGCGCAGGTGGGCCTGGGCGGGCAGGAGGCTCCGCTGGGCGCGCCTCCGGCGAGCGCTCAGTCCGTGTTGGAGCAGGCTGCGCGGGCCGCCGCCGGCCAGCGGGACCTGGTGCCGGGCCCCGGCCAGTACGTGCACACCAAAACGCGGGTCCAGCGCATGCTCTACACGCAAAACCCGTCAACCGAGCAGCTGCTGACCGCCCTGGTGACGGCGGACGAGGAACGCTGGGAACCCGCGGACCCCGACAAGCCATGGCTGAACCGTGAGCGTGCCGAATCCGCCACGGGCCCAGTGCCCAGATGGCTGTGGGACAAAGGTGTCGAGGACACCCTGTACGAGTCGTCCTGCCCCGGCCGACGTGCTTATGTGCGCCTGGGCGCCTGGCCCACCGATGCCGCAGGAGTGCGCGCCAAGCTCGCGGCACAGGCAGGCACAGATCCGCTGCGGATGTGGTCGGAGCTCAAGCAACTGGTCGCGGAGTCCGTGATCCGCCCGATCCTGAGTGCCGCGCTCTTTCAGGTGGCGTCCGACCTCGACGGGATCCGCCTGATCCCGGACGCGGTGGACGCGGCGGGCCGGCCGGGCGTCGCGGTGGCCATGGACGAGGGCAAGGGCCGCCGCTCTGAGCTGATCTTCGACCGGCGGACCTACCTCTACCTGGGTGAACGCACGGTGAACACCAGTGACGTCCAGGTCAAGGCGCCCGGCGGCGTCTACACCACCCCGAAGGGTACGGCGACGGGCACTGCCGTGCTGACCGTCGAGCTGGTCGCCGCGCTGCCGGAGGTGTCGCCCAAGGCCTCGCGGCTGCGCATCCCCTGCTGAAACTTCCGCGATCCGGCGCTTTTCGCGCCGGGAGTTCTGTTTCGCATGTCCGGATTACGAAGGGAAACCACCATGTTCGTTGCCAAGGCGGTCGCTGCCGCCCTGCTCGCAACCTCGTTCGGCGGCCTGGCCACGCCCGGGACGGAGGCCGCCTACGCCAGCAAAGCCAAGATCGAATCAATGCGGGCCGACTGCATGAAGGAGCAGGGCCTCACCTATCTCCCCGAGAAGGTCGTCAAGCGCGATCGGACGAAGGAGGAACGCGCCCGGCTCGCGGGCGACCACGAGGCGCTGCGGGCCTACCGCGCCAAGTACGGCTTCGGCGTCTGGTCCAAGCTCGTCTTCCCCGGCGACCCCGCGGTCGACCGGGACATGGGCGAGAGCAGGAACAACAAGCACCTCATGTCCCTGTCGGCCAAGGACCTCAAGGCCTGGCGGGCCGCGGACGAGAGGTGTTTCGCCAAGTCCGTCAAGACCGTGCTGGGCAAGACGGTGACCTCGGAGGCCGACTTCCTCTCCGAGGTGAACGCGGCGCTCGGCAACGGGCTGCGCGAACTCGACGCCGATCCGAAGCTGTCCGCGCTGGGCAAGGACTTCGGCGCCTGCCTGAAGATCGCCGAGACCAGGCCGACGGCGCTGGCCGATCGAGGGCGGGCCACGTTCACCAAGCAAGCCACCGAGGTCGCCAGGACCCAGAGCAAGGGCTCGCTTCCGAAGGGGGCTGTCGTGATGCCCCGGCTGACCCCCGAGCAGGCCAAGCCGTACCTGGACAAGGAGGTGAAGGCGGCACTGGCCGACCTGGAGTGCGGCAAGGCCTTCTACCCGGCGTACGCGCCCCGGGCACGGGCTGTCCAGGAACGGGTCTACCAGGAGTACGCGCTGGACTTCGCGCTCTGAGCACCGCTGCCCGGCGGACCGCGTGGTCCGCCGGGCAGCGTCCGAGCGGAGATCATCTTTCACCTCAGAGAGGCAGGACATGAGCTTAGGCAGTGGGCTGATGGCCGCGGTACTGGCCGGGGCTGTCGGATTGGCGGCCGTTCAGCAGCCCGTTCCCGTCGATCGCGCGAGCGCTGCGCACGAGACCGGTAGCGTCACCCTCCTGACCGGCGACCGCGTCGTCGTGACGGGCGGCGGTCACCGGGTGGAGCCCGGACCGGGGCGGAAGGTGAGGTACTTCACGCAGTACCGTGACGGGCATCTTCACGTGATCCCGTCCGACGCGATGCCACTGGTGGTCGAAGGGGTTCTGGACGAGCGCCTGTTCGACGTCACCCAGTTGTTCCAGTGGCGGCTGGGCGATGCGGACAGGGCCGACATCCCCCTGATCACCCGTACAGGCACGGAGGCGGCGGCACCGCTGAAAGCCGCACAGCAGACCGGGCGGCTCACCGAGCTCGGCATGACCGCCCTGCGGCTGCCCAAGAACAGTGCGGGACAGACCTGGAAGGACCTGATCAGCAGGCCCCGGACGCGGGCCACGGACAGGACGAGGATCTGGCTGGACGGGCGCCGCCCGTTCGCCCTCGACCAGAGCGTCAAGCAGATCGGCGCCACCGAGGCCTGGCGGCAGGGGATGACCGGGGAAGGTGTCACGGTCGCCGTTCTCGACAGCGGCTACGACCCCGACCATCCGGCCCTCAAGAACGTGGTCACGCAGGCGCGCAGCTTCACGGGCGACTCCGACCCGCGCGACACGCTCGGCCACGGCACGCACGTCGCGTCGATCATCGCGGGCGCCGGGGAGAAGTACCGCGGCGTGGCACCGGGGGCCAAGCTCGCCGTCGGCAAGGTCGGCGACGCCGAGGGCATCACCGACTCCGCGTTGCTGGCGGGCATGGAGTGGGCTGCCACCGAGGTCAAGGCGAAGATCGTCAGCATGAGCATCGGCGGGATCGACAGCCTGGATCTCGACCCGCTGGAGGAGGCGGTCAACACACTCTCGGCGCGGACCGGCGCGTTGTTCGTCGTGGCCGCGGGCAACGATGGCGGCCCGGCCGCGGTGAGCAGCCCCGGCAGTGCCGACGCCGCCCTGACCGTCGGCGCGGTCGACCGTGCGGACCAGGTGGCCGGGTTCTCCAGCCGTGGTCCCAGACTGGGCGATCACGCGATCAAGCCGGAGATCACCGCTCCCGGCGTCGACATCGTGGCGGCCGCCGCCGGCGGCACCTACGTCGCGCACAGCGGCACCTCGATGGCCACGCCACATGTGGCAGGGGCCGCCGCCATCCTCGCCCAGCGTCATCCCGGCTGGAGCGGCGAGCGGCTCAAGGCCGCCTTGATCGGCACCGCCGCCCCCACCCCCGGCGCCACCCTTTATGACCAGGGCGGCGGGCGGGTGGACCTGGTCCGCGCGCTCGCGCAGCCGGTCGTTGCCGTACCGGCCACCGCCTGGGCAACCTTCCCCTGGGACGGCTCGGGTGCTCGGCAGACGACCAGGACCCTCACCTACGCCAACTCCGGCGACGCCCCCGTCACCCTGGACCTCGCCGTCGAGGGTGACGTGCTGAAGCTGCCGACCGACCGGCTGCAGGTGCCGGCGGGAGGGGAGGCCCAGGTCACGCTCACCATCGACACCGACGGCAAGAGCATCGGCGAGCACACCGGCGTCGTCACCGCCACCTCGGGCGACACCGTCATCCGCACCCTCGCCGGCGCGTACGTGGAGCCGGAATCGGCCGACGTAACCGTCACGGGCATCAACCGGAGCGGTGGCCCCGCCGCGGGCTTCGGTACGTTCTACAACCTCAAGACCGGCAGCTACCACCCCGTCATGCTCAGGAAAGGCGCGGCCAAGGTTCGCCTGCCCAAGGGTTCGTGGAACCTCTACCTGGACTTGTTCGAAGGCTCGACGTCCACGACCGCACACCTTCCGGTGAACGTCGGTGGCGATGATCAGGATCTGGTGCTGGACGCGCGCCGGGCCAAGCAGATCCGGTTCACGGTGGACGAGCCGACCGCCGCCCCGGAGCAGTTCCTCGGGCTCACCCTGGCCAACGGCGCCTGGTACTTCGGCTGGATAGCCGCCGGGGATCCCGGCCAGGACTTCTTCGTGTTTCCCGTACGCCAGCCCGGGCTGCAGTACATGACCAACACCATCTGGCACAAGAAGGACACCTCACCCAGCCCTTACCGCTACGACCTGGTCGACTACCACACCGGCGGCATCCCGGCCGACCCCGCCTACGCCGCACGCACGGCCGACCTGGTGAAGGTGAGCGCGACCTATCGGGCCTCGGGCGTGCCAGGCCAGGGTACGGCGGCCGTCGGAGCCCGCATGCCCACGCTCGACTGGTCCTTCGCGCTTCCGTCACCCGCCGTCGATCTCCCCGGCGCCATGACGCACTACCGAACGCCCGGGTTCGTCTGGGACGGCGAGTTCCGGACCGGCACCTCCACGCTGATCGGCACGAGCGGTCGCCTGGAACGGGGACCCGTCCGAGAGGTGTGGAACGTCGCGGTTGTCGGCCCGGGATTCGCCGCCTCCGGTGGCGAGCGTATCGGGAATGAGGTGAAGGTCTCGGCCGCACAGCTGTTCACCGACGGCGTGACCGGGCGCAGCGGCTCCGATACCGCGGCCACCGGCGCCCTCACCCTCGCCAGGAACGGTGCTGTGATCGCGAAAGCCGACGTGACAGGCTGCGCACCCACGGAACCGGACAAATGCCGCCTGTCAGCTCAGGTCCCGCAGGCCGCCGAAACCTACACACTGACCGCGTCGGTACGCAGGCAGGCGCCGCACGCGGCTCTCACCACGGCGGTGGACGCCGTCTGGACCTTCCGCTCGGCCGGCACCGCCAAGCCGTCACCGCTGCCCTTGATGGCGGTACGCTACGCGCCGACCGGCCTCGACGACTCCAACCGCGCCCGTCCGGGATCCGTGACCCGGGTCCCGATCTGGATCGAGCGGAACCCCGGAGCCGCCAAGGCCGCGGTGCCGTTCCTCAAATTGGAGATGTCGACCGACGACGGCGCAACCTGGCGCCCGATCCCGGTGCTGTCCGGCACCTCCGGATGGACGGCGCTGCTGGCCAACCCCGGCACTCCGGGATTCGTCTCGTTGCGCGCCACAGCGACGGACACCGCCGGTAGCCGCGTCATCCAAACGATCAGTCGCGCCTACGCCGTCGCCTAACCGAAGCAGTAGTTGGTGGTGGCTTGCTTGAGGCCGTCGGTGTCCGACGCGCGGATGCCGCCGAGCTGCACGCCGTCCGGCGGCCGCCGACCCTCCCAGGACAACGACACCTTCGCACCCGAGGATGGGTGTGGCTGCCGAGTTACCCGTGACCGCTGGTCAGCCGTCGATCCAGGGAAAGCCGTCGGGGTCGGCCGCGGATCGGGCGCGAACCACCGCGTCGTCATGTCCGGCCACGTCATTGAGGAAGGGGAAGTCCTCGGGAATGACCCGGATCTTGGCCACTGGCTTGGCCGGCGTCAGTTTGGCCACCTGGCGCTGGCGAACACCTCGGACCGGAGGCTGATGCTCGAACCCCTCGGCGGACAGGAGATAGACCGTTCCTTCCTGCCATGGGCCGAGGTCGAGCACGGGCCGGCTGATGGAGAAGTAGTAGCAGGTCTCGCCGGCGAGGTCGCTGCACGAGTTGAGCATCGACAGCGGATGATCGCGGTTGAGTATCGCGTAGAACATCGGCCAGATGCCGTCCGACGCGGCATAGACGGCTGTGCGATCACCGAAGGCGTCGCTGTCGTAGGAGCGGCGTGGATCGAAACGCTCGACCGAGGGATTGTTCGAGCCGTGGAGGACGTATCCGGCTTGATCGGCGACGTAGCAGAGGAACTGCCACTTCGGCGCGGCCAAGGTATAGGCAATCGGCTTGCCGGGTCCTTGGGCGACCGCGTCGGCGAGCAACGCGGCGAAGTCGGCCAAGGTCTTGTCATCCGGGCTGAACGGCGGCCGAGGCAGCCAATAGGAAGGAAGATCCACGACCTCAACCTATGCAAGGAAACCCTGCCGGCGACGCAAGATCCGTGTCCTGGATCCGCGGTTGGAGAAAATCCGGGGGCCGGCGAACTCCGGCGTGAGCATTCGGGGCAGCCTGATGTGCTCGGGCGGGTCGAAAGAGAGCAGGTCACCGGCTCGCAGCCGAGCGCCGCGGTCTCCCTCAGGTCCGGCGAGCCGCTGAGCAGGCGCGTTGCTGAACGGCTCCAGATCGCTGAGCACCACCCGGACATCAGAGAGTCTGGTGACGAGCCACGCGCCTCCTGATCAGGATCTCCACCACGATGAGCCAGCAGGAGGGGCGGCACTAGGACCCGTGAGGTGACGGCGAGGCAGGTGAGCGCGTAATTGCTTGAGGAGGGAATCGCCGCCCTGGCCCAGACCGGGCACCACCGGGTGCGCCGCGTCGCCCGGTCCGCTCTCGATCACCACGGCTTTCATGCGATGCGGCCCTTCCCTGTCCTGACCCGAGCGAATCGGCGTACGAATGGTAGGCGTACTGCCGTTGAGAAACCGATGACGGTCATGGCGACCGGAGTTCGGAGGGTTCCAGGAGAACATTCGCCGGCATGGCGGGGGACAGGCCCGAAAGAAGGTCGGCGGCGTCCAGCAGGCGTGCCTCGCCCAGGGCGTACGGATGCAGCGCGTACGCCCGCGCACCCGGCAACTCCACATCACCCGAGACCAGCACCGCCAGGTCCGTGCCGTCCGGCGGCCCCTCCAGGGGCGGGGCGTCGGCGCGCGCCACCAGGCGGGCGGCGAACTCCTCGGCGTCCTCGCCGGGGCGCCGCTCGTACCGCACCAGGGAGTCGTCGCGGCGGCGCACCACCACGTCACCGGCCCGCGCGGCGGCGTGCCAGCAGCCGATCTCCCACAGCGTCACCCGGTGCTCGAAGGCGCTCTCCAGTGCGGCGCCGAGCGCGGCCAGCTCGTCGGCGTTACGCGCCACGTTGTTGCCGTAGCCGGCGGCGGACAGGTTGAGGTCGGCCCAGCGCATCGTACGCGTCCACAGATCGGCCACCAGCGGCACCAGGATCTTGGCCGGCCCGGAGAGGTCGAACCGCTGCCGCACCGCCACCGGGTCGAACTGCCCCGACGGCCGCTCCATGAACCCGGCGTACCCCCGCACCAGCTCCTCGAACGGCACCGCGTTGAAGCTGAACACGACCGGCACGAGATAGCGGGCGGGCAGCGCGCGCACGTCCACGTCGATGAACTCCGACGCGCCGAGCGGCACCGGCGCCGAGGTCAGGTCGCCGGAGTGGACGAGCCCCTTGCCCAGCCGCAGCCGCGTGTAGTCGCACAGGCCGGCGAACCGCCAGCCCTCGTCGAACACCGCCACCGACAGGTCCAGGTCCACCCGCGTGCCCGGCGGCTCGGCCCAGTGCAGGAAGAAGCGGAGCTTCTCGGCGCGGGGGATGGGCTGGACGCTGCCGCGCGCCAGGCGGACGAGCGCCGCCGAGGACGACCGTTCTGAGGTGGGGGCGATCAGGTCGGCGGCGGCCTCGTCCAGCAGCACGCGCCGCAGCGGCGGCAGCTCGCCCGCCCGCCGCAGCAGCTCCGCGGTCAGGACGTGCTCGACCTCCAGCACGACGTCGTCCGCCAGCGGAGGCCGGTCGTCGCGCAGCGTCCAGAACCGTGACGTGCCGCCGCGCGGCAGGAACATCCTGACGCCGCCGGGCGGCGTCCTGACCTGGCCGAGCGCCGCGAGCAGCACCCCGGGCGCGACCCGCCGGGCCGCGTCCTCCAGCACGTCCAGGGGCACGGGCCCGTGCCGCAGGAGGTGGCACAGGCGGCGCAGCAGCTCGCCGGGGCGCTGGGCCAGCAGGGCGCACGCGTCGGCGTGGCGGCCGTCGGCCAGGGCCGCCTCCACCCGCCCGGCGAACGTCGCCACCCGCACCCGCCCGTCGCGCACCTCCACGTCGGGATGGCGGGCGGCGCCGTCGAGCAGGGCGCGGCCGAACGGCGTGCCAGGGTCCAGCCGCGTGCCGCGCACCGCCGCGAACGCCACCGCCGCCCGCGGGAAGCGGGCGTGCTGCTCGTGCGGGTGCAGCACCTCGGCCAGGTGCTTCCACTGCTCGCGGTACCGGAGCAGGTCCTCCAGCAGGTACGGCATCGCGTCCAGGCAGCCCAGCACCGCGCGGCGCACCCGGCGGGGCAGTGACCCGCGCCGCAGGGGCGGGACGCGCAGCCCGGGATCGGCGTCCATCAGCGCGTACAGCACCCGCAGCACGTCCGTCGCGGTGTCCGCGTGGCGCGGCAGCAGCTCGTCGGCCCCCCTGCGCAGCCCGTACGCCACCACGGCCGCCCTCGTCTCCTTGACCGGGATCGCGTCGGGCAGCCACGAGGCGGCGGCGGGCCAGTTGTCGTCCAGGAGCGTCCTGAGGTCGGCCCGCTCGGGCGGCTGCATGGGCGTGCGGCGCGCCAGCAGGGTCGTGGCCAGCTCCCGGCACTCGGCGGCCGGGTCGCCGCACAGCCGCAGCAGCGTCGTCGTGGTCACGGTGTCGCGGTGCGCGGAAACCTGCTGTTCCGACGGCTGGAGGAACGGGTCGTCCAGGTCGATCCGGCGATGGCAGATCGGGCAGGCGCTGAAGTCGGAGCCGTCCCAGCACGTACGGCACACCAGGTGGGCGCACGGCGACACGGGACGCACGGTCCCGGCCTCCCCGCACAGCACGCACGGGCGCGCCGGATCCTGCAGCAGCAGGCTGAACACCCGCCGGACGTAGAAGGCGGACGTATCGGATGGCACGCTCTCCGGAAATTTCCGAAACAGCGGGATATGTGAGTCGTTCGCCCCGAGCTCGTCCCGCAGGCAGTGCAGCAACCGCCGCCCCGCCTTCGTCAGCTCCTCCGCCGAGAGCCCCGCCAGCGCCCGGTACAGCTCTCCGGACACCAGGAACCCGAGCTGCAGCAGTTCGAACTCCAGCGCCGCCACCC
Organism: Nonomuraea sp. NPDC050153; assembly: GCF_044460125.1. NCBI lineage: Bacteria > Bacillati > Actinomycetota > Actinomycetes > Streptosporangiales > Streptosporangiaceae > Nonomuraea > Nonomuraea sp. NPDC050153. The sequence goes on from NZ_JBITJQ010000007.1 coordinate 431,358, forward strand.
CGGACGTCACGTTCGCGCGCACCATGCCGAGCCGCCTGGGCAGCTTCCCGACCGGCGGAGGCACGCGCGCGTCCGCGGTCAGCGGCCCGAGGGCGACCAGCCTGCGGCGGCGCAGCAGGACCTCGCCGGAACGGTTCACCAGCCACCCCCGCGGCCTAGTGCCGCATCATCTTGGGTTTGCCCCGTTTCGTTGGGACACGCCGATCAAGGTCCCACCGCGGTCGGCGTGATCGCCTCAGACTCTGTTCGT
>NZ_JBITJQ010000008.1:0-378653 GCF_044460125.1 Nonomuraea sp. NPDC050153
TTGTGTGCTCAGTGGCTGCCGAGCGTGGCGGCCGCGACTACGAGGAGCAGGGTTCCGGAGACGGCCGAGATCCGGCGGGCGGCCTTCGGGGTTCGAGTCAGGGCGTGGCCGGCCCGTGCCGTGGCCAGGAGGCGTACGTCGTGGAGCACCTTTCCGGTTCCGGTGTCGATGGTGACCAGCCGGGCCGGGCGGATGTCGGCACCGTCGGCCGGGAAGTTCCTGGAGACGATCTGCGCGGCCTGACCCGTGCCGTTCGGGGTCAGGGTGCCGGTCGCCTCGACGGCGCGGAGCCGGGCCGGTAGCGGTGTCGTGGTGGTCCCCGAAGCGTCGATCACCGAGAACGACTTGTCACTCGCGACCAGGACCCTCGACCCGTCGTCGTCCAGCCTGATCAGCTGTGAGTTCCCGGGCAGCCGCCACACCGTCCGGCCGGTGGCGGCGTCCACCACGAAGCCGGGAGGCTCCTCCACGTCGTCCTGTCACACGGCGTACCCCACGTACAGCCGGCGCCCCTTGTCCAGCAGCATGGGCCGGTACGCGAGCCGGTCCCCGTCCACCCCTGGCGCGGCCTCCTGGGCCGCGCGGACGCTCCCGCCCACCAGGTCCCGGACCACGAGGCGACCGTCGCCGGCCCGCTGGTAGGCCAGGTAGCGGCCGTCCGCGGTGAGGTCGACGTAGTCACCCTTCACCGCGTCCGTGAGCTGCCAGGTCTTCCCGCCGGACGTCACCACGAACCAGTGGTCGCACTTCTCGTCCTCGCTGTCGCACAGGTACGCGTAGGCGGCGGGCTCGCCGGCCTGCGGGGCGGGCCGCGCGCGTACCGGCTGATCCGGGGCGCGGGCGGCGGTCCACACCAGGATCGGGGCCGCGCACGCCGCCACCGCGGCGGCGATCACTGCAAGTCTTCTCATGACATCCCTCCCGTCAGGTTGGATGCCGCCGAGGTTCTAGCGGTTTTCGAGGAGGGGTTCGACGCGGTAGGGGATCTGGGTGGACAGGGCGATGGTCGTGTCCGTGCGTCGCACCGCCGGGGACGCCAGGATGCTGGCGATGATCTCCTGCAGGTGTTCGGTGGTGTGCGCGACCACCCGGCACAGCAGGTCGTGCTGGCCGCTCGTGCCGTGCACCTCCAGGATCTGCGGCACGGCACGCAGCGCTTCCACCGCCTCCGCCAGCCGCCCCTGGGCGATCTGCAGCCACACGAACGCCAGGATGGGGTAGCCGGCCCGGGCCGGCGACACGTTCGGGCCGAAGTCCTCGATCACCCCGCGCGCCGTCAGCTTCTCCACCCGGGCCTGTACGGTGCCGCGCGCCACTCCCAGCAGCCGGGCCAGCTCCGTCAGTCCGACGCGGGGATGGGCGCGCATGGTCACCAGCAACCTGACATCGAGATCGTCCATGGCGGACCCTCCCCGGACTGTGCGATTCGACCAGAAGATGCGGGCTTCGGGGTGCAGAATCAAGCGTATCGCGCAGCAAAACTGGGCGCTCTTGCCAGGAAAACCCAGAGTTGCTGTCATTTGGAGCATGTTTGAGGAAGCACAGTACTTCGCCCCGGTCGCTGCCCAGGAGGACGGGTCGGTGGTGGTCGAGCTGTCCGCGTCCCACCCGGGGTTCGCGGACGAGGTCTACCGGGCGCGGCGGAACGCGATCGCGGGGCTGGCGGTCGACTACCGTCCGGGGACGCCCATCCCGGCGGCCGAGTACACCGAGCAGGAGCACGGGGTCTGGGCCCTGGTCACCAGGGAGCTGGCGGTCAAGCACAGCAAGTTCGCCACCGCCGAGTACCTCGACGGCGCCGCGCGACTGGGGCTGCCGCAGGAGCGGATCCCGCAGCTCGAAGAGGTGTCGCGGCTGCTGGAGCCGCTGACCGGGTTCCGGTATCTGCCGGCCGCGGGGCTGGTGCCGCTGCGGGCCTTCTACGGGGTGCTGGCCGACGGCCATTTCCACTCGACGCAGTACATCCGGCACCACTCCGTGCCCTTCTACACGCCGGAGCCCGACGTCATCCACGAGGTGATCGGCCATGCCAACGCGCTGGCCGGTGATCGGTACGCCGCCCTGTACCGCCTGGCCGGGCAGGCCGCGCGGCGGGTCCGGTCCGACGAGGCGCTGGAGTTCGTGTCGAAGGTCTTCTGGTTCACGATGGAGTTCGGGGTCATGGCGGAAGGGGGCGAGCTCAAGGCGTACGGTGCCGGGATCCTGTCGTCGTACGGGGAGATCGAGGAGTTCCGCGGGATGGACATCAGGCCGCTGGACGTGTCCGCCATGGGGACGACGCACTACGACATCACGAAATATCAGGACGTGCTGTTCCGGGCCGAGTCCCTCCAGCACCTGGAGGACGTCGTGGGGGACTTCTGGGCCACGTGCGACGACGACTCGATCGCGAAACTTACCGCCGCTGCCGTCTAGCGGCCTGTCACGATTTTTCGTGATAATGCGTCAATGATCGCGGGCCGCGGCCAGGCGATACCACGAGCGGTCATCGCCCTCGCCCTGCTCACAGCTCTCGTACCGATGCCTGCCCGGGTCCAGGCCCGGTCACCGGCGCCCGCGCGGCGGGAGCCCCAGGCGGCCCTGGGCGTGCGCGAGGCGGCCTTCGGGGCGCGGCTGGAGGAGATCTCGGCCGAGGAGAACCTGGCGCCGATCCCGGCCAAGCGGATCGGCGAGCGGCTCGACCGGTATCTCGCGGGCCGGTCCGGGCGGGTCACCGCCATGGTCAAGGACCTGGCGACCGGCCGGCTCTATCGCTACCACCCGGGCGAGCGCCTGATCACCGCCAGCACCGCCAAGGTGCAGATCCTCATGGCGCTGCTCCTGAGGACCTCGTGGAAGAAGCTGCCGGCGGCCGTCCGGCACGACGCCGACCTCATGATCCGCTACAGCGACAACCACGCCGCCGACCGCCTCTGGTTACGCGTCGGCGGCGCGCCCGGCTTCACCAGGGCAGGCAGGACGTTCGGCCTCAAGGACACGCAGGGCGTCCCGGGTGAGTGCGTGGACCTGTACTGCTGGGGAATCACCCGGACGTCGGTGGACGACCAGATCCGCCTCATGCGGGCCCTGGTGTCCGGCAAGAGCCCGCTGAAGGCCAAGGAGCGCGGCCACGTGCTGAATCTCATGGGGCGGGTCGTCGACGGCCAGAACTGGGGCATCAGCGCCGCCGCGTGCGCCGGCGACCGCGTGGCCCTGAAGAACGGCTGGCTCAAGCGCGTCTCGACGAAGCTCTGGGCCACGGTCAGCGTCGGCCTGATCAGGGGCGACGGCCACGACTACGCCGTTGCCGTACTCACCGAGGGAAGTCCCGAGGTGGGGTACGGCATAGCGACGGTCGAAGGCGTGACAAAGCGGATCATGCAGGATTTTCGGAAGTGCCCGGGGTGACCAGGCGGTAGCCGACGCCCCGCACGGTCTGGATGAGCCGGTCGTCCTCGTCGCCCAGCCGGGCGCGCAGGCGTTTGACGTGCACCGCGATCGTGTTCGTCGAGGTGTTGGCCGCGGCATGCCATACATGGCGCATGATCTGCTCGCGGGTCACCGTGCGATCGGCGTTGCGCATCAGGTACTGCAGTAACTCGAATTCCCGCAGGGGGAGGTGGACGGCCCGGCCGCCCACCCGTACCTGGTAGGCCTGCACGTCCAGCTCGACCCCGCCCACGGACAGCACCTGGCGGGTGCCGGGCGAGGCCGCGTGGATGAACGGCAGCAGCTCGGCGATCCGGTAGGGCCTGGCCACGCAGGCGGCCGCGCCGGCGGCGAGCGCGCGTACCGCCTGCTCGGCGTGGCCCTCGCCGACGCCGAGCAGGACGGGCACGGCACGTGCGAGCCGTACCGCGCGGACGAACTCCACCGCGTCTATGACCGGCAGAGTGGCCGAGACGAGCACCACGTCAGGCTGCAGGGCTCCCGCCTGGAGGAGACCCTGGGCCCCGTCGGGCGCGCCCGTGACGGACACGCCCTCCCTTTCGAGAGCCGTGGCGAGGTCTTCCACGACCGCGCCGTCGGGGTCGGCGATAAGCAGTACGGGCTTCGTCCGCGCGTCCCCGAACACCGTGGATGCCGCCTGCTGTTGGGTCATCAGCCGAAGCGCCCCGTGATGTAATCCTCTGTTGCCTTCTGGGACGGATTCGTGAACATACGGGACGTCTCGTCCATCTCGATCACCTTGCCGGGCTTGCCCTGCTCGGCGAGGTTGAAGAACGCGGTCCTGTCGCTGACCCGGGCGGCCTGCTGCATGTTGTGGGTGACGATGACGATGGTGTAGTCGTCCTTGAGCTTGGCCATCAGGTCCTCGATGGCCAGCGTGGAGATCGGGTCGAGCGCGGAGCACGGCTCGTCCATCAGCAGGACCTGCGGTTTGACCGCGATGGCCCGGGCGATGCAGAGACGCTGCTGCTGACCGCCCGACAGGCCGGCGCCCGGCTTGTTCAGGCGGTCCTTGACCTCGTTCCAGAGGTTGGCGCCCTTGAGCGACTCCTCCACGATCCCGTCGAGCTGCGACTTGCCGACCCGGCCGTTGAGCTTGAGGCCGGCGGCCACGTTCTCGTAGATCGACATCGTCGGGAACGGGTTGGGGCGCTGGAAGACCATGCCGATCGACCGGCGCACCGAGACGGGCTCGATGGTGGGGGCGTACAGGTCCTCGCCGTCGAGCAGGACCTTGCCCTCCACGCGCGCGCCCGGGATCACTTCGTGCATGCGGTTGAGCGTGCGCAGGAACGTCGACTTGCCGCACCCTGACGGGCCGATGAACGCGGTGATCGAACGGGGTTCGATGGTCATCGACACGTCTTCGATCGCCTTGTGCGACCCGTAGTACGCGTCGAGACCCGAGACCTGGATCTGCTTGGACATTGCGGCGGAAACCCCCTATCGGCCCCTGGCGGGCGCGCGCCACCAGGCGATCAGGCGCGCCACCAGGTTGAGCAGCATGACGATCAGGATGAGCGTGAGGGCGCCGGTCCACGCCCGGTCGATGGCGGTGTCGTTGGGGCGAGCCGCCTGGTCGAACACGAAGAGCGGCAGGCCCATCTGCGGTCCGGTGAACGGATCGTTGTTGATGGAGTTGGTGAAGAACACCGTCATCAGCAGCGGCGCGGTCTCGCCGGCGACGCGGGCCACGGCCAGCATGACGCCGGTGACGATGCCGGTGAACGCCGTCGGCAGCACGACCTTCATGATCGTGCGCCACTTGGCCACACCCAGCGCGTACGAGGCCTCTCGCAGGTCGTTGGGCACCAGCCGGAGCATTTCCTCTGCCGATCTGACCACGGTCGGCATCATCAGGATCGACAGCGCGAGCGCGCCCGCCCAGCCGGAGAACTGGAAGCCCAGGACGAGGATCCAGAACGCGAAGACGAACAGACCGGAGACGACCGAGGGGATGCCGGTCATGACGTCCACGAAGAAGCTGATCGACCGGCTCAGGCGGCCGCCGTTGCCGTACTCGACCAGGTAGATCGCGGTGAGCAGGCCGATGGGGACCGAGATGGCCGAGGCGAGCAGGACCTGCTCCAGCGTCCCGATGATCGCGTGGTACGCGCCGCCACCCGCGTCGCGGGCGCCGATGCCGCGCATCGAGTGGGTCAGGAACTCGAGGTCGAACCGGGCCATGCCGTTGGAGATGACCAGCCAGAGCACCGAGATGAGCGGCACCACGGCCAGCGCGAACGCCAGGTAGACCAGCCCCTGGACGATCTTGTCCTTGATCCGGCGGCTGGTCGAGATGTGCTGGAGTGCTGTCATGCGCCGGCCCTCGAGTATTCCTTGCGGCGGTTGATGATCAGGCGCGCTCCCATGTTCACCAGCAGCGTGATGATGAACAGCACCAGACCGGAGGCGATCAGCGCCCCGCGGCCGATCTCGGTCGCCTCGCCGAAGCCGTTGGCGATGTTCGCCGCGATGCTGTTGGCGTGGGGCGTGAGGATCTCGAAGGAGATGTCGAAGGTAGCGGGGAAGATCAGCGCGACCGCGATGGTCTCGCCCATGGCGCGGCCGAGGCCGAGCATGGCGGCGCTGATGACGCCCGGGCGGCCGAACGGCAGCACGGCCATCCTGATCATCTCCCAGCGGGTGGCGCCGAGCGCCAGGGCCGCCTCTTCGTTCATCTTCGGCGCCTGGAGGAAGACCTCACGAGAGATCGCCGCGATGATCGGCAGGATCATGATCGCCAGCACGATCGAGCCCGCGAGCATGGTCTTGCCGCCGATGGCGCCTTCCCCGGCGAACAGCGGGAACCAGCCGAAGGTCTCGTTGAGCCACTGGGACGGCTCTCGGATCAGCGGCACCAGGAACGCCAGGCCCCACAGGCCGTAGACCACGCTGGGCACGGCGGCGAGCAGGTCGACCAGGTAGCCGAGCCCCGCGGCCAGGCGGCGGGGCGCGTAGTGGGAGATGAACAGCGCCACGCCGACCGCGATCGGGGTCGCTATGACGAGCGCGAGTGCCGAGCTGAGCACGGTGCCGAACGCCAGGGCGGCGATGCCGAACACCTTCTGGCCGTTGGGGTCCCAGGTCAGCTCGGTAAAGAAGGATGCCTTGTTCGCCTGCAGAGCGGGGATCGCCTCGCTGATGAGGAACACGGCGATGGCCGCCATGATCCCCAGCAGGACGACGCCCGCCGCCGTGGAGAGGAAACGAAAGGGTCCTTCACCGTGGCTGCGCCGCGAGGCGGACCGGCTCTTGGCCGGTCCGCCGTCGCGGGTCTTCAGATCGGTGGTCATCGGTTGTTAGGAGATCGCCTCGACAGCGGTGCGGACCTTGACGAGCAGGTCGCCGGCCAGGGGAGCGTAGCCCAGCTCCTTCAGGGCCGCCTGACCCTCGTCACTGGCGGTGTAGGTGAGGAAGCCCTTGACCAGCTTCGTCTCCTCCGCCGACAGGCCCTTCTCGCAGGTGATCTCGTAGGTCACCAGGACGATCGGGTAGGCGCCCGGGGTCTTGGTCGCGTAGTCGATCGACAGGGCGAGGTCGTTGCCGGTGCCCTTGATCGTGGCGGTCTCGATGGTCTTCGCCGCGCTCTCGGGGGTGAGCTCGACGAACTCGTTGGCGCCGTTGGAGACCTTGGCCTTCTGCAGCGCGGAGTTCTCGGCGTAGGAGAGCTCGACGTAGCTGATGGCGCCCTCGGTGTCCTTCACCGAGGAGGCGATGCCGTCGGAGCCCTTGGCGCCCTGGCCCTTGGCCTCGGCGGGCCACGCCTTGGCGGGCTCGTAGGCCCAGCCGGCCGTGGCCTTGAGGAACTTGGTGAAGTTGTCGCTGGTGCCCGACTCGTCCGAGCGGTGGAACGCCTGGATCGGGGTGGCGGGCAGCTTGGCGCTGGGGTTGTCGGCCTTGATGGCGGCGTCGTCCCACTTGGTGATCTTGCTGTCGAAGATGCCCCCGAGGGTCTTCGGCGACAACTGCAGGCCCTCCACACCGGGCAGGTTGTAGACCACCGCGATGGGGCCGGTCACCATGGGGATGTTGATCGCCTTGCCGGTCTTGCAACGGGCGTCGGCCTGCGCGGGCTGGTCATCCTTCAGCGCCGAGTCGGAGCCGGCGAAGGCCACCGTGCCCTGAATGAACGACTGCACACCCGCGCCGGAGCCGCTGGGCTGGTAGTTAATGGTGACACCGGGGTTCGTGGCCGTGAAGTTCTTCGTCCACTCGGTGATCGCGTTGGCCTGGGCCGAGGAGCCCGCGGCGTTGATCGTACCGCTCAGACCATTGTCATTGCCTGCGGCGGGCGCGCTGGCGGACGAGGTGCTCCCCGCAGGGGCATTGTTGTCTGTGCCGCACGCAGCGAGGGAGAGCGCGCCGACGACGGCGACGGCGGCGAGCCGGCCTGCATACTTCACGGTTGGGTTTCCTCCCACTTGGTCCTTAGTCGCCATGAAAGCTATGCAGCCAAGGTGACCGCAGCCCCCTGACAAGGGTGAACGTTCGGTGAACGGGCCCGGTCGCCCCCATGATGGGAGTTATGACTTATCGCGTATGCCTGGTGTGCATGGGCAACATCTGCCGATCCCCCATGGCGGAGGTGGTGCTCCGCCAGACGCTCGCCGAGCGTGGTCTGGGTGACCGCGTCACCGTGGAGAGCGCCGGAACCGGCGGCTGGCACGCCGGAGACCCCATGGACGAGCGGGCCCTGGCCATCCTCGAACAGCACGGCTACGACGGCTCGGCGCACCGGGCCCGGCAGTTCACCAAGGACTGGTTCGACCGCTACGACCTGGTGCTGGCCATGGACCGGGACAACCTCGCCAATCTCCGGCGGATGGCGCCCGTGGGGGTGGAGGTGCGGCTGTTCCGCTCGTTCGATCCCGCGGCGGAGGACGGGGCCGAGGTGCCTGATCCGTACTACGGGGGCCGCGAGGGGTTCGAGGAGGTGCTCGGGCTGGTCGAGTCGGCCTCCGAGGGCGTGGCCAAGCACATCGCCGATGAGATCGGCTGAGGAACTTGGCGCGTCGCACGGCTGGCGGCTGCTGCGGGGCGTGCTGGACGACGGGCGCGAGGTGTTCGCCAAGACCGGGGCGGCCTCCGAGGTGTTCGCCTCGGAGGCCGCCGGGCTGCGGTGGCTGGGCGAGGCCATCGAGGTGCCCGAGGTGGTGGAGGTGGGGCCCGATCGGCTGGTGTTGTCATGGGTACGGGAGGAGGCGCCCAGCGCGGCGGCGGCCGAGCGGTTCGGGCGTTCGCTGGCCCGGTTGCACCGGGCGGGGGCCGCGGACTTCGGGGCGCCGTGGCCGGGGTTCATCGCCGAGCTGTCGATGGACAACTCGCCCGCGCCGGGCTGGCCCGCCTTCTACGCCTCCCGGCGGGTGCTGCCCTTCGTGCGGCAGGCGCGGCTGCCGGCCGCGGACGTGGCGCTCATCGAGCGGGCCGTGGAGCGGTTCGCCGAGATCGCGGGGCCTGCCGAGCCGCCCGCGCGCATCCACGGGGACCTGTGGAACGGGAACGTGCTGTGGTCGGGCGGGTCGGGTGTGCTGATCGATCCGGCGGCCCATGGTGGGCACCGGGAGACCGATCTGGCCATGCTGGCGCTGTTCGGGCTGCCGTACCTCGATCGGGTGCTGGGGGCGTACGAGGAGGAGTTCCCTCCAGCGGAGGGGTGGCGGGGGCGGGTGCCGCTGCACCAGCTGCATCCGCTGCTCGTTCACGTGGTGTTGTTCGGCGGGTCCTATCGTGACGGGTTGATGAACGCGGTGCGGGCGGTGCTGGCGCCCTAGCCGTTCTGGCGCTTGCGGTAGGCGCGTTGCCGGCAGGCGCGGGAGCAGTAGACGCGGGGACGGCCGGACGGCGCGGGCTCCAGCGGCGTGCCGCACTCCGGGCAGCTGGAGTTTTCGTCACGGCTTTCGTCACGCTTGTGGATGAGGGCCTCGATGCCGTCGAGCTGGCGGCGCAGGCCGAACTCGAATGAGTCCTCCGGATGATCCCAGCCGCCCTCCTCCCAGAGGCGGGAAAGGGTGGGGAAGCGGTCGAGGCGCTCGTAGAGGGCGTCCTGCGCGCCCCACCACTCCTGCTCGGACACGCCGCTGCGCCGCTCCTCGCGCCGGGTCTCGACCAGGGTCAGGGCCTCGGCGTCCACGAACCGGCCCAGCATGTTCACGACGGCGATCACCTCGGAGGGGGTGAGGCCGGTGCCGGTGAGGGTGCTCAGCATGTGGTCGAAGTGGGCGATGACGTTGGGGCCGGGCAGGTGGCGGGTGCCGCGCACCTCGGCCAGCCAGGGGTGTCGCCGGCGCAGCCGCCATCCCTGCCTGGCCGCGGCCTCCAGCCGCTCCCGCCACCCCTGCCCTTCTCGGGGCGGGTTCGGCCGCTCGCCGTAGGCCTCGTCGAGCATCAGGTCCACGAGCTGGTCACGGCCGGGGACGTGGCGGTAGAGGGACATGGTCGTGAAGCCGAGCCGGTCGGCGACCTTGCGCATCGACAGGCCCTCCAGGCCCTCGGCGTCGGCGATCTCGATGGCGGCCCGCACGATCCTGCCCACGCTCAGGCCGGGTCTCGGCTCGCGATCCTGCTCCCGCCAGAGCAGTTCGACGTCGGGGTCGGTTGTCATCATCGCCTCCTTCTGTTTATAGTGTCTACTACGTGTACGCCATAAACAGCAAAGGCGGTCTTCGGTGTTCCACTTCCATGTCTCACCCTCCGGCGACGACTCCGGGCCCGGCTCGGCCGATCGCCCGTTCGCCACTCTTTCACGCGCGCGCTCCGCGGCCCGCGAGGCGGCCGGCGGCGTCCTCGTACACCTCCGCGGCGGGACCCACGTGCTCACGGAGCCGTTCTCGCTCGGCGAGGCCGACTCCGGGACGGTGTATCAGGCGTACGGCCACGGCACGCCCGAGCAGGAGGAGGCGGTGGTGAGCGGCGGCCGGCCGATCATGGGGTGGCAGGTGCGGGACGGCGTCTGGACGGCGGAGGTCGGCGACCTCGACACGCGCCAGCTGTACGTCGACGGCCGCCGGGCCGAGCGCGCCTGGATCCCCGGCCTGCCCGGCGACGCGAAGCCGACCCCCACCGGTTACGTCACGGACGAGCCGCTCGGGTGGCGGAGCCCGGGGGACGTCGAGTTCGTCCACCGGGGCGTCTACCCGTGGACCGAGGCCCGCTGCGGGGTGGCGTCGGTGTCCGGGGCCACGGTGATCACGATGGCGCAGCCGGCGTTCGGGTGGGCCGCCGAGCTGTACAACTCCACCTGGGAGGGGCAGACGTCGAGCGGCCCGGGGCTGCCGACCAGGATCGAGAACGACCCGAGCTTCCTGCGCGAGCCCGGGACCTTCGTGCTCGACCGCTCGCGTCCCGGACGGCACGTGCTGCTCTACCTGCCCCGGCCCGGGGAGGATCCCGCTCGTACGCGGGTGGTGGCGCCGGTGCTGGAGACGCTGGTGAGCGTGGTGGGGGCGCGGGACGTGGCGTTCAAGGGGCTGGTGTTCGCGGACGCGACGTGGCTGCGGCCGAGCCGCCCGGAGGGGTTCCTGCACTATCACGGGAACGGTTACTACGAGGGCGGGGGTGTCGAGACGGCGGTCCTCGGCGAAGGGGCGTCCGTGACGTATCCGGCTGCTTCCGTGACGATTCCCTCCTGCGTCACGTTCGAGGACGCGGTCGGGGCCGAGATCGAGGGCTGCCGGTTCACCCGGCTCGGGGCCACGGGGCTGGGGGTCTCCGGCGGCGCCGATCTGGTGGTGCGGGCGTGTGACTTCGACGCCCTGTCGGGCGGCGGCGTCGTGGTGTCCGGGGCGCGGAACGCCTCGATCGAGGACAACAGGGTTCACCACATCGGGCTCGAATACAGCGGCTCACCAGGGATCGGCGTGACGGGCACGTACGGATGCGTGGTCGCGAACAACGAGGTCACGGACGTCCCGCACTGCGGCATCGTCGTCGGCCCCGGAGAGGGCGCGCGGGTCCTCCGCAACCTCACCAGGGACACCATGGGGGTGCTGGCCGACGGTGGCGGCGTCTACCTGTCCGGGCCGCAGGGCGACTCGCCGGAGAACCAGGCCCTGGTGCAGGGGAACGTCATCAAGGACACGCGGACGCCGTACAACTTCGCGCTCTATGCCGACTACGGCGCCTCGTGGGTGACGATCGAGGGGAACGTCGTCATGCGGGCCGACAACACCGCCGTCCTGGAGGTCGGGCCGCCGCTGGAGAACGTGGTCTTCCGGGGCAACTTCTGGGACGCCGACCCCGTCGGTCACGACAACCCGCCGAGCGGGGTCAGCTACGAGGGTAACACGACGATCAAGGACGGCACTGAGCTCGACGCCGCCACCGCCGACATCCAGTCCCGGGCGGGGCTCAGGAGAGCAGCGAGGTCCCGTTGAGGCGGTCGATCACCTCGGTGTGCAGGATGCCGTTCGTGCAGACCAGGCTGCCGCCCTCCAGGCCCTTCACGCCGGAGACGTCGGTCCACTTGCCGCCGGCCTCCTCGACGATCACGGTGAGCGCCGCCATGTCCCACGGCGACAGCTCGGGCTCGGCCGACAGGTCCACCGATCCCTCGGCGACCATCATGTGCGACCAGAAGTCCCCGTACGCCCTGGTACGCCAGCAGGCTCGGCTGAGGTCGAGGAAGTTGTCGAGCTTGCCCGTCTTCTCCCACCCGCCGAAGCTGGAGTAGGAGAACGACGCGTCCTCCAGCCTCGACACCGAGGACACCTGCATCCGGGACGCCTTGGTCAGGCTCTTGCCGGTCCACGCGCCGCCCTCGGACGCCGCCCACCACCGCCGGCCGAGCGCGGGGGCCGACACCAGGCCGACGACGACCCTGCCGTACTCCATGAGCGCGATGAGGGTCGCCCAGACGGGGACGCCGCGTACGTAGTTCTTCGTGCCGTCGATGGGGTCGATGATCCACGAACGGGCGCCCCAGCCGGTCTTCCCGAACTCCTCGCCCACCACGGCGTCGCGCGGCCTGGCGCGGCGCAGCGTGCCGCGGATGGCCTCCTCCACGGTGCGGTCGGCGTCGCTGACCGGGGTCAGATCGGGCTTGGTGTCGACCTTGAGATCGACCGCCTTGAACCGCCGCATGGTCAGGTCATCGGCGGCGTCCGCCATGACGTGCGCCAGCCGAAGATCGTCGTTGTAACCCTGCACGATCGCCCACGCTACCGTGTCGGCCATACAGAACATCAGTCACCAACGCCCCTTTTCTGGTAACGGTGTCCATCTCGCGCGTGTCGTCACCGCTCCGGAGCGTGGCGCTGTGGCGGGATGGGACGGCGCTTCGACCGCTCCCGGCGTGGCGCTGTGGCGGGATGAGACGGAGCTTCGCCTGCTCCCGGTGCCGCGCTGCACGCCGTTCCGGCCGCCGACCTCTTGCGTCGCGTGGCTCCTCATCGGCTCGGTGCTCATACTGCGTGAGAGCCGCGCGGTCGTGCCTTCGGGACGCGCTGGTTGGTGCGCGGAGGGCGTGCGCGATGTCGGCGAGAGCGCCGTGATCGGCGTGGTGCGAGCGGCGCATTGCCCCCGAGCGCATTGCGTCGGTGCGACGCCCCCTGCACGACAGACGTGGGTCGGTGGCTGGTGTCCCGGATGTTGTTCGGCGGGCTGGGCGTGGGCGGGTGGATGTCCCGGAGGTGACTGGTGGGTGGGGCATGGGTGGTGGACGGCTCGGAGGTGACCCGTGGGAGGGCCCTGGTCGGCGGGGTCAGGGGGTGTCGTCGAGGGTGCCTTCGCGGCTGGAGAGGAGGCGGCGGAGGGATTCGAGGCGGGCGGGGCCGGCGTTGCCGGCGGCGACCCAGGCGTCGAGGGCGCACTCCGGGCCCAGGTGCGTGCAGCCCTTCGGGCAGTCGACCGTGCCCTCCACCAGGTCCGGGAACGCGGCCAGCACCGTTTCCATGGACACGTGGGCCAGGCCGAAGCTGCGCACGCCCGGGGTGTCGATGATCCAGCCGCTCTCCGGCAGCTCCAGGGCCACGGCCGAGGTGGAGGTGTGGCGGCCGCGACCCGTTACGGCATTGACCTGGGAGACGGCGCGGTTGGCGTCCGGGACCAGGGCGTTGACCAGGGTGGACTTGCCGACGCCCGAGTGGCCGACCAGAACGCTGACGCGGCCCTTCAAATGGTCGCGGAGCTCCTCCAGGGAGCCGCCCTTGTGCACCACGACGTGCGGGACGCCCAGGGGCTCGTACAGGGCCACCAGCTCGTCGGGCGGGGCGAGGTCGGACTTGGTGAGGCAGAGCAGGGTGTCGATCTCGGCGTCGAAGGCGGCCACCAGGATGCGGTCGATCATGCGGGGCCTGGGCGGCGGGTCGGCCAGGGCGGTGACGATGACGAGCTGGTCGGCGTTGGCCACGACCGGGCGCTCGATGCCGTCGGTGTCTTCGGTGTCGTCGGCCGAGCGGCGCAGCATCGACGTGCGGGGCTCCACGCGGACGACCCTGGCCAGGGTGTCGGGGCGGCCCGAGACGTCGCCGACGAGGGCCACCCGATCGCCCACCACGATGCCCTTGCGGCCCAGCTCACGAGCCTTCATGGCCACCACCAGGCGGCGCTGCGGCTGCTGCTTGCGTTTCTGCGCGGACCCCTTCGAGCGCTCCGGCTCGACCAGCGTCGTGTAGCGGCCGCGGTCTACGGCCACCACGAAGCCCTCCACGGCGTCCTCGTGCGCAGGGCGGATCCGGGTCCGCGGCCTGGAGCCCTTGCCCGGCCTGACCCGTACGTCGTCCTCGTCGTACTCCCGCTTCCTCAGCGGTCTGCTCCCATGCCCTCGCTCGCTTTCCCTCGCTGACCTGTGCGGTGTCCCCCGGCTCGGCCAGGGGGGACGTCGGCCGGTCGGTGCTGATGGGGGATCGAGCGCCGCCGCGGGCAGGCCGGGGTGGCGCCGTGCTGGTGGATCTCTGCCTCGCCGTACGGGTGGCGGACCCTCACGGGTCGCCCATTTCCGACGTGCCCGGCGTTTCCAGCGCGAAACCCGCGCCAGAGGGCAGGCGCCGCCGGGTCACCGCGCCTCCAGCATGCCTGCCCACATCTGGACGAACTCCGGCAGGGTCTTGGCGGTCGTCGCGATGTTCTCCACCTCGACGTCGGGCACCCTGAGGCCGATCACGGCTCCGGCCGTGGCCATGCGGTGGTCGTCGTAGCTGTGGAAGGTGCCGCCGTGCAGCGGGCGGGGGCGGATGATCAGGCCGTCGGCGGTCTCCTCCGCGTCGCCGCCCAGCCGGTTGATCTCGGTGGCGAGCGCGGCCAGCCGGTCGGTCTCGTGGCCGCGCAGGTGGGCGATGCCCCGGATGCGGCTCGGGGTGGTCGCGAGCGCGGCCAGGGCGGCGATCGTCGGGGTCAGCTCGCCCACCTCGTGGAGGTCGGCGTCGATGCCGATGATCTCGCCCGTGGGCCGCCCCGTGACCACCAGGTCGGCACCGTCGGGGGAGCGGGTCACGGTGGCGCCCATCGCGGTGAGCAGCCCGCGCAGCGCGTCGCCGGGCTGCGTGGTGTGGATCGGCCAGGTGGGGATCGTGACGGTGCCGCCCGTGACCAGGGCGGCGGCCAGGAACGGGGCCGCGTTGGACAGGTCGGGCTCGACCGTCATGTCCCTGGCCGCGATCGGGCCGGGCTCGACGCGCCACACGTCGGACTCGCTGTCGTCCACGGTGACGCCCGCCGTCCTGAGCATCTCCACGGTCATCTCGATGTGCGGCTGCGAGGGCACCGGCGGGCCCACGTGGCGGATCGTGATGCCCTTCTCGAACCGCGCCGCCGTCAGCAGCAGCCCCGACACGAACTGCGACGAGCCCGACGCGTCCAGCGTGACCTCGCCGCCCGCCAGCGGCCCGCTGATCGTGAACGGCAGCGCGTCGTTGTCGATCCTGGCGCCCAGCGAGCGCAGGGCGTCGAGGATGGGGCCCATCGGGCGCTTGCGGGCGTGCGGGTCGCCGTCGAAGGAGACCGGCCCGTCGGCCAGGGCGGCCACCGGCGGGACGAACCGCATGACCGTGCCGGCCAGGCCCGCGTCGATGCTCGCGCCGCCCCGGATCGGCCCCGGCGTCACATGCCAGTCGACCGCCGTGGCGCTCTCGTCGGCGGGCGCCAGGGTGGCGCCCAGGGCTCGCAGGGCCGACGCCATCAGGTCCGCGTCGCGGCTGCGCAGCGCCCGGCGCACCACGCCGGGGCCGTCGGCGAGCGCGGCCAGGACGAGCGCGCGGTTGGTCACCGACTTGGAGCCGGGCAGCGGGACGGTGGCGGTGACCGGAGCGGTCGCCGTGGGCGCGGGCCAGTGCGGAGCGGGCATGGTCAAAGAGTACTGGGAGTGGTAGGGCGAGGGTCACAGCCTGTGGACAGCGCGCGATCGTGCCGTCTTGCCTGTGGACAACACCCTCCCGGGGTGGCGCGGGTCGGTGAGGCGAACATGCGGGCGAAAGCCGTACGTGGCAGTGTGGGGTCATGTGCGGTAGATACGCGTCGGCGCGCAAGAAGCACGAGTTGCTCGAGGAGTTCCAGGTCGAGCAGGACGGCGACCCCGACAAGGAGCTCGGGGCCGACTACAACGTCGCGCCGACCAAGAACGTCTACGCCGTGCTGAGCCGGGTGCCCAAGGACGCACAGCGGGCGGTGCGGCAGCTCAGGATCGTCAAGTGGGGCCTGGTGCCCGCGTGGGCGAAGGATCCGTCGATCGGGTCCCGGCTGATCAACGCCAGGATCGAGACGGTGGCCGAGAAACCGTCGTTCCGCCAGGCGTTCGCCAAGCGCAGGTGCCTCCTCCCGGCCGACGGCTATTTCGAGTGGATGCCGGTCGAAGGCGAAAAGAAGAAGAAACAGCCGTACTTCATCCATCCGGAGGACGGCGGGGTGCTGGCGATGGCGGGCCTGTACGAGTTCTGGAAGGACCCGTCGCGGGCCGACGACGATCCCCTCAAATGGCTGGTGACCTGCACCGTCATCACAACGGACGCCGAGGACGAGCTCGGCCGCATCCACGACAGGATGCCCATGATGATCGAGCGGGATCGCTGGGCCGAATGGCTCGACCCCAAGGTCACCGACGTCGAGCAGGCCTCGCGGCTGCTGGTGCCCGCCGAGCAGGGGCGGCTCACGGCGTACCCCGTCTCCGCGGACGTCAACAACGTCAGAAACAACGGCCCGGACCTCATCAAACCTCTACCGGAAGAAGGGGAAACCGCACTTTTCTAAAGGTGTAAGAAGCGCGGTAAGTGGGCATTCGGTGAGGAAAGCGATGCATCCGTTTACTCGGTGTCACCGCCATAAATGCCCCCAAATTGCACCGGGCGGGACAACCGGGGAGTCCTAGCCGCGGGTTGCCGTGATTCACCCGGAGGTGCGGATTCGTGGACGTCACGACCGCTCGTGAGCGGCTGGAAGACATGCTCGCGGAACTGGACCGATCGATCGGGGTCCTCCAGGGCGACCCCGTCGCCGTCCGCGAGCATTCGGCGGCCGACGCAGGCTCGGACCTGACGGACGCCGATCGGGCCCAGGCCATGCTGACCGTGGCCACATCACAGCGGCGCGCTGTGGTCGAGGCCATCAAACGCCTGGAGCAAGGCGTGTACGGCCGGTGCCTCGACTGCGCCAAGCCGGTGCCGGAAGGGCGGCTGGAGGCCCGTCCGGAGGCCGCGCGGTGCGTGCAGTGCCAGGGCAAGCGCGAGCGACGCCGCTGACCGGGCCGGGAACCTCGCCGGACACGAAGAGATGCCGCCGGACACGAAGAACGGCGGCACACCTCTCTACAGGCGGGCGGAGTCAGCTTTTGCGGCAGCTGGCGACCAGATGGATGCCGACGGTGTCGTCGTCGTCCGGATGGGCCTCCAGCTCCGTACGCACCAGATAGTTCAGGGCGCGTGCGTCGGCCCCGAGCACGTGGTCGACCGTGGACGGCGACAGCACCGTGCGCGGCCGCATCCACTCCACCTCGAGCCCGGCGCCCACCAGCAGCTCGCGCAACTGCCCGCTGCTGAAGCACCGCGTGATGCTGCCGTCCGGCCACGGCACGAGCATGACCTCGCCGGTCTGCCGCAGGTGCTGCCACTGCTCCTGCTCGGCCAGGATCGCCATGCCCAGCACCAGCGAGTCGACGCACACCAGCGCCCGCCCGCCCGGCCGCAGCACCCTGGCCACGTCGCTCATCGCCGACTCGGCCATCAGCTCGATCGACATCACGCGCTCCTCGGCGAGCACGGCGTCCACGCTCGCGTCGGGCAGGAACGCCAGATCGTCGGCGCGTACATGACGGACCCGGTCGGCGTCCCGCAATCCGGACCGGACCTCGACGGTGCGGCGGAAGTCGAGCACCTCGATCACCTTGTGCCCTGCCTTGGCCACCTGGCCGGACCAGCGCCCCCGGCCGCCGGAGAGGTCGAGGACGACGGAGGGCTCGCCGGGGAGCCAGCGGTTGAGTTGTTCGGCGGCGACGGCGCGGTAGAAGGTCCAGTACGGCCCAAGCGTCCCTGAGCCGTTCAGTTCCTCGGCCGGAATGGGCAGCACACGCGACTCCTGAGTTCCGGGTAAAGGGCTACCAGCCGGTACGTATGGACGTTCCCCGCACCGGGTCCTTCGTACCTTCTATCTTGCGGGAACAGACAAGGGCGCGGGCGTGTTGCGACGAGCATGCTCACTATGGCGAGATCCCTCCCCACTGACCGGCAAGGCACCGGCCAGCGGGTATCCTCCCCTGAGTACGGTGTTCCGCAACAGCCGGCCACCGGTGATCTTAGGGGGGTGGGTCCGGTGCCCGCGACAGGCGCGGAGACGCTGGAGCAGCGAAGCGAGCGATTCGAGCGCGATGTCATGCCGTATCTCGAGCAGCTCTACTCCGCCGCGCTCCGGATGACCCGGAATCCCGCGGACGCGGAGGACCTGCTACAGGAGACCTTCGCCAAGGCGTTCGCGTCGTTCCATCAGTTCCAGCAGGGCACCAACCTCAAGGCGTGGCTCTACCGGATCCTGACGAACACGTTCATCAACAGCTACCGCAAGAAGCAGCGTGAGCCGAAGCAGTCCGGCACTGAGGAGATCGAGGACTGGCAGCTCGCGCGGGCGGAGTCGCACACCTCGACCGGGCTGAAGTCGGCCGAGGTCCAGGCCCTTGAGCACCTGCCCGACGGCGACATCAAGCAGGCGCTGGCGGCCCTGCCGGAAGAGTTCAGGATCGCGGTTTACCTGGCCGACGTCGAAGGCTTCCCCTATAAAGAGATCGCCGACATCATGGGCACTCCGATCGGCACTGTGATGTCGAGGCTGCACAGAGGACGCAGGCAGCTCCGGGGCCTCCTTGAGGACTATGCTCGTGAGCGGGGTCTGGTCCCGGCGGAGGGATCGAAATGAGCTGTGGCAACCCGCACGACACCGACTGTCGTGAGGTGCTCGACAAGGTCTACGCCTACCTCGACGGCGAGCTGACCGAGAACGACGTCGTCGAGATCCGCGTGCATCTCGAGGAGTGCGGTCCGTGCCTTGAGGAATACGACCTGGACAAGGCGATCAAGGCCCTCGTGCACAAGCACTGCGGCTGCGACCCGGTCCCCGGCGATCTGCGCTCCAAAGTGCTGGCGCGCATCGCGCAGGTGAGGGCGGAGCTGGCCGACTAGGATTCCCCCATGCGCGTGTTGGTCACCGGGGGTGCCGGGTTCATCGGGTCCAATCTCGTCGATCGCCTGCTGTCCGAGGGGTACGAGGTCGACGTGGTGGACGACCTGTCGTCGGGATCCAGGGAAAACCTGGCCGGGGCGGCCTCCAGCGATCGTTTCCGGCTGCACGTGCTCGACGTTCTCGACCCCGCGCTGACCGGCCTGGTGGCCGAGCTGCAGCCGGAGGTCGTCTGCCACCTGGCCGCGCAGATCAGCGTGCGCAAGAGCGTGGCCGATCCGAGGCGCGACGCCAGGATCAACGTCGAGGGCACCGCCTCCGTGCTCGCCGCCGCGCACGAAGGGCGGGCCCGCAAGGTGCTGTTCGCCTCGTCCGTGGCCGTCTACGGCAGGCCCGCCACGATCCCCGTGCCCGGTGACGCGCCCACGGACCCGCGCTCGCCGTACGCCGCCTCGAAGCTGGGCGGCGAGACCTACCTCGCCGCCTTCCGCGCGCTGCACGGCATCGAATACACCACGCTGGTGCTCTCCAACGTCTACGGCCCGCGCCAGTCGCCCGAGGGCGAGGCGGGCGTGGTGTCGATCTTCACCGACGCGCTGCTCGGCGGCACGCCCACGGTCGTCTACGGCGACGGCACCCAGACCCGCGACTACGTCTACGTCGAGGACGTCGTCGACGGCTTCGTCAAGGCGCTCGGGCAGCGCGGCAACGGCTGCCGGTTCAACCTCGGCACCGGCATCCAGACCACCGACCGCCGGCTCCACTCGCTCATCGCCGACGCGGCGGGCGCTCAGGACAAGCCGGGGTTCGCGCCGCCGCGCCTGGGCGACCTGCCCGCGATGGCGGTCGATCCGGTGCCGGCCCACGAAGGGCTCGGCTGGCAGCCGCGTACGGACCTGCCGACAGGTGTGAAGAAAACAGTCGAATGGGCCCGAAATCGTCGCGTGAAGTAGTGGCTTGATTACGCTTTGCTTGCGATTTCCGACTACGCCCATGCGGCGACGTCGTCTTCTGTAGCGTTGAACCCCAGAACTCGACGTGGAGGCATGTGGATGTTCAAGGCACTGGTCGCCCGGCTGTTCACAGCCGCCGTCATGCTCACTCCTGTGGTCATGCTGATCGGGGGAGCGGTTCCCCCAGGGGTGTCCTGGACCTGATGTCCGTAGGGGGCCGCAATGCGTGATCTGCCGTGGCCTGCGAGGGTCTATCTGGTCGCCGTGATCGGCGCGGCGGTCGCTCTCCTGGTGCGCAGCGTCATGGTCTCCGGGGCCCCCGTGGCCCCGGAGGACCTTGACGTCCTGCTGGTGCTCGCCCTGCTGTTCCTGGTGTGCGAGTCGATGCCGACGTTGCTCAACGTGGAGCAGTTCGCGGTGTCGGTCAGCTTCTCCGCCTCGCTGGCGGCGGTGGTGCTGATCGGCCCCGAGGGCGCGGCACTGGTGGGGCTGACCGCGGTGGTGAGCGTTCGGCCCGGGCTGCCGCTGATCAAGCGGCTGTTCAACGGCGCGCAGTTCGCCATCTGCGGCTACGTGGCCGGGCGGGTCTACGAGGCGCTCCACGGTCAGGTCGGCGTGCCCCTGGTCAACGCGTTCGACGATCTCATCGGCCCCTACGCCGCCGCCATGGCGGTCTTCGTGCCGCTCAACATCGCGCTCACGCTGACCATGATCGGGCTGGCCACGCGGGTGCGGGCCACCGAGGTGCCGCTGCGCGGCATGGCCCAGTTCCTGCTGTCGTACCTGGGATACGGCACGTTCGGGCTGCTGGTGGCCGGGCTGTGGGCGACCGTGCAGTCGATCTCGGCGGTGCTGGTGCTGCTGCCGCTGTTCGTGGCGCGGTGGGCGTTCGGGCAGTATCACGCGCAGCAGCGCTCGTACGACGCCACGATCGCCGCGCTCTGCCAGGCCGTCGAGACGAAGGACTACTACACCCGGGGCCACTGCACGCGGGTCTCGCTCGCCTCCTCCATGATCGCTCAGGAGATCGGCATGGGCCCCGAGCGCGTGCGGGCCATCCGCTACGCGGGCATGCTGCACGACGTGGGCAAGCTCGGGGTGCCCACCAAGGTGCTGCAGAAGGACGGGCCGCTCACCGAGGAGGAGTTCGCCGCGATCCAGCTCCACCCGATGCGGGGCCTGGAGATCGTGCGCGGCATCGGCTTCCTCGACGAGGCGTACGCCGGGATCATGCACCACCACGAGCGCCACGACGGCACCGGCTACCCGATGGGGCTGGCCGGTGACGAGATCCCCGAGTTCGCCAAGGTCATCGCGGTGGCCGACGCGTTCGACTCGATGACCTCCGACCGCTCCTACCGGGGCGCCAGGCCCGTCGCGGAGGCGCTCGACGAGCTGCGCAAGACCGCGGGCACCCACTTCGACCCCGTCATGGTCGCGGCCTTCATCCGCGTGCTCGACCGGGAGCCGTGGCAGCCGCCGCGCAAGGTCGAGGCGCCGCCGCCCGACGAGACCCCGATCAAGGACCACGACGACCCGACCATGCCCATCGAGGTCGTGACCGGGCAATGATCACCACGGAGCGCCCGAGGCGCGCAGAACGCTCCCTGAACACGGTCTTCCGCCGGCTCGACTCCGGCCAGCTGCTGCTCATCTGCGCGGCGGGGCTGGTCGCGATCGCGGGCGTCGCCCACACCGCCGCCGTCGGGCTCGACCGCACGGAGATCGCGGTCGGGTTCGGGGCGCTGATCGCGGTCGGCGAGCTGGCCAGGCTCACCATGCCGGGCAACAGGGAGGTCGCGCCCATCGGCGCCGCCGCCGCGCTGGGCTACACGCTGCTGCTCGATCTCAGCCAAAACCCGCTGCGCCACTCCGCGCTGCAGGTCGTCGCCGTGATCGCGGTCGGCATGGCGGCCGGCGCGCTCCCGCACCTGGCGGTCGGCCGCCCGCCGCGGCTGGACGCGATGGCGCGGCGGCTGCTCACCGGCGCGCTGCTGGCCTTCGCGTTCCGGCCGCTGGCCGACCCGCTCTACCTGCTGACCAAGCCGCCGACCAGCACCTGGTGGCCGGCGCTCGCGGTGATGGTCACGCTCATCGCGATCACCCTGATGATCGACGTGCTGATCGCCGCGCTGCTGCGGGCCGAGCAGCTGCGCACCTCGTTCCGGGTGGCCGTGCGCGACGAGGTCAACATGGCCTTCCCGCTGGGCGCGGCCGTGGCCTCGTCGGGCGTGCTGCTCGCGCTGGCCACGCACAGCATGGACCTGGTGGCGCTGCTGGTGTTCGCGGCGCCGCTGCTCGTCACGCAGGTGGCCTTCCGGAAGTACGCCGGGATCCGCGCCACCTACCTGCAGACCGTACGCGCGCTGTCGCGGGTCACGGAGGTCGGCGGCTACGTCGAGCCCGGCCATTCGCGCAGGGTGAGCCGCCTGGCCGTGGCGATCGGCAGAGAGCTGGGCATGGCCGAGCCCGAGCTGCTGGAGCTGGAGTACGCCTCGCTGATGCACGACATCGGCCAGCTTTCGCTGCGCGACCCGATCCCCGGCGGCGCCACCGTGCTCACCGAGCCCGACCAGGCGCGGCGCATCGCCGAGCTGGGCGCCGAGGTGATCAGGCAGACCGGCGTGCTCGACCGGGTGGCCGACGTGGTGCGGCGCCAGTGCGACCCGATCACCGACGACCCGCCCCTGTCGAGCCGCATCATCAAGGTCGCCAACGCCTACGACGACCTGGTGGGGCCCTCGACCGACCGCGACCGCGCCGGGGCCGCGCTGGAACGCATCCGGCTGTCGTCGGGCAGCGCGTACGATCCACATGCGATCGAGGCGCTCACCCGGGTGATCGGCCGCGGGCGCGTCTAGCCCGCACCAGTGCTGCGGGGTTTTTGTCCGTTCACAATTGTGGGGTTCCTACAGATCATGATCTCCGGATCGGTGGTTTAGGGGGAAAGGAGCCGCGGCGGTCGCGGCCGTAGGGTGGTCGGCGTGCTTACTGAGACGCTCGGACCCGTTCTGATCGCGAACCGGGGGGAGATCGCGCGGCGGGTCATCCGTACGGTCAAGCGGCTGGGGCTGCGCGCCATCGCCGTCCACTCGGATGCCGACGGCGAGTTGCCGTTCGTGCGGGAGGCCGACGAGGCCGTGCTGATCGGTCCGGCCAGTCCTGCGCAGAGCTATCTCGACGCCGACAAGGTGCTGGAGGCGGCCCGCACGACCGGTGCCAGGGCGATTCACCCGGGTTACGGGTTCCTCGCGGAGAACGCCGCGTTCGCCAGGGCCGTGATCGATGCCGGGCTGGTATGGATCGGTCCCGCGCCCGAGGCCATCGACAGGATGGGCGACAAGATCAACGCCCGGAACCTCATGGAGAAGGCCGGCGTGCCGGTCGCCGCGGGCACCCGCGAGCCGGTCACCGACCTGTCGCTGGCGCTCAAGGCCGCCGACGCCATCGGCTACCCGGTCATGGTCAAGGCCGCGGGCGGCGGCGGTGGCATCGGCATGAGCGTGGCCCACGACGACGAGGGCCTGGCCAAGGCGTTCGAGCAGGCGGCCAGGGCGGCCGCGAGGTTCTCGGGCGACGCGCTCGACGGGCCGGCGGTGCTGCTCGAGCGCTACATCGAGCGGGCCCGCCACGTCGAGGTGCAGATCCTCGGCCTGCCCGACGGCCGGGTCGTGGCGCTGGGCGAGCGTGACTGCTCGGTGCAGCGCCGCCACCAGAAGGTCGTCGAGGAGTCGCCGTCCCCGGGCATCACCCCCGAACTGCGCGAGCGCATGCTGGCCGCCGCCGTGCGCGCCGGCGAGGCCGTCGGTTACCTCGGTGCGGGCACCGTCGAGTGCCTGGTCGACGCCGACGCGCAGGACTTCGTGTTCCTGGAGATGAACACCCGGCTGCAGGTGGAGCACCCGGTCACGGAGCTGGTCACCGGGCTCGACCTGGTCGAGCTGCAGCTGCGCGTGGCGGCCGGGGAGAGCCCCGAGGTGCGGCCCGCGACCACCGGGCACGCGATCGAGTTCAGGGTCTACGCGGAGGATCCCCAGCGGTTCTTCCCCGGGCCTGGCACGATCACCGCATGGGTCGAACCGGACGGAGAGGGCGTACGCGTCGACTCCGGCTATGCGGCCGGTAACACGGTCACCCCGTTCTACGACCCGCTGATGGCCAAGCTCTGCGTCCACGGTGAGACCCGTGCCGACGCGCTGGAGAAGGGGCGCAAGGCCGTGGCGGCCTTCGTCGTCGAGGGGCCCAAGAACAACCTGCCGTTCTGCGCGGAGCTGCTGAACAACGCGGAGTTCGTCACCGGCGACTACGACACTGGACTTGTCGGCCGGATGCGAGCCTAAGGTGAGTACATTGACGACAGATGGGAGTCCCGGTGGCTGAGGTACGCGCTGAGATGGTGGCGAACGTGTGGAAGGTCGTCGTCAAGGAGGGCGACACCGTTTCCGACGGCGACACGCTGGTCATCCTCGAGTCCATGAAGATGGAGATCCCGGTGCTCGCCGAGGACGACGGCGTGGTGGCGCAGCTCAAGGTGGCCGAGGGCGACGTGATCCAGGAAGGCCACCTGATCGCCGTCATCGAGTAGGGTGTGGCGCTCTCCTCAGCGACGTTGCGACCTTGCCAGGAACCTGGCGCGGTCGACCACGACGCGTTCGATCGTGCCGCGGCCCACGACGGCGTGCTTGTCGTGGGCCTCGAAGGCGAAGACCAGGCGGCGCCCGTCGACCTCGGTCAGCTCGACGCCGATCTGCACGTGCGTGCCCAGCGGGCTGGCGGCCAGGTGTTCGAGCGTGACCCTGGTGCCGACCGACGTCTCGCCCGGCGCGAGGTGCTTCTCCAGGGCCCGTACGGTCGCCGCCTCGGCCAGCGCGAGCAGCCGGGGGGTGGCGAGCACGGGCACGTCCCCGCTGCCGATCCTCTTCGCGGTGTCCTCCATCTCGACCATGATGAGCAACTGGGCGCGGAGACCGGGAGCGAGCGTCATGGGGGTCAGCCTACGGCGGGCCGGGTTCCGTGACGGAGATCGCACCTCTCTAATGGGCCCGCTGACTTCCCGGAAACGCGGACAAGTGCGGGCATAAGGCCCCAGGATAGGGTGTGTACGGCTTAAGACATTTGAGTGGCATGTGAGACAGGTGAGTCGTACACTCTCTGAGTTCCGTGACCACTGTGTGACCTGACCGCGACAAAAGTTCGCTTTGTTGGAGAGCCGCGGGGTGCAAGAGGTTACAGGTATAGGGGGGTAGCGGGGGAGTCATGGTGGCCCAAGGGACGACGCTGGCGGGGCGGTATCGGCTGGATACCCGCATCGGCGCCGGCGGCATGGGCGAGGTGTGGCGCGGAGAGGACATCGTCCTGGCCCGCACCGTCGCCGTCAAAGTGCTGCTTCCCGGCCGTACGCAGGACCCTGGGTTCGTCGCTCGCTTTCAGGGGGAAGCGCGGGCGATGGCCACGATCAATCACGCCGGTGTCGTGGACGTCTACGACTACGGTGTCAGCGGTGACACCGTCTATCTGGTGATGAAGTTCGTCGACGGGGAACCGCTCGACCGGCTGCTGGCCAGGCTGGGGCGGATCCCGCCACAGGCGGCCATGGAGCTGATCGCGCAGGCCGCGTCGGCGCTGCAGGCCGTGCACGATCAGGGGATCGTGCACCGCGACGTGAAACCGGGCAACCTGCTCGTCCAGCGCGACGGCACGCTGGTGCTGACCGACTTCGGCATCGCCCGATCCGACCTGGCCAACCGGCTGACCGACGCCGGCATGGTGCTCGGCACGGCCGCCTACTGCGCCCCCGAGCAGGCCGAGGGCGCCCCTGTCACGCCCGCGGTCGACATTTACGCGCTCGGCGTGGTCGCGTACGAGTGCCTGGTGGGGCAGCGGCCCTTCGACGGCGACAGCGCGGTCACGATCGCGCTCAAGCACATCCGCGAGGCCCCGCCGCCGCTGCCCGCCGACATCCCCCAGGCCGTGCGCACGCTGGTCGAGGTCGCGCTGTCCAAGGACCCGGCCAGGCGCTTCCCGACCGCCAGGGCCATGAGCGAGGCGGCCAAGGCCATCGCCAGCGGGCAGGCGCCCGCCGCGCTCCCCGAGCCGCCGGTGCTGTCCACCGGGGCCACCATGGCGCCGCCGGTGGACGCGTACCAGACGGGTGCCCACCAGGCGCGTCCCGCCGAAGAGACGACCACCGTGACCGAACGGCGCCCGGGCGGCCGTCGCGCGGCCAAGGCGCCGCGCAGGACCGGGCTCATCGCGGGCATCGCCGTCGCGGCGGTGCTCGGCGCGGGCGCCACCGCGGTCGCGCTGACGGGCATGACCACCACGGGCGAGCCCGTACCGACGAGCACCACTTCTCAGATGGCTGACGGCTCGCAGAGCAGCCCCAAGCCCCCCAAGCCCAGGCCCACGAAGACCAAGCCCCCCTCGGAGGAGCCGACCCCGGACCCCGAGCCGACGACCACGAGGCCGAGGCCCACGGTGACCGAGGAGACCAAGCCGCCGACGAAGACGCCCTCCAGCACGCCGACCGTCACCAAGACGCCGACCAAGACCCCCACGAGCACCCCCACGTCGACCGTCAAGAAGGTGCGCGTGCCCAAGGTGGTCGGGTTGCCGTTCCAGCAGGCGCAGGAGATGGTCGAGGCGGCCGGCTTCGAGGAGATCATCCCCGACGACCGGACCGCCACCTCCAACGGCATGCGCTGTGGCAAGGTCACCCAGATCGTGCCGGGCGCCGGGACGGTGCAGGAGGTGACCAAGCCGGTCAGGCTGGTCATCATCGACGGCGTCTGCCCGGAGGACAGCACGGGCAGCCCCTCGCCCAGCGCCACGCCCAAGTCGTAGCTCTCACACCCCCGTGGTGTTGCGGGGATAGGCGATCTGCGGGTCGGTGGCGATGTTCACCATGTACGGGATGCCGGAGTCGAACGCCCTGCGCAGCGCCGGCCCGATCTCCGACGGCTTGGTGACCAGCTCGCCGCCCCCGCCGAGCGCGGTCACGACCTGGTCGTAACGGCACTGCGACTGGAGCTCGGCGGCCACGTCGTAGCCGTACAGGAGCTGCATGGGGTGCTTCTCCAGGCCCCAGATGCCGTTGTTGCCACAGATCATGACGACGGGCAGCTTGTGGCGTACGAGGGTGTCGACGTCCATGAGCGAGAACCCGGCGGCGCCGTCGCCCAGCAGCAGCACCACCTGTGAGGACGGCCGGGCCAGGCGGGCGGCGATCGAGTAGCCGAGGCCGGTGCCGAGGCAGCCGTACGGGCCGGGGTCGAGCCAGTTGCCCGGCTGCTTCGGCTCGACGTACTTGCCCGCGTAGGAGACGAAGTCGCCGCCGTCGCCGATCACCACGGCGTCGTCGGCCAGGACCTTGCCCAGCTCGCCGTACACGCGCATGGGGTGGATCGGGTCGGAGTCGGAGGCCAGCAGCTCGGCGTCGTCCGCGACGGCCGCGGCGGCCGTGTCGGCCAGCTTCGAGACCCAGGAGGCGTACGCGTCGGGCTTGACCCCGGCGTCGCCGCAGGCGGTGCCGAGGCTCCAGAGCACCACGGACAGGTCGCCGGCGGCGGACGCGGCGGGCTGCATGTGGGTGGCCAGCTGGGACGGCGCGTCGGCGATGTGCACGACGCGGGCCAGCGCGTCCCTGCTCCCGAACCACCCGTAGCCCAGGCGGAAGTCGAGCGGCGTGCCGATCACGATGACCAGGTCGGCCTGCTTGAACGCCAGGCCGCGGGCCCGCGTGACCAGCAGCTCGTGGCCCGAGGGCAGGATGCCGCGGCCCTGGCCGTTGGGGATGACCGGCAGCCGCCACGTCTCGGCGAAGTCCCGGGCGGCCTCCTCGGCCCGGTCCATCCACACGTCGGACCCGTAGACGAGCACGGGCCGCTCGGCCTCGGCCAGCAGCCGCGCGATGGCGGCCAGGTCGTCGGGGTCGGGTTCGAGCGGCGACGGCGTCTGCGTCCGCACCTCGTGCTCGGGCGAGGAGGAGAACAGGTGGTCCATGTAGAAGTCGAGGAAGACCGGGCCGCGGTGGGGGGCGACCGCGGTGCGGAAGGCCATCTCGACGTCCTGGCCGACGGACTCGGCGTCGGTCGCGGTGAACGACAGCTTGGTGATCGGCTTGAGCAGCGGCGGGTGGTCCAACTCCTGGAGGGCGCCGCTGCCCCAGCGCGCCTGGGGCGCCCGGCCGCCCATGACGACGACGGGGGAGCCGTTGAAGTGGGCGGTCGCGACGCCGCTGACGCCGTTGGTGATGCCGGGGCCCGCTGTCAGCACGGCCAGGCCCGGTCTTCTGGTCAGGCGGGCCGTCGCCTCGGCGGCGAAGACCGCGCTCTGCTCGTGGCGTACGTCGAGGATGCGCATCTCCTCGTGCACGGCGCCGTCGTAGAGGGGGAAGACATGCCCTCCCGACAGCGTGAACATGGTCTCGACGCCGTAGGCCTTGGAAACGGCGACGGCGGCGTCACCGGCGTGCTTCGCAGACTCCATGCCGGGAACTTACCAACCAGTCACCAGAGTAAACAGATCTTAAGGATCTTCAGTCGCAGCAGACGGACACCCTGCCCTTCGGCGCCCTCGCGATGATCTTCCGCGGTGACGTGGGGTTCCGGTCGACGTCGACATCGGCGTCGACCCCCTCCGCCGTCACGTCGTAGACCGTCCTCGGCAGGTCGAGGTTGACGCTGCCCGCGGTCCGCACCACTGCCTTGACGGTCGTCGGGGCGCTGATGAACGACAGATCGACGTTCCCCGAGCCGATCTCCACGTCGGCCGCCTCGACGTCGAGCCCCTTGGCATCGACATCGCCCGTACCGCTCCTGGCCCAGATGGCGCCGGAGAGGTTCCTGACATTGACGTCGCCGGCGACGGTGGACAGGCGTACCTTGCCGAAGAGATCGCTGACGTTGAGCAGGCCGCTGCTCGTGCCGGCCTCCAGGTCGGTCTCCGGCGGCACGAAGATCATGTAATCGGCCAGGCAGATGGGGCCGTTCGGCTGCTCCTCGCCAGGGCAGACGGCGTCGAGCCGCAGGGTGCTGGAGCGGGCGTCCCAGTCCTCGGTGACGGTCGGCCGGTCTCTCGACCAGCGCAGCGACCTATCGATGAGCAGCTCGCCGGCCCTGCCCGGCATGACGGTCAGGTCGACCTGGGTGCCCTTGCCCGTCTTGATGCGGAGGTTCTTCTGCTCGAAGGCGATGGACCTCTGCGTGTGCTCCTCCGGAACCCTGGCCCGCGCGAACCCGCGCCAGAGCGCCGTGGTGGAGATGATCAGCGCGATCACGGTCGCCACCGCGCCCGCCGCCAGCCAGGCGGCTCTCATGGCAGGCTCCTGATCTTGAGGAACTGCAGGACGGCCAGTACGCGCCGGTGGTCGCCCTCGGCCGGTGACAGGTCGAGCTTGGCGAAGATGTTGCCGATGTGCTTGCCGACCGCCCCTTCGCTGAGCACCAGGGCCTGGCCGATGCCGGCGTTGGACCGGCCCTCCGCCATCAGCTGGAGCACCTCGTGCTCCCTGGGCGTGAGCCGTTCGAGCGGGTCGCTGTTGCCGCGCAGCAGGAGCTGGGCCACCACCTCGGGGTCGAGCGCGGTGCCGCCGGCGGCCACCCTGCGCAGCGCGTCGATGAACTCCGTCACGTCCGCCACCCGGTCCTTGAGCAGGTAGCCGACCCCGCCCGTCGCGGCCGAGGCGAGGAGCTGGGCGGCATAGCGCTCCTCGACGTACTGCGAGAGCACCAGGACGGGCAGCCCCGGTTGCTGGCGGCGCAGCACGAGCGCGGCCCGCAGGCCCTCGTCGGTGTGCGTGGGCGGCATCCTGACGTCGGTGATGACCAGCTCGGGCTTGTGCTCCTCGGCCGCCCGCAGCAGCCCCTCCGCCTCGTCCACGGCCGCCACCACCTCCATGCCGGAGGCGTCCAGGAGCCTGATCAGCCCCTCGCGCAGCAGTACGGAGTCCTCGGCGAGCACTACTCGCACGGCAGCTCCACCTCGATCGTCGTAGGGCCGCCCAGCGGGCTGGACAGCCGGAGCGCCCCGTCCACCGAGTCGATCCGCTGGGCCAGGCCGCGCAGCCCCGTGCCGCCGTCCAGCCGGGCGCCGCCGCAGCCGTCGTCGTACACGAGCATGTGCAGGCGGTCGCGCTCGCGCCGCACGCTCACCTGGGCCTTGGTGGCCGCCGCGTGCTTGGCGATGTTGGTCAGTGCTTCGGACACGATGAAGAACGCCACCGCCTCGATGGTCGGAGAGGCACGCCGCTCGATGTCGACGTGAAGTTTCACGGGGAACGGCGCGCGGGCCGCGACGCCGGACAGCGCCGCGTCCAGGCCCTGGTCGTTCAGCACGGCCGGATGCAGGCCCCGTACGAAGTCGCGCAGCTCCTTGAGCGCCTGCTTGGCCTCCTCGTGCGCCTGCGCGATGGCCTCGCGGGCCGGCTCGGGCAGGTCGGTCAAGGTGGCCCTGGCCAGGCCGAGGTTCATGGCCAGGGAGACGAGCCGCTGCTGGGCGCCGTCGTGCAGGTCACGCTCGATCCTGCGCCGCTCGGCGTCGGCCGCGTCGATGACCCCCGCCCGGCTCTCCGTCAGCGTCTCGATCCGCTGGCCCAGCTCCGAACGGCTGGGCCCGAGCAGCGTACGCGCCACCGACAGGTCCAGCGCCGCCATGCCGCGCGCCAGCACCGGCGCGAGCAGCAGCAGCACGAGCCCGATCGCCATGAAGACCGCCACGACCTTCCCGTCCCTGAGGTCGAACTCGAACTCCAGCGGCGGAGGCTGCATCGTCCGCGGCAGGAACGACAGCAGCCCCACGATCGCCCCGCCCCACGCCATCGCCACCAGGAACGCGCCCGCGGCCCCCACGAACGGCGACAGCAGGTGATAGCTGATCTGCCGCCACGTGGCCGGGCTGCGCCAGCTGCTCGGGGAGCGCACGGGCGGGATGCGCGCGCCCAGGAACGCCTCGAACCTGGACCGCTGCACCCTCGTGAACAGCGGCACGCTCCGCATCAGCAGGGGCGGCCACGCGGCCAGGACGAGCGTCAGCCCGCCGAGCAGCACGGCGACCGGCAGACCGATCATCACGTGGGCCGTGTCGAGCCACGCCCGCGCCGACCACGGACGGGGGACTTTCATGCCCTCAACGGTATTGAGCAGCGGGGGAGACGCGAAATAGCCCTGGTGTGCCGATGAATGGTGGGGTTTTCCCCACCTCCCCCTTTCGGCCCGCGGATGCCCTCTCACCACGGGCGCCCTTTCATAGGGCGGCCTCTCACAGGGCGGTTTTGAACCCCGCCGGATCGAACACGCCCCCCAACATCACCCCCAACCCCTGACGAGCCACCTCGGCGAACTCCTCCCTGCCCAGCCCCCCGGCCCCTTCCGGCAGCACCCCGGCCAGCGGCCGCGCGGCCAGCATCTCGAGGTCACACACGCAACTCCGCTCGACGACCCCGGGCTCACCGGGCCAGCGCCCGATGACGATCCCCGTCGGCTCCAGCCCTCGATTGGCCATCGCCTCCAGGGTGAGCGCGGTATGGTTCACCGCCCCCCGCCCGGGCCGGACCACGACGACCACCTGCGCGCTCAGGGCCCGGGCCAGATCCCCGATGGTCCCGCCGTCCTCGTCGAACCGCTCCAGCAACCCTCCGGTGCCCTCCACGACCACCATCCGATTGCTCTCGGCAAGCTCCCGCACGAGCAGCGCCACCTCGGCCAGCGACACGGGCGCCACCCCGGCGACCCGGGCGGCGGCGGCAGGCGGCAGCGGCTCGGCGAACCGCCGTACCTCAAAGGTCGTGCTGACGCCGGCCAGCCGGATCACCTGATCCACATCCCCGGCCTCCCCGGGCGAGACCCCGGTCTGCGCGACCTTCACCACGGCCACGGACGCCCCACGCCGCCTGGCCAACACCGCAAGCGCCGCTGTCACGACGGTCTTGCCGACCCTGGCATCGGTACCTGTGACGACGAGGATGCTCACATGACCAGCCTAGATGCGGTAGCCGCTAACGGGCTTTCATCGGGCCTCGCCGCGCAAGATCTGCTCGAAGGTATGTCTGGCGACCGCGCTCAAGGTCCACGAAGTTTCGTGGATAGTCTGCTTGTCGCGGTCAGTACGGCGGACGAATCCCTGGCCAGCGGCACTACACAGCTCGTACGTCGTCGGCAGGCATTCGCAGGTGTGCGAGACCACGCGGATGCGCGGCGCCCGGCGGTCTGGTTGGTACCAGGTCAATATCAGGTGGCCCGGCAGGAGCGGCGCGGCGTGCGGGCCGTGGAAGTCGAGGATCTCGCACGCCATCTCAGCAGATCCTTCCTTCGAAGATCTCGACGAGGTTCTTGAGTGCGATGTCGACGCGGGCCATGACGAGTTCGCGGATGTGATCGCCGCCTGGAGGCAGCTGGTACCCGTGCTTCTCGAGAACGGCTCTGATCTCGGCTGTCAGGCGAGGATCGAATCGTAGGTCTGTGGTTGTGTTTGCAGCCATGGGCCGGACCTCCATTGTCCGATCAAGGGCCCGACCAGCAGGGCCTGTTGGTGGGGCCCCGACTTCGAAGACCGAGGGATGAAAACATGGTAGCTAACCAGGCCCTGGCTGGCCATGGCCGGGCCTGCCTATCTTGGGATGATCCTGGCCGCCTAGCCTTCAAATCGTGAGAATCGATCCGGATGGGCTGCGAGCGCCCTACCTCCAGCTTGCGGACGCGCTCCGTGCCCGCATCGAGGCAGGCGAGATCCCACCTGGCCGCAAGGTGCCATCTCAGACGGAGTTGGAAGAAGAGTCCGGGCTGTCCCGGAACACCGTGAAGAAGGCGCTCGACGTACTCAAGAACGAGGGTCTTCTTATCACCGCGCCTGGCCGCGGGCTGTTCGTCGCTGAACGCCACGACACCAAACCGGCCTGATGTCGAGGGCTCGTGGCCGTCGGAGTTCTCTGATCGGCCGGACCCAGTAGCTATGCCAGCACTTGAGGCATTTACCTGTATTGCCCGCTGTGTTTAACTCCCGCCCTGTAACCCACACCCTCTGGGAGGAGACCCATGGGGGAGTTCGTTGGGATCGACCCCGGTAGAGCCGATCAGCTCATCCAGCAGATGGAAGCCGGCAAGAGAGTCCTGGCCAGCACGCGACCTGGACTCGAAGCGGCCATCGACGAGGCGAGGGAGGCATGGACCGGTCAGCAAGGCGTAATCGTCATGCACAGGTCCTGGGCGTTCTTCGACGAGAGCCAGCGAGACCTTAAATGGCGGATCGACACGATCCGGCGCATGGTTCCGAGCGGGGCACAAGGCCTGGTGACCGCGTTCTTCACCTTCGCCACCGAGTCCGAGGCTGCCCAGCAGGGAAAGACAGACGCCGCGACTGTTGCCGAGGTGCTAAAGCGGCACAACGTTGAGAACACCGTGGAGAGTTGGCGCAAGGTAGCCGACGCGCTGGCGGCTACCGGCGAGAAGGTCGACGATCCCGCTTACGCCGCTGCTCTGCTGGAATCTCTCGGTCCGGACAGGTTCCGGGCCACGTTTATGCATTGGATGAAGGACAAAGGACCGGCTGCCATGCAGAAAGGCGTGCCGCCGGGCACCCTCGCGCAGGTGCAGGGCAGCCTGGGCCAGCTCGCTCGGGCCTACAGCAGTGCGGAAGGTGTCGGGCGGTTGGGCGAGGAGTGGCGCGAAAAGCTAGTGGAAACAACTGAGCTTAGTGTCCTGACCTCGCTGCTCACGCTGGCCAAGCAGTCTGAGACGTTCCTCAACCAGGTGGCGACGCGTCTGCTGAGCCGCCCTCTTACCGTCGAATCCTCGGCTGGGCAGAACTGGAACTTGAACGCGCTGGTAGACGCCTACGACGCCAACCCGCAAGCGCTGCAGAGGCTGCTCGCCGAGAGCAAGCTGGTCCCGGGCTGGTTGCTGCACCCTGGGCGATTTCGTACGACTGGAATTGCCGGCTTCGAAGAGAAGCTGGCGGGCGTGCTGGACAAGGCGTTGAAACCAGGCGCTGGTGTCGCTGACCTGCGCGACCAAGCGTGGCTCAACCTCGTCAACAGCCTCGGCGCCGAGGACACTCCCTGGATCGGCGGGCAATGGGGAACCTTCAAGGACTCTCCGGTCAGCCGATCATTGGCCGAGAACGTCACGCCCTATCTTGACCAGCTCGCCCGAGGCCAAGCCAAGCTCTCTTCGCCGGATCTCGTCACGCTGTATCCAACTTCTCCCTGGGACAAGGTCGATCCAGACGTGGCTTCCCGGTTCATGGGGGCGTTGATGCAGGACAAGGCGGCCGCGAGCGCTCTGATGAGGGCATCACAGAACTACATGCTTGGGCTCGACATCGGGCGCTTCCGGCCGTTTGGTGACGAAGGCATGCAGGCGGAGTACACGTCGCGGAGCGCGCTCGCGGGCGGGGTCGCGAACCTGATGTTGAGCGGGTCCACACATGCGGAGTGGAGCGATGACGAGTACGCGGACTGGCTTGCGGACACCATGGCGCTGCCCATCGATTGGCTTTCCAATAAGTACTGGCCGATCAACGATCCGACGACAGCCACGGCTCGAGACAAGGGCTTGGACGACGCCAAGGACATCTTCAAAGACATAATCACGGGTTACTTCGACGAAAAGACCCCCGAGAATGCGAGAAATGTCGCAGACAGGCTCGTGGAGCAGCAGGCCCAGTGGGTGATGAGTTCGTTGGAACAGCACGGCCAGAAGCCGCTGACCATCTATCAGCAAGATGAGGTGCGCATGGCGTTCCGAGGAAGGCTTTACAACGCGCTGATCGACGCGCTGGAAAAGAGGGGAGGGTGAGTTGACGGTACCAACGCATGGGCAAATTTCCCGTCAGGCCGCCGAAAGGGACCTCCTTGCTGCCGCCTTCATCCGGTATGCCAAGGAGTTGGAGGAAGTCTTCGGTGGAAACCTAGCAAAGCCGCGAGATATCGACACGTTTTGGAAGGGGGCGACTGCTGACCGATTCATCACCCAGGCCATGCAGTTGCAGCGAGAGGTCGTCCAACTGCGGGAATCCTGTATGGCGACGGCTGAGCACCTACGCAGACAAGCCGACCTTCTACGAAGGGAGGCGGCCCAACTGCCGCCCGGCTAAGGCTAGGACTCATTCGCTCCGCTCATAGCAATTGGTCTTTCCGACAATCATGATATTGGGTTCCGGCGACCTGCGCACAGCTACCAGGAAGATGATCCCCGTCTTCGGATTCTGCGCCAACGTCACACTTAGATTCTCGTCGCGAATATCTAGGCTATCCATAATCTTGTCATAGCCTAGATTTCGGAGCGCGCTAAGCATCAAGCCAGCCGAGTTGCCTGCTGAATGCGCGCTCGGTGATCCTGCGAGATCTCCTTGAGCCCGGAAGAAGCGCTGAACTTGGCCTTTCAGGCACCCCAATTCGCCATCCTGGTCCGCGCGTTCGGTTACGGTTACCGTTCCTGCGGCGGTCAACTCCCGGGACGCCACCAACTTCTCACCGTCGGCAACGAGCTGTGCCGCCGCCGCCTTCAGCGAGGGTCTCTCGGGCTCTGCCGAACAGGCTGACATGACGGCGAGACACGCAAGCAACGCAGCAACAGACACACAACGGCCACGAAGTCGCACGCCCCGGACCCTACCGAATCCTCACCCTGTCGTATACGCGCTATGCCGATTGCGGTTTCATCCGTTGGCCGGCCGAGACTTCAGGCTTGGACAGAGTTGGTCCTCCTCCGGCCCGGCTGTGTCGGCCCACGTGCCCGGTCATACGACCACGTGGGCACACTGCCCCACAGGCCGCTCCGCCAGGCCACCAGAACGCCCCGTCGGTAGGCCCGAGAAACTCTACGGCCGCCGCAGGCGGGTGACGAACTTGTACCGGTCGCCGCGGTAGAGGGATTGGGCCCACTCGACGGGGTTGCCGTCGGCGTCGAAGGCGTGGCGGGTCAGGAGGAGCATGGGGAGGCCGACGTCGACGCCGAGGGCCTTGGCGTCGTACGGGGTGGCCAGGACGGTCTCGATGATCTCTTCGGCGTCCGTGAGCCGGACGTTGTAGGCGTTGTGCAGCGTTTCGTACAGGGACGCGTGGACCTCGAGCTCCCGCCGCAGCCGGGGGAAGCGGCGTGCGGACAGGTGGGTGGTGTCGATGGAGACCGGTTCGCCGTTGGCCAGCCGGAGGCGGTGGATGCGCAGCACGCGGCCGCCAGGGTTGATGGCCAGGCGCCTGGCCAGGGCCTCGTCGGCGGTGATGTAGCCGATCTCGAGTATCTTGGTGTCCGGTTCGAGGCCCGCCGTGCGCAGGTCGCCGATGTACGAGGTGAGCTGCAGCACCTGCGCCACCTTCGGCTGGGCCACGAACGTGCCCTTGCCCTGGATGCGCAGCAGCCGGCCCTCCACCACGAGCTCGGTCAGCGCCTGCCTGACCGTGGTGCGGGAGGTCTCGAACCGTACGGCGAGCGTGCGCTCCGGCGGCAGCGCCGTGCCCGCGGACAGGGTCTTCGTGAGCTCCAGCAGGCTGCGTTTGACGTCGTAGTACTTCGGTACGCGGGGGCTGTCGTCTGTCACGCGCTCACCTTCACTTCTGCCACGGCGGTGAGGGCGTGTCTGATCACCGCGAGATCATCGGAACTCACATCGGCCCGAGCGGTCAACAGCCGACTGTGGCGGCAGACCGGCACCGGGCGGGTACGGTTGCCGGCACGCACGGATCCGGGCAGCTCAGGCTGATTGTGAAGGATATCCACAGCGGCGTGCGCGATCACAACCGAGGCCGGTCCGTGAGCCGTGTCGCGGCGGAACCACCTGCCCGTGTCGATCACCTCCGAATCGCCCGGCTGCGGTTCGGGCAGCTCTCATGATGTGACGGTTCTCACAATATGAGATTCCCGATATGTCGAGTTGGGTGCACGATGCCGTATATGCCGTCACTGTGCGAATGAGCGGGTGTGCGGCTCCGTCATGCGGAGTCCTGCCCCCGCATCCGGGCGCGCATTCAGCCAGGGAGCCGGTTTGGTTGTTGCGGGGAAAAGCACGCATGATGCACCTGTGCCGACTCTCAGCGACCTCGTAGCCCGCCACACCGCCCTCGACGAGGCGGATCTCGACTGGCTGCACTCGCTGGTCTCCGACTGGCAACTGCTGGCGGACCTGTCGTTCGCCGATCTCATCCTGTGGGCGCCGCTGCTGGGCGAGAGCGGCTGGATCGCGATCGCGCAGATGCGCCCGACCACCGGCCCCACCGTCTACCACGACGACATCGTCGGCAGCGTCGCCGCCAAGGGCGAGCGCCACCTCATCGACACCGCCTGGAACGAGCGCCGCATCTGCCGCGAGGGCGACCCCGACTGGTCCACGGGCGTGCCGGTGCGCGAGGAGACCATCCCCGTGCGGCGGACCGTCGAGGGCGGCGAGGGGCGGTTCCTGGCGGTGATCCAGCGCTCCACGAACCTCTCCTCCGCCCGCACCCCGTCGCGGCTGGAGCTGACCTATCTCCAGAGCGCCTCCGACCTGGCGCAGATGGTGGCCGAGGGCCGGTTCCCGTTCTCGGGCGAGGAGCCGATCCTGGTGCGCTCGCCGCGCGTCGGCGACGGCCTGCTGCGGCTCGACCGGGCCGGGCGCGTCACGTACGCCTCGCCGAACGCCCTGTCCGCCTACCGGCGGCTCGGCCTGCACGCCGACCTGGTGGGGGCCGAGCTGGGCCGCGTCACCGCGACGCTCTGCTACTCCGACGAGCCGATCAACGAAGACCTCATGATCGTGGCCAGCGGGCGCGCGGCCAAGGAGACCGAGGTCGAGTCGGGCGGCACGATCGTGCAGCTCAGGGCCATCCCGCTGATCGTCGGGGGCGGCCGCATCGGCGCGCTCGTGCTCATCAGGGACGTGACCGAGCTGCGGCGCCGCGAACGCGAGCTGATGACCAAGGACGCCACGATCCGCGAGATCCACCACCGGGTGAAGAACAACCTGCAGACCGTCGCCGCGCTGCTGCGCCTGCAGGCCAGACGGCTGCAGGTGCCCGAGGGCCGGGAGGCGCTGGAGGAGGCGGTGCGCAGGGTCGGGTCGATCGCGATCGTGCACGAGACGCTGTCCCACGCGCCCGAGGAGTTCGTGGACTTCGACGAGATCGCCGACCGGGTGTTCGCGATGGCGGGGGAGGTGTCGGCCGCGGAGGTGGGGGTCACGCCGCGGCGCGTCGGCGGCTTCGGCGTGCTGCCTTCGCTCATCGCCACGCCGCTGGCCATGGCGCTGACCGAGCTGCTGCAGAACGCGATGCAGCACGGGCGGCCCAAGCGGCTGGAGGTGGTGGTCGAGCCCACGCTCGACCGGCTCAACGTCACGGTGTGGGACGACGGCCGCGGGCTTCCTGAGGGCTTCGACCTCGACAGCTCCACCAGCCTGGGGCTGCAGATCGTCCGTACGCTGGTCGAAGGGGAGCTTTCCGGCCGGCTGTCCATCGAGCCGCGGCTTGAAGGGGGTACGGAGGTCACGCTGTCGATCCCGCTCCCGGCGGCCTGATCCCGGTCCGTACGCGTCCGTCGGGGTTCGACGGGAGTACGGGGGCCCGGCGCGTCGGGTGCGGGCACGTCGAATGGCGGCGGTGCGTCGGCCGAGGTTACGGCTTGGGCGGTGGCGCGTCCGGCGGGTGGCGCGGCGGCCGGCGGCGACGCATCTGGCGGGGAGGGGTGCGGCGGCGCGGGAGCCGATCGGGGCTCGGGCGTCGCAGGGTCAGCTGAAAGTCGCGGCCAGATGAGAGGTCGCGGTCAGATGAGAAGTCGCGGCCAGATGAAGGTGGCGGTCAGATGTAAGGTGGCGGGTCAGGCGGTGAGGCGTGCGCGGTGGCGAGCGGTGCGGCGCTTGAGAGCGCGGCGCTCGTCCTCGCTGAGGCCGCCCCAGACGCCGGCGTCCTGCCCGGACTCCAGCGCCCACTTCAGGCAGGCTTCGACGGCCGAGCAGGAACGGCAGACCTGCTTGGCTTCTTCGATCTGCATGAGTGCCGGGCCGGTGTTGCCGATCGGGAAGAACAGCTCGGGGTCCACGTCACGGCAGGCAGCTCGGTGGCGCCAGTCCATGCGTCCACTCCTTAGTAGATGGAGCCTCTGGTCGGCTCCGTGCGGCTACTACTTTGTGAAGAGTTTCACTAACTCGCGCGAACAATTACCCGGACCTGTGTGGACCGGGATTGCCCGCTGACACTCGGGGAGAACCTTGGGGTTGTTAAAGGTCCTACGTTCCGACGTCAGTCTTGAGACTGTCAGCCACGCTGAGTGCACGCAAGAGGGTTGACGGGAAGTTTTGGCTGTTATGGATGTCGGATGCGTCACACAATGACCGAATGTAACCGTCTAGACCAAAACTTGTAACGCGTTCGGTGTAGACCGAAACGTTACGGTCTCGCATTCGCCCAGGTAGTCCCCGTCCAGTTGGAAGGCCACGGGCCGGTTTGCGGTGAGCGTGAACTCGGCCTCGTCATGCAGCTGTACGAGGTGCCGGCCGCCCGGAAGCGCGTCACTCTCCGTGAGAATCTGCCGGATCACCGACCCGATCGACATCGGCCCCATCCGGCGCAGCCCGAGAAGGTCGAGCCCGGTCTCGAAGCTCGCCCACGGGGTCGGGTGCACGGGCCTGCTGCCGACGTACGTCCATGGTGAGGTGTTCGAGATGATCGCCATGAACAACCCCCGGGCCGTCGGGATCCCGGGACCGGTCAGGGTCATCGGTGGATGCCGCTTGTCCGTGGCCAGATAGTGCCGTAGGGCGGTGTTCACGTACCGTGCAGGTGTTGCTTTACGGCCGGTGCCTCTGAGGCCTTCCACGGCCCGTACAACCTCGGCGTCGTAGCCCATGCCCGAGCAGAAGGTGAAGTATCGGCTCCGGCCCTCCCAAAGGGCTTGCCCCAAACCCACGGTCCTGCGCCGGCCCTCCCGGAGCGCCTCCAGCACCGCCCCCGTGGACTCCACCGGGTCGTTCGGCAGCCCCAGCGCCCGGGCGAACACGTTCGCGCTGCCGCCGGGGATGACGATCAGCGCGGGCCGGCCCTCGCTGCCGGTCGGGACGTCGTCGCCGTTGACCGGGTTGAGCAGGCCGTTCACGGCCTCGTTGATCGTCCCGTCGCCGCCGAGCACCGCCACGACGTCGTACCCCTTGGCCCGCGCGGTGGCGGCAAGCGCCGCGGCGTGCCCGCGGTAACGGGTCTCCTCCACCGTCAGCTCCACGGCCGCGCCGAGTGCGCGGATCAACACGTTACGCGTACGGGCGTTCGTGGTCGTGGCCTTGGGATTCACCAATAGCATGGTGCGCATATCGCCAGCGTATCCGCTGGACTTGTGGGCGTTATCGGCCGAACGTCCTATTTCTCGGACCGGCTTGCCCGGGAGGTAGGGTACGGGCGTGAATCGTCGTCCGGTCACCCTCGTCATCGCCGCCGCCATCGTCGCCCTGGAAGGCCTGGTGGCGGTCGGGCTCGGCATCTACGTCGGCGTGGAGACCCTGGTCAGCACCCCGGACAACCTCACCACCGCCATCGCGGAGTCGGCGTTCGGCGTGCTGATCGGAGCGGGGCTGCTCTGGGTGGCGTGGGGCGGGCTGTTCAAGATGGAGCGCTGGGGGCGGTCGCCCGGCGTCCTGACGCAGATCTTCATGGTGCCGATCTCCGTCACGCTCATCCAGTCGGGCCAGCCCCAGCTCGGGATCCCGCTGATCGTGATCGCGCTGGCGGGGTTGGCGACGCTGCTGGCGCCGCCCACCACCCACGCCCTCTACGGAGACGGCTAGTCTTCGGCGGTCAGGCCCTCGCGCAGCTGCGCGAGGGTGCGGGCCAGCAGGCGCGAGACGTGCATCTGTGAGATGCCCAGCTCTGTGGCGATCTGCGACTGCGTCATGTTGCCGAAGAAGCGCAACAGCAGGATGCGCTTCTCCCTTGGCGGCAGCCGTTCGAGCAGCGGTTTCAGCGACTCGCGGTATTCGACGCCCTCAAGCGACTCGTCCACGATGCCGAGCGAGTCGGACACCGCGGGGGCGTCGTCGTCGCCGGAGTCGGGCGCGTCGAGCGACACCGTCGAGTAGGCGTTGGCCGACTCGAGGCCCTCGAGCACCTCCTCCTCGGTCATCTTCAGGTAGGAGGCCAGCTCGGCCACGGTCGGCGCGCGGCCCTCGCGCTGCGAGAGATCGCTTATCGCCTTGGTCAGCGAGAGCTTCAGCTCCTGCAGGCGGCGCGGGACGCGGACCGCCCAGCCCTTGTCGCGGAAGTGGCGCTTGATCTCGCCGACGATCGTGGGCGTGGCGTACGTGGAGAACTCCACGCCGCGGTTGAGGTCGAACCGGTCGATCGACTTGATCAGGCCGATGGTGGCGACCTGGGTCAGGTCGTCGAGCCACTCGCCCCTGTTCCGAAAGCGGCGGGCCAGGTATTCGACCAGGGGAAGGTGAAGCTCGACCAGCTCGTCTCTGATGCGCTGGCGGCGCGGCTCCTCGGGGCCCAGCTCGGCCAGCTCGGCGAAGAGCATGCGGGCGCGCACCCGGTCGGGCACGGCGTGTTCGCTGGTGGCCATGGCTCCAGTCCTTTCCGTCACGCCGGCCTCGCTGCGCCTCGGCGCTTACGCAGGACGATAGCCATGCGATCTGGGGAGTCGGTCACCGCGTCGACGTCGTCGGCCAAGGCGGTCAGCACCATCCAGGCGAAGTCATCGCGTTTGGGCGCGGAGCTGCCGACGGTGGCCACTTCGACCCTGACCTGCATCTCATGGCCGGTCAGCTCGAACTCGGCGGTGAGGTCGGTGCCGGGCACCGCCTCGCTCAGCAGCATGGCGCACGCCTCGTCGACCGCGATCCGCAGATCCTCGATCTCGTCGAGCGTGAAGTCAAGCCGCGCCGCCAGCCCGGCGGTAGCCGTACGCAGCACAGACAGGTAGGCACTGGCGGCGGGGAGCCTGATGCTCACCACGTCGCGGATGCCGGCCACGCCCTCCGCGCGCGTCTCGGTTTCCTCGGTCACGTTCCTCCTCGCGTTTCCGACGCCAACTGCAACTTACCGCCCCGGGGAGGTGCTTGGACGATTCAGACTCGCCATCAACAGAAAAGGCTCTGTGCGACCTGCTGCCGCACAGAGCCTTATGTGCCGTTTTAGGCGGCCTTGGTCTCCCAGAAGATCTTGGAGATTTCGTCGATCTTGCCCA
Organism: Nonomuraea sp. NPDC050153; assembly: GCF_044460125.1. Lineage (NCBI taxonomy): Bacteria > Bacillati > Actinomycetota > Actinomycetes > Streptosporangiales > Streptosporangiaceae > Nonomuraea > Nonomuraea sp. NPDC050153. Next base: position 42,113 of record NZ_JBITJQ010000008.1, read on the forward strand.
GCAGGTCCTCGGCCTTGGCGACGTCGACCGTGCCCTTGGCGCCGGCGGCGCCCGCGAGCTTGGTGGCGTCCCAGAAGAGCTGGTGAAGCTGAGGGTACTGCTCCAGGTGCGGAGGCTTGAAGTAGTCGGTCCACAGCACCCACAGGTGGTGCTTGACCAGCTCGGCCCGCTCCTCCTTGATGGACAGCGCGCGGGCGCGGAAGACCGCGTCCTCGTTGGCCGCGTACTTTTCCATGATCGCCTTGACCGACTCGGCCTCGATGCGGGCCTGAGCGGGGTCGTAGACCCCACAGGGCAGGTCGCAGTGTGCGGAAGCGACATGCTTGGGTCGTAGCAGTCGTGCGAGCATCAGAAAGTCCTTCCTTGATGCTGAATCAGCTTGGTCCACAACCGACCTTACTCGGGTCCGAACGCCTGCGGAGTAGGGGGTCATTGCCCATGAGAGTGCGTGTCGAAGGCGATTCGATGCGCCCCGCGCTGGTTCCCGGCGACTGGCTCCTCGTAAGGCGGGGCGCCACCGTCCACCCGGGCGATCTCGTGGTGGCGAGGCTTCCCGGCGATCCCGGCCGGCTCATCGTGAAACGGGCGCAGTGGCACGGGCGGGACGGGTGGTGGCTGGAGAGCGACAACCAGCGGGCCAGTGGCCGGCGGGACAGCTGGGACTTCGGGCCGGTCCACGACATCGTGGGACGGGTCGTGCTGCGTTACTGGCCCCTCCTGCGGCGGCGGCGTTAGGAGCCGGTGCGCCGGCGGGCGCGGAAGGCGGCGACGTTCGCGCGGCTGGCGCAGCGGGCGGAGCAGTAGCGGCGGGAGCGGTTGGACGAGGTGTCCAGGAACGCCTTCCCGCAGTGCGGCTCCTGGCACCGGCCGAGCCGGTCCGCGCCCAGCTCCGCCACGACCGCGGCCAGGCCCATGACGGCGCAGGCGGCGGAGTCGTCGGCCAGGTGGAGGTGCCAGCCCCCGCCGTCGTGGTCGGTGAGTTGGGGGCGTACGGGATAGCGCACGAGCAGGGCGTTGAGCCGCTCCGCCACGGCCCGCTCGTCGTCGGCCCCGTCGAACGCGGCGGCCAGCTCGTCCCGCAGCGGCCTCAGCTCCGGCGGCGGGTCCGGATCGTTGACCAGCCGGACGGCCCACTCGGCGTAAGAGGTGAGGTCCATGCGGGTGTATTACATCACGGGTCCCGGCGGCCATGGCCCAGGTTCCGCCGTGGGCGAGCCGCGGGCGGGCTTCGAGAAGTGCGGTCAGGCGCGGCTGAGACGGCGCTTCAGGCGCGGCGCGCGCCCCCGGGCTCCACGAGACGCCCGGGCGGGGCCGTGACGCGTGCTGGGGCCACGAGACGCCGGGGCGGGGCCGTGACGTGTGCTGAGGCCACGAGGCGCCGGGGTGGGGCTGCGACGCGTGCTGGGGCGCTGGAGCCCGGTGGGCGGGGCGCTCCCCGTACCAGGCGGGCGCCCCGCACGGGTCACTCCTCGGGGTGCAGGACGCGGTGGAGGAAGGTGCGCGTGCGTTCCTGCCGCGGGTCGCCGATCACCTGCGCCGGCTCGCCGTCCTCGACGATCACGCCGCCGTCCATGAACACCACCCGGTCGGCCACCTGCCGCGCGAACCCCATCTCGTGGGTGACCACGAGCATGGTCATGCCCTCCTCCGCCAGCTTCCGCATGACGGTGAGCACGTCCCCGACCAGCTCGGGGTCGAGCGCCGAGGTGGGCTCGTCGAACAACATCAGCTCGGGGTTCATGGCCAGCGCCCTGGCGATCGCCACCCGCTGCTGCTGGCCGCCCGACAGCTGCGCCGGGTAGGCGTCGCACTTGGCGCCGACGCCCACCTTGTCCAGGTTCTCCCTGGCGACGATCTCGGCTTCCTTCCTGCCCCGCTTCAGCACCCGCTGCTGGGCGATCATCACGTTCTGCAGCGCGGTCATGTGCGGGAACAGGTTGAACTGCTGGAAGACCATGCCGATGCGGCGGCGTACGGCGTCGATGTCCACGTCGGGGTCGGTGAGCTCGACGCCCTCCACGAACACCTTGCCCTTGGTGGGCACCTCCAGCAGGTTCACGCAGCGCAGCAGGGTGGACTTGCCGGAGCCCGACGGGCCGATGACGCAGACCACCTGGCCCGGGTCGATGGTGAAGTCGATGCCCTTGAGCACCTCGTTGGCGCCGAAGTGCTTGTGCAGGTCCCTGATCTCGACGGCGTGCGTCATCGCGCCCTCTCCGCTCGTGCCTCCAGCCGCCGCACCAGGTAGCCCAGCGGAATCGTGACGATGAGGTACGTCACGCCGGCGACCATGATGGGCGTGGCGTTGGACTGCTCGGAGGACAGGTCGTTGCCGAACTTGGCCAGCTCCACGTACTCGCCGGAGACCCCCAGGAAGAGGATCAGCGACGAGTCCTTGAGCAGCGCGATGAACTGGTTGGTGGTCGGCGGGATCACGATGCGGACCGCCTGCGGGATCACCACGGTGAACAGCGCCCTGGTCGCCGACATGCCGAGCGACCTGGCCGCCTCGGTCTGCCCCTTCGGCACGGCCTGCAGACCGGCGCGGAAGACCTCCGCCTGGTAGGCCGAGCCGACCAGGGTGAGTCCGAGGATGCCCTCGCCGTACTTGCCTCCTGGCACCTCGAACCCGGGAAGCGCGATGGGGAGGAAGAGGATCAGCAGGAAGATCAGCAGCGCGGGGAGCCCGCGGAAGATCTCGATGTAGATGCCGGCGATCCAGCGGTAGGGGCGGACCTGTGACAGCCGCATGAGCGCGAGCACGAGGCCGAACACGAAGGAGAAGAAGAAACCGCCCACCGAGTAGATGATCGTGTTCTTCAACGCGATCGTGAACAGCTCGGGGAAGGCCTTCTCCGCGATGTCGGGCCTGGCGAAGTTCTCCGCCAGGCTCGTCCAGTCCGCGTAGAGGACGAGCGCGACGACCGCGACGACCAGGACGGCGTACTGGACGCCGCGGATGACGCGTTGTCTCTTCCGAGGGCTGAGCCCGGCGTGCGCAGGCTCAGCCGTCTTCGGCTGGTCGGCCATGGATCAGCCCAGCTCGCCGGGCTTCTTGCCGAACCACTTCATGTAGATCTTCTCGTAGGTGCCGTCTTGCTTGGACTTGGCGATCTCTTCATTGATCGTCTTGAGCAGCACCGGGTCGGCGCCCTTCTTCAGGCCGAGGCCGTACTGCTCGCCGGTGTCCAGGCTGCCGATCAGCTCGAACTTCGCGGCGATCTCCGGCTTCTTCAGCCAGGTGAGCACCACGGGCAGGTCCTGGACGATCACGTCGGCCTGCCCGGCCTGCAGGGCCAGCAGTTCCTTGGCGGAGTCGGCGTACTCGGTCGGGTCGAAGCCCTGCTTCTTGACGTAGTCGAGGCCGGTGGTGCTGGCCTGGGCGCCCAGCTTGAGGTTCTTGGCCTTGACGTCGGCCAGCGACGTCGCGCCGGTGCCCTTCTTGGCGAGCAGCGCCTGGGTGGCGTCGAAGTACGGGTCGGAGAAGTCGATGTTCGCCTTGCGCTCCGGCGTGATCGTCATGCCGGCCGCGGCCAGGTCGCACTTCTTCGCCGCCATGGCGGCGCCGCTCTTGATCACCGCGAAGTCGATGTCCACGATCTCCTGGGTCACGCCCAGCTTCTTCGCGACAAGGTCGACCATGTCCACGTCGAACCCGACGATCTTGCCGCTCGCGTCCTTGAACTGGAACGGCTCGTACGGGATGTTCGTGCAGACCGTGAGCTTGCCCGGCTGCACCAGCTGGGCGCCGCCGGCGGCGGAGGCGCTCGCGCTCGTGGTGGAGCTCGTGCCGGCGCCACCGCTGTTCCCGCACGCGGTCAGCGTCAGGGCGGCGGTCAACGCGAGCGCGCCGGCGGCGTAGCCACGGCGGCCCTTGGGGCTGAGGGCCATGTACGGCCTCCTCGATCTGAAAAGCAATGAAACTTGCGTTTTGTGCAGTTTAAATGGGGTTTTGCACCGCTCCGTCATCAGACATTTAACGATGCGTCAACGGAACGGCGTCGGCACTGAGACCGACCCCATCTCAGCATGTGGCACGATAGGGAGACGGGTGACCCCCGTACCCCTCTGAGACGACTGACGAGGGGATCCTGGCAGCTACCGAAGCCAGCCCGCTCGCGCTCGTTCGCCGAAGGTTACTTCCGCTCCCGATGACTACAGGGGTCGCTGTGGCTGTCACGCCCGCTTCTGCTTCCGTCTCCGTCGAGAAGCTCGATCTCGATCCGGCCTTCGCGCTGCACCGCGGAGGAAAGCTCGAGATCCGCTCCACTGTTCCCGTCCGCGACGCGGACGACCTCTCCCTCGCCTACACGCCCGGGGTCGCCCGGGTCTGCACCGCCATCGCCGACACGCCCGAGCTGGCCAACGACTACACCTGGGTCTCCAACGTGGTCGCCGTCGTCTCCGACGGCACGGCCGTGCTCGGCCTGGGCGACATCGGCCCCTCGGCCGCCATGCCGGTCATGGAGGGCAAGGCGCTGCTGTTCAAGCAGTTCGCGAACGTCGACGCCGTCCCGATCTGCCTCGACTGCACCGACGTCGACGCCCTGGTCGAGACCGTCGTGCGCCTCGCGCCGTCGTTCGGCGGCATCAACCTCGAGGACATCAGCGCCCCGCGCTGCTTCGAGGTCGAGGACCGGCTCCGCGAGCTGCTCGACATCCCCGTCTTCCACGACGACCAGCACGGCACCGCCATCGTGGCCCTCGCCGCGCTCAAGAACGCCGCCCGCCTGACCGGGCGCTCGCTCGGCGACCTGCGCGCCGTCGTGGCCGGCGCGGGCGCGTCCGGCGTCGCGGTCTCCCGCATCCTCCTGGAGGCGGGCATCGGCGACATCGCGGTCGCCGACTCCAAGGGCATGATCTACGAGGGCCGTGAGGGTCTGAACCCCGTCAAGGAGGCCCTCGCCCGCGACACCAACCGCGCCGGCCACACCGGCTCGACGGAGGACGCGCTGGCGGGCGCCGACGTGTTCGTCGGGCTGTCCGGATCGACCGTGTCCGAGGCGGCCATCGCCTCCATGGCACCCGACGCCATCGTCTTCGCCCTGTCCAACCCCACCCCCGAGGTCCACCCCGAGGCGGCCGCCAGGCACGCCAAGATCGTGGCCACCGGCCGCTCCGACTTCCCCAACCAGATCAACAACGTGCTGGCGTTCCCCGGCGTGTTCAGGGGCGCCCTGGACGTGCGCGCGTCCGCCATCACCGAGAACATGAAGGTGGCCGCGGCCGACGCGCTGGCCGGGGTCGTCGGCGACGACCTCTCGCCGACGTACATCATCCCGAGCCCGTTCGACGAGCGCGTCGCGCCCGCCGTGACCGCCGCGGTCGCGACCCAGGCCCGCGTGGACGGCGTCGCCCGTAGCTGACCTCTTCGCACGGGGGCCTTCCGATTACTTGAGGGAGGCCCCCGTTCGCCATTAGTTGGGGTGTCCTTTGAGAACCGGCCTGAAACCTTTACTCAAGGTGCTATAACAGTAGCTCTCTGTAAGGTGTGGGCGCCCACTCCTGTGATGAGGAGAGCGATGGAACGCGAGCCGAACCGACCGCTGCAGCAGCTCATCGCGGAAGCGGGCTTCTCCCACAAGGGACTGGCCAGGTGCCTGAACGATTGGGGAGCCGCCCGTGGCACTCCGGGCCTCAAATACGACCACAGCTCAGTGTTGCGCTGGATCGGTGGTCAGAGGCCACGTGACCCGGTGCCCTACCTGCTCGCGGAGATCTTCGCGATGCGGCTGGGCCGACCGGTTACCTCGGAAGATCTGGGAATGCCGGCGATCCTCACACCCCTCGATCTCGGGCAGGAGTTCACGCACACGTGGCAGGAGGGGGTCGCGACCGTGACGGCGCTTTGGCGGGCCGACGTGGAGAGACGGAGGTTCCTGATCGACTCGACGTTCGCGATAGGGGCGGGCTCCGTGGGAGCCGTCCGCTGGCTGACGTCCCCTCCTGGGGGACACCTGAGCGGCACGGGCGCGCGGCGGGTGGGCCGCGCGGACATCGCCGCCATCCATGAGGTCACCCGATCGTTCGGGGAGCTCGACAACCGCTTCGGGAGCGGGCGGGTCCGCTCCTCCGTGATCAAATACCTCGACACCGCCGTCTCGCCGCTGCTCAAGGACGGCCAGTACGGCGAGTCCACCGGCCGCCGGCTGGCCGCCGCGGCCGCCGAGCTGACCCGCCTGGCCGGCTGGATGGCGTACGACATGGAGCAGCACGGTCTCGCCCAGCGCTACCTCATCCAGGCGCTGCGCCTGGCCAGGGGCGCCGACGACCACACCCTGGGCGGCGAGATCCTGGCCGGCATGGCACACCAGGCCATCTACATGGGCCAGCACTCCCATGCCCTCGACCTGGCCAGGGCCGGCCAGATGGCGGCCCGCCGCGCCGGCGTGCACACGCTCCTGGCCTCCGCGCACGTCCTGGAGGCGCACGCCCACGCGGGCCTGGGCGACGCCCGGTCCTGCGGGGCCGCCCTGCACGAGGCGGAGCGCGCCTTCGACGCCCGCAGGCCCGCCGACGAGCCCGCGTGGCTCAGTTACTTCGACGAGGCCTATCTGTCGGCCAAGTTCGCCCACTGCTTCCGTGACCTGGGGGAGGGAGAGCGGGCCGTGCGTCAGGCCCGGCGCTCGCTCGACATGGACTCCCGCTACGTCCGCGGGCGGATGTTCAACCTGTCGCTGCTGGCCGCCGGGCTGCTGCAGTGCGGGGAGCTGGAGGAGGCGTGCACGACCGCGGGCACCGCCTTCATGCTGGCGGGGGAGCTGCAGTCGGCCCGGTCGCGGTCGTACGCGGCCGACCTGCGGCGGCGGTTGGAGCCGTACAAGAACGAGCGGCCCGTGCTGGCGCTGCGCGAGCGGACGCGCGAGCTCACGTCGGTGTGACGTGGAACGGCCCGGGTGCGCTCGACGTGAGCGCGCCCGGGCCGTCCTTCTTCGTGCGGTGGTCTACCTTCGTACGGTCCGCAACTTTCGTACGGTCCGCTACCTTCGTGCGGTCGGCTACTGGAGGAGCTCGCCGTTCGGGCCGACGATCTTCTTCGTCTCCGCGTAGTTGGCCTTGTTGTAGACGTCGGCCACCTCACCGTCGAAGATCGCCGAGCTGATGTAGTCGACCCGGCCGTTGCCGTCGTTGTCGTGGAACAGGCTGGTCACGCCGTTGACGTAGCCGGTGCGCTTGTTGTTGTCGTACTTGATGAGCCACGGGCCACCGTCGGCGCCGGGGGTCATCGAGCACTTGAGCAGCTGGTGCGTCTCGACCCTGAACGTGTTGACCTGGTAGCTCTTGGTGGCGGTCTTGCCGGAGCACCACTTAGGCGTCACACCGGTGAAGGGGCGGTCGCCGTCGGGGTGGGGGGCGGAGGGGTAGCCGAACGCGGTCACCGCCTGGCCGAGCGGCTGGTTCCAGGCGACACCCTGCCCGCCGACGACGTCACCGAGCCGGCCCATGTCCTTGGCGATCCCGATGATGTAGTGGGCCTCGTAGTACTTACGCGACGTGCCGGGCTTGACCCACTTCTGCGTGTAGTAGTGGGTGATGGTGTAGTTACCCAGCTTGTCGGTGCCCGTGGTGCCGGGGCCCTTGTAGGCGTCCTGCTGAGGCTTGGTGACCTGCTCCACGATGGGCTCGCCGAACTTGAAGCCCTGGCCCTTGCCGACCTTGGCGGCTTCGTACGCGGACTTGCTGACCTCGAGCTTCTCCAGGACGGCGTCGGGGTGGTCGGGCCCTACGAGGTCGCTGGGCTTGTCCTCGCCCTCCGACCAGCAGTCGCCGAGGGTGAGCTGGCACTTGAGGAACTCCGCGGAGCTGATCTCGCGCGGCTTGACCCACTTGTCACCGGCCCACGCCTTGAACTGGTCGCGCGAGACCTCCTTCTCGCCCGCCAGCCCGAAGCCGTTGTGCACCGCCACGAAGGCGAAGTCGCCGTCGTAGTCGTCGTAGGTGTCCAGGTCGTACGCGGTGAAGGCGTAGGCGCCCGCGTAGACGCCGAAGGGCGCCTTGCCCTGGTAGTAGCCGGGAACGAAGATCCACTTGTCGTAGACGTCCTCCTTGCCGTTCGCGAAGACGCAGTGGCCCGCGGTGGCGACCAGGTTGCGGTTCCTGGACTGGATGGACGTCGCCGAGCACCAGCGGTACTTGCCGGACTTGTCGAGGAAGAACACCTTGCCGATGGTCTTGGGCAGGTTGACGTTCTTTGACACGGTCGGCTTGGTGGTACCGGTCGGGCCGGTCATGCCCGGCTTGCCGTCAGGAACGCCCTTGCCTCCCGTCGACACCAGCTTGGAGACGTTCTTGACATCGAGGTTGTACTGGGTGGCCTTGCGCAGGGCGGCTCCATTGGAGTCGAGCCAGAAATAGGCGGCGCCGTACGCGTCGGCCGGCTTGGGCTCGAGATTGTCGGTCGCCCAGCTCGGTGCGGCGGTGGCTGGGACGGCGAGGGCGGCGGCGCTCAGGCAGGCGGCGGCCAGGGGGATGAGCAGGCGCTTCACGGGAGGCTCCACAGTTGTCAAAAAGGGTGTAAAGACCCTATCGACCCTTTGGTCACTCTGGTAAGGGGAATAACCAGATTTCTCAGCAAAAGGCCGAAGGGCCCGGCAGGATGCCGAGCCCTTCGGTATTGCTAAAGAACGACGAACAAGTCTTCGTTCCGATCCGCAGCGAACTACGGGATGAGCTTGCCGCTCCACGAGGCCGCAGCGGCCTTGTAGACGACGTTGGTCTCACCGTCGAAGTAAGCCGAGGTGATCGTGTCGTAGCGCTTGTTGCCGTCGGTGTCCGCGATGAGGCTGGTGACACCGTTGACGTAGCCGAGACGCTTGGCGTTGCTGTACTTGTACAGCCAGGGGCCACCGTCGTAGCCGGCGGTCACGGTGCACTTCATCGACTGCTGCTCCTCGACCTTCTTGGACGGGATCAGCAGAGCCTTCTTGGCGGTCTTGCCGTAGCACCACTTCGGCGTCACACCGGTGAACGGCTTGTTGCCGTCCAGGTGCGGGCCGTAGGGGTAGCCGAAGGTGCGGACGTACTTGCCGGACGGCTGGTTCCACGCGAAGCCCTGGCCACCAACGTTGTCGCCGAGGCGACCAACGCTCTTGACCTCGTGGACGACGATGTACGGCTCGAGGCGGACGTAGCGAGCGACCTTACCCTGCTTGTACCACTTCTGAATGTAGTAGTGCGTGAGGGTGGAGTTGCCCTTCTCGTCCAGCTTCACCTCAGCCGGGAACTTACCAGGGTTCTTCTTCTTGTCCTGGAGGTACTTCCAGGCCTCCTGGTAGGTCACGTTCTCGACGATGGGCTCGCCGAACTTGTAACCCTGACCCTTGCCGACCGCAGCAGCGTCGTAGACACCCTTGCTGACCTCGAAGCGGTCAACCACCGCGCCGGGGTAGTCCGGACCAGAGGCCTCGTCGGCCTTGCCCGGGTCCACGTCGTAGTACTCGGTGGTCTTGGGGTCGAGCTTGCCCTTCTTGTACTCGTCCTCGGTGACCGTGACGTCCTTGACGAACTTCTCGCCCTGGTACGCCTTGTAGGCGTTCCAGTCGACCAGCTTCGGCTTGTTCAGCGTGCCGCCGATGCCGTCGTAGACGGTGACGAAGGCGTAGTCGCGGTCGAAGTCCTCGTAGACGTCGAAGTCGTAGTGGGTGAAGGCCTGCTTGCCCACGTAGAGACCGAAGGGAGCCTTGCCCTGGTAGTAACCGGGGACGAACACCCAGCGGGACACGACCTCGTCGTTGCCGGCGATGTCGTAGACGCAGTGACCGGCCGTGGCGACCAGGTTACGGTACTGCGACTGGATCGAGGTGCCGGAGCACCAGTAGAGCTTGCCATCGCGGCCCTCGAAGAAAACCTTACCGATGGACTTCGGCAGGTTCACGTTCTGAACCTTGATGGTGGCCTTCTTCTCCTCGCCGATGGGGGCGGTGGAACCCGGCTTGGTGTCCGAGGTATAGCCACCACCGGAGGAGATCTTCTGAACCTCGAGCGCGTCGGGGTTGAAGGCAACGGCCTGCTTGAGGGCCGCGTAGTCGGACTTGGACCAGAAGTCCAGCGTCTCGGCCGCCTTCTGCTGGCTCGCCAGCACGTCGGCGGAGACGGTGTCGTCAGCCTGAGCCGTGGTGGCCAGGCCGGCGGCCAGAAGGCCAGTGGCCAGAATGGCGCCACCGGCGGGGAGGAGGATGCGCTTCACGGTAACTCCTTGCGCTGTCGTGGAACGCCTCTTGCGTCCCATGCGTCAGTAAAGGGATAGCCAGGAACATACAGTGTGGATCTTGCTCGCGGGTAGCCGCTTTGACAGGAAAAGAGGCGACAAGCCGGGCGTGACCGTTCTGTGATGTTTAAACGGATGATGCGCAGGAGTCGAGGAAAGCTGACTTCGGGACCGTTTGCCCTGATCAACATAAGGAAGTTGTCAGTGCGATCTGTGGGGCCCGAGCGCCTTCTGGATCATGGTCGAGAAGGCTATGTGACGCAGATCACATTGGATTGATGGCACCGTCTGGGCGTGCCGTGCGTCCAAACGCCCTTCACTTTTGGCGGGAACGCGGAAGGGCCCGGCGGGATGCCGGGCCCTTCGCGGGAACGTATGTACGAACAGTCTAAGACCGGTCGCTATCCGTTACCTCAGACAAGCTTGCCGGACCACGAGGCCGCGGCGGCCTTGTAGACCACGTTGGTCTCACCGTCGAAGTACGGCGAGGAGATGTAGTCCACGCGGCCGTTGCCGTCCTGGTCGTTGAAGGTGCTCACGACACCGTTCACGTAACCGAGACGCTTGCTGTTGCTGTACTTGTACAGCCACGGACCACCGTCGGCGCCCTCGGTGAAGGCGCACTTGAGGGCCACGTGCTCCTCGATCTTCTTGGCAGCAGAACCGACCAGCTTCTTCGTGGTCTTGCCGTAGCACCACTTCGGAGTCACGCCGGTGAAGTTCTTGTTGCCGTCGGGGTGAGGAGCGGCCGGGTAGCCGAACACGCGGACGTACTTGCCGGTGGGCTGGTTCCAGGCGAAGCCCTGACCGCCGACGTTGTCACCGAGACGGCCCGCGTCCTTGGCGAAGCCCTCGACGATGAAGAAGACGGTCTTGTAGTACTTGGCCTCCGAGCCCGGCTTGTACCACTGCTGGACGTAGTAGTGCGTGATCGTCCAGTTGCCGCGCTCGTCCTTGACGACCTTGGCGGGGTACTTGTCGGTGGGCTTGTCGCCCTGCTTCGCCTTGTAGGCAGCGGCCTCGGCGTCGGTGACGATCTCGGTGACGGGCTCACCGAACTTGAAACCGTTGCCCTTGCCGACCTTGGCGTCCTTGTAGACGTCCTCGGTGACCTCGACCTTGCCCACCGCGGCACCCGGGTAGTCGGGACCGGTCGCCTCAGGCGCCGTGCCCTCCTTGACCCAGTACGCCTCGGTCCTCGTCGGGTCAAGCTGACCCTTCAAGAACTCCTCGCGGCTGATCTCGACGTCCTTGGCGTCCTTGATGCCGGTGTACTTGTCCCAGTCGGCCTTGGAGACCTGCTTGGGGGTACCGCCACCGAGCTTCACGCCGTTGTACACGGTCACGAACGCGTAGTCGCGGTCGTAGTCCTCGTACACGTCGAAGTCGTAGTGGGTGAAGGCCTGCTTGCCCACGTAGATGCCGAACGGCGTCTTGCCCTGGTAGTAACCGGGGACGAAGACCCACTTGGACAGGACGTCCGAGTTGGTCGCCGTGTCGTACACGCAGTGACCGGCCGTGGCGACCAGGTTGCGGTACTGGGACTGGATCGAAGTGGCGGAGCACCACTTCTTCTCGCCCTTGCTGTTGACGAAGAACACCTTGCCGATGGTCTTCGGCATGTTGACGTTCTGGACCTTGACGGTCGTCTTCTTTTCCTGGCCGATCGGCGCCGTCGAGCCGGGCTTGGTGTCGGCGCTGTAGCCGCCCTTGCTCTGCAGCTTCGCGACGTCGCTCTTGTCCCAGTTGTTGGACTCCTTGGCGGCCCGGAGGGCGGCGCCGTTGTTGTCGGCCCAGAACTCGGCAATGGCCTTGGCGTTCGCCGCACTCGTCGCCATCGGGTCGGACGCGACGTCGCTGTCGGCCTGAGCGGTGCCGGCCAGGCCGGCAGCCAGAAGGCCGGTAGCCACGAGGGCGCCACCGGCGGGGAGGAGGATGCGCTTCAAGGGAACTGCTCCTTGCTCTGTCGTGGGTCGCAAACTTGCGTCCCATGCGTCAGTAAAGGGATGGCAAGGAACATAGCGTGGTGATCTCCGCAGGTGGAACCCGGTTTGGGCAATCCGGTAGCCGCCCTTACCGCCGTTACCGTGCTGTTATCTGTCAGAGATCTTCGCATCCGGTGATTGGATAGTTACGTTTTCGCTGGGTATAGAGGGGTTGTGGCTGATGGGACCCGAGTGCCGTTAGTAGCCCGCCACCGACTGTAGCCGTCAAAACGTGACTCAGATCACAGGAACCGGATTGACGCCTTGTCCGTCTAACTCGTTCCAATCCTCACAGGAGATCTTCAGGTTGGGGCTGTGGGGGGTCCGAGCGGCGCCATCGGGCCCCTGCGGATGCCAAAAAGGAGGCCGTCCTCGCCGGGAGGAGGGGCGGCGAGGACGGCTGTCGAGCGCCAGGGGTGAGGTCGTGGGGGAGAGACCCATGGCCTGGCCTATTTGGACTGGGGCGCCCGGGGGCGCCTCAGTGTGCTGTGTCGGCGGGCGAGGAACTCGTTGGGGTGCGCCTCGGCCGCCGGAGGAAGGCGAGCCGGTCGTGCCGGCTATCGGCTGGGCCGGGGCCGGACGCGCGTCTCGCCGTCAAGTAGGTATGGCAGGGACTAGACGTCCCTCCGTCTGACGACTGCCGCCAGGTGGGTGCGCAGGCTCAGGAGTACCGGATCGCATTCGAGGGCTTCCTGGTGCGGGTGCCGGGCGATCCGGGCCGCGGGGCCGCCGTCGGTCATCGGGGCGTCCTCGGAGGTCTCGATCGCGGTGAGCAGGCGTCGCCAGGTGCCGTCGGCCGTCCAGTGGCGGTGGTGCCGGTAGATGGTCACCCAGCAGCCGAACCGGCCGGGCAGATGGCGCCAGCGCAGTCCGGTCCTGGCCTGGTAGAGCACACCGTTGATCATCATCCGATGTTCATCCCACCGCTCCCCGTGCCTTTCGCCCGGGGGTAGCAGTGACGTTAGCCGCTCCCACTCGGCGTTCGTCAGATCGCCTCGATGCATGCGCCTATCGTGACAAGGCAAATACTCTGTGTCAGCAGATCCAAAAAAGATCTTCATGGCGATCCTCGGCCGCAGGTATAAGGAGGCTCCACGACGGACCGGGCCGAGAGGCGGACAAAGTGTCACATCCCGCGTGGAGTAGCCGTGGATACGGTGAGTGGGCGGAGGCCGTCGGCCAGTGTGGCGTAGTCGGCCTGAGCTTTGCCGTGAGTTATGAGATCATGACGGGCTACGTACGCTGGAAGGACCTTCGTGCCGAGTCTGTCAGCCGCGCCGGCGGTGAGGCGGTTGTGGAGGCGGGGAGTAGGTAGGGGCGGCAGCTGCTGACCGGCAGGCTCGTCCTGGTCCTGGAGTCGTGTATCCATGCGATGAGTTGATGCCGACTCTCGTCACTTTGCGTACTCGACATGTGACAATGGGTGCCATGCGGTCCCCCCGACATGACGCCCTCGTCAAGATGTTCGAGCATCGCCCCGAGCTAGCGGTGGAGATCCTGCGTGATCTCATGGGGGTGGAACTGCCCGACACCCCGCTGGTCCGGCTGGAGAACACCACCTTCAATACCCGTCGCTCCGACGACATCCACGCCGACATGGTCCTTGTCCTGGGGCCATCGCAAGATCCCGCGCATGCCATCATCGTGGAAATCCAGCAGGACAAGTCCAAGGTTCCCCGGCAGTTGGCCCGCTATGCCGCCGTTCTGTGGCTGATGCTGGGCTGCGATGTCACGGTCCTGGTCATCTGTCCCGACCGTACGACGGCCGCCCACTATGCGCAGCCGATCGAGTCCGGGCTGACCGGTTACCGTCTGCAGGCCCTGGTTCTGGGGCCGGACGGCATTCCAGCCTTCACCGATCCCCAGGAGGCCGCCGCTCACCTGGGGTTGGCGGCCATGTCGGTCATGGTCCACGGCCGCGACCGCAAGGTGGTCGAAGCATTCGCCGCGGCGCTGACCGACACCGACGACGATCACGCTCTGAAGTACACTGAATACGCCTACAGCATGGCCACGCCAGAAGTACGCCGCCTCATGGAGGAGATCATGACGTCCACCGACTGGCCCGTCTACACCCCCTTCGCTCGCGAACACTTCGGCCGTGGACGTGAACAAGGCAAGGCGGAAGGGGAGGCCAGGGCGGTCCTGCTGGTGCTCGCCGCCCGCGGCTTTGATGTTCCAGAAGACGTACGAGCCCGTATCACCGCGTGCACCGATCTTGCGCAACTGGAGACCTGGACCACCCGCGCGGCCACCGCCCAGGCCCTTGAGGAGCTGTTCGACGAAGCTGGCGGGCAGCAGAGTTAGTGCCAGCATCGGCGCGTGTGGGCGCCCTTGCGAGGACGCTTGCATCCCTCACCCGGCGACGGGGCCTGCATGGGTGGCGAGGCGGATCTCTTCCACCGTGCTGGCTTACCAACTTTGTTGGTTCGACTCGATGGTCAAAGGTGGTGGCTGGTCTTCACATGGCTCACGCCGGGGTGCGCGAGGGGCGGGAGCGCCTCGCCTGGGCGGAGCCCTAACCGGACAGTCCGAGCGCTAGCGAGGTCCGCTCAGGGCGGGCTCCAGCGGGCCAAGCCGGTAACCAGGCAACGGGTGGGGATGGCGAGCGGGGTTTCGGGGGGTCGAAGGGGGCGTCAGCTCCCTGGGAGGCGCTGTCTGGAGCTCTATGGCGCGTAGCGCCTCTCAAGGCGGAAGACCGTGCTTCTGGGCCCCCGGACGTACAAAGCGAGGGCCTCGGGGGTGCCGAGGCCCTCGCCTTTCCCCTGGAAGGGCTTACTTGTACAGCTCGCCGTTCGGGCCGACGATCTTGCCGGACCAGACGTTCTTGGCCGCGTTGTAGACCGCCGCCGTCTCACCGTCGAAGTAGGGCGAGGTGATGTAGTCGATGCGGTCGTTGCCGTCCTGGTCGGCGAAGGTGCTGGTCACACCGTTCACGTAACCCAGGCGCTTGCCGTTGCTGTAGTTCTGGAGCCAGGGGCCGCCGTCGTAACCGGGGGTCACGGCGCACTTGAGGCCGATGTGCTCCTCGATCTTGAGCCAGGGGGCGCCGACCGCCTTGGCGGTGGTCGTGCCGTAGCAGTTCTTCGGCGTGACGCCGCTGTACACCTTGTTGCCGTCCGGGTGCGGAGCGGCCGGGTAGCCGAAGGCGCGGACCGGCTTGCCGGTGGGCTGGTTCCAGGAGAAGCCCTGGCCGCCGACGTTGTCGCCGAGGCGGCCGGCGTCCTTGGACAGCAGGAGGTAGTAGCGGCCGCCCCACGCGCGCTTCGGGCCGGTGAAGCCCTGGTAGTCCTTGCGGTCCACCTGCTTCACGCGCTCGAACTGGATGCCGTTGTAGACGGTGACGAACGCGTAGTCGCGGTCGTAGTCCTCGTACGTGTCGAAGTCGTAGTGGGTGAAGGCCTGCTTGCCCACGTAGATGCCGAACGGGGTCTTGCCCTGGTAGTAGCCGGGGACGAAGACCCAGTTGTCGAGGAGCGCCGTGTCGCTGTCCGTGTCGTACACGCAGTGACCGGCCGTGGAGACCAGGTTGCGGTAGTTCGACTGGATGGAGGTCGCGGAGCACCAGCGGAACTTGCCGGAGCCGTCGACGAAGAAGACCTTGCCGACGGTCTTGGGGATGTTCACGTTCTGGGCCCTGCCGATCGACTTCGTCTCGCCGGTCGGTGCCGTGGTGCCGGGCTTGCCGTCGGGGCTGTAGCCGCCCTTGGAGACGACCTTGCGGACTTCTTTCGCGTCCCAGGTGTACTGGGTGGCCTGGCGGAGCGCGGCCCCGTTCGAGGCGAGCCAGAACGAGGCGACGGAGGCGGCCTCGGCGGTGTTGTTGGCCATCGGGTCGTGGGAGACGTCGCCGTCGGCCTGGGCCGTACCGGTCAGACCTACGGCGAGCAGGCCGGTCGCGAGGACGGCCCCACCGGCGGGCAGAAGGATTCGCTTCAAGGTAACTCCAGGTTGCGCTGACATGAGGCGCCTCATGCACCTCCATAACTCAGCAAACGGACAGCCCGGAACTTACCGGTTTGACTATGCCTATGTGAATTTCAGGTAGATCATGTCAACGTTCCAAGGGGGCGTCGTGACCTTGCCGAGACAAGGGAACCGCTGATCACCGGCAGTGACCGGACGGTTGCAGTGATTTAGGTCACATTTGGCGGCGTGGTCTGCGCGGCGGCGCGCCGGTAGACCTCTCCGGCGGTGGTGTCGAAGTAGGGAGACGACACCGCGTCGTACGAGCCCTTGGCGTCCCTGTTCCAGGTCAGGCTGTTGACGCCGTTGAGGTAGCCGTACCAGCGCTCCTTGTTGAAGCCGATCAGCCACGGGCCGCCGCTCGCGCCCGGGCTGAAGTCGCAGGCCAGCAGCTGCACGCCCTTCTGCAGGTCGAGGCTGACGGCGGAGGTCCAGCGGGTGGGGCCTTCCTTGCACATCTCCAGGCGCTTGCCGTCGAACGGGCGGCTGCCGTCGGGCTGCGCGCCGGCCGGATAACCGAACGCGGCCACCGTGTACGTGGTCGGCTTCTTGTTCAGCTCGATGCCCTGGCCGCCGACGTTGTCCTGGAGCCGGCCCACGTCCTTCATGACGTAGCGGCCGTCCTTGGCCTCCCACTTGAAGCCGCGGTGCACGGTCACGAACGCGTAGTCGAAGTCGTAGTCGCCCTTGCCCGTCCAGTCCTCGTGCATGCTGATCGAGGAGCCCACGTAGATGCCGTCGGGCGTCTCGCCGTTGGGGCCGGGGTTGGGGACGAAGATCCAGAAATCGGCCGCCTTGGCCTGCCTCGGGTCGTACGCGCAGTGCCCGGCCGTCGCGACGACGCTGCGGTTCCTGGCGGCGACCGCGCTGGCGGAGCACCAGTACTCCTTGTCCCCGAACCGGAAGAAGACCTTGCCCATGGTCCTGGCGACCGAGCCTTTGCGCGGCAGCACGGGCGCCACGGCCTGTGCCGCGACGGCCCTCGTGACGGTGGTCGCGGCCTGCGTGGCGGGGTTGGAGGCCTGCGTGGAGGCCGAGGGCGCCGGGGTGGCGGCCTGGGCGCCCGGCGTCGCGGGGCTGTAGCTGTCGGCCTTCTTGAGCTGGTCGGGTGTCCAGTAGTCGGCGACCCGCTTGACGTCCGCCGCGGTCTTGGCCAGCGAGACGGCGAAGACCTTGCTGTCGAGCGCGGCGTTCGCGATCCCCGTGAAGGCAGGCGACAGCAGCAGCGCGCTGCTGAGCGCAGCCGCCACCAAGTGCCTGGCCCGGGGGATCATGAAATAGCCTTTCTTGGGGTCGTAACGGTGGATTTTTCCAGATGTACTGGTGGTATTGCAGCCAGGATAGAGATTCGTTACCTGATCAAGAGTGCACCGTGCACTATAAGGACATCGTCAGACAGATCTCTAAATGATCATTGTGAGTGGTTGTTTCCGCAGGTCGGAGCGGGTGTAGGCGCTTGTTGAATTGCACTCATTCCGCGCCTGACCAAGTGACGCACGCCTCAGTGGAAGGCCCCGGTTCCGAGCGGAACCGGGGCCCAGGGTGCCACCTCGATCAGCGGAAGTTGCCGGTCCAGCGGTTGGCGGCGGCCTTGTAGACCTTGTAGGTGTCGGTGTTGAAGTACGGGGACGAGATGTAGTCGTAGCGGTCGTTGGCGTCGGTGTCCCACGCGACGCTGTTGACCCCGACCAGGTAGCCGGTGCGCGACGCGCTCTTGTAGTTGTAGAGGAACGGCCCGCCGCTCGCGCCGGCGGTGAAGGCGCACTTGAAGCCGATGTGCTCCTGCAGGTTGTACCTCTTGGCCTCGGGCATCGGCCTGGTCTTGCCGTAGCAGAACTTCATCGTGCGGCCGGTGAACGGCTTGTCGCCGTCGGGGTGCTCGCCCGCCGGGTATCCGAACGAGAACACGTTCAGCTTCGTGCTCCTGTTCCAGGTGAAGCCCTGGCCGCCGACGTTGTCACCGAGGCGGCCGACGTTCTTGACCGTCCACTGCCACTTGTTGTTGACCTTCTCCCAGTTGACCTTGATGCCGTTGTAGACGTTGACGAACGCGTAGTCGAAGTCGTAATCCTCCTTCACCACGAAGTCGTCGTGCGCGTTGAACGTCTTGGCGGCGTAAATGCCGTAGGGCGCCTTGCCCTCCCAGACATTGTTGCCGTCCCAGTACGACGGAATGAAGATCCAGTTGTCGTAGAAGGTGTTCTTGGCGGTGTCGTAAACGCAGTGGGCCGAGGTCGCCACGAGGTTGCGGTACTTGCCCTGGACCGAGCTGGCCGAGCAGTACCGCCAGCTCCTCGGGTCGCGCGGGTCGGCCTTGGGGAGCGTGAAGAACACGCGGCCGACCGTGTTGGGCAGATTGACTTGCTTGCTCTTCTTGGCCTTCGTCTTCTCCTCGCCGATCGGCGGGACGGATCCCGGGGGGCCGTCAGGTGCGTCGTTGCTGCCCTTGACGCCCTTGGAGGTCAGGTCGAGGCCGGCGTCGTAGTCGGTGGCCAGCTTGATCCGGTCGGGCGTCCAGAACTGGACCGCCTGCTCGGCGGGGGTGACGGCGTTCCGGGAAACGACGTCGGAGGGTGCCTTGGCGTTGGCCGGGGTGCCGCCGACCATGCCCGCGGCCAGCCCGACGGCCATCAGGCCGGCGAGCGGGAACGCGATGCGCCTTGCTCGGGAAAACATGGAGCTCCTCTCAGCTTTCGGCGGCCCAGAGCGGGGTACTGCGCCCCGGTGGGCCAGGAAAACGATCGAAACGTTAATGAATGGCGCAAGGGGGTGGCCATGAAACGACGCGAAAAAGCATGGCCCGGTTCCGTTCCGTTATAGAAATAGCGAAACCGCATGTATTCATAATTGGCATCTCCGCAGGTCGCGACGTCCGTTTTATGTCTTGCGCAACAGCGGTAACACGCATTATCAAATGCCACTTCTTATCAACCGAATCTTGTTCTGGTTAGATGGATTCATGGATCCTCGCACCCCCTGTCTCATCGGCATCGCACAACGCACCATCCGCGAGCAGCCCGGCCCCGAACCGCTCGATCTGTGGGAGGAGACGGCCCGCGCGGCCGCCGCCGACGCCCGGCTCCCCGCCGAGCGGCTGGACTCGATCCAGATCGTCTACACCGACTCGTGGCAGTACGACTCGCCGGTCGGCCGCCTCGCCGAGCGCCTGGGCGCGACGCCGCGCCACCGCGCGTACTCCAAGGTCGGCGGTACGGCCCCGCAGCTGCTCATCGGCGAGGCGGCGGCCAGGATCGCGGCGGGCGAGCTCGACTCCGCGCTGGTCGCGGGGGCCGAGGCGCTGGCGACGCGCAGGGCGTACCGGCGGGCGGGCGAGCACGTCCGGTGGAGCCACCCCGCCGAGCCAAAGCCTCCGTACGGGTGGGAGCGCCCGCCGCACCCGCACGCGCTGGCCCACGGGCTCTTCCTGCCGGTGCACACGTACGCGATCATGGAGACGGCGCGGCGGGCGACGTTCGGGCTCACGATCGAGGAGGAGATGCGCGACCGGGGCCGGATGATGGCGCCGATGACCGAGGTGGCCGCCGCGAACCCGTACGCCTGGCGCCGGACCGCCCGCACCCCCGGCGAGCTCGCGAAGGGCGACCGCTTCGTCGGCTGGCCGTACACCAGGGACACGGTGTCCGTGCTGGAGGTGGACCAGGCGGCGGCCGTAATCCTGGCCAGCTCGCGGCTGGCCGACCGGCTCGGGGTGCCGGCTGAAGGGCGGGTCTACCTGCGCGGGTGGGCGTACGGGGAGGACACCTGGGAGGTGGCCGCGCGGCCCGAGCTCGGGGCGTCCCGGGCCATCGCGCACGTGGCCGAGGCCGCTTTCCGCCGGTCCGGGCTCGGGCTCGGCGACATGCACGCGCTCGACGTCTACAGCTGTTTCGCGGTGGCGCTGCGGCAGGCGTGCGACGCGATCGGGCTCGATCCCCTGGACCGGCGCGGGCTCACGGTCACCGGCGGGCTGCCGTACGCGGGCGGGCCGGCCAGCGACTACGTCCTGCACTCCACGGCGACCATGGCGGGGCTGCTGCGGGCCCAGTCCGGGCACGGGCTGGTGAGCGGGGTGGGGATGCATCTGACCAAGCACACGTACGCGGTGTGGTCCAGCGAGCCGGGGGGCCGGCTGGGGAGCGCCGAGCCGGTGTTCGTGGCCGAGGAGGTGCCCCTGGCGGGGGCCTGCGCGGGGGAGGGGGTGGTGGCCGGGTACACGGTGGCGCACGGGCGCGACGGCGCCGCCGAGAGGGGCGTCCTCGTGGTGGACGTGGCTGGTGGACGGGCCTATGCGGTCGTGGAGGAGGCCGGGCTGATGGCGGACGCGGAATCGCGGGAATTGGTGGGGCAGGTGGTGCGGGTGTCCTCCGACGGGAAGGTCAACGTGGCCGCGTGGTGACGCAAAGTTGATGCAAAAACTGTGACCGTGTGACTACTATCTGGTGTTGACATTTATATGTCGTCGGCGGACGCTGGAGTCATGCGGAGGACAACGGTGCGCATCGACGAGACGCTCCTCAACGAGGCGAAGGCGTACGCGGCACGTAACGGACGCAGTCTCAACTCAGTGATGGAGGACGCCTTGAGGCAACTGCTCAACCGCTCCATGGAGGTGGCCGAAAGGCCGCGCATCGAGCTACCCGTCTCCGGATCCGCGTCAGGGCCGAAGCTGACCTGGGCCGAGATCAAGGAGATTCTCGAGCAGGAAGACATCGAGCGCGCTATGAGGACCTGCCATGCGGATGCTTGACACGAACGTCCTCGTCAACGCGCAGCGGCGTGACATGGAGCACCACGAGCAGTGCCATGCCGTGCTCACCGAGATTCTGCATGGCGACGAGGCCTATGCAGTGAGCGACTTCGCGCTCAACGGCTTCATCCGCGTGGCGACGCGCATCCCGCGCCCCACCTCGTTCGAGACCGCGCGGACGTTTGCCGAGATCGTCCGCCACCAGCCTCATGCGGTGGTAGTGCACGCCGGCCCGAGACACTGGGAGATCTTCGTCAAGCTGTGCGAGCAAACCGGCGCGGTTGGCAACCTCATCCCCGACGCCTACCTCGCCGCACTCGCCATCGAGCACGGTTGTGAATTTGTGACCTGCGACAAGGATTTCGCCAGGTTCCAGGGCTTGCGCTGGCGGTCGCCGCTCAACTGAACTGGATGAAAGGGCGCAAGCCCGCACTTCTCGGCTGGGAACGTCGTGGTTGACCGGTTCGACGTCATCGAGGTGGGCGAGCGCGGTCGCCGCCGGTGGATCGGGCTGGTGGTGGTACTCGCGCTCCTGCTGATCCCTGTCGTCAGCCTGATGGTCAGCCGGGATCCCGAGCCCGGACCGCCGGCGGGCCCGACCTCCGAGCCGATCCGGTCGCTCACCAAGATCGAAAGTGCCCCGA
This sequence comes from Nonomuraea sp. NPDC050153, assembly GCF_044460125.1. Lineage (NCBI taxonomy): Bacteria > Bacillati > Actinomycetota > Actinomycetes > Streptosporangiales > Streptosporangiaceae > Nonomuraea > Nonomuraea sp. NPDC050153. The sequence goes on from NZ_JBITJQ010000008.1 coordinate 63,662, forward strand.
ATATCCTCACCGTCCGGCCCGCGCCCAAGGGTGGTGACGAGATCATCGAGGTGGTGTTCCCGAACGGGGTGCGGGCCGAGGTGCGCTACCCGGCCGGGCTCGGTCTCGCCGACCTGGGGGTGCGGCCCTTCCAGGGAGTCTGGGTCGACGGGCTGTACCGGCAGTTGTCCGCCCCGTACAACGGCGAGTTCGAGGTGACCGCGGGCGGCCGGCCGATCAGGAACTACGCGCCCAACGTCACCCTCTGGCCCCGCCGGGCGGGCACCGGATACTACGGGCAGGTGCTGCTGTTCGCGTTCGGGCGCTGGCGGCTGGCGATGTACGACCGGGGACAGGGGCTGACGTTCGAGCAGCGGATCGCCCTCGCGCAAGGAGTGAAGGGCAGGGAGACGAAGGACGGCTACCTCGTGCTGTCGGCCAAGGCGCCCGTGCGGCTGGCCAGGCCCGGGGAGATGGCGCAGGGGGAGCCGGCGGGGCCGCAGCTCTGGTTCGGCGGCGGCGCTGGGGAGATGGTCGCGCTCGTGCCCACGCCCGGTTGCCGGAAAAAGGCCGTCATGCCGAGGGCGATCGAGGGGCGCGGGCGGCCGGCCGAGTCGGTGTGCAAGGGTGACGTGCTGGTCGCCGTCACGGGGGCGCAGCCGTTCAGGAAGCAGGCCCTGGCGGGAATCCGGATCACGCTGAAGTAAGGTGCGGCCATGTTCGCCGTAACCGCCACACAGACCGACCCCGACAACCCACTCGCCGGGCTGACGCTCGGAGAGCACCCGGAGCCGAAGGTCCCGGACGGATGGACGACCGTCTCCGTGCGCGCGGCCGCGCTCAACCACCATGACCTGTGGACGCTCAAGGGCGTCGGCATCAGGCAGGACCGGCTGCCCATCGTGCTCGGCTGCGACGCCGCGGGCGTGGACGAGGACGGCAACGAGGTCATCGTGCACGCCGTGATCGGCACGGGAGCCGACGAGACGCTCGATCCCAAGCGAACGCTGCTGTCCGAGGTGCACGACGGCACGTTCGCCGAGCGCGTGGCCGTGCCGCGGCGCAACCTCGTGCCCAAGCCGGCCGGGATCGGCTTCGAGCACGCCGCCTGCCTGCCCACGGCCTGGCTGACCGCGTACCGGATGTTGTTCGACAAGGCCGGGCTCGAGCCCGGCTCGACCGTGCTGGTGCAGGGCGCGGGCGGTGGCGTGGCCACCGCGCTGATCGCGCTCGGCCGGGCCGGCGGCTACCGGGTCTGGGCGACCAGCCGCTCCGAGGACAAGCGCGCGCGTGCCCTCGAACTCGGCGCCGACCAGGTGTTCGAGCCGGGCGCGCGGCTGCCCGAGCGGGTCGACGCGGTCATGGAGACCGTCGGCCAGGCCACCTGGGACCACTCTCTCAAGTCGCTCAGGCCGGGCGGGCGCATCGTCGTCAGCGGCGCCACCAGTGGCGCGGTCCCGCCCGCCGACCTGAACCGGGTCTTCTTCCTGCAGTTGTCCGTCGTCGGCTCCACGATGGGCACGCGGGAACAGCTCCACCGGCTGGCGGTCTTCATGGAGCAGACCGGCGTGCGGCCCGTCGTCGACAGGGTGCTGCCGCTGGCGGAGGCGCGGGACGGGTTCGCCGCCATGGCCGAAGGGGAGATCTTCGGAAAGATCGTCTTTGCCGGCTGAATAAGTAAAGGGTTACTTCCCGGCGTTCCGGGTGATACAAGCAGGAGTGGGCTTGTCTCACCCGGGAGGCCGTCATGATGGAGGTCCAACCCTTCGGTCCAGGTTCGATGCACTGGGACACCACCGGCGAATACCGCAATCTGCTCGTCGCCGGCAGCGCGCTGGTCATGCAGACGATGCACCCGGCCGTGGGTGCGGCCGTCGCCGAGCACTCCACGTACAAGGACGACCCGTGGGGGCGGCTCACCCGCACGCTCGTCTCGATCCAGAAATGGGTGTACGGCGGCGCCGAGGGCCCGGCGGAGGGCGAGCGGCTCAGGAGGTTGCACCGGCCGATCAGCGGGGTGGACGAGCTCGGCCGGCCCTACCACGCGCTGAACGGCGAGGCGTGGGCCTGGGTGCACCTGTCGCTGTTCGAGCGCTTCATCGCGCTCAACCGCTGCTTCGGCACCCCGTTCACCGTCGAGCAGGAGCGGCGGCTCTACGCCGAGTCGCGGCAGCTCGGCGCGATCCTGCGGGTGCCGGAGCGGGAGATGCCGGCCGACCTGGAGGCGTTCTGGCGGTACTTCGACACGATGGTGGCCGACCGGCTGGAGGCGCATCCGACCGCGCTCGACGTGCTGTCGGTCCTGCGCGGCACGCCGGCGCCGCCCGGGTTGCCCAGGCCGCTGCGGCGGTTGTGGACGCCTGTGGGGGCCGGATCGGGGGAGTTCAACTACTTCGTGACGGTCGGCACCCTGCCGCCCGCCGTACGGCGGAAGCTGGGGCTGCGGTGGACGGCGCGGGAGGAGCGGCGGCTGCGGCACCTCGGGCACGCGGTGGCCGTGCTGACGCCGCGCCTGCCCGAACGCCTGAGGTACATGCCCATCGCCTACCACGCCCGCAAGGCCGCCCGCGGCGCGCGCCGCCAGGAGCGGCACCTCCGCTCGGCGTGACGGCCTCTCGGCGCCTCAGCCTTCGAGGATGTCGCGGACGCGGGCGCGGGCCTCGTCGAGCACCGTCCGCAGCTCGGCCAGCTTCTCCGGCGTCAGCCGGGCCTCGGACGCCTCCTGGCGGGCCTCGGCGACGAAGTCGGCCAGTAGCTCGCCCAGCTCGGCGTCGAGGTCGGCCCGGCTGTGCGGCGAGCCCCCCAGCGTGGCCCAGACCTCGGACCAGATCCTGCGCCACTCCCCGCTGAGCCGCTCGCCCTCGTCCTGCCAGTGGTAGGCGTGCTCCATCCACTGCCGCTTCTGCTGCTCCTTGAGCCGCCTGAAGTCCTCCTTCTGCTGCTCCTTGAGCCGCCGGGTGTCCTCCTTGGCCCCCGTGCGGACGTCCTTGGCCATCCGCGTCAGCTCGTCGCGCAACGACCTGACCGTGTCGCGGACGTCCTCCTTGACCTCGCGGGCGATGTCGCGTACCGAGGCGGAGATCTCCTGCTCCAGGTCGTCGAGCTCGTCGAGCCGGGCGTTCAGCTCGTCGCGGCCCTTGTCGGTGATCGAGAACACCTTCTTGCCCTCGACCACCTCGTGCGTCACCAGGCCTTCCTCCTCCAGGCGGGCCAGGCGCGGGTAGATCGTGCCGGGAGAGGGCGAGTAGACCCCGAGGAAGCGGTCCTGGAGCAGCCTGATGACCTCGTAGCCGTGACGCGGGCTCTCTTCCAGCAGCTTGAGCAGGTACAGCCGGAGCCGGCCGTGACCGAAGACAGGGCTCATTCCTTCTCCCCCTTGAGCAGCGTGGCCTCGCCGGAGACCGTGATCACCGACAGCGACGCCATACCGCCGCCCAGCCTGCCCGACATCGACTTCGTGCCGGGGCCGTTCGAGTTGAACAGTTCTTTGAACGCGCTGCTCAGCCTGCCGGAGGTGGACCTCATGCTCACGTCCGCCTCCACGTTCTCCGGCAACCTGACAAGGATGTCACCGGAGACGCTGTTGAGCGTCACATGGCCGGTCGGCCGCAGCGCCAGATCCGCCGTGATCCGGCCGGAGACGGTGTTCGCCCTGAGCCGGCGCGGGGTGCCGTCGGCCACGGTCAGGTCGCCCGAGACGCTCTTGAACGCCAGGTCGCCGTCCATCGCCCGGCTCTCCACGGGGCCCGAGACGGTCGTCGCGTTGACGTCGCCGCTGACGCCGTCGAGCACGACCTCCCCGGACACGCTCCTGACCTGCGTCACCCTCTCGAACCCGGCCACCACGGCGGGCGCGGAGACCACCCCGGCGTTGACGGTGCAGTTCTTGGGCACGGCGATCGTCAGGACCGTCCTGCGCCGGTCGCGCCGCAGCCAGCCGAGCAGGCCGTCCCAGGTGAGGTCCTTGTAGGTGATGGAGAGCTCCTTGGCGTCCTCGTCGTAGGTGACCAGCAGCGGGGATGCCGACTCGATCTCGGACACCTCGACCGTGGGCGGGCCGTCGCTGGCGAGCACGTCGAGGCGGCCGGCGACGATGCGCACGTCCAGCGCGTCCACTTGGCCGAACATCAGCTGTTCGGGTCCGTCGATCGTCCACTGTTGCATGATCCCCCCGCCCCTCCTGGCGACACGTTCCATCTAGATAACACGATATGTCGCGTTACCGGGAAACTCAAGATGTATCGCGTTGCCCTTAGGGGGAGAGGGCGGGCGCTCAGTCGTCCTCGTCGTCGAGCCGCGCCAGCCAGGTGGCCAGCCGCTCGACCGGGGTCTCGAACTCCGGGTTGAGGTCGACGAACTCGCGCAGTCGCTCGCCGAGCCAGAGCAGGCTGACCTCCTCCTCGCCCCGCCGTTCGACCAGCTCCTCGATCCCCCGATCGGTGAAGTACATCTTCTCAAGCCCTCCTGAAACGACAGTGAGCCCCCAGCCGGGGCCGGGGGCTCACTGTGTGGTGGTTCAGCCGAACAGCTCGTGGAGGATCTCCTCGAGCTCGGTGTCGTGCGAGTTGTGCGAGCCCGTCGCCGGCGAGCTGTTGGGGCGGCGCGAGACGCGCCGCACCGGGCGGCCGCCCAGCGTCTGCGGGTCCTCCGCCAGCTTGAGCGTCAGGTACGGCCACGGCCCCATGTTGGCCGGCTCGTCCTGCGCCCAGATCAGCTCCGCCTGCGCACCGTAGCGCGACAGCTCGGCGGCCAGCTCCTCACCCGGGAACGGGTAGAGGCGTTCGAGCCGCACGATCGCGACGTCGTCGCGGCCCATCTTGTCGCGCCCCGCCGCCAGGTCGTAGTAGAGCTTGCCGGACGTGAGCACGACCCTGGTGACCTTTGCCGGGTCGACGGTCGAGTCGCCCAGCACCGGCTGGAAGGTGCCCGTGGTGAAGTCGGTCGCCTTGGACGTGGCCGCCTTGTGGCGCAGCAGCGACTTCGGTGTGAAGACCACCATCGGCTTGTGCCGCTGCGACTCCACCTGCCAGCGCAGGAGGTGGAAGTAGTTGGCCGGGGTCGAGGGCTGCGCGACCGTCATGTTGTCGAGCGCGCAGACCTGAAGGAACCGCTCGATGCGGGCCGAGGAGTGGTCGGGGCCCTGGCCCTCGAAGCCGTGCGGCAGCAGCAGCACGACCGAGGACTTCTGGCCCCACTTCTGCTCGCCCGACGAGATGAACTCGTCGATGATCGTCTGGGCGCCGTTGACGAAGTCGCCGAACTGCGCCTCCCAGAGGACCAGGGTGTCCGGGCGGACGACGCTGTAGCCGTACTCGAAGCCGAGCGCCGCGAACTCGCTGAGCAGCGAGTCGTAGACGTAGAACTTCGTGGTGCCCTCGTTGAAGGTCTTGAGCGGCGTGTGGTCGGCGCCGGTCATCCGGTCCACCAGGACGGCGTGGCGCTGCGTGAACGTGCCGCGGCGCGAGTCCTGGCCGACCAGGCGCACCGGGTGGCCGTCGATCAGCAGCGAGCCGAAGGCGAGCGTCTCGCCCATCGACCAGTCGATCGAGTCGTGCTCGACCATCTGGCCGCGGCGCTGCAGCACCGGCGCCAGGCGCGGGTGCGGCGTGAAGCCCTCGGGCAGGTTGAGCTGGGTGTCGACGATGCGCTTGAGCGTCTCGTCGCTGATCTCGGTCGGCGTGTCGTCGTGCGACCACTTGACGACCTCGGTCGGCGGCACCCGCATCGCGGCGGCCTCGGCCGGCTTCTTCGCCGCCTCGCGGGTCTCGGTGAACGCCTGCTCCAGCTTGGCCTGGTAGTCGCGCAGCGCCTGCTCGGCCTCCTCGACCGTGATGTCGCCCCGGCCGATCAGCGCCTCGGTGTAGAGCTTGCGGGTCGAGCGCTTGGCGTCGATCAGGTCGTACATCAGCGGCTGGGTGAAGGCGGGGTTGTCGCCCTCGTTGTGGCCGCGGCGGCGGTAGCAGATGAGGTCGATGACGACGTCCTTGCGGAACGACTGGCGGTATTCGTAGGCCAGCTGGCCCACGCGCACCACGGCCTCGGGGTCGTCGCCGTTGACGTGGAAGATCGGGGCCTGGATCATCCGGGCCACGTCGGTCGCGTAGACCGAGGACCTGGACGAGGCGGGCGAGGTGGTGAAGCCCACCTGGTTGTTGACCACCACGTGCACGGTGCCGCCGGTGCGGTAGCCGCGCAGCTGCGACAGGTTGAGCGTCTCGGCCACGACGCCCTGGCCGGCGAAGGCCGCGTCGCCGTGGATGAGGACGGGCAGGACGGTGAAGCCCTCCTCGCCGCGCTCCAGGAGGTCCTGCTTGGCGCGGACGACGCCTTCGAGCACCGGGTCGACCGCCTCCAGGTGGGAGGGGTTGGCGACCACGGAGGAGGTGATGGTCTTGCCACCCGGCGAGGTGAACGTGCCCGTCGCGCCGAGGTGGTACTTCACGTCGCCGGAGCCGTGCGCCGTGCGCGGGTCGATGTTGCCCTCGAACTCGCCGAAGATCTGCGCGTACGACTTGCCCACGATGTTGGCCAGCACGTTGAGGCGGCCGCGGTGGGCCATGCCGATGACGACCTCGTCGAGGTCCTCGTCGGCAGCGTCGCTGAGCACCGAGTCGAGCAGCGGGATCAGGGACTCGCCGCCCTCCAGGGAGAAGCGCTTCTGGCCGACGAACTTCGTCTGCAGGAACGTCTCGAACGCCTCGGCGGTGTTGAGCCGCGACAGGATGTTGAGCTGCTCGGCACGCTCGGGCGACTTGTGCGGCTTCTCCACCCGCGCCTGGATCCAGGCCCGCTCCTCGGGGTTCTGGATGTGCATGTACTCGATGCCGACCGTGCGGCAGTAGGAGTCGCGCAGCACGCCGAGGATCTCGCGGAGCTTCATCAGCGGGCGGCCGCCGAAACCGCCCGTGGCGAACTCGCGCTCCAGGTCCCACAGCGTCAGCCCGTGGGACTGGATGTCCAGGTCGGGGTGCTTGCGCTGCTTGTACTCCAGCGGGTCGGTCTCGGCCATCAGGTGGCCGCGCACGCGGTAGGCGTGGATCAGCTCGATCACGCGGGCGGACTTCGACACGTCGTCGTCGTGGGAGGCCGAGACGTCCTGGACCCAGCGGACCGGCTCGTACGGGATCCGCAGCGCCTCGAAGATCTCGTCGTAGAAGCCGTCCTCGCCCAGCAGCAACCGGTGGATCTGGCGCAGGAAGTCGCCCGACTGGGCGCCCTGGATGATCCGGTGGTCGTAGGTGCTGGTGAGCGTCATGACCTTGGAGACGGCCAGGCGCGAGAGCGTGTCGGGCGAGGCGCCCTGGTATTCGGCCGGGTATTCCATCGCTCCGACGCCGATGATGGTGCCCTGACCGGGCATCAGGCGCGGCACGGAGTGGACGGTGCCGATCGTGCCGGGGTTGGTCAGCGAGATGGTGGTGCCGGCGAAGTCGTCGACGCCCAGCTTGCCCGCGCGGGCCTTGCGGACGACGTCCTCGTAGGCCGACCAGAACTGGCGGAAGTCCATCTCCTCGGCGCCCTTGATCGAGGGCACGAGCAGCTGGCGCTCGCCGTTGCTCTTCTGGACGTCGATCGCCAGGCCGAAGCCCACGTGCTCGGGCTTGATCAGCGTCGGCTTGCCGTCGACCTCCGCGTAGGAGTAGTTCATCTCCGGCATGGCCCTGAGGGCCTTGACGATCGCGAAGCCGATCAGGTGGGTGAAGGACACCTTGCCGCCGCGACCCCGCTTGAGGTGATTGTTGATCACGATGCGGTTGTCGATCAGCAGCTTGGCCGGGATCGCGCGCACGCTGGTCGCCGTCGGGACCGTCAGCGACAGGTCCATGTTGGCGGCCGTGCGTGCGGCGGCGCCACGCAGCTTGACCTCCTCGGCGCCCTTGGGCACCGGGGCGGCAGGCTGCTTCGGCTTCTCGGCGGCCGGGGGCGCCTTGGGCGGCGCCTGCGGGGGAGCGGGAGCGGTCACGGTGCCGTTCGCCACCTCCCTGACCGGTACTGCCCGGCCCGGTCCGGATTCAGGGTTGTAGTCAGCGAAGAAGTTCCACCATGCCTTGTCGACAGACTCGGGATCTTGGAGGTACTTCTGGTACAGCTCGTCGACAAGCCACTCGTTCTGACCAAAGCTTGCCAGCGGGTTTGTCCGCGACGACTCTGACGACACGGCGGAAATCGCCCTCTTCCGCAGATCGGCGTTGATGTTAGAGAACCTGTCCAAGGCTACTCGCCCGGACCGGCAGCGCGCGCCGAAGAGCCCGTGCCGCCTCGAACGATCCTCTCAGGACAGTGCAAAGAGGTCACGCCCCCCTAGTCAATCCGGGTGGTGCAGCAATTATTACTCTTTGGTATCAACAACACGGCGAGGGGTTTATTTCCCGTGGGACACCAATCTGCTAGCGATCCTCACCTCTGGTGACATCTCGGACAGCAGGTCGGCCAGCTCCTCGCCTGCCTCCTTGAGCTCCTCCAGCGACATGGGCTCAAGGCGTTCGAGCAGGAAGATCGCGTTCGTGGTCTCCTCGGTGAGCCGGGTGCGCACGACCTGACGCCAGTTCCACCTGCGGCAGGTGACGCCGACGTCGTCGCGCCAGATCACCTCGCCCGGCTCGGGCGTGCCGAGCGCCTCCTCGGACGCCTCGTCGCCGGTCGCCCGCAGCAGCCGGGCCGGGCCCACGTAGTGGTCGAGGTCCTCGCCGCCGATCGGCAGCGCGTGCTTCACGCTGATCGAGTTGTACGCGTCGACGGCCCGGTTGATCTCCGGCAGCGGCATCCTGCGGGTCAGGGCGTCGACCGAGGGCCTGGTCCGCTGCGGTTTGGCGCCGAACGCCCGGTAGGCGTCCTTCCAGGCGTCGATCTTGTCCGCCTGCGCCTCGCACTCGGAGGCCGCCGCCAGCCACGCCCGGGACCGGTCGTCCGTGGGCCCGTTGCGCAGGCCGTGCGCGGTCATGACCAGCACCGCGAAGTCGGGGCGCAGCGCGAGGACGGAGTCGTCCACCCAGATGTCGTCAAGCATCCCCACAGTTTAGAAGCCGCCCAGGTCGCAAAATTCTCTTTGCAAAATTACCTTTGTGGTTTACGGTGAGGAGCATGACGGAGCAGTACAAGATCAGTGACCCGCGGGTGCTCAAAGCTGTCTCCCACCCGCTGCGGGTGCGCCTGCTCGGCCTGCTGCGCACCGACGGCCCCGCGACCGCGAGCGAGCTGGGGCGCAAGGCCGGCGAGAGCTCGGGCGCCACCAGCTACCACCTGCGGGAGCTGTTCAAATACGGCTTCATCGAGGAGGACGACGACCGGCGCGACGGGCGCGAGCGCCGCTGGCGGGCCCGCCACCGCTACACCTCGTGGGACTCCGGCGCGATGTCCGTCACCGCGGAGGGCCGCGAGGCGGTCCGGATCATGCACCTGCGGCAAGCCGAGATGGTCCAGCGGGTGCTGGGGGAGTTCGACACCGCCGAATGGTCGCGCGACTGGGCCGACGCGGCGGGGATGAGCGACCACATCGTCTCGCTGCCGCCCGCCGCGCTGCGTGAGTTCGACGAGAAGGCCGAGGAGCTGCTGCGCGACCTCGCCGCCAAATACGCCGGCGACCCCGAGGCCAGGCAGGTCAGCGTCTGGTACGGCGCCGTACCGCGATCGAAGGAGGAGGAGTCGTGACCGCTCGCTCGGCCTTACGCCGCTACATGCTCGTCAGCTTCCTGACCTGGCTGCCCGTGGGCCTGATGGGGGCCACCCTGGTGCTGCTCATGACCTCGCGGGGGCTCAGCCTGGCGGAGGTGGGCCTGGCGGTGACGGTGTACTCGATCGTCACCGCCACTCTGGAGCTGCCGACCGGAGGCTTGGCCGACGTCCTCGGGCGGCGCGTGGTGCTGGCCGTCTCCGCCGCGTTCACCGTGGCCGCGCTCGCGCTGCTCGCCGTCTCCACCACGTTCTGGATGTTCCTGGTCAGCGGCGTGCTCAAGGGCGTGGCCAGGGCGCTGTCCAGCGGCCCGGCCACCTCCTGGTACGTCGACACGCTCCACGGGATCGAGGGCCGCGAAGCCGACCTCAAGCCGGGGCTGGCCAGGGGCGGCGCGATGGAGTCCGTGGCGCTGTGCGTGGGCGTGCTGGCGGGCGGCGGCCTTCCGCTCCTGGTGCCGGCGCAGGTGATCTTCCCGCTGGCCGCGCCGCCGCTGGTCGGCGCGGTGGCGGCGGCCGTGCTGTTGGTCGTGGTGGTGTTCGCGATGCCGGAGCCCGCGCATGACCGCAGGTCGCTGGCGAGCGTGCTGCGCGAGGTGCCGGCCACGGTCGGGTCGGGTGTCCGGCTGGCGGCCGGGGTGCCCGTGCTGCGCCGCCTGATGGCCGCCGCGGCGGCCTCCGGCGTGATCCTGTGCAGCATCGAGCTGCTCACCCCCGGGCGGCTGGCCGAGCTGGCCGGCACGGCCGAGCGGGGCAGCCTGGCCTACGCCGTGGTCGCGGCACTCGGGTTCGCCGGCAGCGCGGCGGGCAGCGCGCTCGCGCCCCGGGCGGCGCGGCTGGCCGGTAGCTCGGCCAGGGGCGCCATCGCCGGCACCGTGCTGGCCGCGCTGTCCGTCGGCTCGCTCGCCGCGACCGCGGGGCTCAGCGGCCCGGCGGGGCTGGTGAGCGCGGGGCTGGCGTACGTGACGCTCTTTGTGGGGCTCTCGGTGGCGGGCCTGCTCTGCCTGGAGATGACCCACAACGCGGTCAGCGCGGCCGAGCGCACCACCGTCACCTCGACCGGCTCGCTGTCGCTGCAGGCGGGCGGGGTCGCGGCCAACCTGACGCTCGGCTCGCTGGCCGGACAGTCGGGCGCGGCCGTCGCGTGGGCAGGGGCCGCGCTGGTGGCGCTGGCCTCGGCCCTGCTGTTCGTACGGATGCCCGCGCCGCCTACAGGCTCCAGTCGATCTCCGGCCCGACAGGCACGAGCCCACTCGGGTTGATGTTGGTCTGGGTGATGTAGTAGTGGCGCTTGATCTGGTCGAAGTCGGTGGTTTCGCGGAAGGCCGGGATCGCGTGGAGCCGCCGCGCGTACGCCCACAGCGCCGGATAGTCGATCAGCCGCCGGACCGAGCACTTGAAGTGCGCGTAATAGACGGCGTCGAACCTGGCCAGGGTCGTGTACAGGCGCACGTCGCTGTCGGTGAGGACGTCGAAGAGGTGCTCCGACTCGGCCAGGCGCACCTCCAGGAAGTCGAGCGTGGTGAAGACCCGGGCCACGGCCTCCTCGTACACCTGCTGGTCACGGGCGAAGCCCGCCTCGTAGACCGCGTTGTTGAGGCCGTGGTAGAGGCGGTCGTTCATGATGTCGATGTCGGGGCGAAGGCGTTCCGGATAGAGGTCGGGGGAACTTCCCCATGACATCTCCAGATCGAGGGTGATCTGCGGGAAGTCGTTGGTGACGATCCGCTTGTCCTGGGTGTCCCAGACGCACGGGACGGTGTAGCGGCCCGTGTAGTCCGGGTCGGTCGCGTGGTAGAGCTCCGACAGGTACTCGGGGTCGCCGCCCGGGACGCGCCAGCCCTTCTCGTCGCGGATGGGGTCGACGATCGTGACGTCCAGCACGTCCTCCAGGCCGAGGAGGGCCCGGACGATCAGCACGCGCTGGGCCCACGGGCAGGCGTAGGAGGCGTAGAGGCGGTAGCGGCCCGGCTCGGGAGGGCCGAGGCGGTCGGTGAAGCGGTTCGGCTGCCGTACGAACCGGCCATCTTCGGAGAGCTCGCGGCGCAGCTTCATGACCCCTAGTAGAACATGATTCGGACACAGAACTATATTCGGCATGTGTCGAAATTTGTGGTGACTCCCGCGAGCCAGGCGCAGCGGGAGGCGTGGGTGGGCGGGGCGATCCCCGAGGTCGAGCGGGTGCGTCCGGGGCTGTGGTCGGTCCCGGTGCCGATCCCCGTCAACCCCCTGCGGTACGTGCTGGTCTACGTCCTCGAACTGCCCGACGGCGTGGTGATCGTCGACGCCGGGTGGAACACCGACGAGGCGTACGACGCGCTCGTCGCCGGCCTCGGCGTGGCCGGGTACGCGATCACCGACGTCAAAGGCGTGCTCGTCACCCACATCCACCCCGACCACTACGGCCTGGCCGGGCGCATCCGCGAGATGTCGGGCGCCTGGGTCGCCCTGCACCCGGCCGACGCCCGTCTGATCCGCGAGCGCTACGACGACGAGGTCATCGACTCGCTCGTCGAGCGGGAGCGCGCGCTGCTGGTCCGCTGCGGCGTGCCGCCGCTGACGCTGGACGAGCTGGCCGGGGCGTCCATGATGATCAGGCACGTGGTCTCGATGGCCAAGCCCGACCTGCTGGTCGAGGACGGCGACGAGCTCGGCCTGCCCGGCTGGGACCTGCGGGCGATCTGGACGCCCGGCCACTCGCCCGGCCACCTGTGCTTCGTCTCGCCCGCGCGCAAGCTGCTGTTCTCCGGCGACCACGTGCTGGCGAAGATCACGCCCATGGTGGCCGTCCATCCCCAGTCGGGCCCGAACCCGCTGGCCGACTACCTCGACGCGCTGGCCGCCGTGCGCAAGCTGGACGTGGAGGAGGTGCTGCCGGCCCATGAGTACCGGTTCCTGGAGCTGGCCGAGCGGGTGGACTACGTGATGGCGCACCACGACGCGCGGCTGGCGGAGATCGAGCAGGCCGTGGGCTCCCTGGACGGCGTCACGTGCTGGGACGTGGCCACCCGCCTCTCGTGGTCGCGGCCGTGGGAGACGATCCCGCCGTTCATGCGGCGCGCGGCCAACAACGAGACCCTGGCCCACCTGGCGTGGCTGGAGGCCAGGGGCCGGGTACGCCGCGAGCCCGGCGAACCGGACCTTTGGCTCCTGCCCTGACACGGAGCGGCGACCGTTCAACGCGTTATCGTAGCTCTGACCAGAATGTTGTTCTCCTGCGTGGGAGGTTCGATGCTTCGGTTCGATGACAGGGTCGCGATCATCACGGGGGCCGGGCACGGTCTGGGCAGGTCGCACGCGCTCCTGCTGGCCGAGCGGGGCGCCAAGGTCGTCGTCAACGATCTCGGCGGCGCGCTCGACGGCACGGGCGCCTCCGCGGGGCCCGCCGTCGACGTGGTCGAGCTCATCACGAAGAACGGCGGCCAGGCCGTCGTCAACGCCGACAACGTCGCCACCCCGGAGGGCGCCAGGGCCATCGTGCAGGCCGCCGTGGACGCGTTCGGCAAAGTGGACATCGTCGTCAACAACGCGGGCATCCTGCGGGACAAGTCGTTCGGCAAGATGACGGTCGAGGACTTCGACGGGGTGCTGGCCGTGCACGTACGCGGCTCGTACCTGGTCAGCCAGGCCGCGTACCCGCTGATGAAGGCGGCCGGCTACGGCCGCATCGTCAACACCTCCAGCCCGGCCGGCCTGTTCGGCAACTTCGGCCAGGCCAACTACTCCACCGCCAAGATGGGCCTGGTCGGGCTGACCAAGACGCTCGGCATCGAGGGCGCCCGCAACGGCATCAAGGCCAACGCCATCGCTCCCATCGCCTGGACCCGGATGACGGAGGCGCTGCTGCCGGCCGAGTTCGAGGCCAAGTTCACGCCGGAGCGGGTGAGCGCGCTGGTCGCGTACCTCGTGCACGAGACGTGCGAGGCGAGCGGCGAGGTGTTCACCGTGGGCGGCGGCCGGGTGGCGCGGGTGTTCGTGGCGGAGGGACCGGGCTGGAAGACCGACGACCTCACGCCGGAGGCCGTCGCGGACAACTGGGAGGCCGTCATGGCCGAGCAGCCCTACGTGCTCACGGCCGCCGACTCGATGAAGGCGATGCTCTAACGCTCGCGGGTCCCCGCCGCCGGGCACTTCACGTCGGCGGTGGGGATCGCTCCGTCCAGCAGGTACGCGTCCACGGCCTCGTTGACGCAGCGGTCGCCGGTCCGGTACGCGGTGTGCGAACTGCCCTTCAGCGTCACCATGACCGAGCCGGAGAGCGTGGACCTGAGCTCCTTCACGTTCTCATAGGGGACGGCGGGGTCGCCGACGGTGCCCACGACCATGATCGCGGCGATCTGCCGGGTCGGATCGGCCAGCCAGGCGTCCCCTGAGACCGTGTCCCAGCCCGTGCACCGCAACCAGGTCCAGGCCAGCCACGCGCCGAGGATCGGAGCCTTCTCCCGGGCGGTCTCCGCCGCCTCCGCGATGCGCTCCGTCCTCGGCCGTGTCGAGGTGTCGTTGCAGTCGATCGCGGTGAAGGCGTCCCTGGAGAAGCCCTCGCTCTCCTCGAACTCCATGGCCGCGTCGTAGAGCGCCTGCCCGTCGCCCTTGAGCCCGTCCGCCAGCGCGCGGCGGAGCCGCGGCCAGTCGTCCGTGGTGTACAGAAGCTCGCTGATGCCCGCGGCCGCGAGGGCGTCGGTGAGCTTGCCGCCGGAGACGTCGAGGGGGAGGCGGTCGCGAACCTTGACGAACTCCTCAAGGCGCCCGAGTGCCTGGTCGAGGTCGCGGCCCAGCGGGCAGCCGCGCCGTTTGACGCAGTCGGCGACGAACGCCTCGATCGGCTCGTCCGAGACGTTCTCCGGACTGCCGGTCTCCGGCCCTCCTCCGGCACTGGCGCTGGGGGCGTCCAGGACCATGCGGCGCACCTTGCTGGGGTAGAGCTGGGCGTAGGCGGCACCGAGGCCGCCGCCGTAGGAGTAGCCGAAGTAGGTCAGCTCGGGCTCATCCAGCGCCGACCGCAGGATGTCCAGGTCGCGGGCGGTCGCGTCGGTGGTGAGGTGCGGCACCAACCGGCCGGCCTGTCGCCTGCAGGCGGCCGCGTACTCGCTCACGGCCTTGACCAGGGCCTCGCGCTCCTTCGGGGTGTCCGGCGTCTGGTCCACCGAGAGGTACGGCAGGGGCTCGCCCTTGGGGCGGCAGTTCAGCGGAGAGCTTCTGCCCACGCCGCGCGGGTCGAAGGCGACGATGTCGTAGCGGGAGCGCAGCGTGTTGAACGGTTCGGGGTCCGCGATGAACGTCGCGACGCCCGAGACCCCGGGGCCGCCGTAGTTGACCACGAGTGAGCCGATCCGCTGGTCGGGGTGGCGCGCGGGGAGCCGGGCCAGCGCCATGTCGATCGGGTGCTCCTGCGGGGCGGCGTGATCGAGCGGGACCTTGATGGTCGCGCATTCCACGTCGAGGCTGCCGGGACAGCGCGTCCACACCGGGCGCTGGGCCCGCAGGGCTTCGTCGGTCTGGGTGGTGAGGACCCCGTAGGCCCACCAGGCCAGCAGGCCGACGATGATCGCGGTCGGCAGGGCGACGCGGATGAAGCGACGTAACAAGCCAGGCTCCCGGGAGGACTTCTGTCAGAGGGCGACGCCGATGCCATCGCTCTTCGGGGGACCTTAGCGGAAGACTGCCGCTCCGAAAGATGACCAAAAAGTCGGAAAAACCGGGCTTTGTTCGATCTTCGGCGGAAGTCGGCGGAGTTTTGTCGATGCTCGCTCTTGATTTGCCGCATCGGTGATCTTATTGTCGCGGCATGACCCCCCAGCCGGGCTCTGCCGGAGATGTGCTGACGTTGATCAGCGCAGGCTCGGCCACGACCCGTTCCGATCTAGCACGGCTCACCGGCCTGGCCAGATCCACGATCTCCCAGCGCGTGGACGCGCTGATCGAGCGCGGGCTGGTCGAGGAGACCGAGAGCGGTGAGTCCACCGGCGGCCGGCCGCCGCGCCAGCTGCGCCTGCACACCGAGGACCACGCCTTCGCGGGCGTCGACCTGGGCGCCACCCACTGCCGGGTCGCGCTGATGGACATCTCGGGCAACGTGCTGGCCGAGTGCGAGGACTCGCTGCTGATCGGCGAGGGGCCGGAGAAGGTGCTCGCCCACGTGGACCAGCGCCTAGGCCGGCTGCTCGGCGAGGTGGGCCGGCCGCGGTCGGCGCTGCGCGCCATCGGGATCGGGGTGCCGGGGCCGGTGGAGTTCGCCACGGGACGGCCGAACAACCCGCCGATCATGCCGGGCTGGAACGACTACCCCATCCCCGAATACTTCGAGGGCGTGTCGGTGCTGGTCGACAACGACGTCAACGTGATGGCGCTCGGCGAGCACCGCCACTCCTTCCCCGGCGCCGGCCACCTGCTGTTCGTCAAGGTCGGCACGGGCATCGGCTGCGGCATCATGGCCGAGGGCAAGCTTCACAGGGGCGCGCAGGGTTCGGCCGGCGACATCGGGCACATCCGGGTCAGCGGCCACGAGGACGCGGGCTGCCGGTGCGGCAACAGCGCCTGCCTGGAGGCCGTGGCCGGCGGCGCCGCCATCGCGCGGCGGCTGAGCGAGCTGGGCCTGCCGGCCGAGTCGGGAGCCGACGTCGTGGCGCTCGTGCAGGCGGGCAACACCCAGGCGCTGCGGCTGGTCAGGGAGGCCGGCCGGCTCATCGGCGAGGTGCTGGCCAGCCTGGTCAACTTCTTCAACCCCGAGGTCATCGTCATCGGCGGCGCGCTGTCGCGGGTGCACGAGCATCTGCTGGCCGGGATCAGGGAGACGGTCTACCGCAGGTCGCTCCCACTGGCCACGCACCACCTGTCGATCACGCCGAGCCGTACGGGCATCAACGCGGCCGCGCTCGGGGCGGGGATCCTCGCCATCGAGCACTACCTCTCGCCGGAGAACATCAACCGGATCGTCAACGCCTGAAAGGGTCCTCCCCGATGCTGGTCATGAAGGGCATCGTCAAGCAGTTTCCCGGAGTGCGCGCGCTGGACGGGGTCGACCTGGACGTACGGGCGGGCGAGGTGCACTGCCTGCTGGGCCAGAACGGCGCCGGCAAGTCCACCCTGATCAAGGTCCTGGCCGGAGTGCACCAGCCGGACGAGGGCACGATCGTCTTCAACGACAAGGAAGTGCGCCCGAGCAGCCCGATCGACGCGATCAGGCTCGGTTTCGCCACGATCTACCAGGAGCTCGACCTGGTCGACGGGCTCAGCGTGGCCGAGAACATCTTCCTCGGCCACGAGCACGCCCGCTTCGGCTTCGTCAACCGGGCGGCCGCCAGGCGCGCCGCCCGCGAGGTGCTCGAACGGCTCGGCCACGGGGAGATCCGCCCGTCGGCCGAGGTGGGGCGGCTGTCGCCGGCGGCCAAGCAGGTCGTGTCCATGGCCAGGGCGCTCTCCCACGACGCCCGCCTGATCATCATGGACGAGCCGTCCGCCGCCCTCGCCCACGACGAGGTCGCGAACCTCTTCCGCATCATCCGCGAGCTGACCGCCCAGGGCGTGGCCGTCGTCTACATCTCCCACCGCCTGGAGGAGATCCGCGAGATCGGCGACCGGGTCACCGTGCTGAAGGACGGCCGCACGGTCGCCGTCGGCCTGTCCGCGCGCGACACCCCCACCGGGGAGATCGTCTCCCTCATGACCGGCAGGAACGTCGAGTACGTCTTCCCGCCCCGGGCCGGCCGCTCGCCGGGGGAGGAGGTGCTCAAGGTCGAGAACCTGTCCTCGCCGGGCGTCTTCTCGGGCGTCTCGTTCGCCGTGCGGGCGGGGGAGATCATCGGGCTGGCCGGGCTGGTCGGCTCGGGCCGCTCGGAGATCCTGGAGGCGGTGTACGGCGCCCGCCCCGCCTCGGGCCGCGTCCTGCTCGCCGGGGCCCCCGTGCGCCGCAGCGTCGTCGGCACCGTCAAGCGCGGCATGGGCCTGGCCCCCGAGGAGCGCAAGGCCCAGGCCCTCCTCCTCGACCAGAGTGTCACCGCCAACATCACGCTGGGCAGCCTGCCGGGCTTCGCCAGGTTCGGCTGGATCGACCGCAAGCGGGAGCGGGCCGAGGCCCAGCGCCTGGCGGAAATGCTCGACATCCGCCCACCCGACCCCGACCGCCCGATCAGGACGCTGTCCGGCGGCAACCAGCAGAAGGCCGTGCTCGCCCGCTGGCTGCTCGGCGGGCGCAAGCTGCTCCTGCTCGACGAGCCGACCAGAGGCGTGGACGTGGGCGCCAGGGCCGAGCTGTACGCGGTGATCCGCGACCTGGCCGAGCAGGGGATCGGCGTGCTGCTGGTCTCCAGCGAGGTGCCCGAGGTGCTCGGCCTGGCCGACCGGGTGCTCGTGTTACGCGAGGGCACGGTCATCCACGAGGGCGACGCCGCTGAACTGGACGAGCACCGCGTACTCGACATGATCATGAATGGGAGGGCGGCGTGATGAGCGAGCCCACGACGGACCGGTCGCTCGCGGAGGTGGGGGCGTCCCCGCCACCGGGCGGCTTCCGCTTCAGTTTCGGAGAGATGCGACATCTCGGGCTGCTGGCGGCCCTGGCGCTGCTGATCGTCGTCGGCCTGGTCACCCGGCCGGAGAACTTCGCCACCGCCTCCAACCTCGTCAGCATCCTCTCCCTGGCCGCCACGATCGGCGTGATCACGGTCGGGGCCACGTTCGTGATCATCGGCGGGGGCATCGACCTGTCGGTCGGCGCGGTCATGGCGCTGGCCTCGGTCTGGGCCACGACGTTGGCCACGCAGTCGTACGGGCCGGTGGTGATGGCGATCTGCGCCATCCTCGTCGGCACCGGGGCGGGGCTGGTCAACGGGTTACTCATCGCCTACGGGCGACTGGTGCCGTTCATCGCCACGCTGGCCATGCTCGTCGCCGCCCGAGGGCTGGCGCAGCGCATGTCCGACCGCAAGACGCAGCTCATCCAGTCGGAGAACTCCGCCATCGTGGACCTGTCGACCACGCGCCTGCTGGGCATCCCGCTGCTGGTCTACATCTTCGCCCTGGTGGTGGTGCTCGGGTGGATCGTGCTCAACCGCACGACGTTCGGGCGGCGGACGTACGCGGTCGGGGGCAACCCCGAGGCGGCCAGGCTCGCCGGCATCGACGTGCGCAGGCACACGATGCTGCTCTACGCCCTGTCGGGGCTCTGCTGCGGCATCGCCGCGGTGCTGATCATGGCGCGTACGACGACGGGTTCGTCCACCCACGGCGACCTGTACGAACTCGACGCCATCGCCGCCGTGATCATCGGCGGCACGCTGCTCACCGGGGGCCGGGGCACGATCGTGGGCTCGATCCTGGGCCTGCTGATCTTCACCCTCATCACGAACCTGTTCATTCTCAACGGGCTCAACACCAGCGACCAGCTGATCGCCAAGGGCCTGATCATCGTCGTCGCCGTCCTTCTCCAGCGGCGGAACCTGAAGGAGAGAGCACCATGAGTGAGAAAGTCGCGCGCAGGGGATTCCTCGTCGGCGGAGCCGTACTCTTAGCGACGGGCTGCACCAGCAACGAGCCCGTCGCCGCGCCCAGCAGCAGTGCGGCCCCCGCGCCCGCCCCCGTGGCCAGCGGCAACGACCAGCCGGGGGACAAGGTCACGATCGGCTTCTCGGCGCCCGCCGCCGACCACGGCTGGATCGCGGCCATCGCCAAGAACGCCGAGAGCGCCGCGAAGCAGTACTCCGACGTCGACTTCAAGCCCGTCGAGCCGACGAACGACATCAACCAGCAGATCTCCGCGGTCGAGTCGCTCATCGCGGCCAAGGTGAGCGCGCTGGTCATCCTGCCCAACGACGGCCAGCAGCTGAACCAGGTCGCGCTCCAGGCCACCCAGGCCGGGATCCCGGTCATCAACCTCGACCGCGTCTTCCCCGACAAGCTGGCCTACCGGACCTGGATCGGCGGCGACAACTACGGCATGGGCGTCGCGGCCGGGCACTACATCGGCAAGCAGCTCAAGGACAAGGG
This sequence comes from Nonomuraea sp. NPDC050153, assembly GCF_044460125.1. Classification (NCBI taxonomy): domain Bacteria; kingdom Bacillati; phylum Actinomycetota; class Actinomycetes; order Streptosporangiales; family Streptosporangiaceae; genus Nonomuraea; species Nonomuraea sp. NPDC050153. Next base: position 83,291 of record NZ_JBITJQ010000008.1, read on the forward strand.
CGTCGCCAACCCCGTCATCGTCGAGATCCAGGGCATCGCCACGCTGCCTCTGACGCAGGACCGCAGCAAGGGCTTCGCCGACGCGCTGAAGACGTACGGGTTCAGCGTCACGGCCAAGCAGGACGCCAAGTTCACGGTCGAGACCGGCAACCAGGTGGCCACGTCGCTGCTCCAGGCGCACAAGAAGATCGACGCGCTCTGGAACCACGACGACGACCAGGGCGTCGGCGTGCTGGCCGCGATCAAGGAGGCCAACCGGAACGAGTTCATCATGGTCGGCGGCGCCGGGTCGCTGAACGCGATGAAGGAGATCCAGTCGGGCACCTCGGTGCTGAAGGCCACGGTCACCTACAGTCCGACGATGGCCTCCTCGGCGATCAAAATCGCACGTCTGATCGCGCAGGGGAAGGGCATGAGTGATCTGGTGGAGAACCAGGTTCCACAGTCAATCACGCTCGCATCCGAGACCATTACGAAGGACAACGTCGAGAAGTACCTGGCGCTCGGCTTCGAATCCTGATCGGGGGTTGCATGTCAGACAAGACCACCATCGGCGTGGGCATGATCGGCTACGCCTTTATGGGCCGCGTCCACTCCCAGGCCTGGCGCAGCGTCTCGGCCTTCTTCGACCTGCCTTTGGTGCCTCGCATGGCGGTGCTCGGCGGCAGGTCGAAGGAGAGCACCGAGGCGGCCGCCGCACAGCTCGGCTGGGCCGACGTCGAGACGGACTGGAGAGAGCTGATCAAGCGCGACGACGTGCAGATCGTCGACATCTGCACGCCCGGTGACTCGCACGCCGAGATCGCCATCGCCGCGCTGCAGGCGGGCAAGCACGTGCTCTGCGAGAAGCCGCTGGCCAACACCGTCGAAGAGGCCGAGGCCATGGTCCGGGCCGCGCAGGCGGCGCCGTCCTCGGTCAAGAGCATGGTGGCCTTCAACTACCGGCGGGTGCCCGCGATCGCGCTCGCCCGCCGGTACGTCGAGGAGGGCCGGATCGGCGAGGTCAGGCACGTACGGGCCGCGTACCTGCAGGACTGGATCGTCGACCCGGAGTTCCCGCTGGTCTGGCGACTGCAGAAGGACAAGGCGGGCGCGGGCGCGCTGGGCGACATCGGCTCGCACATCGTGGACGCGGCCCAGTTCATCACCGGGCAGCAGGTGGTGGGCGTCTCCGCGCTGACGGAGACGTTCATCAAGGAACGCCCGATCGCCGCGGCGTCCTCGGGCCTGGAGGCCACCGGCACCGCCGACATGGGCGAGGTGACCGTGGACGACGCAGCCCTGTTCATCGGCCGGCTCTCGGGCGGCGGGCTGGCCTCGTTCGAGGCCACCCGGTTCGCCTTCGGCCGCAAGAACGCGATGCGCATCGAGATCAACGGCTCGCTCGGCAGCCTGGCGTTCGACTTCGAGGCCATGAACGAGCTGTGGTTCAGCTCCGACGGCGGCGGCTTCGAGCGGATCCTGGTCACCGAGCCCGACCATCCGTACGTGGGCGCCTGGTGGCCGCCCGGGCACGGGCTCGGCTACGAGCACACCTTCACCCACGAGATCAACGACTTCCTGGAGGCGATCGCCACCGGCGCCGACCCGACGCCGTCGTTCGCCGACGGGCTGCGGGTGCAGCGGGTGCTGGAGGCGGTCGAGCGGAGCGCGGCTCAGGGCAGCCGCTACATGAACGTGGAGGACTGACACATGCGACCTGTCACCCTGTTCACAGGGCAGTGGGCCGACCTGCCGTTCGAGGAGGTGTGCCGGCTGGCGGCCGAATGGGGCTACGACGGCCTGGAGATCGCCTGCTCGGGCGACCACTTCGATGTGGCCCAGGCCGTGGCCGACCCGTCGTACGTGGAGCAGAAGCACGCTCAGCTCGACAAGCACGGCCTCAAGGTCTGGACCATCTCCAACCACCTCGTCGGCCAGGCGGTCTGCGACCTCATCGACGAGCGCCACAAGGCCATCCTGCCCGCCCGCATCTGGGGCTCCGGCGACCCCGAGTCGATCCGCCAGGCGGCCGCGGAGGACATGAAGAACACGGCCCGCGCGGCCTCCCTGCTGGGCGTGGACACGGTGGTCGGCTTCACCGGGTCGTCGATCTGGCACACGGTCGCCATGTTCCCGCCGGTGCCCGCGTCGATGGTGGACGCCGGTTACCAGGACTTCGCCGACCGCTGGAACCCGATCCTCGACGTCTTCGACGAGGTCGGGGTGCGCTTCGCGCACGAGGTCCACCCGAGCGAGATCGCGTACGACTACTACACCACCGTGCGGACCCTGGAGGCCATCGGTCACCGTCCCGCCTTCGGCCTGAACTGGGACCCGTCCCACATGGTCTGGCAGGACCTGGACCCGGTCGGGTTCATCCTGGACTTCAAGGACCGGATCTATCACGTCGACTGCAAGGACACGCGCATGCGCGTGGGCGACGGCCGCAAGGGCCGCCTGTCCTCGCACCTGGCCTGGGCGGACATGCGCCGCGGCTGGGACTTCGTCTCCACGGGGCGGGGCGACGTGCCCTGGGAGGACTGCTTCCGGGCGCTCAACTCGATCGGGTACGAAGGGCCCATCTCGATCGAGTGGGAGGACGCGGGGATGGACCGGCTGGACGGGGCCAGGGAGGCGCTGGGCTACATCCGCAAGCTCAACTCCATCACCCCGCCGACCGCCGCCTTCGACGCCGCCTTCTCCACGACATAACGGCAAGACCTTCCACAAGGGGGCGCTGCGCACCTCGGGCTTCCGGCCAGCGCCTCCCAAGGTCCTTTCGAATCCCCGCTCGCCATCCCACCCGTCGCCTGGTCACGCGGTGGGCCGTGGGAGCCCGCGCCGAGGCGGGGGATATCCTTTTATCGCGTGTGGCGGCGTGTAAGGATAATCGCCGCTTCTAGCGGAGGGCTGACGCGTAGTCGCACCTCCACGACAGCAAGTTCGGCGTACCCGCAGCCCTGATTGGACAGCGCTTTTAGTGCGCTTCAGATCGGACGCCAATTAGGTTGTATTATCCAGACCTGTGCTGATGTTGGGTTGATTCGGGCTGACCGCCAATGGTGCTTGATCGGGAAGCTGAGCACCCCGCCGGTCGCCGTCATCGAGCCACACCGGAAGCATCTCTGATGCGCATCCGCCCGGCGGGGTCCGCTCGGTCATAGACAGGCGCCACTGGGAAAGGCCGACTCCAGGAGTTCCAGGTGGCTCGGACGTTGGGGACGTGGGCTCGGCCGTCGCCACCCGCACGGCGAGCGCTTCTGCTATCCATGACGTGGAGCGTTGACATTGGGGAGATGGCGATGGCTGAACATCTGGCAGAAGCGTTGGGGTTTCGTTGGGACCGAGAGTCGGTCAGGAACGACGTGGGTGTGCACACGGTCGAGCGTGCGGTTTGGCGGTATCAGCGTGCGCTTCCGGAGTTCGTGTGGGACGCCGCGGCGCTGGAGGGCAATCCCTTCACCTACCCGGAGGTGCAGACCTTGATGGACGGCATCACAGTGGGAGGCCGGAAGGTGACCGACGAGCGTCAGGTGCTGAACCTTGCCGAGTCGGCCAGAGAGCTGGTCAGTGTGGTGAAGTCGGAGAACTTCAAGCTGGACAAGCCCACGTCGGATCATTTCCATCACCTGATCGCCGAAGGTGAGGCCCTGGAGGTGGGACATTTCAGAGGAGAGGGCTCGCTGACCCTCACTCCGGGTGTCAGCCTAGGGGAGCATGGTCGCTATATGCCTCCTGCCACGGAGCCTGGTGGAGAGAACCTCCATCGTATGTTCTCCGACGGAGTGGGGGCTATTCAAGCCGAGATATCATCTCCGCTTGAGCAGGCGCTCGTCTATTTCTTGTTCGCCGCCCTGCAGCAATTCTATTTCGATGGAAACAAACGCACCGGCCGGACCATGATGAACGGTCATCTGATGTCGCACGGAATCGACGCCATCAGCGTTCCAGCGCTCCGGCGAGCGGAATTCAACGCCACAATGGTTGGTTTCTACCGGACCAAGGACGCCACCGCTGCGCTCGCCTTCCTTACCTCTTGCCATCCGGACTTCGAGGAGCCTCCGGGCGTCCTGTGAGCTCGCTGGTGCCTCGGCGGATCGGGGCATCGTCGTCCTGTCGTCTTGAGAGGGGACAGGACGGCACGCACCAGCCAGGCAACGCGGACAAGACGGGGATGGGGCCTCTGGCCAGGCTCCTATGAATTCACAGGCGCCACGTCCAGTGAGTGCACACGCGCACTTCCCGGTCAGGGTGGGCAGATCCCGTTGAGGACCGCGAGGCCAGTCGGACCCTGACCGGGAAGTGCTCATCTACATCATCACCGTCAGTCCATGACGACGATCTGGCGGAGGACCTCGCCGCCCCGCAGCGCCGCCACCGCGTCGTTCAGGTCCGACAGGCGGATGCGGGCGCTGATCATCGACTCCAGGTCCAGCTTGCCGGCCTTGTGGAGCTTGGCGAAGTAGGGGAAGGCGTGGCGCACGTCCGCCTCCCCGTACAGGCTGGACAGCAGGTTCTTGCCCTCGAACAGCAGGCTGAACGCCGAGATCGACACCATGTCGTCCAGCGCGCCCGCCCCGACCACGATGACGTCGCCGCCCTGCCGGGTGATCTGCCAGGCGCTCTGGATCGTGGCCGCCTTGCCGACCACCTCGAAGCCGTAGTCGAAGCCGGCGCCGGCGGTGAGCTCGTTCACGGCGTCGGGGATCTGCTCCGGGGTGACGGCGTGCGTGGCGCCGACCTTCTTGGCCAGCTCGTGCTTGGACTCCAGCGGGTCGACCGCGAGGATCGTCCGGGCGCCGGACAGGCGGGCGCCCTGGATGACCGACAGGCCGACGCCGCCGCAGCCGATCACCGCGACCGTGGAGCCTGGGCGGACCTTCGCGGTGTTGATCGCGGCGCCCACGCCCGTGGTGATGCCGCAGCCGATCAGGGCCGCCGCCTCCCACGACACGTCCTCGTCGATCTTGATCGCGCCCTGCCACGGCACGACGATCTCCTCCGCCCAGGTGCCGCACCCGGCCATCCCGTAGGCGGTCGCCCCGTCGCCGCCGAACCGGAAGTTGCCCTTGCTGAACGCCTCGACCACGTACTTGATGCACAGGTACGGCTGGCCGCCCAGGCACAGGTCGCACTCCTGGCAGCCGGGCCGCCAGTTGATGACCACGTGGTCGCCCGGCTTGAGCGAGGTGACGTGCTCGCCCACCTCGACCACCTCACCCGCGCCCTCGTGCCCGAGCACCAGCGGCACGGGCTGCGGCAGTATGCCGGTCATGGCCGACAGGTCCGAGTGGCAGACGCCCGTCGCCTTGATCCGTACGCGTACGTCCGCCGGCCCAACGGGGGCCAGGGTGACGTCGTCGCGGATGTCCAGCTTGTCGTTGCCTACGGCGTGCAGGATCGCGGCGCGCATGGGGTTCCTCCTCCGGCTGGTGCCTAGCGGGGCTATTCCTCGAGGGAAAGAGCGGCTTTGGGGCAGGACCTGACGGCGTGGCGGACGCGGTCCCGCATCTCGGGGGGTGGTTCTGGCAGCAGGATGTGGAGCTGGTCGTCGTCGTCCACCTCGAACACCTCCGGCGCGAGCCCCATGCACACGGCGTTGGCCTCGCAGACCAGTTCGTCGAATTTGACTCTCATGCGAGCCTCCTGTGATCCCATGAGACCACTTTGGTGTTCTCGACGATGTACGCAACGCGCTTTCGCCCGGTCTGCTCCACGTAGGGGCGCAGCAGTTCGTCCGGTACGCCCGGGGTCATCCGGCGGGCGACCATCATCCCGATGTCCATGACGCGGTCGCGGTCGTCCACCCGCTCGGCGTTCCCGTACACCAGGACGCCCCGCAGCTCGGCGTAGTCCTCGCCGGTCTCGATCAGGCAGCTCACGCGAGGATCGCGGGCGAGATTGTGGGCTTTCTGGGCTTTCGCGTAGGTCCAGAAGGTGATGCGTCCCTTGTCGAGCCCGTAGAACATGGTCACCAGGTGGGGGGTTCCGTCCGCGTTGATGGTGGCCAGCTGCAGCTTGCGCGAGCTCTCCAGGAAGGCGGTGACGTCGTCGTCCGACATGGCGATGCGAGCGCGCTGATTCACGTTGTAAGTAGAACAGGTTTCAGAACGGCCCTGCAAGGGTCCCCTGGAATGTTGTTCGGTTCGGCTAGGGTGCATGCCTATGACGATGCCGTCAGACCTGCTCTACGCAGCTAAGCACGCCAAGGGATTCATGCCGCACAACGAGGGCCTGGCCCTGTACGAGGCCGCCTGCCGGTACGGGACGCTGGGCCCGGTCTGCGAGATCGGCACCTACTGCGGGAAGTCGGCCGTCTATCTCGGCGCGGCGGCCAGGCAGGCCGGGTCGGTGGTCCTCACCGTGGACCATCACCGGGGCTCCGAGGAGATCCAGCCCGGGTGGGCCCACCACGACCCGACGCTGGTGGATCCCCGGTTCGGGAAGATGGACTCGCTGCCGACGTTCAGGACCACGATCGCGGCCGCCGGCCTCGAAGATGAGGTGATCGCGATCGTGGGCCGGTCGGAGCGGGTCGCCGCGCTCTGGAGGACGCCTCTGGGGATGCTGTTCATCGACGGAGGGCATTCCGAGGAGCCGGTGACCCGCGACTACGAGGGCTGGGCGCCGCACGTCATGCAGGGCGGGGCGCTGGTCTTCCACGACGTCTACCCCGATCCCGCCGACGGGGGGCAGGCGCCGTACCGGGTCTACCAGCGGGCGGTGCGGTCGGGCGCCTTCAGCGAGGTGTCGGTGGAGGGCTCGCTCCGGGTGCTGGAGCGCGTCGGCCCGGGAATCTAGCGTCGGCCCGGGAATCCAGGCGTCACCGGCGACGGTCAGCAGCGGTGGCGGTGGGCCCAGGAGCGGCGGGTCTGCGACTGCCAGCGCTGGAAGTCCTCGTGCGTGTGCGCCTCGTGCCCGAGCGCGAGGAGCGCCTGGTCCGTCCACGAGGCCGCCTCCTCGGGTTCGGCCCCGGCGAGGATCGGCACGGCCTGCGCCGTGTGGTCCGGCAGCGTCCCCGACCGCAGCCGGGCGGCGACGGCGAACGCGCACCCCTGCGCCAGATAGGCGCGGAACCCGTCGGCCCCGGCGTGCTCGGTCAGCCACCACAGCTCGTCGCTCTCGGCCCCGCCCGTGTACGTCGCCGCGAACCCGATCCCGCTCCACAGGTCGCCCCGCCGTCCCGCCGGATATCCACCGATCCTGGCGGCGACGTCGTCGGGCGCGGCGCAGTCGTGGTACCAGAGCAGCCGTCCCAGCCCCTGGTCGAACACCGCGCAGTGCGCCCTGGTCAGCAGGTCGGGCATCGTGCGCTCGCCCACCATGCGGTCGGCCCTGGCCAGGCTCCACTGGAACCCGAACCCGTCCACCGCCAGCCAGCGCAGCAGCGGATGGGCGCGCCGCGCGCCCCACAGCGGCCGCAGCCGCAGCAGGGCGTAGCCGCGACCGGCGCCGACGTAGGCGGCGTGGCGATGATGCTGGGCGGGGCCGGTGAGTAGCTCGTGAAGGCGCCGGCCCCGCGTCAGCGTGAGCAGGTCGAGAACGGTGCTGGCGGCGGCCGCCCCTTCGTAGCCGAAGGGCCGCTGCTCAGCCGATATTTCCTCGACCTTCTCGATCTCCCGGGACATCACCGCGTTGAAGCCGAAAACATACGACCTCTCGGCGTCGGTGAAGACCGCCCGGGAAGTTCCTCCTCTGAGCCGGAACCGCCGCCGGCTCAGATCGGACTCCAGCGGATCCTTGGCCAGGAACCTCCGCAGCCCCCTCGCCCGGGACAGTGTCGGCTCGGTCCTGACCTGGTCCAAGAACGATGTTGTGCCCGTGTCGCCCACGCTTCCCCCGAAGACGCCTCGTACGAGTCACTCAGAAGCTAGTAAGCCCATTGCGTCGATCATCGGCGGCGCACCGGATTTCGGCGGCAAAGAACCCGCAAAAGCGCTTGTGCGAGGTGAAGTCAGGTCAGAGGTCGTCGCGGCGTACCAGGCCCGTGCCGGCGGCGCAGCCGCAGGTCTCCGGGTCGGACACCGACGTCCCCGCGATGTCCCTGAACAGTCCGGACCCCGGCGTCAGCCCCAGCAGCGCGTCCGCCGCGAGCACGACGGCGGCGGCGGTGTAGCCGGATCGTTCGTGGGGGAAGTGCCTGCGGTTGGCGAACTGCCAGCCCGTCCAGTACGAGCCGTCCTCGTGCCGCAGGTGCTGCACGTCCGTGAACAGCGTGACCGCCCGCTCCCGGTCCCCCAGCGCGTCGAGCGCCAGCACGAGCTCGCACGTCTCCGCGCCCGTCACCCACGGCTGGTCGGACACGCACCTGATCCCGAGCCCGGGCACCACGAACGAGGCCCACTCGCGCGCCAGCAGCTCGAACGCCTGCCGCCCGCGCACCGCGCCGCCGAGCACCGGGTAGTACCAGTCCATGGAGAAGCGGCTCTTGTCGGTGAACGCCTCGGGATGCGCCGCCAGCACGTGCGCCAGCCGGTCGGCGGCCAGCTCCCAGTGCGGCTGCGGGTCCTGCAGGTGCTCCGCGAGCAGCACGCCGCAGCGCAGCCCCTGGTGGACGGAGGAGCAGCCGGTGAGCAACGCGAACGTCGAGGCGACGCCGTGCGCGTCGCGCTCCCAGACGATCTCGCCCCGCTCGGTCTGCAGCCCCGCCACGTAGTCGAGCGCGGCCTTCACCATGGGCCAGTGTTCCTCGGTGAACGCCTGGTCGCCGGTAACGAGGTGGTGGTGCCAGAGCCCGGCGGCGACGTAGGCGGCGTGGTTGGTCTCGCCGCCCGGCTCCGTGGGCACGCCGTCGACCAGCTTCATCGGCCAGGAGCCGTCGGGGCGCTGGTGGCGGGCCAGCCACGCGTAGCCGCGCCGTACGGGATCGGCGAGCCCCGCGACGGACATGGCCATCAGGCACTCGACGTGGTTCCACGCGTCGACGTGGCCCTCCGGCCACGGCACGCCGCCGTCGTCCTGCTGGATCCCCGCGATGCTCTCCGCGGTCCGCACGACCTCCGCGTGGGAGATCATGGCTTCCTGACGTAGAGGACCACGCTCTTGCCGATGATCGGGTTGAGCACGGCCTCGGCGATCCTGGTCGCGGCCGGGCGCTTCATGATGTCCCAGACCAGCAGCTCGTGGTACGCCTTGGCGAGCGGGTTGTCGTCGTTGTTGACGCCGACGGCGCACTTGATCCACCAGTACGGCGCGTGCAGGCCGTGGGCGTGGTGGTGGGGGCCGATCTCGAACCCGATGGACTTCAGCTTGGCCGACAGCTCAGCCAACGTATAAATCCGGACATGTCCCCCGGGGGCCGTGTGGTAGTCCTCGTCCAGCGCCCAGCAGATCCGCTCCGGCAGGAAGCTCGGCACGGTCACGGCCGCCGTGCCGCCCGGCTTGAGCACGCGGAAGATCTCGCGCATGGCCGCCATGTCGTCCGGGATGTGCTCCAGCACCTCGGCCGCGATGATCCGGTCGAAGCTGCCGTCCTCGAACGGCATGTCCAGCGCCGTGCCCTGGACGATCTGCCCGCTCGCCCCCGGCGGAACCTCGCCCGCCTTGTCCATCGCCACGAACATGGCCGCCACGCCGTCCAGCTCCGCCTGGTCCATGTCGAACGCGATCACGTCCGCTCCCCGGCGCAGCACCTCGAAGGCGTGCCGCCCGCCGCCGCAGCCCAGGTCGAGCACGCGCACGCCGGGGCCGACGGGAAGCCGGGCGAAGTCGACGGTCAGCACTGGTCAGCCTCTCCTCTTGTGGTTCTCGATGGCCTCGAAGTACGCCTCGACGGTCCTCTTGGCCACGACGTGCCAGGTGTAGCGCTCCATGACGCGGTCGTATCCGGCCTTGCCCACGCGCTCGCGCTCCTCGGGGGAGTCGTGCAGGCGGCGCAGCACCGTGGCCAGCTCCTCGGGGTCGCCCGGGGCCACCTGGATGGCGGCGTCGCCCACGACCTCGGGCAGCGCTCCCGTACGGCTGGCCACCAGGGGGGTGCCGCAGGCCATGTGCTCGACGGCGGGCAGCGAGAAGCCCTCGTAGAGGGAGGGCACGACCGAGATCTCCGAGGTGGCGATCAGCTCGCCCAGCTCGTCGTCGGAGATGCCGTGCACGAACCGCACCCGGTCCTCCAAGGACAGCTCCTGGACGAGCTGCTCGGTCGGGCCGCCGGGGGTGGGACGGCTGACGACGGTGAGGTGCACGTCGCGCTCGGTGGCCAGCTTCGCGACCGCCCGCAGCAGCGTCGCGACGCCCTTCATGGGCGAGTCCGCGCTGGCGACCGCCACGATCGAGCCCTTGCGCTTGGGCTTGTCCGGGCGCGGGTGGAAGTAGCGGGTGTCGACGCCGAGGGGGATCAGGCGCATGTTCGCCTGGGGGACGTTGAAGTCGCGGTGGATGTCGGCCAGCGACGACTCGCTGACGGTCAGGATCGGGCTCAGGCGGGGCGCGACGCGCGACTGCATCTTCACGAACCCGTACCAGCGGCGCAGGCTCAGCCTCTTCCCGCCGGTGGCGGCCTCGAGCTCGATGCGGCGGTCGACGCTGATCGGGTGGTGGATGGTGCCGACCACGGGGAACATCCGCTGGATGCCCAGCAGGCCGTATCCGAGGGTCTGGTTGTCCTGCACGACGTCGAAGTCGCCGACGCGCTTCTTCAGCTCGCGGTAGGCCCGCAGCGTGAACGTCAGCGGCTCGGGGAAGCCCGCCGACCACATCGTCCCGACCTCCAGCCAGTCGATCCAGTCGCGGTATTCGTGCAGCTTGGGCGTCCTGAACGGGTCCTCGTCGCGATAGAGGTCGAGGCTGGGCACCTCGCGCAGGATGACGCCCTCGTCCAGCTCGGGATAGGGCTGGCCGGAGAACACCTCGACGTGGTGCCCCAACGCGACCAGTTCGCGGCTGAGGTGGCGGAGATAGACGCCCTGGCCCCCACAGGTCGGCTTGCTGCGGTAGGACAACAACGCGATCCGCAGCGTTCGCTCCCGCCGGGCTGGCTCTTCCACGGACACCCCTTTCTCCGCCGGTAGGGCCCTTGAGATGGGCGTGTACCGTGAAGATGACCTTAGTCCGAAAAGGCTACCATTCGGTAGGTCGGGTGGAATTGTTCACAATTACGGTTAAACGTCGTGCGAACTGCGACGTTGCTGTAACCGAGCGTGGTTCGGTGGAACGAGTTCTAGGTGGCTTGGTGTCCCGTCTGGGTGCTTAGCTGTACATTCCGTCCCAAACAGATTGCTATACGCGATAGCTGGAGGACCCTTGGCCAGGCGAGCTCTGATCACCGGCATCACCGGCCAGGACGGTTCTTACTTGGCGGAGCACCTGCTCGACCAGGGGTACGAGGTGTGGGGGCTGGCGCGGGGGCAGGCGAACCCGCGGGTGTCCCGGATGCGCAAGCTGCTCTCCGACGTCCAGGTGGTGCGGGGGGATCTGCTGGATCAGGGGTCCCTGATCTCGGCGGTGGAACGGGTTCAGCCGGACGAGGTGTACAACCTGGGGGCGATCTCGTTCGTGCCGATGTCGTGGGAGCAGGCGGAGCTCACGGCAGAGGTGACCGGGATGGGCGTGCTGCGCATGCTGGAGGCGATCCGGGTGTGCTCGGGGGCGTCGCGGGGCTCGGGCGCCTCCCGACAGATCCGCTTTTATCAGGCTTCATCCTCTGAGATGTTCGGGCAGGTCGGCGAGACGCCGCAGAACGAGCGGACCGCCTTCCACCCGCGCTCGCCGTACGGGGTGGCCAAGGCGTACGGGCACTTCCTCACGCAGAACTACCGCGAGTCGTACGGGATGTTCGCCGTGTCCGGGATCCTGTTCAATCACGAGTCGCCGCGCCGGGGGGCCGAGTTCGTCACCAGGAAGGTGTCGCTGGGGGTGGCCCGGATCAAGCTGGGGCTGGCCACGGAGCTGCGGCTGGGGAACCTGGAGGCGCGGCGGGACTGGGGGTTCGCCGGCGACTACGTGAAGGCGATGCACCTGATGCTGCAGGCCGCCACCCCCGAGGACTACGTGATCGGGACCGGGCGGATGAAGTCGGTCAGGGAGCTGGTGGAGGCCGCGTTCGCGGCCGCGGGGCTGGACTGGGAGCGGTACGTGGTGACGGACCAGACGCTGCACCGGCCGGCCGAGGTGGACCTGCTGTGCGCGGACCCGAAGAAGGCGCGGGCGCAGCTGGGGTGGGAGCCGGGCGTGTCGTTCGACGAGCTGGTGGCGATGATGGTCGAGTCGGATCTGCGGCTGCTCACCGACGGCGGCGATCCCGACCAGGACAGCTCCTGGCCGTGACCCCTATGCCCCTGTGATGGCCTGGCGGTAGGCGCCCGGGGTCAGGCCGAAGTAGCGGGTGAACCAGCGGGTCAGGTGGCTCTGGTCGGCGAAGCCCGTCTCGGTGGCCGCCTCGCTGATCGCCGTGCCGCCGGAGATCAGCGTACGGGCCGCTCTGAGCCGTAGCTGCCGCTGGTAGTCGCTGGGGGACAGCCCGTACTCCGCCTGGAAGGCCCGGTAGACCGCGTAGCGGCTGGCGCCCGTGGCCCTCGCCAGGTCGTCGCTCGTGAGGTCGTCACCGAGACGGTCGTGGAGGAGCTCCCTGGCCTGCCGCGCCATCCTCACCGACCTTCCTGGCCTGCCGTCCGGGCGGATCGGGACCGTCGCGGCCCGCCGTACGATCGCCGCGACCGTGGCGGTGAGCAGCTCGTCGCGCCGTAGGGCCGTCGCGTCGTCGCTCAGGAGCGCCGCGTGCAGCGAGCGCAGCGCCTCCGCCAGGACGGGATCCTCGACCACGGGCTCGGCGAACAGGGGCAGGCCCAGGCGGCGGCCCGTCGTGTCCGCCAGGGCGTCCGACACGAGCTCGGGACCGATGTGGACGATCCGGTACGTGAAGCCGTGCAGGTTCGTGGCGTGGCCGTCATGGGGGTCTTCCGGGTTGAACGCCATGACCATGCCCGCCGAGCTCGTGTGGGCCGAGCCGCGGCAGGTGAACGACTGCGCGCCGGTCTCCGTGACCCCGAACGAGTACGTGTCGTGGCTGTGCCGGTGGTAGACGTGCCGCTCGAAGTGGGCATGCATGGCCTCCAGCGGCCGGTCGGGCGACCGCCAGTATCGGGACCAGTCATGCACCACCACCCTCCCATTGTCCCCGGCTCCATTGACAAACCAAATTTTTACGTAAAGGATTGTTTTTGCGATGAGAGACGTCCTGTACCTGGAAGAGATCGAGCAGGCCGAGGCCCTGCTCAAGCCGCAGCGCGTGGAGGTGCTGCGGCAGCTGGCCGAGCCGCGTACGTGCTCGGAGGTCGCCGAACGGCTCGGCCAGACGCCGCAGCGGGTCTACTACCACGTCAAACGGCTGGTCGAGGCGGGCCTCGTGGACCTCGTGTCCGAGCGCAAGGTGCGCGGGATCCACGAGGGCATCTACCAGGCCGGTGCGCGGTCGTACTGGCTGTCGCCCCGGCTGGTGGGCCGGATCGGGCTCCGTAAGGCGCGTGACGAGCTGAGCCTCGGTTACCTGCTGGATCTCATGGAGGAGGTCCAGTCGGACATCGCGGCGCTCGACAGGAGCGCGCCCGAGTTGCCGTCGATCGGGCTGTCGGGGGAGATTCACGTGCGTCCTGAGCGGCGCCAGGAGTTCCTGAACGATCTGCAGACGATGCTGCGGGAGCTGTTCACGCGGTACGGCGGGGCGGAGGGGGACGCGTTCAAGCTCGCGGTCGCCTGCTACCCGAAGGCTGCCGACGAAAGCCCCACAGACCACCCCGAACCCATCGCCCCTCCTTCACCATCCCCACCGGCTTCACCGGCTTCACCAGCGTCACCGGCTTCACCAACGGACCCACCTGCCGCCACCCTCTCGCCACCCACGAACCAGCCCGACGTCGACTCTCCGGCCTCCATCGACCGGCCGGCCACCGCCTCTTCGCCACCCATGGACCCGCCTGCCGGCGCCACCTCTACGGCACCCACCGGCCGGCCCGACCCTGACGCCGCTCCACCCCGCAGTCGCCAAAGGAGAAGATGACCATGACCGAGCCCATGATGTTTCGTGCCCGTATCCAGGCGCCTCTCAAGGACGTGCGCCACGCGCTCACCGACCCGGCCGCGCTGCGGATCTGGCTGGCCGAGCATGCCGAGGTGGAGTTGCCCGACCGGTTCGGGTTCTGGGGGCGTACCACGCCTGAGGGGGACGCGCCGCACCAGCGGCTGCTGCACGCGGACGAGCGCACGGTGCGCTTCGCGTGGCTGCTGGACGGTGAGGAGACGACCACCGAGTTCCGGCTGGAGGAGGACGGGGACGCGACCGTCCTGTCGCTGTCGCAGACGCACTACGACTTCCAGGACGTCATCACGGGCAAGAGCATCCGGGGCGTGCTGCAGACGTACTGGTGCCTGGCCATCTTCAACCTGGCCGAGCACCTAGAAGGACGCGAGCTCACGCCCAAGATCGACTTCTCCTCCGTGGACCTGCGGGCCCAGGTCACGATCGACGCCTCGCCGTCTCAGGTGTTCGAGTCGCTGATCGACTCGGAGACGGTGACGAAGTGGTTCGGGTACCCGATCGAGATCGAGCCGCACGTGGGCGGTCGCTTCGCGATGGGCGGCCTGGCCAACGACCCCAGCCCGGCCAAGGTGCTGGAGCTCGAGCCCGGCCGCAGGTTCTCCCTGGACTGGGGCGCCCCGGGGGTCGGCACGTGGGAGCTGGAGGGCTCGGACGGGAAGACGCGGCTGACGCTGGTGCAGAGCGGGTTCGACACGGAACGTCCGCCGTACGCGGCGTGGGGCGGGATCCTGTCGGGGGTCGCGGAGCTGCGGCGCTACCACGAGGTGCCGGACTGGCAGCCGGTCGTCATGGCCTGACGCCACCGCACCAGCGTTCAAGACACGGTGGGGGCGGGACGTGGAGACTCGTGGCCATGCGTTTCGACACCAAGATCGGCATCGTGGTCCGCGCGGATCTGGCCGCATGGCAGAAGCTCAACGTCACCGCCTTCCTGTCCAGCGCGGTGGCGGGCGGGGTGCCGGGGCTCATGGGGGAGCCGTACGAGGACGGGTCCGGCAATTCGTACCTGCCGATGCTCCGGCAGCCCGTGCTGGTTTACACGGCTGACCTGGAGGAGCTCCGGGGCGTCCGGGAGAAGGCGATGGGACGGGAGATGGACGTGGCCGTCTACATCGAGGAGATGTTCAAGACGGGACACGACGCGGACAACCGGGCGGCGGTGCGGGCGGTGGAAGCCGACGAACTGGCGCTGGTGGGGGTGGCGGTCCACGGACCGAAAAACGGCGTGGACAAGGTCCTGAAGGGCCTCGCCCTACACCCCTGACCCAGAAGCCACCACCGCGCTCTCTACAGCTCCAGCACCACGGGGGTCGCGTTCTCCGCAGTCTCAGCGCCACGGGCGGCCGGGCCCGCGCCCACAGCTGCCACGCGCTACGGGCGGCTGGATCCGCGCCCACAGCTGCCACGCGCTACGGGCGGCCGGACCCCGCCCACAGCTGCCACCACGCTCTTAGTAGCTCCAGCACCACGGGCGGCCAGGCCCTCCGCCGCCCCTCCCGCCGTACGCTCTCGCCCACACCACCGCCCGGCCCCTCCTGACCCCCACCACAGTCGTCCCTCCTGACCGCCACTCGCGGTCGTCGCTCCGTGTCTGCGGTCGTCCCTCCGTGTCTGCGGCTCTCCTCAGCCCTGTGGATAACTCGCCCGCATCCACAGAACCCCATTCGGCCACCTACCGCCGGGGCCCGCCGTAGCACCCTGGGCGCCATGCACCGCCCACACCCCACCACCCCCCTCACCGCGCCCGGCGATCCTCCAGCCCACGCGGCACCCCGTTCGGGACCTGTAGCACCTGAGGGAGAAGCACCGACACCCAGGGCAACACTTCGGGAGGAGACACCTCCCACGCTGGGAAAAGCCGATCGTGGGCTCCCAAGCCCAGCGATGCCACCCACCCCACCATCACTCGCCCACCGGACCGCCCGAATCACCCGAGCGATCTCCCAGGCCGTCGCCTGCCGCCAGACGGCCGCCCACATCTGGGGCCTGAACGTCCTCAACACCCGGGAAGCCGACTGGCCCATTGAGCTGACCGCCCCCGCCCACCTGGCTCTCCCCGGCTGCGTCACCTACCCGGCACCGCTCCCACCCGAAGACATCACCATGCACAAGGGAGTCCGCCTCACCACCATGGAACGCACAGCCCTCGACTGCGCCCGCTGGCTACCCCGCATGGAGGCGGTGGCGATCCTCGACCAGTTCGCACGCCGGGGCGTCGATCTCGATGCCCTGTGGCATCGCCCGCTCAACTCCTGGCGCCTACGCGACACCCTCAGCCTCGCCGACCAGGGGGCCGCCTCACCCAGGGAGAGCTGGCTCCGGGTCATCCTCGTGGAAGGCGGCCTCCCCAGACCCACCACCCAGATCGGGGTCGAGCTGGGCGACGACCGGCTCGCGTACCTCGACCTGGGCTGGGAGGAGTTCAAGGTCGCAGTCGAGTACGACGGCCAGGAACACCACACCTCACCCGCCGACCAGCAACGCGACGCGGACCGCCGAGAAGAGCTTCGCCGACGCGGCTGGCGCGTGATCGCCGTCCGCCGCGCCGTCATCCCCGGCCAGATCGCCGACCTCCTCCATCACGTGGCCAACACCCTGATCGAACGCGGCTGGCAACCCGGCCCGGAGCGCACCAACCACATCCTCCGCCGCATCCGAGCCGCCCGCCGCCGCTCCCGCTTCCGATTAATCAGCCATCCGCCACCCCATCCCGCTGTGCTGGGGTAGCGAGCGCCTGAACGTCGTCCGGGCGCCGCGCCGGGGGTGATGGCCGGGCGGCCACACCTGAACGCCACCCCTGCGTCACACCAAACCACCGGCTGGGCGTGACGCAGGACGGTCGGCCGGACGTCTCACCGAATGGGCGGCTGGGCGTCACACCGAAGAGTCGGCCGGGCGTAATGCCGGCGTGCCGGTTGGCCGTCGCGCCGGAGTGTTGGTCGGGCGTTATATCCGAGTGCCGGCCAGGCGTCACGCCGGAGCGTCAGCGGCTCGTTCATGGCGGACGTCAAATGGACGTCTGCGACGGAACGTTGGGTGGGCGCCGTGCCGGAGTGTCGGCCATGCGTCACGCCGGAGCGAGACGGTCGGGCACCACGCCAGAGTGACCGCCGGGGCACCACGCTGGAACGTCAGCCGGGCGTTCATGGCAGAACGTCAGCCGGGCGCCATGGCTGGATCCCAGCCCGGCGTCACGCTGGCGTGTCGGCTGGCAGTCACGCCGGAGTGTCGGTCGGTTGTCACGCCGGAACGTCTATTGGGCGTTCGTGGCGGAACGTCGGCTGGCTGGCCGTTGTGACGACCGTCTAGCAGCCGGAAACCAGGCGGGTTGTGGCGACTGGGAGTCCGTCGTGGTGGGGGTGGAGCTGGGTGCTGGTGGCCGCTGTCAGGTCAGCCGACTGCGACAGGGAGCTCCTTGATGCCGTTGATGAAGTTCGAGCGAAGGCGGCGAGCCGGGCCCGTTTGGCGGAGTTTGGGGCGGCGGCGGGCCAACTGCTCGAAGAGGATCCGGAGTTCGAGTTTGGCCAGGTGGTTGCCCAGGCAGAAGTGGGCTCCACCACCGCCGAAGCCGATGTGTGGGTTCGGGTCACGGGTGATGTCGAAGACTTCGGGGTCGGAGAAGACGGTGGTGTCGCGGTTGGCGGAGGCGTAGAAGACCACGACCTTGTCGTCGGCCTTGATCTCCTGCCCGCCCAGCACCTGGTCGGCGGTGGAGGTGCGACGGAAGAGGTTGACAGGGGAGACCCAGCGGACGATTTCGTCGGCGGCGGTCTTGGCAAGTGTGGGGTCGGCGACCAGGCGGGCCCACTGGTCGGGGTGCTCGAAGAGAGTGAGCATGCCGCCGGAGGCCGCGTTGCGGGTCGTTTCGTTGCCGGCGACCGCCAGAAGGAGGACAAAAAGGTTGAACTCGTTCTGATCCAGCGTCTCGCCGTGCTCGTTGGGCTGGAGGAGCTTGGTGACGATGTCGTTCTTCGGGGTGTCTCTGCGTCGCGTCGCGAGCTCGTTGGCGTAGGCGTAGACCTCCATGGCGGCGGCCGAGCCTCCCTCGGGAGACTCCGAGTAGTCCGGGTCCTGGCTGCCGATCATGCGGTTGGACCAGGTGAAGAGCTTGTCGCGATCGGCCACGGGCGCGCCGAGTAATTCGCAGATCACGTACAGAGGGAGCGGTGCGGCGACTTCGGTGACGAAGTCGATCTCGCCGGTGCACTTGTCGAGGAGGTCGTCGCAGATGTCGCGGATGTGTTCTTCGAGGGCGCTGATCGTGCGCGGGGTGAAGCCGCGGTTGACCAGGGAACGCCGTCTCGTGTGCTCAGGCGGGTCCTGGTTGAGCATCATGTGCCGCTGGAGGTCGATCTGTTCCTGGGTCAGCTCTTCGAACAGGGCGAGCTTCCTGTGCGAGGAGAACCGGTCGGAGTGCCGCGATATGTGGACGACGTCCTCGTATCGGGTGACGGCCCAGAATCCTGGCTCGCCCTCGTGCCAGTGGACGGGGGAGTTCGCGCGGAGCCAGGCGAGCTGCTCGTGTGGTGGTCCGGTGGTTGCGTAAATGTCCCTGTCGACGAGGTCGATGTGCACCAGATTCACCCTCTTGATCAAGCGCTTGGTTAAATGCTACTTGAAACGTGTTCTATTACGTCCCTGTACGACCGTCAAGGGGCAATGTAGTGGCGAAACGGCTCCACAAGCGGCTCGCTAGAGTCGGGCGTTCGCCGGGTGGCATGGCTTGTGCCAGGTCCCCGCGGTCGCCGGCGATGGCGGCCCCGCTCGGTGGCGGGTGCATATGAAAGTCATCGGTCGGGTGCGGTGACTTCATCGGTCGGGTGCATGTGCAGTCATCGGTCGGGTGTGGTGACTTCATCGGTCGGCTGCGCGCGAGCCATTGGTGGTGTGGGAGCTGTCGGGTGAGTGCACGCGGGCCATCGGGCTGGGGCGTGGGGGTGATTGGGCGGGTCCGTGCGAATCATCGGGGCGGGTGTGCGGGAGCTGTCAGGTGGGTGTGTGGGAGTTGGGCGGGACTGTGCGAGCTGCCGAGTGGGTGTCTGGGAGCCATTGGGTGGGTGTCTGGGAGCGGCTGGGTGGGTGCGTGCGAGCTTCGGCTGGTTTCGTGCGCGATGAGGAGGGTCTGTGTGCCGGGTGCGGCTTGGGTTTGGTGCGCGCGGTGCGGCTGCTCGAGGGGCACGCTCGCCTCTCACCAGTCGCCGTGCCCCTTCTCTGCCGCACACTTCGCCGCTACTGCGAACCATCGCCTCCCAAGTCATCACCCCCCACATCACCTCCCGGGCCTCGTCCCCGGGCCTCGTCCCCGAGCCGTTGCCCCTGAGTTGTCGCCCCCGGGCCTGCTGTTGCCGAGTCTCTGTCCGTCGAGTCGTTGCTCGCCTGGCCGTCGCCTGGTCGAGCCGTCCCCTCCGTTGCCGTCCCCACGGCATCCCCGCCCAAAGGTCTCAAGCTTCCAGGCCGCAGCGGACCGGGCCTTTGGGCGGCGCCCGGACGTGCAGGATGCCGCTGTCGGAGATCGAGGCCCCGCCTGCCGCCATCGTCGGTCCGTTGTGCCGGCCGTGTCGTCGTCGCGGTGCTTCATGTCGGCCGGGTTGTCGTTGCGGTGCTTCGTGTCGGGCGGGTCGTTGTCGCGGTGCTTCGTGTCGGACGTGGTCTGCCGTCGTGAGCCTTCACGTGGGGTGTCTCGTTCATTGTGTGGGCTTGACGTTGGGTTTACCTCCGATGTTTTTGGGGGCATGAATCCGTGTATGTGAACGTAGCCATCGGAGCGGTAAAGTCGCTTCACAGGCGTAGTCCACGCCTCAAGGGTGTCTTTCGAGGTCACGGATCGGATGTATCCGCATTGACGCCCTTGACATGCTCTGCCTGGTCGCACGAGCATCATGAATCGAGACATCCGATGTATATGTGAAGGATGCGGTGTGAAGCTGCTGCGAGTAGGACCTGTCGGTCAGGAACGTCCGGTGGTCATGGATGACGCCGGTAACCTGCGCGACATCGGAGAGCCCGAGATCAATGGGGCTTTCCTCGCTTCCGGGGGAGTGGCGCGCGTCCGGGACGCGCTCGAGCGCGGTGCCCTGCCCGTCGTCGACGCCGAGGGGCTGCGGATCGGCGCCCCGATCGCGCGTCCAGGAAAGATCGTTTGTATCGGCCTGAACTACAGCGACCATGCCGCCGAGTCCGGGCAGGACGTGCCGGCCGAGCCGGTCGTGTTCATGAAGGCCGCGAACACCATGGTCGGCCCGTACGACGAGGTGCTTGTGCCCAGGGGCAGTGTGAAGACCGACTGGGAGGTGGAGTTGGCCGTGGTCATCGGTCAGGAGGCGCGCTACCTGGGCAGCCGGGAGGAGGCGCTCGGCGTGATCGCCGGGTACGCGATCTCCAACGACGTCTCCGAACGCGAGTTCCAGCTCGAACGCGGTGGGCAGTGGGACAAGGGCAAGTCGTGCGAGACGTTCAACCCGCTCGGCCCGTGGCTGGTGACGGCGGACGAGGTGGGCGACCCGCAGAGCCTGCCGCTGCGCCTCTGGGTGAACGGTGAGCTGCGCCAGGACGGCGACACCAAGAACATGATCTTCGATGTGGCCGAGATCGTGCGCTACCTGAGCCAGTTCATGGTCCTGGAGCCGGGTGACGTGATCAATACGGGTACGCCGGCCGGCGTGGCGATGGGCATGCCGGGGCAGCCGTACCTGCGTGAAGGTGACGTGATGGAGCTGGAGATCGAGGGGCTCGGGCGGCAGCGCCAGATGGTGGGGCAGGCATGACGACTCCTGGCGCGTACCGGATCGTCGGGATGGAGACGCACGACGTGCGGTTCCCGACCTCGCGCGAGCTGGACGGCTCGGATGCGATGAATCCGGATCCCGACTACTCCGCGGCCTATGTCGTGCTCACGACCGATGACGGGTTCGAGGGGCACGGGTTCGCGTTCACGATCGGGCGCGGGAACGACATCCAGACCACGGCCATCAGCGCGCTCGAGCCGTACGTGGTCGGCAAAGACGTCGAGGACCTCGGCGCGCTCTACAAGGACATGGTCAACGACTCGCAGCTGCGCTGGCTGGGGCCGGAGAAGGGCGTCATGCACATGGCGATCTCCGCCGTGGTCAACGCTCTGTGGGATCTCAAGGCCAAGCGGGCGGGCAAGCCGTTGTGGCGGCTGCTGTCCGAGATGTCCCCCGAGGAGATCGTCGACCTCATCGACTTCCGCTACATCGGCGACGCGCTGACGCCGCAGGAGGCCCTCCAGATCCTGAAGAGCCAGGAGTCGGGCAAGGCGGAGCGGATCAACCGGCTCATCGAGGTCGGCTACCCCGCTTACACCACCTCCCCCGGGTGGCTCGGGTACGACGACGACAAGCTGCGCAGGCTCTGCAAGGAGGCCCTTGATCAGGGCTTCAAGCAGATCAAGCTCAAGGTCGGCGCCGACCTCGAGGACGACCGGCGCAGGTTCAGGGTCGCCCGCGAGGTCTGCGGTCCCGACTTCCCGATCGCCATCGACGCCAACCAGCGCTGGGACGTCGGATCCGGCATCGAGTGGATCAACGCGCTGGGCGAGTTCCACCCGCACTGGGTCGAGGAGCCGACCAGCCCCGACGACGTGCTCGGCCATGCCGCCATCGCCAGGGGCATCGCGCCCATCCCCGTGGCCACCGGCGAGCACGTCCAGAACCGCATCGTGTTCAAGCAGCTCCTGCAGGCCGATGCCATCTCCTACCTGCAGATCGACTCGGCCAGAGTCGGCGGCGTCAACGAGAACCTGGCGATCCTGCTGCTCGCGGCCAAGTTCGGCGTGCCGGTGTGCCCCCATGCAGGCGGCGTCGGGCTGTGCGAGCTGGTGCAGCACCTGTCGATGTTCGACTATGTAGCGATCACCGGCTCCATGGACAACCGCGTGATCGAGTACGTCGACCACCTCCACGAGCACTTCGTGGACCCGGTGGTCATCCGCAACGGCCGTTATGTCGCACCGTCCGCGCCCGGCTTCAGCGCGGAAATGCATGCAGTGTCGATCGCCGCCCATACATTCCCCGGCGGCGAGGTCTGGAGGGACGCGTGAGCCTGAAAGCGATCGTGACCGGCGGCGGCTCCGGCATCGGGCTGGCCGCGGCCACCCTGCTCGCCGAGCGCGGCATGAAGGTCGCCTGCCTTGACGTCAACCCGCCCGGTGACCCCTTCATCGGGATCAAGGTCGATGTCACGGACGACGCTGAGGTACGGGCGGCGGTGGCGGAGGCCGCCGACCGTCTGGGTGGCATCGATGTGCTCGTCAACAACGCGGGCATCGGCGCGCAGGGCACCATCGAGGACAACCCGGACAGCGAGTGGCAGAGGGTGTTCGACGTCAACGTGCTCGGCATGGTCCGGGTCGCGCGGGCGGCGCTGCCGTACCTCAGGCAGTCCGAGCACGCGTCGATCGTCAACACCTGCTCGATCGCGGCCACCGCGGGCCTGCCGCAGCGCGCGCTCTACAGCGCGACCAAGGGCGCGGTGCTGTCGCTGACCCTCGCGATGGCCGCGGACCACATCCGCGAGGGCATTCGCGTCAACTGCGTCAACCCCGGCACCGCGGACACCCCGTGGGTCGCCAGGCTGCTCGACCTGGCCGACGACCCAGAAGGGGAGCGGGCCGCACTGAACGCCAGGCAGCCGATGGGCCGCCTGGTCAGCGCGGAGGAGGTGGCGGCGGCCATCGCCTACCTCGCCAGCCCCGAAGCCGGTGCCACCACCGGGGTCGCACTCGCGGTCGACGGAGGTATGCAAGGGCTCCGGCTCAGAGCATCGAGCTAAGGAAGGTAACCCCCCATGAAGTTCGGATCGGCAGTCGCGGCAGCGGCCCTCTTGGCGGTCGTCACCGCGTGTGGCTCGGGCACGACAACAACCGGAGAAGGGGGCGGCGGCGGCAAGGTCGGCATCGACCACCCGCGGGCCGACTCCGACTTCTGGAACTCCTACATCAAGTACGTCCCGCAGATGGCCGGCGAGCTCAAGGTGGACCTCATGCCGCCGACGAACTCGCAGAACGACGTCTCCAAGCTGGTCAACAACGTGCAGGCGCTGGTCGGACAGGGGGCCAAGGCGATCATCATGGCCCCACAGGACACCGGTGCCATCGCCAACACGCTGCAGCAGCTGGAGAACAAGAAGATCCCCGTCGTGACCGTCGACACCCGTCCGGACAAGGGCAAGGTCTACATGGTCGTACGCGCCGACAACCGCGCGTACGGGACCAAGGCCTGCGAGTTCCTCGGCGAGAAGCTGGGCGGCAAGGGCAAGGTCGTGCAGCTCCAGGGCGCGCTCAGCTCCATCAACGGCCGTGACAGGTCGGAGGCGTTCCTGGAGTGCATGAAGAGCAAGTTCCCCGGCATCACGGTGTTCAGCGAGCCCACGGAGTGGGACGGCACCAAGGCGGCGTCCATGCTGCAGACCCGCCTTGAGCAGAACCCCGACATCAAGGGCATCTACCTGCACGCCGGCGGTGTCCACCTGGCGCCGACACTGCAGGTGCTGAAGCAGAAGAGCCTGCTGGTCCCGCCGACCGACCCCAAGCACATCTTCGTGGTGTCGAACGACGGGATCCCGCAGGAGTTCGAGGCGATCCGCAAGGGCGACATCGACGCCACGGTGTCGCAGCCGGCCGACCTTTACGCCAAGTACGCGCTCTACTACGCCAAAGCCGCGTTGGAGGGCAAGACGTTCAAGGCCGGCCCGACCGATCACGACAGCACGATCATCCAGCTCCCGAACGGCCTGGAGGACCAGCTGCCCGCGCCACTCGTGACCAAGGAGAACGTGGACGACAAGAGCCTTTGGGGTAATCAGGTCAAGTGATGAAAAATCACGTTGAGGCCCGAAACGTCGTCAAGCGCTTCGGTCCCACCGTCGCGCTCAACGGCGCGGGGATCGCGATCGCCGAGGGCGAGACCCACGCGCTCGTCGGCAGGAACGGCGCGGGGAAATCCACCCTGGTGTCGATCCTCACCGGGCTTCAGCCGGCCGATGAGGGCGAGGTGCTGTTCTCGGGAGAGGCCGCGCCCGCCCTCGCCGACCGTGACGCCTGGCGGCAGCGCGTCGCCTGCGTCTATCAGAAGTCCACGATCATCCCGGCGCTCACGGTCGCCGAGAACCTCTTCCTCAACCGCCAGTCCGCCAGGGGCACCATGATCAACTGGCGCGCGCTGCGGGTCAGGGCGCGCGGGCTGCTGGACACGTACGAGGTGGACGTCGACGCGCAGGCGCTGGCCGGCGACCTGACCGTCGAGCAGCGCCAGCTGGTCGAGATCGCCCGGGCGCTGTCGTTCGGGGCGAGGTTCATCATTCTCGACGAGCCGACCGCCCGGCTCGACGGCCCGGCCATCGAGCGGCTGTTCACGCGCATGCGCTCGCTGCGCGAGCAGGGCGTCACGATGATGTACATCTCCCACCACCTCGACGAGGTCTACGAGATCTGCCAGAGCGTCACGGTCTTCCGGGACGCGCGGCACGTCGTGACCAGGCCGGTCGCCGGCCTCCCTCACGACGAGCTGGTCGCCGCGATGACGGGGGAGGCCACGGTGGCGTACGAGCCCCGTCCTCGCGCGCCCGGCGACAGGATCGTGCTGTCGGGCGAGGGTCTCTCACTCGGCGGCCGCTACGCGGATATCGATATTTCCGTGAAATCGGGCGAGGTCGTCGGCCTGGCCGGATCCGCGAGCAGCGGCAAGGTCGGGCTGGCCGAGACCCTGGTCGGGCTCCGCAAGGCCGACTCCGGCACGGTCACGGTCAACGGCACGCGGGTCAAACCGGGTGACGTGCCCGCCGCCATGAGGGCGGGCCTCGGGTTCGTGCCGGAGGACCGCCACCACGAGGGCTTCGTCTCGCTGCTCTCGGTGGGGGAGAACGCCACATTCCCGATCGCCCGCAAACTGGGCCGGTACGGGATCGTGTCGCCGGCCCGCCGCAGGGCCAAGGGCAGCCAGATGATCAAGGAACTCGACATCAAGACGGAGGGGCCTGACCAGCCGGTCGGCGACCTTTCCGGGGGGAACGCGCAGAAGGTCGTCTTCGCGCGGGCCCTCGTGGACGACCCGACAGTGCTGGTCGTGATCAACCCGACCGCCGGCGTCGACGTCAAGGCCAAACAGGCCCTGCTCGGCGCCGTCGAGGACGCGGTCGAACGGGGCGCGGGGGCCGTCGTGGTCTCCGACGAACTCGACGATCTGCGCATCTGCGACAGGGTGCTGGTGATGTTCCACGGCAGGGTTGTCAAGGACGTGCCGCGTGGCTGGACGGACCACGAACTCGTGGCCGTGATGGAAGGCATGGAAGATTGACCACTATGACTGCGCCGGTCCCACGGGTGCGCCTGGCCAGGTTCCGTGACCTGACGCTGGTGCCGGTGATCGTGATCCTGCTCGTCGTGGGCGCGTTCCTCGACCCGACCTTCCTGACGGCGGGCAACCTCACGAACGTGCTCCAGCAGCAGGCGGCGATCTCGCTCCTCGTGCTGGCCGAGGCGATGATCCTCATCGCCGGCAAGTTCGACCTGTCGCTGGAGTCGACGGTCGGCACCGCGCCGGGCATCGCGGTGATGCTGGTGATCCCGGTGGCCGCGGGCGGGTTCGGCATCGGGCTGCCCGGCGCGCTCGTGATCCCGCTGGCGCTGCTGGTCGGCGCGGCCATCGGGGCGTTCAACGGTTTCCTGATCATCAGGTTCCAGCTGTCGGCGTTCATCGTGACGCTGGCCATGCTGATCATCGTGCACGGCTTCCTGCAGGGGCCGACCGAGGGCAAGACGCTGTTCCAGCTCCCCGACTCGATCCTCTACCTGGGCAGCGCCATGTGGCTCGGCCTGCCGGCGGCCGTCTGGATCGCCGGCGTGCTGTTCGCGGCGGGCATCTTCGGCCTCGGCTACCTGCGGCTCGGCCGCGCGCTCTACGCGATCGGCGGCAACATCGACGCCGCCCGCGCCGCCGGCATCCGGGTGGATCGGGTGCTGTACGGGGTGTTCATCCTGGGCGGGACGCTCGCGGCGCTCGCCGGGATCCTGGAGACCGGCCGCCTCGGGGCGATCGGCAACAACCAGGGCGTCGGGTGGATCTTCATGGTGTTCGCGGCGGCGGTCATCGGCGGCGTGAGCATGGACGGCGGCAAGGGCACGATCCTGGGCGCGCTCACCGGCGTGCTGGTGATCGGCCTGGTGCAGAACATTCTGACGCTCATCGGCGTCTCCGGCTTCTGGCAGCCGGTGATCTACGGCGGGATCATCCTCATCGCCCTGATGATCAGTCGGATCGCGGGCGGAAAGGCACAGGATTGAACGGGATCGACGAGCCTCCGGCCGGATCGGAGACCGACACACCGGCCGACACACCGGCTGGGCCTCCGACCGGCCGTGACGGTGCCGCGTTGGCTGGGCGTGACGGTGGTGAGTCGGCTGGGAGTGATCATGGCATGACGGCTGGGCGTGACGGTGTTGGGGCGGCTGGGGGTCAAACCGGCGTGGCCGGTGATTCTCTGAGCGGATATGAGGGCGGCGAGTCCATGATTGAGGGCAGTGGGTCTTGGGTCGGGCGTGACGGCGGCGGGGTCGAGGTGTCGCGGCACGGCTTCGGCGGGGCGCCGATCGGCAACCTGTTCAGCGAGGTGTCGGAGGAGCAGGCACGCGCCACCGTCGACGCGGCGTGGGACGCCGGTGTGCGCCTGTTCGACACCGCGCCCCACTACGGGCTCGGCCTGTCGGAGCGCCGCCTCGGCGCCGCCCTCAAGGGCCGCTCCGGCTACGTACTGTCCACCAAGATCGGCCGCCTGCTGGTGCCCGCCTCGTCGTCGGGCAGTCGCGACGAGCAGGGCTTCGATGTGTCCGCCGACCTTCAGCGGGTGTGGGACTTCTCCGGTGACGGTGTTCGCAGGTCCTTGGAGGAGTCCCTGGGACGGCTGGGGCTCCCGGCCGTCGACATCGCGCTCATCCACGACCCGGACGATCACATGGACCAGGCGCTGGCGGAGGCGTACCCGGCGCTGGCGGAGCTGCGGGCGCAGGGTGTGGTGAAGGCCATCGGTGTCGGGATGAACCAGTGGCAGGCACCACTGCGCTTCGTCCAGGAGACCTCCATCGACGTCGTGATGCTCGCGGGCCGCTACACCCTGCTCGACCAGTCGGGCCTGCCGCTCCTGGAGGAGTGCGTGCGCCGCGGGGTGAGGGTGCTGGCGGCGGGCGTCTTCAACAGCGGCATCCTGGCCACCCCCCGGCCGACCGGCACGTACAACTACGAGCCCGCGTCGGCGGCGGTGGTGGAGCGGGCGACGAGGATCGCGGAGGTCTGCGAACGACACGGCGTCACGCTGCCCCAGGCGGCCATGGCCTTCCCCCTCCGCCACCCGGCCGTCGCCTCGGTCGTCCTGGGCGCCCGCTCGCCCGAGGAGGTCACCGCGAACGCCGCCCTGCTGTCCCGTCCCGTTCCGGAAGTGGTGTGGGACGAGCTGACGGCGGAGGGGCTGCTGCCCAAGGAGGGCTAGCGAGGCGCTGAACCCTCCGGGCTCGGCGTCCCTTCCCGCGACCGGGGCGAGTGAGGCACCTTCGTCTGGCGAGGTGGGCAGTACGACGTCGTCGGCAGTCGGGGTGCCGCGGCGTGGGCGGACGCGGTGCTTTCGTCGGGCGGGGATCCGGCGCGATGGCCGGCACGTCGCTGTCGGGCGATGTCACGTGGCGTGGTGGGCCGGACGCGCTCGTGCGGGATGCCGCGTCGCGGCGGGCGGGGCCTGGGCGTCAGGGGGCGAGCGGTGGCCAGGACGCCGTCGTGCGGAAGGTGCGGCGTGGTGGGTGTCGGCCGGGGCTCGTGGCGCGGTGGCCAGGACGCTGTCCTGGGGGAAATCGGGGAGCGGCGGGTGTCTGGGCGGAATCCGGCGGCGTGGTGGGCAGGGTGGCGTTGTGAGGCGGGGTTCTATGACGTGGTGGGCAGGATGATGCTGCCCCTAGGTGGGGCGTTGCGGCATGCGGGCGAGGTCCCGTAGCGGGCGGCGTGGTGGGTGTCGGATCGAGGGTGCCGTGGTGTGGTGGGTCTCGGGGCGGGGTCTGTGGTGGGTGCCGGGGTGAGGGGTTGTGGGGTGGTGGGCTCAGGAGGGGATGAGGAGCCAGGATTTTGAGGGGCCGGGTTCGTACGTCGAGTCGAGGCGCTTGGCCAGGATCCCGGGCAGCCCCTGCTCGCGGGCGGCCTGACGGACCGGGCCCGCCTCGCCCGGCCACGACGGAGCCGTCTGCCAGCGGGCCCCGGCCAGCTCCAGCGCCTCCAGCGCCGCCCGTCGCACCGTGTATGGCTCGTCGACCAGCGAGCGGCCGTCGTCGTACAGCAGGTCGTAGAAGACCAGGATCTCCGCGCCCCCGAGCGTGGCCACCTCCCCGTCCAGCATCGCGGTGCGGCTGCCGAACGACTCCGCCAGTCCCCGCAGCCATGGGTGCTCCCGCGCGGCCGTGGTGCGCCCGCCCTCGACGGGGACGAGCAGGCGGCGGCCACCCCACGCGAACTCGAAGGCGTAGGCCGAGACGTCCTTCGGGGGTTTGGCGCGTTCTGTCGGGAGCATGGGTTCGACCGGCGGGAACGGGTCGCGGGACCGGGAGTCCATACGGTGGATCATCCAGTTCTGGCCTCGGGTCCGGAACAGGACGAACCGCCCCGAGGCCCGCCTTCCGTGCAGGACGAACTTGACCTCGCGATCCGACCACTTCTCCGTCTCGTACGTGCCGGTGTCCCAGACGGTCATCGTGCCGCCGCCGTACTCGCCCTTGGGGATCTCGCCGTGGAACGTGAGGTACTCCATCGGATGGTCCTCCGTGTGCACGGCCAGGTGGTTGGTGCCGGGGTCGGCGGGCAGGCCCTTGGGGACGGCCCAGGACACGAGGACGCCGTCGCGTTCGAGCCGCAGGTCCCAGTGGAGGGAGCGGGCGTGGTGCTCCTGGATGACGAACGCGTTGCCGTCCACGGAGGGAGGCGGCGATGCGGGGATGGGTTCGGGGGTGCGGCTGGCGTCGCGTTTGCTCCGGTATCGCTCCAGTTTGTCGGCCACGACATAGGTACTACCCGCCCCACCGAGGTCAGGGCGAGCGCTGGAGGTCCTGCGTGCCGATGACCTTGAGGAGCCGCAGCGCCTCGTACGACGGCGAGCCCGGCGCGGCCGTGTAGAGCACGACCCACTGGTCGCCCTCGGGCACGTGCAGCGTCTCGCAGTCGAGCTCCAGCCACCCCACCGCCGGATGGTTGATCCGCTTGCGAACAGACCTGTGGACGGTCACCTCGTGCCCCGCCCACAGCTCGGCGAACTCGGCGCTGCTCGACAGCAGCCGGTCGGAGGCCGGCCGCGTGGTGAACGTCTCCAGCGGCCTGGGCACGTTCGCGCGCGCCAGGCCGCCCTGCCCGACGTCTCGACCGGCGTCTTCCTCAGCGAGCAGGGCGGCACCAACCCCTGGTGACGGGTCAGTCGAGATCGAGCGCCTTGCGCAGCCACGACTCCACGCCCGCCACGTGCACGGTCGCCCAGGACCGGGCCACGTCGGCCTGGCGGGCGGCGATGGCCTCGTAGATCGCGGTGTGCTGCTCCCGCGTCTTCTGCATCGCCCCCTCCTGGGTGAGACCGCGCCAGATCCTGGCCCGAGTGGTCGGACCTGACAGGCTCTCGATGAACGAGCACAGCACGCTGTTGCCCGACCCCTGCGCGATCCGCTGGTGGAACTGGAGGTCGTTGGCCACCAGCTCCTCGACCGTGGGCTCGTCGGGCAGGGACTCCAGGATCAGGCGCAGCTCCTCGACCTCGGCGTCGGTCATCAGCTCGGTCGCCATCGCCGTGGCGGCCGGCTCCAGGATGCGCCTGACCTCGAAGAACTGGATCACCGTGTCGTCGCGGTGCAGGTCGAGCACGAACGACATGGTGTCGAGCAGCAGGTGCGGCTCCAGGCTGGTCACGTAGGTGCCGTCACCCTGACGTACGTCGAGCACGTTGATCAGGGACAGCGCGCGCACGGCCTCGCGCAGCGAGTTGCGTGAGAGGCCGAGCCGCTCGGCGAGGTCGGCCTCTTTGGGCAGCCGGTCGCCGGGGACCAGCTCGCCCGAGAGAATCATCTGTTTGATCTTGTCGATGGCCGCGTCGGTGACCGCCACGCTTCTCTCCCTAGACATCGGATGTCTAGGAGTCTAGAGCCTGGAAGCGGACCGGATCGACACCGGGGACCCGGCGAATCTCGCCCCTGGCCTCCAGGGTGCGCAGGTGTGCCGCGGCCTCCCCGGCCGCCATGCCTCTCAGCGCGGGGGGCAGATCGCCCCATGGCCTGTTCCACGTCATCATCGCGGCGACCTCCCAGATGGTCAGCGGTTCCGGCCGCTGGGCCAGGAGGGCGCGCAGCCGTTCGAGCTTCTCATCGTGATGGTGGCGGATCTCGGCGGCTCGCGCGGCCACATCAGGAAATATCCATTCGTGTGCGGGCAACGCGTCGAGGGGGCCCAGCTCGGCGACCCGATCCAAGGAGTCCAGGAAATCACCCAATGGATCGACATCATCCCGGTCATACGGATAAATCCCGACGTGGGGGGTGATGTCGGGGAGGACGTGGTCCCCGGTGAACAGCCGGTCGGCGTCCTCCAGGTGCAGGCAGATGTGCCCGGGAGTGTGGCCGGGCGTGTGGACGGCCCGGAGCTTGCGGCCGGGCAGGTCGACCAGGTCGCCGTCACGTAACCGGCGGTCGGGCAGCGCCGGCGGGATCGGGCGGCTCACCGCCTGCCGCACCTCGCCCGGATCGGCCCCGGCCCGCCTGAGCATGTCGGACTGGAAGCTCTCGTGCTCGTCGGCAGGGTAGTCGTGCATGAGCCTGACCAGCGCCGCGTCGTCCTCGTGCATCGCGATCCACCCGCCGGACACGTCCTTGACCTGCCCCGCGAGCCCGGCGTGGTCGGGATGGAAATGGGTGACGACCACCCCGCTCACCGTGCTCACGTCGATCCCGAGGGCGGCGAGGCCGCCGTTGAGCGCGTCCCAGGCGTCCGGATGGTTCCACCCGGCGTCGACCAGCACCGGCCCCTTGGGAGATTCGAGGGCGTAGACGAGCGTGTAGCCGAGCGGGTTGCCCGGGATCGGCACCGGCACGCTCCACACCCCGCCGCCGAGATCCTGCGGTCGCTGCTCGGCGTACGGCCTGCGTCTGCTCTTCATGCGCCCCCGATCAGGTAAGGAGTTGTTCACCGGCCGGATCAGCCGGCCCGCTCGAGAATGGTGGCCGTGGCCAGCGCCCCGCCGGCGCACATCGTGACGAGCGCGGTGGCCGAGTCGGACCGCTCCAGCTCGTGCAGCGCCGTGGTGATCAGCCGCGCGCCCGTGGCGCCGACCGGATGGCCGAGCGCGATCGCGCCGCCGTTGACGTTGACGCGGTCGATGTCGGGCGCGTGCGCGCTCGCCCACGACAGCACGACCGATGCGAACGCCTCGTTCACCTCGAACCTGTCGATGTCGCCGATCGTCATCCCCGCCGCTGCCAGCACCTTCGCCGTCGCCTCCACAGGCCCGTCCAGGTGATAGTACGGCTCCGCGCCGACGAGCGCCTGCGCCAGGATCCGCGCCCTGGGCCGCAGCCCGTGCCGCGCGGCCGCCTCCTCGCTCATCACCAGCACCGCCGCGGCGCCGTCGGAGATCTGCGACGAGGTGCCCGCCGTGTGGAGCGCGCCCTCGGCGACGGGCCTGAGGTTGGCCAGCGTCTCGACCGTGGTCTCGCGTAAGCCCTGGTCCCTGCGTACGTCCCCGACGGGCACGATCTCGCGCTCGAACCGCCCGTCGGCCCACGCCTTGGCCGCCAGCCGCTGGGAGCGCGCCCCGAGCCAGTCGAGCCGCTCCCGCGTCAGCCCGCGCCGCCGCGCGATCCGCTCGGCCGCGGTGAACTGGTCCGGCAGGTCGATGCGCCAGTCGTCCGGTTTCGCGGTGGCGGGCCGGACGTTGCTGCCGAGCGGCGCCCGGCTCATCACCTCGACGCCGCACCCGACGCCGGCCTCGATCACGCCCGCGCGCACCATCGCCGCCGCGAGGTGCACCGCCTGCTGCGACGACCCGCACTGCGCGTCCACCGTCGTCACCCCGGTCTGGTACGGCAGCCCGGCATAGAGCCACGAGTATCGCCCGATGTGCCCGCCCTGCTCGCCCGCCTGCGTCACACATCCGGCGAACACCTGGCCCACGGCCGCCGGATCGATCCCCGACCGCTCGACGAGCCCGTTCAGCGCGGTGGCCAGAACCTGTTGCGGTTTCAGCCCGGCCAGCCATCCCGCTCGCTTGCCGATGGGGGTGCGAACGGCCTCGACGATCACAGGTGTGCCCACAGTCGCCTCCAGAATGATGCTCTGGCGTGACTGTAACGCGTTCTACTTTGGCGCGGAACCCTCCAGCGTCGCCGGCAGCCCGAACGTCTCGAACAGGCTCTCCTCGAAGAACATGCCGACGTGCCTGACCTGCTCCCCGGCGAACGTCAGCACCATGATCGCGAACTGCCCGTAGACGCCGTTCTCGCGGTAGTACACCGCGAAGGCCGGCTGCCCGTTGGCGGCGATCGGGACCAGCTTGAGGTCGCCGGAGCGCTCGGCCGGGCACTGCGTCCTGGTGAGCTCCATGATCGCCTCGGGCCCCTGGTACCAGCCGACGAACGGCGGCATCTCCCAGACCGCGTCCTTGGTGAACAGGTCCACCAGGCTGTCGACGTCGTAGTTCTCGAACGCCGCGACATAGCGGTCGAGCTGGGCCCGCTGCTCGGCGGACAGCGGCTCGACCGGGTCGTCGATGCTCGGCTGCACCTCGTTGAGCTGGGCGCGGGCCCGCTGGAGGATGCTGTTGACGGCCGCGGTGGACGTCTCCAGCGCCTCGGCCACCTCGGCGGCCTTCCACTTGAGCACGTCACGCAGCACCAGCACCGCCCGCTGCCGCGGCGGCAGGTGCTGCAGCGCGGCGATCAGGGCGAGCCTGATGCTCTCGCGCGCGGTCACGATCGTGGCGGGGTCGTCGCCGCCGACGCCCACCAGGGCGTCGGGCACGGGCTCCAGCCACGGCACCTCGTGGTCCGACACCAGGGGAGCGGTCGGCTCGGTGCTGGGTGCACCGAGACCGGTGGGCAGCGGCCGCCTGTTCCGGCTGTCGAGCGCGGTCAGGCAGGCACTGGTGGCGATGCGATAAAGCCACGTGCGCAACGAGGAGCGCCCCTCGAAGCCCTCATAGGCCCGCCACGCGCGCAGGTAGGTCTCCTGGACGAGGTCCTCGGCGTCGTGCACCGAGCCCATCATCCGGTAGCAGTGCGCCAGCAGCTCGCGCCGCATCGGGTCGACCTGTTGGAGGAACTCCTCGTTTGTCGGCTTGTCGGTCATACATCCCTGTATAGACGCCGCCACTGACAGACCGGCGACTTTTGACCGCGACCAAGGCGAACCATTTACGGACCCAAAGGATTGACCATGAATGCGTCAGCGGGGCACGGTGAGGACGATCTTGCCGGTGACCCGGTTCGTCTCGCCGAGCTCGTGAGCCTTGGCGGCCTCCGCCAGCGGCAGGGCGGCGGCGACCTCCGCGCGCAGCCGCCCCGCCTCGGCCAGTGCCGCCAGCGCGCGCATCGCGGCGTGGTCGGGCTCCACCAGCATGGCCTCCGAGCGGATGCCCAGCTCGGCGGCCCGCCGGTGCAGGTCAGGGTCGAGATCCCGGAGCACCAGCGAGACGATCGTGCCGCCCGCGCGCAGGGTGCGCAGCGAACGCGGCCCGTAGTCGCCGCCGATGG
The DNA here is from genome assembly GCF_044460125.1 of Nonomuraea sp. NPDC050153. Lineage (NCBI taxonomy): Bacteria > Bacillati > Actinomycetota > Actinomycetes > Streptosporangiales > Streptosporangiaceae > Nonomuraea > Nonomuraea sp. NPDC050153. The sequence continues at coordinate 117,070 of NZ_JBITJQ010000008.1, forward strand.
TCTCTAGCACCACGTCCACGTCCCGCACGACCTCGGCGAAGTCCTCGTTCCGGTAGTCGACCAGCTCGTCGGCGCCCAGGCCGCGCAGGAACTCGTGCTTGGCCGCGCTGGCCGTCCCGATCACGTACGCGCCGCGCGCCTTGGCGATCTGCACCGCCAGGTGCCCCACCCCGCCGGCGGCGGCATGGATGAGCACCCGCTGGCCGCCCTTCAGCCCGGCGACGTCCACGAGCGCCTGGTAGGCGGTCAGCCCCGCGAGCGGGATCCCGGCCGCCTGGACGTGGTCCACGGCGGCGGGCTTGCGCACGAAGTGGCGCGACGGCGCGGTGACGTACTCGGCGAAGGCGCCGTGCCCGTCCGGGTACTTGAGCATGCCGAACACCTCGTCGCCCGGCTTGTGGAGTGCCTGCCCGACGCCGGAGTCCTCGACCACGCCCGAGACGTCGTAGCCGAGCACGAACGGCAGCTCGTCCCGCAGGAAGCCGCCGCTCTCGCGGGTCTTCCAGTCGGTCGGGTTCAGCCCGGCCGCCTCCACCCGCACCAGCACCTCGGTCGGGCCGGGGACGGGCCTGTCGACCTCGACCATCTTCAGAACCTCAGGGCCGCCCAGGGCGTCCTGGCTGATCGCCTTCATCTTCATGAGACCCAGCCTGCTGGTTCAGGGGGCGGCCCCGCGAGTGGCCCAAAGGCCATGATGTGTAAAAATCGGGCCATGCATCGAGTCGCCGTCCTCGCCGTCGACGGGGTGATCCCGTTCGAGCTGAGCGTGCCGTCCAGGATCTTCTGCGCCGCCCGGGGGCCCGGCGGCGAGCCGCTGTACGACGTGGTCACCTGCACGGTCGACGGCCGTCCCGTCGCCACGGCCGCCGACTACTCCGTCGCCGTCGAGCACGACGCGAGCGTGCTGGCGAGCGCCGACACCGTGGTGGTGCCCGCCGCGGAGTGGTACGACGGGCTCACGGGCGCGGACTCGCTGCCCGCCGGGCTGGCCGCGGCGCTGGCCCGGATCCGCCCCGGCACCCGGATCGTCTCCATCTGCATCGGCACGTACGTGCTGGCGGCGGTCGGACTGCTCGACGGCCGCCCGGCGACCACGCACTGGCGGCACGCCGAACGGTTCGCCGCCGCGTTCCCGAAGGTCCGGGTGGACGCGGACGTGCTGTTCGTGGACGACGGCGACGTGCTCACCTCGGCCGGCGCCTCGGCCGGGGTGGACCTCTGCCTCCACCTCGTCCGCCGCGACCACGGCAGCCGGGTCGCCAACCAGGTGGCCAGGGCGTGCGTGGTGCCGCCGTGGCGGGACGGCGGCCAGGCCCAGTACGTCGAGCACCCGGTGCCCGAGCCGTCCAGCGTCGGCACGGCCCCCACCAGGGCCTGGGTCATGGAACGGCTGGGCACGCCGCTCCGGCTGGACGACCTGGCCGATCACGCGGGGATGAGCAGGCGCACGTTCACCCGGCACTTCCGGCAGGAGGTCGGGCTGAGCCCGGGGCAGTGGCTGACGCAGCAGCGGATCGCGCTGGCCAGGCACCTGCTTGAGGGCAGCGACCTGCCGGTGGACCGCGTGGCGGAGCGGGCCGGCTTCGGGACGGCGGCCTCGCTCAGGCAGCACCTGCAGGCGGCGATGGGGGTGTCACCGCACGCGTACCGGCGCACGTTCCACACGGGGTGACCGGACCACCGGTCAGATGTCGGCGAGCAGTCGGGCGGCGGCGGTTTCGATGCGGCGCTGGATCTGGTCGTAGGTGCGGCGGCCCCGGAGCATCTCCAGCAGCTCCTGCACCCACACGCTGGCCAGCGACCCCGCGAGGTCGGCCTGCTCCTCGGTGGCGTCTTCGAGGGTCAGACCGTCGGCCGAGACGCGCAGCAGCAGCCCCGTGATGCGCTCCCCGAACGGCGTCTGCACCTCCGCCATGATCAGCGAGCGGATGAGCGCGTCGGCCAGCTCCGGCTCGCGCATCAGCCCGCGGGTCGCCCGCATGAGCACGTCCACCGCGCGGCTCGACGGGGTGGTGGCCCCGGGCGGCCGCCGCTCGATGCTGCTTTCGAGGAGGTCGATCTCCTCGCCCACCACCGCCACCACCAGGTCCATCTTGGACGGGAAGTAGCGGTAGAGCGTGCCAAGCGCCACGCCCGCGCGCTCGGCCACCGTGCGCATCTGCATGGCTTCGACCCCGCCGCGCGAGGCCAGCGCCGCGGCGGCCTGGACGATGCGCTTGCGGCGTTGGTGCTGGCTGCGCGTACGGACGCTGTGCCCGCCCGGCGTGGGGTGGCTCTCCATGGTCCCCTCGGTGTCGCTGGAGGGCGCGGCGGTCGTCGCGTGCGGGGTACGCATAAGAACACGTTATCTGATTTCTCGATAACACGGCTTGTTACTCGCGGGTCACAAAGAAGCCCTATAGGCCCATGTCTGTGGCGTTACAGGCTTATGTCGCGACTTATCAGGATGGGTGGGCACTGGACAGATATTAGAATCTGTTCTAGTTTGCGATTCGGCTGACCGAGCGCTTGGTGGAGGCTCTGGATGGCGGCGAACACGATGGCGGCCCTGCTCCTCGCACGGGCCGGCGACGACCGACCTGGACTGATGTTCGAGGACACGACGTGGTCGTGGCGCGAGCACGTGGCGGCCTGCCGTGGCGCGGGGGCCTGGCTGTCGCGGCGCGGCGCGGGACTGCACGTCGGGGTGCTCAGCGAGAACGTTCCGGAGCTGGTGTTCCTCGTGGGCGGGGCGGCGCTGTCCGGGCACGTGGTCGTCGCGCTGAACCCGACGCGGTCGGTCGACGAGCTGATCCGCGACGCCCGCGCCACGGACGTGGACCTGCTCCTGGTGGACGCCCCGTACATGGGGCTGGCCGGGCCGATGTCCGAGGCCCTGGGGGTGGAGGCGCTGCCGCTGTCGCGTGCCGTGGCGGACGATCTTCTCGATACGGACGCCGCGCCCGAGGACCTCATGATGCTGATCTTCACCTCGGGCACCTCGGGCCGGCCCCGCGCCGTGCGGATCACGCAGCGCAAGATGGCCGTCCCCGGATCGAGCCTGGCGGCGCTGCTCACCCCGTCGGACGTCGTGTACTGCTCGATGCCACTGTTCCACTCCGGCGCGCTCATGGCCGCCTACGCCCCGGCCGTGGCGTCGGGTGCGGCGCTGGTGCTGCGGCGGCGGTTCTCGGCCTCGGGACTGCTGCCCGACATCAGGCGGTACGGCTGCACGTACCTGCACTATGTGGGCAAAGCGCTCTCCTACGTCCTGGCCACCCCCGAACGCCCCGACGACGCCGGCAACCCGCTCAGGATCGCGTTCGGGAACGAGGGCAGCGCGGTGGCGACGAGGAGGTTCGGGGAGCGGTTCGGATGCCATGTGATCGACGCCTTCGGCTCCACGGAGACGGCCATCTCGCTCACTCCCGACCCCTCCGGGCCGCCGGGGTGCCTGGGGCGGCTGCCCGAGGGCGTCCTGATCCTCGACCCGCTCACCGGCCGCCCCTGCCCGCCGGGCCGCGTCGAGAACGGCCGCCTGCTCAACCCGGACGAGGCCGTGGGCGAGCTGGTCAACGTGCGCGGGCTGGGGTTGTTCGACGGCTACTACAACGACCCCGAGGCGGACGCCGAGCGGATCAGGCACGGCGCGTTCTGGTCGGGCGACCTGGCGTACGCGGACGGGGACGGCTACGTGTTCTTCGCGGGGCGTGGCACCGAACGCCTGCGCGTGGACGGCGAGAACCTGGCGGTCGCGCCCATCGAGGCGGCGCTGCGGGAGTTCGCGGGGGTGGTCGAGGCGGCCGTCTACCCGGTGCCCGACGCGGCGGCGGGCGACCAGGTCATGGCGGCGCTGGTGCTGGAGGGGGGCTTCGACCCGGAGGCGTTCACGGCGTTCCTCGCCGCCCGCCGCGATCTGGGTGCCAAGTCCTTACCCCGATATATCCGCCTTTCTGATCACTTGCCCCAGACGCCCTCCCACAAGGTCATCAAACGGCTCCTCGCCCGCGAGGGCTGGCGCACCGCCGACCCGGTCTGGTGGCGTTCGGGCTCCGGGCTCCGGCGGCTGACCGACTCGGACGTCAAGGGGATCGAGGACGAGTTCGTACGGCACGGCAGGCAACACCTCTTGGAGACGTGAATGGACTTCAACCTGGACGAAACCCAGCAGGAGCTGCGGAAGCTGGCGGCCGAGGTACTGGCCAGGGAAGGGGACGACGAGCGGCTGTGGCAGGCCGGGCTCATGAGCGTGTGCGTGCCGGAGGAGGCCGGGGGAGCCGGGCTCGGGCCGGTGGAGATGGCCGTGGTGCTGCGGGAGGTGGGGGCGCGGGCGGCGCCGGTGCCCGCGCTGCCCACGCTGGTGAGCACGCTGACCCTGGCCCGCTATGGCACCCTTGACCAGCAACGCCGCCCGGGCGGCAGCACCCTCGCGCTCCGCGAGCCCGGCAGGGCGCCGGCCGACCCGCCCGCGACGACCGCCCGCGCCGCCGACGGCGGCTGGACGCTGACCGGGCGCAAGGTCTCCGTGCCGCACCCCGCCGCCACGGTGCTCGTCACCGCCGACGAGGGCCTGTTCCTGGTGGAATCGCCGGCCACGATCCCCGAGCACACCTCCACCGGCGAGCCCGCCGCCACGATCGTGCTCGACGGAACCCCGGCCGAACGGGTCGCGGGGACCGAGGCGGTCACCGGGGCCCGGCGGCTGTTCATGGCGGCCGTGGCGGCCCAGGCCGGCGGCGTGCTGGCCGGCGCGCTGGAGCTGACCACCGACTACATCAGGACGAGGAAGCAGTTCGGCCGGGCGCTGGCCGAGTTCCAGGCCGTGACCATGCAGATCGCCGACGTCTACATCGCGGCCAGGGCCCTGGACGTGGCCATGTGGTCGGCGGCCTGGCGCCTGGGCGAGGACCTGCCTGCCGACCAGGACCTGGCGCTGGCCGCGTACCACGTCAGCGAGGCCTGGAAGGCCCTCTACACCTGCCAGCACCTGCACGGCGGCCTCGGGCTGGACGTCACGTACCCGCTGCACCGCTACTTCGCGCAGGCCAAGCACCTGTCCCACCTGCTCGGCGGCGCCGACGCCCAGCTCGACCTGATCGGAGCGCTCCTCTGATGCTGATCGACCTGACCCCAGCCCAGCGCGCCCTGCGCGACGAGCTGCGCGAGTACTTCCAGGGCTGCCTCACCGACGAGGACCGCAGGAAGATCGCCGAAGATCCGTTCGGCGGGGCGTACATGGAGCACTGCCGCCGCCTCGGCCGCGACGGCAAGCTCGGCCTCGGCTGGCCCAAGGAGTACGGGGGAGGCGGCTACGGCCCCCTCGAACAGCAGATCTTCGCCAACGAGATAGCCCGCGCAGGCGTCCCGTACCCGATCATCACGGTGCAGACCGTGGGGCCCACGCTCATGCAGTACGGCACCCAGGAGCAGAAGGACCTCTTCCTGCCCCGCATCCTCGCCGGCGAGTGCCACTTCGCCATCGGCTACAGCGAGCCCGAGGCCGGCACCGACCTGGCCTCCCTGCGCACCACGGCGGTGCTCGACGGCGACCACTACGTCGTCAACGGCCAGAAGGTGTTCACCAGCGGCGCCCACTACGCCCAGTACATCTGGCTGGCCGCCCGCACGAACCCCGAGGCCAAGAAGCACAAGGGCATCACCATGATGATCGCCTCCACGGACGACCCCGGCTTCTCGTGGACGCCGATCGTCACCATGGACGGCCGCCACCACACCAACGCGACCTACTACAGCGACGTCCGCGTACCCGCGAACATGGTGGTCGGCGAGGTGGACCGGGGCTGGGACCTGATCGTCAACCAGCTCAACCACGAGCGCGTCACCCTCGGCCCGGCCGGGAACCTCGGCCAGACCTACGACCGCTTCCTCGCCTGGGCCCGCCGCACGGGGCAGGCCGACAATCCGGACGTACGGCGCGCGCTGGCCAGGGTATGGGGCGCCTTCCGTACGAACGAGCTCCTGAACTGGCAGGTCGCCGCGAACATGGACCTCGGCTGGCTGGGCGCCCCCGACGCGTCGGCCACCAAGATCTACGGCTCCGAGCGCATGCAGGAGGTCGGCCGGCTCGTCGGCGACATCCTGGCCAGGTACGGGGACCCGTCGGACCCGGAGACGGCCGAACTGCTCGAACGCACCGATCACGGGGTGAAGGGGGCGGTGGTGCTGACGTTCGGCGGCGGAGTGAACGAGGTGCAGCGGGAGCTGATCGCCATGCTCGGCCTGAACCTGCCGAGGCCGCCGCGATGACCTCTCCCATGAGCGACGAGGAGCTGCACGAGCTGGCGGGCAAGCAGGCGGCGCTGGGAGAGGTACGCGGAACCCCCGCGCAGGACCCGGTGAACGGCCCCATGATCCGGCACTGGCTGGACGCCATGGGTGACGAGAACCCGGCGTACCTGGAGAAAGGGGTCGCCCCGCCCGCGATGGCCCAGGTGTGGACGATGCCGGGGGTGCGCCGGGGGGCGAAGGACCGTTCGCCGGTGGACGACATGATGGCCACGCTCGACGCGAGCGGTTACACGGGCGTGGTGGCGACCAACTGCGAGCAGACCTACCACCGGTACGCGCGGGTCGGCGAGCGGCTCACCCCGGCCACGCGGTTCTCGGACCTGGCCGGGCCCAAGCGGACGGCGCTGGGGGTGGGGTTCTTCGCCACCTGGAAGGTCACCTGGTACGGCGAGGACGACGAGCCGGTCGCCGAAATGCTCTTCCGAGTCCTGAAATTTCGCCCACGCACCAAGGCTGCCGTTGAGCGGGAGGCTGCCTACCCGCTCCAACCGGCGATCAACCAGGACACCGCGTTCTTCTGGGAAGGCGTGCGGCAGGGGGAGCTCCGCATCCAGACCTGCGCCGACTGCGGCCACCACCGCCACCCGCCCGGCCCCCTGTGCCCGCAGTGCCGCTCGGCCAGCAGCTCCCACCTGGTCGCGAGCGGCCACGGAACCCTCTACAGCTACGTCGTGCACCACCACCCGCCGGTGCCGGGCCGGGAGACCCCGTTCGTCGTGGGCGTGGTGGAGCTGCCGGAGGGGGTGCGGATCGTCGGCAACGTCGTGGACTGCCCGATCGAGGAGGTGGCCGTCGGCATGCCGCTGCGCGTGACGTACCGGCCGATGGACGACCAGCTCGTCCTGCCGATGTGGGCGCCTTCGAAGGAGGACGCGTGATGCCTGCCGAGATCGGGTCCGCGCTGCCGGAGCTGGCCATCGACCTCACCCCCACCGTGGTCGTCTCCACGGCCCTGGCCACCATGGACTTCACGCCGGTGCACCACGACGTCGGAAAGGCGCGCGCCCAGGGGTCGAAGGACATCTTCCTCAACATCCTGACCACCATGGGCCTGGTCGAGCGGTACGTCACCGACTGGGCCGGACCGGAGGCCGTCATCGAGCGCATCGCGGTCAAGCTGGGCGTCCCGGCGTACGCGGGGGACCGGCTGTGCTTCAACGGGACGGTCGTGTCGCGCGAGGACGGCCGGTTCACGGTCGAGGTGCGCGGCAAGGTGAGCCTGGGCGACCACGCCAGCGGGACCGTCACCTTCGCCCTGGCCGAGGAGGGGAAGCCGTGTTGAGCGGGCGTACCGCCGTCGCGGGCGTCGGCGCGACCGAGTTCAGCAAGAAGTCGGGGCGTTCCGAGCTGCGACTGGCCGCCGAGGCCGTACTGGCGGCCCTGGACGACGCCGGGCTCTCACCCGGCGACGTGGACGGCATGGTGACCTACACCCAGGACTCCAGCCAGGAGATCGCCGTCGCCAGGGAGGCGGGGATCGGGGACCTGACGTTCTTCTCGCGGGTCGAGTACGGCGGCGGCGCGGCCTGCGGGACCGTGGCGCACGCGGCCATGGCCGTGGCCACGGGGATGGCGCGGACGGTCGTCTGCTACCGCGCCTTCAACGAGCGCTCCGGCCGCCGCTTCGGCCAGCCGAACAGTCGCCTGACCGGCGAGCCCACCTCCCAGGGGCTGGAGATGAGCTGGCACGTGCCGTACGGGCTGATGACGCCGGCGGCATGGGTGGCGATGTTCGCCCGCCGCTACATGCACGTGTACAACGCGACCTCGGAGGACTTCGGCCGGGTGGCGGTGGCCATGCGCCGCCACGCCGCCACCAACCCCGCCGCCTGGTTCTACCGGCGCCCCATCACGCTGGAGGAGCACCAGGCGTCCAGATGGATCGTCGAGCCGCTGCACCTGCTCGACTGCTGCCAGGAGAGCGACGGCGGCGTGGCCCTGGTGGTCACCTCGGCCGAACGCGCCCGAGACCTCCGCAGGTCGCCCGCCCTGATCACGGCCGCGGCCCAGGGCGCGGGCTCGGGCCAGATGATGATGACCAGCTACTACCGCGACGACATGACCGGCCTCCCGGAGATCGCCGTGGTCGCCCGCCAGCTCTGGGAGATGTCCGGCCTATCACCCAGAGACATCCAAACCGCGATCCTGTACGACCACTTCACCCCGTTCGTCCTGGCCCAGCTGGAGGAGCTGGGCTTCTGCGCCCGCGGCGAGGCCCCGGACTTCCTCCGGGACGGCGCCATCGAACTGGACGGCCGCCTGCCCGTGAACCCCCACGGAGGCCAGCTGGGGGAGGCCTACATCCACGGCATGAACGGCATCGCCGAAGCCGTCCGCCAGATCCGCGGCACGGCGGCCAACCAACTCCCGGGCGTCCGAAACGTCCTGGTCACGGCCGGAACCGGCGTACCGACCAGCGGCCTCATCCTCTCCTCCGACTCGTAGACCGCCCGGACAACGAGTTCCGCCCGTCGGCGCCGGCTGCGGGCCGGCGGCAGCGGTGGATGAACGCTGCGGTGTTCGCGGTGTTGTCCTGGTCTAAGCGGTTTGGTGCGCAGTGGCGACAGCCTTCTCGCGCCAGGTGTCGATGTCCGACATCAGGGTGCGCTGATGCCGCTCGATCTCCTCGATGCAGTCCCCGCCGACAGCAAGGTGTACCGGTGGGTGCTCTGCGGCGGCGACTTCGACGAGAAGCCGTCCCAGGGCCGCCGGATCGCCGACCTGCTGGTGATTGGCCTGCTCGGCGAAGGATCGCATCCCTGTGCGGGAGGGCTCGTAGTCGGCCAGTTCCTGCGCTGGGCTGGCTTGCACGGAGGAACCGTCGAGGAAGTCGGTGCGAAAGTAGCCGGGCGCGACGTTGGTCGCCTTGATGCCGAACGGGTGCAGCTCGATCGCCAGTGACTCGGTGAATCCCGTGACGGCGAACTTGGTGGCGGAGTACATGGCGGCGCCGCCCACGTAGCCTGCGGCGGAGGAGAGGTTGAAGATGTGCCCTGACCGCTGCCGTCGCATGATCGGGAGCACGGCCCGGGCAACGCGCATGAGTCCGAAGACGTTCGTCTCGAACAGGTCGTGCACCTGTGCCTCGTCCGTCTCCTCGAAGTGGATCAACATGCCGCGGCCCGCGTTGTTGACCAGGACGTCGATACGTCCGAAACGTTCCATGGCCGACTCGACCAGCGAGGAGTACGCCCGCTCGTCGGGTGTCGTGACGTCGAGCGGCAGCACCAGCAGACGGTCGCCGAACTGTGGATCGGTGCCGTCGAGCTGGCCGCTGCGGGTCGTCGCCACGACCGAATGTCCAGCCGCGAGTGCAGCGTCGGCGATGGCGCGGCCCAGTCCGCGGGAGGCGCCGGTGATGAGCCATACCTGTGACATGAGTAGTCCTTTCCGGTCCGTCAGGACGCGGGAACGTGGGGCTGTGCTGATGGGTCTGTGGATGGGGTTCGCGCCACTCGGCGGCGGGTTGAAGGGGAACCTGGTCAGAAGGCGTAGGGCCCGAACCGGCCCCAGGCGACGACCGCCGCGGCGATGAGCAGGACCGCGTTGAACGCGATGGCCTGCGGCTCCCTGCGGCGAGCGTGGACGCCCATGGCCAGGATCATGATGATGCCCAGGCCGGTGGCAGCCAACGGGGTGAGCACGGTGGCGATGCCGGTGGCGGCGGGAAGGATCAGCCCCAGCGCCCCGGCCAGCTCGGCTCCGCCGATCAGCCGCACGACCGGGGTGGAGAAATCCTCAACCCACGGCAGGCGCGGGATGAGCTTGTCACGCTGCTGGGTCAACTTGGTGACGCCGGCGCCGGCGAACAACGCGGCCAGGGCGCCCTGCAGGATCCACAGGAACACGTTCATCGGAGCGGAAACCTCTTCTTCGGTCGTGCTGCGGCGGATCGGGGGTGAACGATGGGGGGAGATGAGGAGAGCCGGAGCGGGCCAGGCACTTGCGTCAGCGTGACAGCACGCATCGCGACTCCTCCGATCGATCTGGAAAGGTCTATCCGGTTCGCTGGCCAGCATACACACAAATCGGATAGACCTTTCCAGTTCGTTAGGATGGGCCCATGAACCCAGGCGACCCGCGAGCCGACGACACCACCCCACCGCTGCGCAGCGACGCCGAACGCAACCGCGAACGCATCCTGGCCGCCGCCCGCACCGTCTTCGCCCGCGACGGCCTGGGCGCCTCCATGGCCTCGGTCGCACGCGAGGCAGGCGTCGGCATCGCCACGCTGTTCCGCCGCTTTCCCGCCAAGGAAGACCTGGTCGCCGCCGTCTTCGCCGACCGCATGGACGCCTACGTCGACGCCGTCGCCACCGCCCTGGCCGACTGCGACCCCTGGCACGGCTTCACCGGCTACCTCCACACGGCGTGCGCCATGCAAGCCGCCGACCGCGGCTTCGCCGACGTGCTGACCATGACCTTCCCCACCGACAAGACCCTGGAGGGCCGCCGCAGCCAGGCCTACGACGGCGTGGTGAACCTCATCGACCGCGCCAAAGCCGCAGGCCACCTGCGCGACGACTTCACCCCGCAGGACGTGGCCCTGCTGCTCATGGCCACCGCCGGCGTCATCACCGCCACCGCCGACGCCGCCCCCGACGCCTGGCGCCGCATCCTCGCCCTGATGATCCAGTCCTTTCAGGGCCCGGCCCGCGGCCCGCTTCCTGCCCCGCCCGCGCACGCCGCCCTGTACCGGGCAATGATCAACCTCGGCCGCGCAGACTCTCCTTCCCGCGAATCGACCAGAGGCTGATCTCGGCCGGGGCGCTCTCGCAAACGCTCCTTCCGCGCGGCGGCACGGTCGCCGGCGCCATCGAATACGTGCACCGGGCCACCCCGACACCCCGGCATCGAGCGGCACATCCTGAAGAGGGCTACCGGTCCGCCTCGGACCGGCTCAGCGGTGCAGGGCGGTCTCCCGCTTCATGTGCGACAGCTTCTCGGGGTTGCGTACGGCGTAGAGGCCGGTGACGAGGCCGCCGTCGATGCGCAACGCCAGGACGGTGTCGATCTCGCCGTCGAGCCGGACGATCAGCGCCGGGTAGCCGTTGACCTGGGCCGGCTCCAGCGATCGTGTGGGGGCGACCCGGCCCAGCACGGGAGCCACCTTGACGGCTCCCACGACGGGCACCAGCGCGGCCTGCTTGATCCCGCCGCCGTCGGTCAGCAGGACGACGTCCGGCGCGAGGATGTCGAGCAGGCGTTGCAGCTCGCCCGTCTCGACCGCCCGCTGGAACGCCTCGAACGCGTCTCGGGTCTCGGCCGGGGAAACGACCTCGCGCGGCCGGCGCGCGGCGACGTGCGCCCGTGCCCGGTGGGCGATCTGGCGGACCGCGGCCGGGCTCTTGCCGACGGCGTCGGCGATCTCGTCGTAGTCCAGATCGAACACCTCGCGCAGCACGAACACCGCCCGCTCGGTCGGCCCGAGCGTCTCCAGCACCAGCAGCATCGCCATCGAGACGCTGTCGGCCAGCTCGACGTCCTCGGCGACGTCGGGCGAGGTGAGCAGCGGTTCGGGCAGCCAGGGGCCGACGTAGGACTCCTTGCGCCGGCCCAGCGTGCGCAGCCGGCCCAGCGCCTGCCGGGTGGTGATCCGGACCAGGTAGGCACGCTGGTCCCGTACGGCGTCGAAGTCGACGCCGGCCCACCGCAGCCAGGTCTCCTGGAGGACGTCCTCGGAGTCGGCGGCCGAGCCGAGCATCTCGTAGGCGACGGTGAACAGCAGGTTGCGGTGGGCGAGGAACGCCTCGGTGGCAGGGTCGGGGCTCATGCCCCCGTCGCGATCTCCGGGCGCGGTGTGTGACGTGCCGGCCATGGGTGGCTCCTGTTCGCTCTCGGCTGTTTCACCCACCAGACGCCGGCCACCGCCGTTTTGTGACACCGAGGCGGTGGCCGTTCCTTGTCGTCCGCTGCCTGCGCGCCACCTGCCTGTGGCGCACGTCACGTACGCCGAGCTGTCACAGGACTCTGGGCACCGGCATCTCGTGTTCGTCCAGTACACGACAGCACGAGTGAGGATGACTCGCGTTCTCCCGTGTGGAAGGAACGTCATGAGCTCAGCGCTTGAAACCCTTCGCCGTGACTTCGGCGGCGACATCATCGAACCGGGCGGGGCGGAGTACGCATCGGCCAGCCGCTCGGTGCTGGCCTCGGGCAGCCCGGCCTACGTCCTGCGGCCCGAGAGCGTCGCGGACGTGCGGGCAGGTGTCGGATTCGCCGCCCGCACAGGGCTGCCGCTGTCCGTACGAGGCGGCGGCCACGGCTTCGCCGGCTTCGGCACCAACGACGACGGCGTCGTGATCGACCTCGGCAGGCTCTCGGCCGTGGAGATCATCGACAAGGAACGTCACCTCGTACGGATCGGCGGCGGCGCCACCTGGGGCCAGGTCGCGGCCGCCCTGGCCCCGCACGGCCTGGCGATCTCCTCGGGCGACACCAAGAGCGTCGGCGTCGGCGGGCTGACGTTGACCGGCGGCATCGGCTGGAAGGTCAGGAAGTACGGCCTGGCCCTGGACAACGTGGTCGCGGCGGAGCTGGTCACCGCCGGCGGAGAGGTCGTGCGCGCGAGCGCGGAGCAGAACCCGGAGCTGTTCTGGGCGATCCGCGGCGGTGGCGGCAATTTCGGCGTCGTGACCGCCTTCGAGTTCGCGGCGCATCCGACGGCGGACGTCTTCCACGGCACGATCGCCTTCCCGGCGGCGGAGGCGGCCACCGTACTCCAGGGCTGGGCGGACCACCTCCGCGCCGCTCCCGACGAGCTCACCTCCGTCGTGGACTTCGCCAATCCCTTCGCCGGGGGGCCCGAAGCGCCGGTCGAGGTGCACGTCACCTTCGACGGCGACGACCCGGAGCACGCGGCCCGGGCGCTCGACCCGATCCGCCGGCTCGGCACGGTGATCCGCGACGATGTCGCGCCGAGACCCTACGCGGACACGCTCGTGGACGGCGCGACCCCGCCGCCCGGCATCCGGCTGGTCACCCGGAGCGCGTTCGTCGACAAGGAGTCGGTGTCCGCGGTCCTTCGGATCCTCGCCGAGGTCGGGGCGTCGGAGCGGTCGCCGTTCATCGCCGTCCGCAGCGTCGGCGGCGCGGTGTCGCGAGTCCCCGAGGACGCCACCGCCTACGCGCACCGCCAGGCGGAGCTGATGTTGGTGACGACCGTCGCGGGTCCGGAGCCGGTCGTCGAGGCCGCTCGTCCCGCTCTGGAAGCGATCTGGGGGAGGCTCGCGCTCCACGTCAGCGGCGCGTACGCGAACTTCCTCGCCTCCGCCACCGAGCAGGACGTCGCCGCGATCTATCCGGCGGCGACCTACGAGCGGCTCGCGGCGGTCAAGCGTCGGTACGACCCCGGCAACCTGTTCGCCCGCAACCACAACATCCAGCCATAGAAGGTACGGAGAGACATCATGAGCAAGATCTGGTTCGTCACCGGCTCGTCCCGCGGCCTGGGCCGCCACTTTGTCGAGGCCGCGCTGTCCCGCGGCGACAGGGTGGCGGCCACCGCCAGGAACGCCGCACACCTCTCAGAGCTGGTCGTCGCGTACGGCGAGGCGGTGCTCCCGCTTGAGCTGGACGTGACCGACAAGGCCGCCGTCTTCGAGAGCGTGAAGCGGGCCAGGGAGCACTTCGGCCGCCTCGACGTCATCGTGAACAACGCGGGCTACGGCCTGCTCGGCGCCGTCGAGGAGCTGACCGAGCGGGACCTGCGCGACCAGCTGGAGACCAACCTGTTCGGCGCGTTGTGGGTCGTCCAGGCCGCGCTGCCCCATCTCCGCGAGCAGGGCGGAGGGCACATCGTCCAGATCTCCTCGGTCGGCGGCGTCACCGCGATGCCGCTCGGCGGCGGATACCACGCCTCCAAATGGGCTCTCGAAGGTCTGAGCGAGTCCCTCGCCCAGGAGGTCGCCGGCTTCGGCATCAAGGTGACCCTGGTCGAGCCGGGTTCCTACGCCACCGAGGGGGCCGCCGGCGCCGTCCACGCCGAGGCCCACCCGCTCTACATGGCTGCCCGCGAGAGCTTCGCCGAGTTCGCGAAGACGCTCGACGCCGGCGACCCGGCCGCCGCGGGCCGGGCCCTCCTCGAGATCGTCGACTCGGGCGACCCGCCGCTGCGGGTGTTCTTCGGCGTCCAGGGCAGCCCGATCGTCCAGCAGGCCTACGCCAACCGGCTCAAGACCTGGGCCGACTGGCAGGACCTCGCGGTGCGGGCCCACGGCCACACCCCGAAGGGTTGACGGCGCCTCATGAGAACGCCTGCCCTCTTCCCGGGAAGGGGGCAGGCGTGTCACTTCGCCGGGGTTACCCCCACTGGCCGACCTGGTAGTCCCCGGCGGGCTGCTGGGTGATGACGTTCAGGCGGTTGTAGGAGTTGATGATCGCGATGAGGGCCACCAGGGCGGCGAGCTGGTCCTCGTCGTAGTGCTTGGCGGCGTTCGCCCACGCCTCGTCGGTGACGCCGCCGGCGGCGTCGGCGATGCGGGTGCCCTGTTCGGTCAGTTCCAGGGCGGCGCGCTCGGCCTCGGTGAACACCGTGGCCTCCCGCCAGGCCGCGACCAGGTTCAGGCGCACCGAGGTTTCGCCGGCGTGCGCGGCCTCCTTGGTGTGCCCGTCGATGCAGACGGCGCAGCCGTTGATCTGGCTGGCGCGGATCTTCACCAGTTCCTGCGTCGCGGTCGGCAGCGTCGAGTCGTGCACGACCTTGCCGGCCGAGCCGAGGTACTTCATGAACTTGGCCGCGATGGAGTTGCCGAAGTAGTTCAGGCGGGCTTCCATGGTGATCTCCTTGCCGGGTTCGCTGTTACGTCCCACTGACGGAACAGCTCGGCAAGAAGTGACATCCGACGACTGTGATGTGCGTCTCTAGTCCCCGGAGTCCGCGCGCGAGCCGTACGCCGGGCCGAACACGACCAGCAGCGTCAGGTCCTCGGTGATGTCCACGAAGCGGTGTTCCTCACCGGCCGGGACGAAGATCACGGCGCCGGGGCCGACCTCTGCCTCGCCGCTCGCCGCCACCATCCGGGCCCGGCCCGAGGTCACCACATAGATCTCGTCCTCGGTGTGCGGGCTCTGGGTGTCGGCCCCGCCCGCCGGGATGCAGTACGTCCCGACGGACAGGTTCGGCACTTTGAGCTGCTCGACCCAGTCGTTCGCAGCCCCGGCGGCAGGCTGCGCCCACTCGCCCGCGCCCTTGATGATCTGCAATGACGTGCCTCTTACGGGTGGAGGAACACGGGCATCGAGAAGAAGACGATCATGGCGATAGCCACGCAGATCAGGAACCCGACGACCTCCCAGGCCCAGTCGAAGTGCCGGTCCTTGCGGCGGTGGGGCTTCTCGGGGCGAGCCCCGTACTCCGGGAGCTTTCTGGACACCGGCCGGGCCCGTACCGGGCGGGGGGCCAGGAGCGAGGGCTCAGGAGCGAGCGAGGCGAAGGAGTTCCGGGTCTCCTCCTCGGGCGGAGCCGGGCCCTTCCTGGCCGGGCTGGCGGGTTTGGGCAGGGTGGGAGGCTTCGGGGGCGCCTTGTCGTACAGGGGCAGGCGGTAGACCGGTTCAGCGGGCCTCACGGGTTCGGCCGCTTCGGGGGCGCGCTTGGCCGGCTCCGAGGGCTTGGGGGCCTTGGTGCGCCTGGAGGACTTGGGGCGCGGGCGGAAGAGGGGCGCCGGCTCGTTCGTCCGCGGCGGTTGCGGGAGCGGGCGGGCGGGGCCCTTGTGCACCAGCACGTCGACGTGCGGGTCTCTGGGGGCCAGGATGTCGCCGTCGTCGTCGCCACCGCCGAACGGCTTCGGGACGTCTCTCGGCAGGATGATGTCGCCGGTGGCGAAGGGCTCAGGGGTGTCCCTGGGTAAGATCACGTCGCCGGTGGCGAAGGGCTCGAAACCACCCGACGGCTCGTCGGGCGGGTCCACGAAGAACGGGTGGGTGTGGGGCGGCACTGGGGTCCTCCCTGCGAAGGGTGGAGCTGTTTGTGGCGTGCCGGGCTGGTAGGGCCGGGCACCGTCCACCGCCGCCGGGGGGTCTCCTAGGGAAGCCGCCGAATCCAGGACGTCCCTGCGGGGACGGTTGGAGGCCAGCGGGTCCCTGAGGGACGGGGTGGGTCCCAGAGGGTCGTGCAGACGCTGGGCGGAGGCCAGCGGGTCCCTGAGGGATGAGCGCGAGTTCGCGGCCGGGCCGTCCCCGAAGGGGGAGCGCGGCGCGGCGCGGGTCGGGCCGTCTCCGAAGAAGGAGCGCGAGGCCGGGGTGTCTCCGAAGGGGACGTGTGAGGTCGGGACTCCTCCCCGGCGTGGGGTGGACTCCGGGGACTTGTTGAGCTTGGGCATCGGGGCCGTGGTGGCGGCGTGCTCGGGCACCTGCGACGACGACGGCGGCGTCAGCAGCTCGGCCGGGAAGATGCCCGTGCTGGTCGCCGGGTCCTCCTCCGCCAGGGGCTGGGGCCACATCGGCGGGCTGGGCCAGCGGGGCTTGACGAAGAGGGGACCGGGAGTGGCGGAGCGGGAGCCCGCGAACTGGATGCGGAGCGCGCCCGGCGGCTCCGCCCAGGGGAGGCGGCTGATGATGTCGGCGAGCGGAGCCACGCTCAGCGCGCCGTACACGTCCGCCACCGGCTTGGGCACGCGGACCCCGGTCGAGGAGAGCCCCGTCACCAGCGCGTGGCGGAAGTGGTTGCCCGCCCCCACCGCCAGTTCGTCGGCGGTGTCCGGGGCGACGTCCAGTACCCACGCCAGCTCCGATTTGCTCAGCCCGCAGACCGCGCACAGCACCAGCACCTCGCGCTGGTGTGGCCGCAGCTCGCGGAAAGTGCGCTCGACGAGGGCGGAGGCCGGGTCGATCAGTGGATCGATGGAAGGGGGCGCGTAGACGATGTCCCGCCGGTGGATCTCGCGTCGGGCGAACGCGTAGAGAGCGGCGCGAGGCGCCTCGGCGGCGGAGGGAACGCCGGCGACACTGGAGAACAAGGTCACCAGGACGTCGGACGCAGAGCCTAGATCGCCGAGCTGGTCAGCGCAGTACGCGAACAGCCCAGCGGCATGGCGGTCGTAGAGCTCTGCGATCAACTCGGCGCGACGGCGCTGATCGGTGAGCGGCTGAGACACGGGGCCGGATCCTCTTGCTGTGAGCGGACGCTGAGGGTGAGGGGTGAGGGGCTGGAGTTCGTGAGTTTGGTATGGAGTGCTCGTCAGGACTTTGTGTAGGTATAGGACAGAAGTTCGTGGAGGTAATCATGCCAACTCACCATGGTCCGGCGCACTAGCACTTCAATATTTGGGGTAAATATCCAGCTCAACTGAAGCGTTTCAGCTGGATCCCAGGACGACATGGTGGTCCGGATCGCCGTAGTCTGTCCTGCGATAGATCATGCGGCGGTCGTGGCACGGGGGCTGCGACCCCTGCCACAGAAGCCTGAAGCGAGAGTTCGCGCGTGATCACATTCGACGCTGTCACAAAACGCTACCCAGACGGAACGGTCGCCGTGGACCGTCTCGACCTCGAGGCGCCCACGGGTGAGATCACCGTGCTCGTCGGCCCCTCGGGCTGCGGGAAAACCACGTCACTCCGGATGATCAACCGGATGATCGACGCCTCCGACGGTCAGATTCTCCTCGACGGCGTGCCGGTGCAGGGCATCGACCCGCCGACGCTGAGGCGCGGCATCGGGTACGTCATCCAGCAGGCCGGCCTGTTCCCGCATCGCAAGATCGTCGACAACATCGCCACCGTCCCCTACCTGCTCGGCTGGGACCGGAAGAAGGCCCGAGCCAGGGCCATGGAGCTGCTCGAACGGGTCGGCCTCGACCCGGCGCTGGCCGGTCGCTACCCCTTCCAGCTCTCGGGCGGGCAGCAGCAGCGCGTGGGCGTGGCCAGGGCGCTGGCCGCCGACCCGCCCGTGCTGCTCATGGACGAGCCGTTCAGCGCCGTCGACCCCATCGTGCGCACGAGCCTGCAGGACGAGCTGCTCCGGCTCCAGTCCGAGCTGAACAAGACCATCGTGTTCGTCACCCACGACATCGACGAGGCCATCAAGCTGGGCGACCGCGTGGCGGTGCTGCGGGTGGGCGGCAAGCTGGCGCAGCTCGCCGATCCCAAGACGCTGCTGTCCGCGCCGGTCGACGACTTCGTGAAGGAGTTCCTCGGGCACGACCGGGGGATCAGGCGGCTGCAGTTCATCCCGACGGACGGGCTGCGGCTGCGTACCGACCTGACCGACGCCGGGGACGAGCCGTGGCGGCTGGTCGTGGACGAGGACGGTAGGCCCACCGGCTGGGTCTCCCGGGAGCGGCCCGACGAGCTGGAGCCGTACGGGACGTTCGTGCACGGGCGCGACTCCATGCGCGCGGCCCTCGACGCGGCGCTGCTGTCGCCGTCCGGCTGCGCGGTGGGCGTGGACGAGCAGGGCAAGGTCGTCGGCGTGGCCACCAGGGAGACGCTCGACCAGGCCCTCGCGGAGGCCGCAGATGGGTGACGGCCCTCCTTCCATATGGGAATGGATCGGGCGTAACTGGGACACCGGCCGGGTCGACAGCATCAAGAACCTGCTCCTCGACCACCTGACCATGTCCCTCGTGCCGATCCTGGTCGCGCTGGTCGTCGCGCTGCCGCTGGGGCTGGCCTGCGTGCGCTGGCGCTGGCTCTACCAGCCGACCGCCGGCTTCATGAACGTCGTCTACGCGCTCCCCTCGCTGCCGGTCTTCATGCTGCTGATCTCGGCGACCGGGCTTTCGCAGACCACGGTGATCATCCCGCTGACCTTCTACGGCATGGCCGTGCTGATCCCGGCCGTCGTGGACGGGCTCGGCTCGGTGCCCGACCACGTGCGGCAGTCGGCTATCGCGATGGGGTTCACGCCGCTGCGCAGGCTGCTCGCGGTCGAGCTGCCGATCGCCGTCCCCGTGGTGCTGGCGGGGCTGCGGGTGGTCGCGGTCTCCAGCATCAGCCTGGTCAGCGTGGGTGCGCTGATCGGGCAGGGCGGGCTCGGCGGGCTGTTCACGCGGGCCTACCAGAACCCGTTCATGCCGCCGGTGATCGTCGGCATCGTGCTGATCGTGGCGCTGGCGCTGGTTGCGGACGGGCTGCTGGTGCTGGCGCAGCGGCTGCTCACTCCATGGGTACGGGCCCGAAGGGGGCAGGCATCGTGAGCTGGCTCACCGCGTTCTTCGGCTGGCTGATCGAGTTCTTCGGCAGCGGCGCCAACTGGTCGGGCCCCGACGGCATCCCCATGCGCCTGCTCGAACACCTGGAGTTCTCGGCCCTGGCCCTGGTCCTGGCCGTGCTGGTCGCCGTCCCGCTGGGGCTGCTGATCGGCCACACGGGCCGGGGCGAGGTGGTGGTCGTCGTCACCGCGAACCTGTCCAGGGCGCTGCCCACGCTGGGCCTGCTGGTGATGTTCGTGCTGCTGCTGGGCACGGCCTCGATCTGGCCGGTGATCATCCCGCTGGTGCTGCTGTCGGTGCCGCCGATCCTGGTGAACACCTTCGAGGGCATCAAGGGCGTCGACCCCGAGCTGCGCGACGCCGCGTACGGGATGGGGCTGCGCGGCGGGCAGGTGCTCGGACGGGTGCTCGTCCCGGTCGCGCTGCCGCTGATCCTGCTGGGGTGCCGGCTGTCGGCGATCCAGGTCGTGGCCACCACCACCGTCGCCGCGTACACCGGGCTCGGCGGTCTGGGGCGGTTCGTGATCGACGGTTTCGCGACGAAGGATTACGCGAGCGTCGTCGGCGGTTCAGTACTGATTGTGCTGTTTGCCCTGGTGGTCCAGATATTGTTCACGCTCGCCCAGAGAGTGACGGTCTCCCCAGGGGTGAGCCAGCGGCTGAAGGTTCGATAGTCTCCTGTATTACCTCCCGCTTAGAAGGGAAAAGCAAGATGGGACGCAAGTACGGCATCGCCGGGGTGTTCGTTTCGGCGATGCTCGCGCTGTCCGCCTGTGGCGGTGGCGGCGGTGGCAACACTGGAGGCAACCCGCTCGACACCTCGAGCGCGGCACCCAGCGGTTCGGCTTCGAGCGGGGGCGGGGGCAAGGCCGTCATCGGATCCTTCGACTTCGACGAGAGCGTGCTGCTCGGGTCGATCTACGCCCAGGCGCTGGAGGCCAAGGGCGTGCAGGTGGAGGAGAAGTCGCGCATCGGCAGCCGCGAGGTCGTGTTCGACCAGGTCAAGAGCGGTGGCCTGACCATCGTGCCCGAGTACAACGGCAACCTGCTGGCCTTCGTCGACCTCAAGAACACGGCCGCGACCACCGACGAGGTCAACGCCGCGCTGAAGGAGAAGCTCCCCGCCGAGCTGGAGGTGCTCGACTCCTCCCCGGCCGAGGACAAGGACAGCCTGTCCATCAGCAAGGACACTCAGACCAAGCAGTCGCTGAACACCATGGAGGACCTGGCCAAGGTCTCCAAGACCTTCATCGTCGGCGGCCCGCCCGAGTTCAAGAAGCGGTGGGAGGCGCGGTTCAAGGAGGTCTACGGGGTCGAGTTCAAGCAGTGGAAGCCCACGGGCCCGACCACCGCTGACGCGATCAAGGACGGCACGATCCAGGTCGGCAACGTGTTCACCACCGACCCCAAGATGACGGCCAACAACCTGGTGCCGCTGCAGGACCCCAAGAACATCTTCCCCGCCCAGAACGTGACGCCGCTCCTCAACAAGGCGGCCGCCACCGACACGATCAAGACCACGCTGAACGCCGTCTCGGCGAAGCTCAGCACGCAGTCCCTCCTGGACATGATGCAGAAGATCTCCGTCAACAAGGACGAACCCGCCACCGTGGCCAAGGAATGGCTGACCGCCAACAGCCTCAGCTGACGCAGCTTTCCGGTGCGGGCCCCCGTCGTCCGGGGGCCCGCACCGCTAGGTTCGTGCCGTGAGCGAGTTCACGGAGGCGATGGCGCAGCTCGCGGCCGGGGTGGCCGTGGTGACCGTCCGCGATGGGCGTGACGACCTGGGCACCACGGTGTCGGCGCTGATGTCCGTCTCGCTGGAGCCCCCACTCGTCCTGGTGAGCCTGGCCGGCAGCGGTTACCTCAACGAGGTCCTGCTCCGGCAGGACCGCTGGGCGGCCTCGCTCCTCTCCTCCGGCCAGGCGGCCATCGCCAGCCGCTTCGCCACCGCCGGCCGGCCCAGCGCGCGGCTGCTGCTGGCGGGCACGCCGCATCACCGGGGAACGCACTCGGACGCGCTGGTGGTGGAGGGCGGGGTGGCCGCCCTGGAGGCCGAGACCACCACAGTGGTCCCGGCCGGGGATCACACCCTCTTCATCGCCGCGGTCCTCGCGGTCCCCTACGTCGAGAGCTCCCTCCAGCCCCTGGTACGGCTGCGCTCCCGCTACCGCCCGATCGGAACGTGACGCCGGTGCTCAGCGGATCACGTACCACGTCGGGAGGAGCAGCGGTCCGGCGGCGGGGAGGCCGAGCTCGGCGGACAGGCGGGCGAGGGGGCCCCACGCGTCCAGGCGCAGGCGGGCCAGGGCGGCGGACTTGTCCTCGCTCGAGTCCGGCCCGCGCAGCCGCTCCAGCGGGTTGAGCCGGGGGTAGGCGCGTACGGGGGCGTCGTCGGAGAGGCCGGCCCGCTTCCTGGCCAGGGCCAGCGCGTCCTCCAGGCCGCCCAGCTCGTCCACGAGGCCGCCGGCGTGCGCGTCGGCGCCGGTCCATACGCGGCCGCGGGCCAGCTCGTGCGCGCGCTCCCGGGTCAGGTCGCGGCTCGCGGCCACTTTGCCCACGAAGTCATCGTAAATACGGTCGAGCCAGGCGTTCACCCGCTCCCATTGCTCGGGGGAGAAGGCGCGGGACGTGGAGAACATTCCGGCGTTGGGCCCGGACGCCACCATCTCAGAATTTATACCGAATTTTTCGAGCATTTCCGAGATGACCGGCTTGCCGCCGTACACGCCGATCGAACCTGTCAGCGTGCCGGGCTGGGCCACGATCACGTCGGCGGCCATCGCGACGAAGTAGCCGCCGGACGCGGCCAGGTCGCCCATCGAGACGATCACCGGCTTGACCTTGCGCGTGAGGGTCACCTCGCGCCACACCGTGTCGGAGGCCACGTACGAGCCGCCAGGGCTGTCCACCCGGAACACGACGGCCTTGACGTGCGCGTCCCGCCGGGCCGCGCGGAAGGCGGCGCTGATCGTGTCGGAGCCCATCGCCCCGCCCCCGCCGAGCGGGCTGCGCCCGCTGCGGCCGGTTTTGATCATGCCGGTGCCGTGGATGAGCGCGATCCCGTCCGCCGTCGGGTGCGGCAGCTTCTTCACGGCCGCGCTCCTGGCGTACCTGGACACGTACAGGAGGTGCGAGTCGTCGCCCGCGGCCTGCTTGACCTGGTCGTACACCTCGTCCCGGTACGCCAGCCCGTCGACCAGCCCGGCCTCGAGCGCCTCGGAGGCGGTGAACGGGCCGCGGTCGATCAGCTCCCGCACCTTGCCCGGGTCGAGCCGCCGCCCGTCGGCGATGCCCGCGCTGAGGCTCTCGGTGACCGAATCGACGATGCGGCTCATGGACTCGCGGTGGGGCTCGGTCATGTGGTCCTGGGTGAAGATGTTCACGGCGGTCTTGTACTCGTGCCGCTGCCCGGCCTCGTACCCGACGCCCAGCTTCGTCAGCGCTCCCTTGACGAAGCGCTGCTCCAGCGCCACCCCGGTCAGCCCGACGTCGCCGCTCGGCTGCAGGTAGACGCGCTCGAACGCGGTGGCCAGGTAGTACGGCACGGTGCCGCCGCCGAACTCCCCGAACGTCTCCGCGAACGCGACGGTCAGCTTGCCCGACGCCCTGAACTGGATCACCGCCTGGCGCAGCTCCTGCACCATGGCCAGGCCCAGCGGGTTGCCCCCGATCTTCACCACCAGCGCCTTGACCCTGGAGTCCTGCCTGGCCCGCCTGAGCCCGGACAGGACGTCGGAAAGGCGCGTCTTGCGCATGGACAGCACCGCGGCGAGCGGGTCCGCCGGCGGGCCCTCGGTGAGGCCCTCTGTGAGATCGAGCTCCAGCACCAGCGGGGCCGTGCGCCGCTGGCGAAGCTTTTCGACGGTTTCGAAGATCGCCTTTCCTGCCTCCATGAAGACACCCTAAGCGACCCGATGCGGATCCGCTTAGAGATGTACAGCTAAGGTATTTGCACCTAAGTTGTATGCACCTAAGGTGTATGTTTATATCATGAGCTCGATCGCCAAGCCTGCTGCGGCCAAGCCGCCCCATGTCTTCGACCGTGATCGCGAATGGGCGAGCTTGATCAGGTTCGCCACGTCGCCCAGCTCTGATGTGAGGCTCGGCATTGTGAGCGGGAGGCGTCGGCAAGGCAAGACCTACCTGCTCGACGCCTTGGTCCAGGAATTCGGTGGGTTCTTCTTCGCCGCCATTGACGAAACGGAAGCCGAGGCGCTGGCCCGTTTCGGCGAAGCCTTGGCGACGCAGGCCAGCGGCGCAGGCGGGCGATTCACCTTCGCCAACTGGAACGAGGCGCTGGAGCGGCTGTTCGCCCTCGTTCCTGAGGGGCTCATCGTGATCGACGAGTTTCCTTATCTGAGCAAGGCCTCGCCTTCACTTCCCTCGCTGATCCAGCACGCCCTCGATCCCAGGGGATATGCGAGACAGGGGAAGACGCGCCTGCTGCTGTGTGGTTCGGCGCTGGGGGTGATGGGCCGCCTCCTCGCGGGCAACGCGCCTCTGCGGGGGCGGGCCAGCTTGGAACTCGTGATCAAACCGCTGGACTACCGCGCATCTGCCAGATTCTGGGGTATCGAGGATCCGCGCCTCGCGGTGCTGGTCCACTCCATCGTGGGGGGCACCCCGGCTTATCGTCGGGAGTTCGTGGCCGGGGACGTCCCCGAGTCGGTGGCGGACTTCGACGCCTGGGTGGCGCGTACCGTGCTCAACCCGGAGATCCCGCTGTACCGCGAGGCCCGCTACCTGCTGACCGAGGAGACGGACATCCGCGACACGGCCATCTACCACGCGGTGCTGGGGGCCATCGCGTCGGGGAACGCCACGCGTGGCGGCATCGCGAACCATATAGGCCGCAAATCCACCGACATCGGTCACCCGCTTTCGGTCTTGGAGGACTCGCAGCTGATCGCCCGTGAAGAGGACGCGTTCAGGAAAGGGAGGTCCCTCTACCGGATCTGCGAGCCGCTGATCGTTTTCTACGAGGCGGTGATGCGTCGCGAGTGGACCCGGCTGGAGCGCGGCCGGACCGAGGCCGCCTGGAGCAATTCGCGTGCCACTTTCCTGTCGCAGGTGGTCGGGCCGCACTTCGAAGCCCTCTGCAGGGAGTGGGCGATGTTCGCCGAAGAGGAGGTGTTCGGCGAACTGCCCGGCAGGGTGGCCGCGGGGGTGGTGGCCGATCCGCACAACCGGACGCAGATCCAGGTTGACGTGGCGGTTCTCGCTCAGGAGGAGCCCGGGCGTCCGCAGCGGATCCTGTCCTTGGGCGAGGCCAAATGGGACAAGGTGCTGACCGCTGGACACGTGGACCGGCTGCGGCGGGCTCGCGACCTGCTGTCGGTGAAGGGGTACGACACCAGGGACACGGTGCTGGCCTGCTACAGCGGGGCCGGGTTCCATGAGGACATCCCCGAGGGCGTCCGGCTGGTCGGCCTCAAGGAGCTCTACGCATAGCCGAGGGCGGTGCGCCTAAACCGGTCCGGAGCCGGGGCCCGGTGCGTTCGGGCTGACCAGGCCGGTTTCGTAGGCGAGCACGACCGCCTGGACCCGGTCGCGGAGCTCCAGCTTGGACAGGATGCGCGCGACGTGCGTCTTGACCGTCGTCGGGCTCAGCACCAGGCGGTCGGCGAGCTCGGCGTTGCTCATGCCGGTCGCGAGCAGGCGCAGGACCTCCAGCTCGCGCGGGGTCAGTTGCGACAGGTCGCCGTGGACGCCGTGGACGCCGCGGTGCGCGGTCTGGTCGCGGCGGGCGAAGCGTTCGATCAGTCGGCGGGTGATCGTCGGCGCGAGCAGCGCGTCCCCGGTGCGCACCAGGCGCACCGCGGCCACCAGGTGCTCGGGGGAGACGTCTTTGAGCAGGAAGCCGCTGGCCCCGGCGGAGAGCGCCGCGTAGACGTAGTGGTCGAGATCGTACGTGGTCAGGATGAGGACGCGGGGTCCGTCCGTGCCGCCGGACAGGATCTGCCGGGTGGCCTCGATGCCGTCCAGCCGCGGCATCCGCACGTCCATGAGCACGAGATCGGGCCGGGTCCGCCGGACGACCGCGACCGCTTCGACGCCGTCGGCGGCCTCGGCGACCACCTCGATCCCGTCGGCGGTCAGGATCATCCCGAACCCGCTGCGCACCAGCGCCTGGTCGTCGGCGATGACCACGCGCGGCGCCTCGTTCACGCCGTCCATCGTAGGCGCGCTCTCGTCAGGAAGCCTCCGCCGCTCCGCGGCCCCGCCTCCAGGGTCCCGTCGTAGAGCGCCAGCCGTTCGCGCAACCCGATCAGCCCCCGGCCCTGGCCGGCCCCCGCGCGCGCCGCGGGGGCGCCGCCGCTGTCGGCGACCTCGATGTCCAGCCAGTCGCCGGTGTGGCTGATCGCCACCGACACGGCGGCGCCGCCCGCGTGCTTGATCGTGTTGGTGAGTGCCTCCTGAACGACGCGGTAGACGGCCAGGCCCGCTCCCGGCGGCACCGGCCCCTTCGGCGTGCTGATCTCGGCGCTGACCGGGACCCCGGCCGCGCGCACGCGCTCGATGAGCGAGTCGAGCTGGTCGAGCCCCGGCTGCGGTTCGAGAACGTCGGAGCCGCTGCCGGAGGCGGCCAGCAGCCCCATGACGTGGCGGAGCTCGGCCATGGCGGCCCTGCCGCTGGTCTCCACCGCGAGCATGGCCTGCTTGGCCCGGTCCGGCGCCGTGTCCATCACCTTGCGCGCCGCCCCCGCCTGGATCACCATCACGTTCACGTTGTGGGTGACGACGTCGTGCAGCTCGCCGGCGATGCGCGAGCGCTCCACCTGTACGGCCTGGTGGAGCCTTTCGTCGCGTTCGGCGAGTTGCTGCCGCCAGAACCGGACGAAGCTCGCCATGACCCCCGCGCTGAGCAGCACCACGAAGGGCCCAAGCCAGCTCGGCAAGCCCGCGACGGCATCCTTGAAGGCCGCACCCGCCAGTACGGTGGCCAGAACCAGGCCGCCCAGCGCCACCAGCCGGTTGCGGCTGTAGGCGACCGCTCCATAGGCGGCGATGGCGCAGCTCGCCACGGTGACCCAGGTCGCCTCGTCGTCGGTGGCCAGGGCGGCGAGCAGCACGACCCAGAAGGCGGTCAGCGGATACAGCCGCCGTACGGCCAGCGGCAGAGTCGTCAGCGCCACGATGAAGAGCAGACCGGGATCGACCGGGTCACCGTCGGCGGGCAGCAAGTTGTGGGGCAGGTCGGGCAAGGGTGGGGGAGTGGGCAGGTCGGGCAAGGGTGGGGGAACGGGCACGACGGGCCGGGGTGGGGGCGGCAGCCGCAGGAGTTCGACGCTGTGGGCGGTGTCCATGGAGGCCGCTGCCGCCACCGCCAGCGCGGTCAGGACGGCCGCGAGGAGGAGGTCGGCCAGGAGCGCGTGATGTGAGGGCCTGCGCTCCGCAAGGAGCATGTCCTGCCATCGCCTTTTGATCGGTGACACCTGCACATTGTCCTGTTCGTGGCGTATTGGCGGCATCGGCGGAGCGGAGTACATCTCAGGGATGACCCCGCCGCCGATGTCGTCGTCGCGGACGACGCGCCCGGAGATCGCCGGACCCTAGCGTCAAGGCCCATGACTCACCGAATGGGGCGTCTTGCCCTCGCCGCACTCCTCGCCCTGCCGGTCGCCGCCGCGTCCGCGTCCGCCGCGTCCGCCGCCGCGGGCCGGGGGAACCCCGCGGGCGGCTCCACCATCCAGACCGTCGCCGCGCGGGAGACCGCTCTCCACATCCCCAAGCCGACGGGCAAGCTGCCGATCGGCATGACCTCCCTCTACCTCAAGGACGCCTCCCGCCCCGACCCCTGGGTGTCCAGCGTGAAGGCGCGGGAGCTCATGGTCTCGCTCTGGTACCCGGCGGCGAAGGCCGGCGGGGCGCGGGCGGCGTACATGACGGTCAAGGAGTCCGAGCTCACGCTGAAGGAGGCGGGTGTTTCCGGCGTACCGGGCGACCTGCTCAGCAAGACGCGGATCGACGCCGTCAAGGACGCCAAACCGGCGGCCAAGGGCCGGCTGCCCCTGGTGATCCTCTCCCCGGGCTTCACCAAGCCCCGCTACTCGCTCACCGGCCTGGCCGAGGACCTGGCCAGCCGGGGCTACGCGGTGGCCGTCGTCGGGCACACGTACGAGAACGTCGTCACGAGCTTCCCCGACGGGAGGGTCGCCGAGTGCGCCGCGTGCGAGATGCCGCATGATGCGGCGTTCTGGGCCAAGGTCGATCAGGTCCGGGCGGTCGACGTCACCTTCGTCCTTGACTCGCTGCTGGCCAGATACCCCAAGCTGATCGACCGATCCAAGATCGCCATGGGCGGCCACTCCGTGGGCGGCGCGGCCTCCGTGTCCGCCCTGCTGAAGGACGCCCGGCTGCGCGCCGGGATGAACATCGACGGCACCATGGATGTCTCGGTCCCCAGCGGCCGGCTGGCCAAGCCGTTCCTGCTGCTCGGCACCGAGGTGAGGCACAGCCCGGGCAAGGACGCCTCCTGGGACAAGACCTGGACGAACCTCACCGGCTGGAAGCGGTGGTTCGTCGTGTCGGGCACCGAGCACGCCTCCTTCACCGACATCTCCGTGCTTTCCGAGCAACTCGGCATCGACGACGGCGCCGACCTGCCCGCCACCCGATCCCTGAAGATCACGCGCGCGATCGTCGCGGCCTTCTACGACCAGCACCTGCGAGGGAAGGCGCAGCCTCTCCTGAACGACCCGGGATCGCGCTTCCAGGAGGTCAAGTCGGTGGGCGGCACGAGCTAGACCTGGCCGCCTGCCGGAGTTCGTTCTGGCCGATGGCGCGGGGCCGGGTGGCCGGGTGGCTCACAGGCCGTGGCCGCAGGTCCCGTAGAAGCCGCCGTCCCAGCTGAAGCAGTGCTCCCAGACGATCGGGACGCCCTCCTCGGTGTAGGTGACCCACCGCGACGCGGCGTCGGCCGGGGCGGCGGTGACGGCGCTGATCGCGGCGGCACTGAGGACCCCGGCCATGGCGATCACAATCCGCCTGGCAATTCCGGAAAATCGTGACATATCTATCTCTCCTCGTTCTGTCAGGACAAGATCGAGTCCAGCAGGGGGGTCCTGTGACCGGCTTGGATCGTCTTGCAGGCGAGTTGGAACAGTGATCATCAGGACTCACTCCGGATCCGGCAGGTCCATCGACGCGAGCCTGGCCGGGTCGGTCACGACCGAGAGGCCGGTGATCCGGCCGTCGACGACGGTGAACGCGATGACCGAGAACGGGCTGCCGTCCGGGCGCCACGACACGAACCCGGGAAGGCCGTTGACGTACACCGCCTGCCCCCGCGTGGCGGCGGAGGCGGACCACCGCGCGCCGGCGGCGACCTTGGTGGCGCCGAGGATGACGATCTCGCCCTGCGGGGTGTCGACGGTCAGCCGCACCTCGGGGTGGAGCACGCGCAGCAACCCCTCGAAGTCGCCGCTGCGCGCCGCCGTCAGGAAGGCCTGGACCACCTCTCGCTGCTCCCGTCCGGCGGCCGCCGGCCGGTCGGTCGCCTGCACCTTCCTGCGGGCGCGGCTGGCGAGCATCTTGGTGGCGTCGGCGGACTTGCCGAGGATCCGGCCGATCTCCTCGAACGGCACCGCGAACAGGTCGTGCAGCACGAACGCCAGCCGTTCGCTCGGCCCGAGCGACTCCAGGACGACGAGGAGCGCGAGCCCGACCGAGTCGGCGAGCGCCACGTCGTCCTCCGGCGCGGGGCCGTCGTCGACCGTCACGACGAACTCGGGCAGTTGTGCGTCGTAGGACGCCTCAGGGTGGGTCTGGCGGGATCGCAGGACGTCGAGGCTGATCCGGCCGACCACCGTGGTCAGCCAGCCGGAGAGGTTGTGGATGGTCGCGGTGTCCTGGCGCGACAACCGCAGCCAGGCCTCCTGGACCGCGTCCTCGGCATCGGCATGCGATCCGAGCATGCGGTAGGCGACCGCGCGCAGCCGGTCGCGCTGGGCCTCGAACGCCTCGGCCACCGGGTCTCTCGGGCTGGTCTCGGACATGTTGTTACCTTCCTCGGAGCTGCTCCGTCATGGGGATGACGAGCCAGAACGGGCTCAGGTAACCGATGAAGGAGCAAGACCGATGGAAGCACGCATGCAGAGCCCGGCGAACCCCGACGTGTTCACCGCGATCCAGCATCTCTACAAGGCCATGCAGGCCGGTGGCGTCGACCCGGTGGTGCTGGAGCTCGTCCACCTGCGCGCCAGCCAGATCAACGGCTGCAGCCCGTGCGTCTTCGCCGGGGTCGCGTCGGCCAAGAAGCACGGAGAGACCGACGAACGGCTGCACAACGTGGTCACGTGGCGCGAGACGCCCTTCTTCACCGAGCAGGAGCGGGCGGCGCTCGCGCTGACCGAGGCCGCCACCCGGATCCAGGACGGCGCGCCGGGCGTCACCGACGAGATCTGGGACGCCGCCGCGGCCCAGTTCGAGGAGAAGCAGCTGTCCGCGATCATCCTGAACATCGCGCTGACGAACTTCTTCAACCGGATCAACCGTACGATCCGGGAGCAGGCCGGCAAGACCTGGTGAGGTCGCCGACAGCCGGCTTGTAAGTTACGGCCGGTTCGAGGCCTGGCCGGTCGTGACTTGGGCCATGAAGCGTCTCAGCGCGCGCGGACTCCGGATCACGTGCAGTTCCGCGTCACCTGCGTGAGCGGCGATCGCCGTGAGGAGAAGCGGCCGGCTCCGGCGGCGGTAGGCCCACACCCACAACCAGAAGTCGGCGCGTTCCCGGGAGCGGCGGATCGCGCGCCAGGCACAGCGCCAGAACGAGAAGTCCAGCAGGATGACGGTGTCCGCCGCTCGGAGCCGGACCTCCAGGACGTCGTACGGACCGAGGTCGCCGTCCATGATCCAGGCCTCGGCCCGGACGAGGTCACCCTGGACGGCCGCCCACTGATCGGGAGGCGTCGCTTCAAGCTCTGGCCCCCAGAAGTGCTTGTCCAGCTCGATGACGGGAGATCCGGTGATCGCGCCCAGCCGGGCTGCCAGGGTCGATTTTCCCGAACCGCCACGCCCCAGGATCACGACTCGTTTCATGGCTGTCATGGTTCCAGACCGGTTCCCGGGACGTGGGGGTGTCATGCCATGGGGGCCGGGCCGTTCGGACGAGGTGGGGTGCGGTGATCGCCGTGCCGTCGGGACCGGTCCCGGCGGCACGATCGGTGTCGCGGTGGCCTTCATCGTCCTCGCGAAGTTCATGCGGGAAGGGAGCGACGCCGCCCGGATCACGCTGACCGTACTGGGGTCCATGTTTCTCCTGACCTTTTGGCCCATCCTGTTCGTCATCCCGGCGATCGTGCTGCAGTTCCGGCCGGCCAGCAGCGCGTGGTTCCAGGCCGTCAAAGCGGCCGCGCCCAGGTTGGACCGGCGCCTGCCGTAAGCGTCGACTGCGCCGGGCCGCGAGTGGCGGCGTTCGGTCGGCGGCGCCCGGTGCCTCACGCCGAACCAGGGCGCTCAGCCATGTCGGCCCGTGCCGCTACGGTGCTGCCGTGGCTGACATTCACGAACTCATGGTCGCGATGGACCTGCGTGGCGACCTGCCCGAGACCGAACTCGCCGAGTTGCGCTGGCACGTGGGCCTCGGCTCGCGGCCCGAGCACATCACCGAGAAGACGATCGTCGTCAACGACGTTCTCGATCTGCTGGACGACGAGCAGCAGCCGGTGCGGAACGAGAACGGCGACTGGGTGGTCAAGGAGTTTCCGCAACCGGCGTGGGACGACGGCTCGCCGTACGCGGCCTCGAAGATTCCCGGCGCCGGCGGCTCGATCCTGGTGCGTGCGGATGACCACGACGACGAACGCTGGGCGCTGACCTGCCGCTGGGAGATCCACCCCGACGGGCATGCCGAGGTGGCCAAGCTGATGGACTGGTTGGCCACCCGGCTCCACAAGGACGAGTCCTTTTTCGGTTACCAGCGGTGGTATGAGGACGATGGGCCGGAGTTGCTGAGCGTTCGGGACGGGAAGGTGGTGGCGCGTCGCGACGCCGCCCTCGTGCCGCCGTTCTGGGTCGAAGCCGACGAGGACTGAGCGATCGTTCGCTGTTCTGGCGGCGTTTATCTCCGAAGCCTCGCCTGCCTGGCCAACGGTCAAGGCAGCAAATAAGAGGACTCATTGATACGCCCGGGGCCAGTGGTCGCCAATGGGTGGTCCGAGAGGCGTCCCGGCCGGGGCGAAGGTGATCGGTGGGTCGTGACTACGTGAGAGGATTTCAAGATCGTTCGGCAGCGGGAAACGGCACGGGGACCGCGCGGCGGGCGAGGGACGCGTGGTACTGCCGCGCTGGCGTAATCCGCTGGCCGATCTTGCTTGCACGGTTACTGACCACAGTCCTGGATGATCATGGATGAGGATGGACTGTGAGGACGTATCCAGGGCTGCGGCCGGTTCGTTGAGGCGTGGGCAGACGGGGGCGCGTCAATCCATCCAGGTAACGCGAACGATCAGCACAAGGCGCAGATGCTCCGCGACAATGAAGTTGAGGAATCCACGGCCGCCGAACAGATCAAGCGTTCGAAGACCTCCCCCATGCAGCGGGCCTCTGCCGGCGCGGGTCGCGTCCCTTCCGAGGACTGCGAGTTGGTCGGCAAGCCGCTCAACCTCGAGGATGACGGTCGGCGGAGCCCAGCGATGACATGCTCGGCGTCGGGGTTGTACTCCCACGTCCAGGCGTCACTCACCGACGGCCTCTCGGCGCGCGGATGCCGTGATCTCGCTGATTTCGGCCAAGGCCGAGTCCAGCTTGGCTCTGTCGGTAGCAGCGGCGACTTCTGCCTCCAATGCCTGCAGCCGGGCCGCCCAGGCAGGGTGGCGCTGGATCGCCACGAACTCGCCCCACTGCTGCAGGAAATTCTGCAGAGGTGCCACGGTGCTCTGCCGCGCCGCCTGCTCTGTCGCCTGGTCGAGGTGGTCAACAAACTGGCCGAGGTAGGCCGGAGCAATCTGAGCAACTGCCGCCCGAAGGGCGGCGGTGGTCAATGGCGGGCGAGGGATCAGTACCTCGCCGTCTTGATGCGGGGTGGACATAGTTGACCTCCAAGCTGTACGCGTCCACGCTACCGATACCACTGAAGCCATACCACCCTAGAAGCGCAGGTCGAAGGCTCTGGTGTAGGTGGCTGGCGTTCTTCGCGTTGTTGGCGGCGAGATGTCCGGATCGCGTAATCGTCAGGGGAGATCTCTGCCGGATGATGAGTCCGGCCTTC
Organism: Nonomuraea sp. NPDC050153; assembly: GCF_044460125.1. Taxonomy (NCBI): domain Bacteria; kingdom Bacillati; phylum Actinomycetota; class Actinomycetes; order Streptosporangiales; family Streptosporangiaceae; genus Nonomuraea; species Nonomuraea sp. NPDC050153. The sequence goes on from NZ_JBITJQ010000008.1 coordinate 149,719, forward strand.
CGACTCGACTCAGGCGTCAAGACGCGCCGCTGGACGATCGGCACGCCGAGTCATGAATACCGCTCCTTCAGGCCCGGAGGGTCTTCCCGCGCGGGCCTTCACCTCCCACCTAAAAGTGGAGCACTGGCCCGCATCGCCGTAGATGCGGCTCCTCCCAACCAGTTGTTGCGCCCGAAGCCAATGGACGGCCCGAAAGGCATCCCGCTCGGGGCGGGGTCCAGCGGGATAACCACCAGTGGGGCAACGGGTGGGGGAGCCTGGCCCACCTACCCGTTGCCCCCTTGGGTTTCTAGTAGCGGGTGCGCAGGGCCGCGTACACGTTGATGCGGGGCGTCGTGACCTCGGCTTCCGCGCTCGTGTACGTGATCGGCTTGCCCGTGCGCTTCAGGGCGTCCACCATGCTGTCCACCCCGGCCCGCGGCCGCTTCTGGTGGAGGAGTGCCAGTGCGCCGGCCACGTGCGGCGATGCCATGGAGGTGCCGTTCAGCGTCGCGTACGTGTTGCCCGCGATCGCCGCCTTGATCGACACGCCGGGCGCGAACACGTCCACGAGCGTGCCCCGGTTCGAGAAGGCGGCCACCGCGTCCTGCTTGTCCGTGGCGCCGACCGAGACCGTGTTGGAGACGCACGCGGGCCACGACACCGCGGCGTCGAAGCCGTTGTTGCCGGAGGCGACCACCGTGGCGGTGCCCTTGGCGAGGAGCTTGTCGACCTCGGCCTTGAAGTCGGCTCCGTCGCCCGCGTCGCAGGCCTCGGTGTACTGGCCGCCGCCCAGGCTCAGGTTGACGGAGGCGATGTTGTACTGGTCCGCCAGCAGGTCCGCGTACGCCATGCCGGTCAGGATCGACGAGTCGTAGGCGAGGATGCAGACGGGACGGCCCGCGCAGTACGGGGAGTCGTCGAAGCGGCTGAACACCTGCACCGGCACGATCTTGGCCTTGGGGGCGACGCCGCCGGCCGGGAAGTCGGCGGTGGCCTGGCCGGCGGTGATGCCGGCGACGTGCGTGCCGTGGTAGCACAGGCCGTACTGCGGTTGCGGTGCCCCCGTCATGCAGGCGGCCGTCTCGGCGTCGGCGGCGCCGTCGCCGATCTGGAACGGGCTGCCGTTCGGGCACAGCGGCGTGGAGTTGTCGGCCGGGTCGGCGGCCGAGAAGCAGGCCTGGGCGACGATGCGGTCGCCGAAGGCGGGGTGGTCGTCGTCGATGCCGCTGTCGATGATCGCGACGGCCGTGCCCTTGCCCGTGACGCCCCGGCGGTGCGCCCGGTCCGCGCCGATCAGCGGGATGCTCTCGACGAGTGAGGGCTCGTTGAGCCTGTCCTTGCGGATCGAGACGACGTCGGACTGCTCGGCGATCTTCTCCAGCTCCGCCCGGGTGCCCCGGTAGACGAAGAAGTCCAGCTTGTCGGCCACCTCGGAGGGCGGCTCCGCGGTGACGTTCCGCCTGTCCCGCTTGATCTCCTCCGCGTCGGACTGCGCGGACCTTACCTGTGCGGGCTGCCGCACGCGGACGATGGCGCGGTACTCGCCGGTCGCGGTGATCGCGGGGTCGATCTTGGACTCGGGGTCGGCCAGGGCGGGTGTGGCGGCCAGCGTGGCCGAGGTGGCGGCTAACGCGATGGCGCCGGCCAGCAGAGACAGGAGTCTCAACTGTTCCTCCGGGGGTTGAGGGGGTGTTTGTTATTAAGAGTAATGATTGATGTAAGAAGACAGAGAAAGGGCCGGATCCCGCCGATCCGGCCCTTGTAGCCGGCCCCCGCCGGTCCGGCCCTCGCGGCCGGACCCCGCCGGTCCGGCCCTCCCCACGCCGATCAGGCGCGGGCGCCCGCGGTGGCGCGCTCGGCGTCGATCCGCATCGTGGTCACAGAGGTTCCCGCCGCGTCGTACCGCACGGCCGTGCCCGTCTCCTGCAGCCGCTGCAGGCTCTGCGCGACCGTGAAGGCCGGGTACGCCTGCTTCATCAGCGCGAACATCCCCGCCACGTGCGGCGCGGCCATCGAGGTCCCGCTCTTCTCCCCGTACGTGTTGTCCGGCACGGAGGACCTGATGTTCACCCCCGGCGCGAACAGGTCGAGCAGCGGCCCCCGGTTGGTGAAAGCGGTCACCGCGTCGGAGTCGTCGGTGGCGCCCACCGCGACGGCGGTGGAGATGCAGGCGGGGGAAGCGACGCCGTTCGCGAAGCCGTTGTTGCCCGCCGCCACCACGGGGGCCACGCCCAGGCCCACCAGCGTGTCGAACTCGGGCTTGACCGCGGCGACGGACGCGTCCGTGTCACAGGCCTGGGCGTACGGGCCGCCCCCGCCGAGGCTCATGTTCACCGACGCGACGTTGTGCGTCTTGGCCACCCGTGCGACGTATTCGAGCGCCAGCTTCTGATCGGAGGTGTAGCTGAGGAAGCATGGCGGGGACGTGCCGCCGATCAGGCAGGTCATCGGGCTGTCCACGCGGCTGAAGACCTGGATCGGCAGGATGCCGGCCTCGGGGGCGACGCCGCTGGACGGCGCCCCCGTGGCCAGCCGGCCGGCCGCGATGCCGGCCACGTGCGTGCCGTGGTTGCAGACGTTCGCACCCCTGATGACGCACTGGGCGGTCTCGGCGTCGGCGGCGCCGGGACCGGTCTGGCTGGGCTGGTTGTTCGGGCAGAGGGAGACGGTGCCGTCGCCGGCGTCGGAGGAGGAGAAGCACGCCTCGTCCACGATCCGGCCGGTGAAGAACGGGTGGTCCCGGTCGATGCCGGTGTCCAGGACGGCGATGGTGGCGCCCCTGCCGGTCCAGCCTGCCTGGTTCGCTCGGTTCGAGCGGATGAGGGCGGTGCTGACGTCAAGGGCGGGCATGCGCAGCTCGTCCTTGTAGACGGACTGGACGCGGCTGTCCTTCTTGAGCTTGGCCAGCGTGGGGCGGTCCACCTCGGCCACGAAGAAGTGCGGCGACTGCGCGGCCTCCAGGACCCGGCTGCCCTCGGACGCCTGCTCGAGATCGCGTGCGACGGCCTCGACGCTCTGCCCTGGTTTGAGCTGGATGATGGAGCGGACTCTGGACTTCGCCTCGACCTCCGCGGCCAGCGACGGGCTGATGATCGGATCGCCCGAGTCGGCGTGGAGCGCCGGGGCCGTACAGAGCCCGGCGACGGTTGCGGCCAGCGCCGTGGCGCCGGCCAGCAGAGTTCGTAGCCTCACTTGTCCCTCCGAAGGCTCCCGGCTGACTTACAGCCGCATACATCCCCACCTGCGACAACTGTGATGTCGGTGACATATGGAGCCCAGAGCAACGTTGGAGGCTTTTTTGCCTTCCTGTGGACGTTGCAGCCTAACGCTGGCTATTTAACGGTCTTAGCCGCCTTCCGTAGCGCCGCCGCGGTCGACTTGGCGTTCAGCCGCACCTTCTCGGCGGTGGTCAGCTTCTTGGTGCCGTTCGTGCCGTGCGCCCAGTTCAGCCAGGACGTGAGCAGCGCGCTGTCCAGCTTGGCCTTGCCGGCCTTGGTGTTCTTCAGCACCCGGTACGCCTTGCCGAGTGAAGACGCCTTCGTGATCTCGGGGAACACCTTGCTCGACTTGCCGATCAGCTTGAGGTAGCAGGTGAGCGTGGCGTCCGGGATCGTGCCGCTGCTGCGGTGGATCTCCACGGCCCACTGCTTGGCCGACAGCTTGGTGGCGTTCGTCCCCCGGGTGCAGACCTGCGCGGTGGTCTTCGGGGTCGGCGTGATCGTCACCGTGACGGTCACCGTCGGCAGCGGTACCGGAGAAGCGGAGGGCGTGGGGTCGGCCGGGTCGTCGGGCTCGGGGCTGGGGCCGCTGCTGTCCGACGGGTCGGGCTCGGGGGCGGGGTCCTCGGTCGGCACGACCGGGGTCTGCGTGATGGGCGGCTGCGGCGAGGCGCCGGCCAGGGCCGCCGCCAGGTCCAGGCGCGGCGTGGTGACCTGCTGGCCGTTGGCCTCGTACGAGTACGGCCGGCCGGTCGTCTTCAGCGTGTTGATCAGATCGGCCATCGGTGTCTGAGGCGAGGACTGCTTCATCAGCGCCAGCGCGCCGGCCACGTGCGGGGTCGCCATCGAGGTGCCGCTGTGGACGGCCGTCTGGTTGTCCGGCACCGACGACTCGATGTCCACGCCCGGCGCGAACAGGTCCACGATGGCCCCGCGGTTGGAGAAGTCCGCGATGACGTCGCTGTTGTCGTTCGCCCCGACGGCCACCGCGGAGGAGATGCAGGCCGGGTACGACGCCCCCTCGAACGACTCGTTGCCCGCGGCCACCACGGTCGCGATGCCCTTGTCCAGCAGGGCGTCGATCTTCGGCTTGAAGATCGCCCCTTCCTCGCCGGTGTCGCAGTCGGTCTCGGACAGCTCACCGCCCAGGCTGAGGTTCACGGCGGCGATCGGCTCGCTCAGGCCGGCCACGTAGTCCATGGCCTGCCGCAGCGACGACTCGAACGCCAGCAGGCACGAGGGCTCGCCGCAGATGTCCTCGTCGTTGACCCGGCTGAAGACCTGCACGGCCACGATGTTCGCGCCCGGCGCGACGCCGCCGGTGCCGGCCGCGATGCCCGCGACGTGGGTGCCGTGCTCGCACAGGTTCGTGCCGTCGGCCAGGCACTTGGCCGTCATGGCGTCCGCCGCGCCCGCCCCGGTCTGCGACGTCCCCCCGTTCGGGCAGAGCGACTCGACGCCGGTCTCCACGGCGGAGAAGCAGGCCTCGGCCACGATCCTGTTCCCGAACCACGGGTGGTCGCGGTCGATGCCGGTGTCCAGCACGGCCACCGCCTGCCCGGCCCCGGTGAAGTTCTTGGCGTGCGCCTGGTCGGCCCCGATCAGCTTGAGGTTGGGGCTGACGTCCACCGGCGCGTACGTCCGGTCCCGGTGGATGGAGGTGACCCGCGGATCCTCGGCCAGCTTGGCCAGCTCCTCCGCGGTGCCCTCCACGACCATGAACGGCTGGCTCTGCGGCTGCAGCACCACGTCCACGCTTTCGGCCACCGCCAGGCTCGCGACGGGCGCGTGCTGCGCCGGGTCGGCGAGCTCGACGATGGCCCGCACGGAGCCGCCGTCGACGCCTAACCCCTCCTCCACCTTGGCAGGGGACTCGGTGGCGTCGGGCGTCGGCTCCTCCATGGTCTGGGAGACGCTCGGGCTTGGGGTCGGATCCTCCGCGTAGGCCGGCGCCGATAACGGCAGCAGAGCCAGCGCGATCGAGCTCACGATCAAGGGGCGAAGTCGCACGCGTCCTCCGAGAGGGGGATGATCTCGGAGTTTAGGGTGATTTTTCGGATAGAGACAGGCCTCGGGGCCGGATTCTCACCTAACTCACAGCAGGCGCACCTCAAGCGTTCAGCGTGTCCCCCTCGTGCGTGAGCCACACCGCGCCGAGCGGCGGCACCCGCAACGTGGTCGAGTGCGGCAGCCCGTGCCACGGCTCGTCGTCGGCCTCGACCACGCCCATGTTGCCCACGCCGCTGCCCCAGTAGTCGTAGGCGTCGGTGTTGACGATCTCCGACCACTGGCCCGCGTAGGGAAGGCCGAGCCGGTAGCTCTCGTGCGGCCCGCCGCTGAAGTTGATCACGCACGCCAGCGCGGACCCGTCGCCGGCATAGCGCACGAACGAGAACGTGTTACCGGAGGCGTCGTCGGCGTCGATCCACCGGAACCCCTCGGGCCTGGAGTCCTGATCCCACAGCGCGGGGGTCTCCTTGTAGATCCGGTTGAGGTCGCGGACCAGCCGCTGCACGCCCTGGTGCCCGTCGAACTCCAGGACCCACCAGTCGAGCCCGCGCTCCTCCGACCACTCCGAGCCCTGGCCGAACTCGCCGCCCATGAACAGCAACTGCTTGCCCGGATGCGCCCACATGAACGCCAGCAGCGCCCGCAGCTGGGCGAACCGCTGCCACTCGTCCCCGGGCATCTTGCCGAGCAGCGACCCCTTGCCGTGCACGACCTCGTCATGGGACAGCGGCAGCACGTAGTTCTCGGAGTACGCGTACAGCAGCGAGAACGTCAGCTGATGGTGGTGGTACTGGCGGAAGATCGGCTCGTGACGCAGGTATTCGAGCGTGTCGTGCATCCACCCCATGTTCCACTTGAACCCGAACCCGAGCCCGCCCAGGTGCACCGGGCGCGAGACCCCCGGCCAGGCCGTCGACTCCTCGGCGACGGTCGAGATGCCCGGCGCCTCCCGGTAGGCGACGGAGTTCAGCTCCTTGAGGAACTCGACCGCGTCGAGGTTCTCCCGGCCGCCGTAGACGTTCGGCGTCCACTCGCCCTCGCGCCGCGAGTAGTCGAGGTAGAGCATCGACGCCACCGCGTCCACCCGCAGCCCGTCGATGTGGAACTCCTTGAGCCAGAAAAGCGCGTTGGCCACCAGGAAGTTGCGCACCTCCCTGCGGCCGAAGTCGAACACGTACGTGCCCCAGTCGGGGTGCTCGCCCCTGGCCGGGTCGGCGTGCTCGTAGAGGGGGGTGCCGTCGAAGCGCGCCAGCGCCCACTCGTCCATGGGGAAGTGCGCCGGCACCCAGTCGAGCAGCACGCCGATGCCGCGCCGGTGCATCAGGTCCACGAAGTGGCGGAACTCGTCGGGCGTGCCGAACCTGGCCGTCGGCGCGTAGTAGGACGTCACCTGGTAGCCCCACGACCCGCCGAACGGGTGCTCGGCCACCGGCAGCAGCTCCACGTGGGTGAACCCCATGTCGACCACGTACGCGGACAGCTGCTCGGCCAGCTCCACGTACGACAGGCCCGGCCGCCAGGACCCCAGGTGCACCTCGTAGACGCTCATCGGGCCGTCCTGCGGATGGTTCTCGTCCCGGTCCGCCATCCACTGGTCGTCGGCCCAGGTGTAGGCGGACCTGTCGACCACGGAGGCGGTCAGCGGCGGCACCTCGGTGCGCCGGGCCATCGGGTCGGCCTTGTCGCGCCACACGCCGTCGGCGCCCAGGATCTGGAACTTGTACCGCTCGCCCGCGCCGACGCCGGGGACGAACAGCTCCCACACCCCGGAGCGGCCCAGCGACCGCATCGGGTAGGCGGTGCCGTCCCAGTGGTTGAAGTCGCCGACGACCCGGATGCCGCGCGCGTTGGGCGCCCAGACGGCGAACGCCGTGCCCTCGACGTCCTCGTGCTTCATCACGCGGGCGCCGAGCGCCTCCCACAATCGTTCGTGCCGCCCCTCGCCGATGAGGTGCAGGTCCACTTCGCCGAGCGTGGGCCAGTGCCGGTACGGGTCGCGGATCTCGTACGCGTCGTGGTCGGCGTACTTGACGCTCAGCGTGTAACCGGGCACCTTGTCCAGGCCGGGCACCGTGACCTCGAACACCCCGTGGGCCTGGTGTTCCATGTCGTGGGCCGTACCGTCCTCCAGCACCACCCGCACCCGCTCGGCCAGCGGGCGCAGGGTACGGAAGACCACCCCGCCGGACACGGGGTGCGCTCCCAGCACGGAGTGCGGGTCGTGGTGTGCTCCACCCGCGAGGCGGTCGAGCTCTGTCCTCATCGGCATGCTCCCAACCTTGCCCTATGATGACCGTCCATCCCAGGCACTGCCCGCTTTCACCGGGACAATCACCGAAAGTGGGAAATCGTGGGTTTAACCTGCCTCACACCAGGCTTGGATCCAACCGCTCCGGCTCCGACGCCGCGCCACGCGTCAGAGCGGCCTCAAGCGCCTCCCGCCCCAGAACCGCCCGCACCGCGGCCGTGATCCGGTCGACGTCGCCCCGTTCTCCGGCGGGGAGCGGCGCGCCCGCGCCCGCCCGCAGCGCCGTAGCCCGGCCCAGCAGCAGCGCCGCCTCCTCGTGCCGCCCGGCCAGGGCACGCGCGCCCGCCAGCCCCTCCAGCGCGAGCGCGGTGGCCCGCGGATCGCCGACCTTGCGGGCCGCCCTGAGCCCTTCGAGCTGCAGCTCCAGGGCGGCGGCCGCGTCGCCCCGCTGCTCGGCCGCGAACCCCAGCTCGGCCAGGATCAGTGCCGCCCCCGGCTCGCCTGCCACGTCCCTGACCCATTCCAGCCAGGCCCGCAGCCGCCGCTCGGCGTCGTCGAGGCGCCCCTGCCGCCGCGCCGCGAGCGCCAGGCCCAGCTCCGCGAACTCCTCGGCCGGACGGTTCGACTGCTCCACGGCCAGCCGCCTGGCCCGCTCGTGATAGTCGTCGGCCCGCGCGTGGTCACCCGTCAGCAGGGCGATCCGTCCCAGCCGGGACAGCGCGTCGGACACCGAGCTCCACAGCCCGAGCTGCTCCGCCATCCGCAGGCCCTCGGCGCGCAGCGCGGCGGCCCCCTCGTAGTCGCCGGTGATCTCGGCGAGCGTGCCGAGGTTCTCGGCGGCCCGCAGCTCGCCCCACCGGTCGCCGAGCTCCCTGAACAGCGCCAGCCCCTGCTCGCCGTCCCGCCGCAGCGCCGCCAGGTCGCCGCGCATGGCGGCGTAGCGGGCCAGCACGTTCAGCGCCGCGCCGATGCCCCACGTGTCGCCCAGCTCCTGGAACGTCTCCAGCGCCTGCTCGATCAGGGTCCGGCTGGCCGACAGATCGTCGTACCCGAACATCGCGTACCCGACGAACCACCGCGCCCTGGCCCGTTCCGACCGCTCCTCGATGGCCTCGAACACCTCGCCGTCCGGTGCCTGCGGCCACCCTGACAACATCCGGAGCCCGGCCAGCCACGCCGTCGCCTGCGCGGCGCCGGACCCTCTCGCACCCGGGACGGACAGCGCGGCCTCCAGCGCTCGCCGCCCCTCGCCGAGCCTGCCGCGCAGCACCCAGTACCAGGCCATGGCGTTCACCAGCCGCAGCGCCTCGCCGGGCCGGCCCAGCCGCACCGCCGTCTCCAGCGCAGCCCGCAGGTTGGCGCTCTCGGCGTCGAGCAGCGCGAGGGCGTCCCGCTGCCCGTGCCCCCGCAGGTACGGCTCCGCCCGCTCGGCGAGCGCCGTGTAGTACGCGGCATGCCTGAGCCGCACCTCGTCCAGCTCGCCGGCCTCGTCCAGCCGCTCCAGGCAGTACGCCGAGACCGACTCCAGCAGCCGGTACCGCGGCTCGGCCCCGTGGCCCCGCACCCGGACGACCAGCGAGCGGTCCACCAGCCTGGCCAGCACGTCGAGGACGTCCACGCCGGGGTCGGCGGACACCTCCTCGGCGGCCTCCAGCGTGCTGCCGTCGGCGTGCGCGGCCAGCCGCCGCAGCACCACGCGCTCGGGGCCGGTCAGCAGCTCCCAGCTCCAGTCGATCATCGCCCGCAGCGTCCGCTGCCTGGCCGGAACCCCGCGCAGACCCGACGCGAGCAGCCTGAACCGGTCGTCCAGCCGCTCGGCGAGCTGGCGCGGGGTCAGCGCCCGCATCCTGGACGCGGCCAGCTCCAGCGCCAGCGGCAGGCCGTCCAGGCGGGCGCAGATCTCCTCCACGTCCGCGTCGGGCTCCACGCCGGCCCGCGCGGTGAACAGCTCCACGGCCGCCTCGCGCGCCAGCGGCGGCACGCACCACAGGGCCTCGCCCTGGATCCGCAGCGGCTCCTGGCCGGTGGCGAGGATCCGCAGCCCGGGCGCGGCCTGGAGCAACCGTCCGGCCAGCGCGGCGACCTCCTCGACGACGTGCTCGCAGTTGTCCAGCACGAGCAGCGTCTCCTTGCCCGCCAGCGCGCCCGCGATCCGCTTGACGGCGCCCTCTCCGATGCCCTCCCCGATGCCTTCCACGATGCCTTCCACGGGGCCTTCTCCGATGCCGCCTTGAAGCCCCGGCCGGGCGGTGAGCGCGCCCGGCCGGCGGCGGGCGGCCGTGTCGTCGCGCAGGCCGAGCACGGCCGCGATCGCCTCGGCCACCTCGACGGCCGCCGCCCCCGGACGGAGCGCGGCCAGCTCGACCAGCCACGCGTCCCCGCCGGCCGCGCCCGAGGCGGCGGCCAGGGCCAGGCGGGTCTTGCCGACGCCGCCGGGGCCGGTGAGCGTCACCAGGCGGCCGTTCCGCAGGAGCGAGCGGACCTCGGCCACCGCCCCGTCCCGGCCCACCAGGCTCGTCAGGGGGGTGGGCAGGTTGGTGCGGGGGCGCCCGGCCGGGCCCAGGGACGGGTCCTGCCGCAGGATCGCCTGGTGCAGGGCCGCCAGCTCCGGCCCGGGGTCCAGGCCCAGCTCCTCCGACAGGCGCCGCCGCAGCTCCCCGTAGCCGGCCAGCGCCTCGCCCTGCCGCCCGGCCAGGTAGAGAGCCCGTACGTGCGCGGCGCGCAACCGTTCGCGCAGCGGGTGCTCGGCCACCAGGGAGGCCAGCTCGGCCGCGAGCAGGACGTGCTCGCCGAGCCCGAGCCGGGCCTCGGCCAGCTCCTCCAGGGCCACCAGCCGCTGCTCGCCCAGCCGGGCCACGGCGGCCAGCGCGAACGGCTCGTCGGCGAACTCGGCGTAGGCGTCCCCGCGCCACAGCCCGAGCGCCTCGCGCAGCAGCGCGGCCCGCTCCTCAGGCCCGGAGGCCCGCTGCGCGCGCCCGATCAGCGTCTCGAACAGGCCCGCGTCCACGGAGGACGGCTCGACCTGGAGCACGTACCCGGGCGCCCGGTAGGCGATGAGCCCGCCGACCGCCCGGCGCAGCTGCGACACCTTCACCCGCAGGGCGCCGGGCGCGTTCGCGGGGGGACGGTCGCCCCAGAGGTCCTCGATCAGCCGGTCCGCGGAGACGGGGCGGCCCGCGTGCATCAGCAGGTCGGCGAGGAGCGCCCGGACCTTGACCTCCGGCACCTTGACCGGCTCCCCGTCCGCGGTCCACACCGCGAGCGGGCCCAGCACCCCGAACCGCATCCGCCCCCCATAACCGAGCCCGAATCAGACCATAACCGCTCCCGTGCAGGCTGACGGCATAACGCTCGTACATGGAGGAACAACGAAATGTCGGAAAATATCTCCGTTTTGGGCCTCGGCCTCATGGGCTCCGCGCTCGCGGAAAGCCTGATCCGGGCCGGCCACCACGTCACGGTGTGGAACCGTACGCCGGCCAAGGCCGACCCTCTCGTCGCCGAGGGCGCGACCCGCGCGGACACCCCGGCGCAGGCCGTCTCGGCGAGCCCGCTGGTGATCGTCTGCCTGCTCGACTACCCCTCCGTCCTGGAGACGCTCAAGGACGTCCCGCTGGAGGACCGCGTCGTCGCCAACCTCACCACCGGCCGCCCCGCGGAGGCCCGCGAGATGGCGGCCTGGGTGGCCGAGCGCGGCGGCGAGTACCTGGACGGCGGCATCATGGCCGTGCCCCACATGATCGCCAAGCCGGGCGCGCTCATCCTCTACAGCGGCTCCCGGCCGGCGTTCGAGCGCTACGAGCAGGTGTTCGGGGCCATGGCCGCGTCCCGCTACACCGGCGACGACCCCGGCATGGCCCCGCTGCTCGACCTGGCCATGCTGACCGGCATGTACGGCCAGATGGCCGGCTCTTTGGAGGCCCTTGCCCTGGTGCGGTCAGCGAAATACCCGTTGATGGAGTTCACCACGGAACTGCTGGTCCCGTGGCTCAACGCGATGGCCGTGCAGCTGCCCCAATGGGCGAAGGAGATCGAGGCGGGCGACTACCGGACCGAGGTGTCCAACCTGGAGATCAACCGGGCGGGCATGGAGAACCTCGTCCGCGCCTTCGAGGAGCAGGGCGTCAAGCTGGATCTCCTGCTGCCGATGAAGACCGTCATCGACCGGCGCGTGGCCCGCGGCCTCGGCCACGAGGGCCTGTCGGGGCTGGTGGAGGAGCTCTAGCGGGCTCTAGCGGGGGCGGAACGCGGCCAGGGGGATCGAGATCCACGACGGCCGGTTGCGGGCCTCGTACACGACCTCGTACACGGCCTTGGACAGCTCGAACGCCCGCAGCAGCGCCGCGTCGCCCCGCGTGATCACGCCGCCGCCCTCGGCATACCCCTCAAGGAACGCCTCCCGGTTCCGGTCCGCCCACTCCTGGGCCCGCGGCTCCAGCTGCCCGGCCTGGGGGTGGCCGGCCAGCAGGTGCCTGGCCGCGTAGTCGAACGAGCGCAGCATCCCGGCCACGTCCCGCAGCGGCGAGTACAGCGCCCTGCGCTCGGCCAGCGGCTGCCCGGGCTCGCCCTCGAAGTCCAGCACCACCCAGTCCGTGGGCGTGCGCATGACCTGGCCCAGGTGGTAGTCGCCGTGAACCCGCTGCACGGGCACCTCGTGGGTGAGCAGCTCCACCTGGTGGTAGGCGTGCTCGACGGCGGGCACGTGCTGACGCAGCTCGGGCACCTCCGCGGCGGCCCGGCCCAGTTTCCGCCTGAACGTCTCGGCCATGCGCTTGACCTCGTGCGACTCGACGACCTCCGTGGGGAAGGCCGCGGCCAGCTCGTGGTGCACCCGCGCGGTGGCGCCGCCGAGCCGCAGCGACTCGGCGGCGAAGTCCCCGCCCGCCTCGGCCGCCGGCACCTCGGGCAGCGACGCGTACAGGTCGCGGACGCTGGTCAGGGCCAGGTCCCAGCCGTCGTTCGCGGTGGACAGGAACTCCTGCATGAAGCCGAGCGTGGTGTCGGTGCCGTCGAGGTCCGACTCGATCCACCCGTACGGCTGCGCGATGTGCGGCGCGCCCCTGGCCGCCAGCGCGGTGACGATCTCCAGTTCGGGGTTGACGCCGGGGATGAGGCGGCGGAAGAGCTTGCAGATGTACGCGTCCCCGTACACGAGCGAGGTGTTGGACTGCTCCGCCCCCAGCACCAGGCTGCGGTGGGAGGTGTCGACGGCGGCGCCGGGCACGTGGCGCATGCGCAGGCCGTTGCTGGTCGCGTCGTGGGCCATGCCTTCGAGGAGCCAGCTCGTGCGCTCGGGATCGTGGACGGCGTCGTACAGGTAGGTGTCGCCCACCGTGCCGATGAGGGCGTGCGTCAGGCGGTCGGGGAGTTCCGTCCGCTCGCCGAGCAGGAGCTGGTAACGGTCCCGCGATCCCTCCTGCCACACGGCGACGATCAGGTGTCTGAGCCCGGACGTCAGTTCGACGTCCGATTCGATCGACAACTCGTCGATCACGCGCCCCTTGCCGCCGAACCAACGCTGACGACCGATCCACGCGGCAAGGGGCTCGCTCAGCACGTCCTACTCCTCCTGGATGATGGCCGGCGGGAGTGTGAACCAGTAGAACCCATGCCCAGGAAGCGTCAAAAGATACGGAAGTTCGCCAATTGCCGGGAATGGAACCCCACCCATGGTCTCCACAGGAGAAACCCCGACAAATCTCCGCAGGTCCAGCTCGACCGGCTGCGGGAAGCGTGACAGGTTGTTCACGCAGAGCATCCGGTCGTCTCCCAGCTCCCTGACGAACGCGAGCACGCTGGGGTTGGAGGAGTTGAGCTCCGCGTAACCGCCCAGCCCGAAGACCGGGTGCCGCTTGCGGATCTCGATCATGCGCTTGGTCCAGTGCAGCAGCGAACCGGCGTTCTTCTGCTGGGCCTCGACGTTGATGCCTTGGTAACCGTAGATCGGATCCATGATGACCGGCAGGTAGAGCCGGCCGGGGTCGCAGTCGGAGAAGCCGGCGTTGCGGTCGGGGTCCCACTGCATGGGCGTGCGCACGCCGTCGCGGTCGCCGAGCCAGATGTTGTCGCCCATGCCGATCTCGTCGCCGTAGTAGAGCACGGGGGAGCCGGGCAGTGACAGGAGCAGGGCGGTGAACAGCTCGATCTGGTTGCGGTCGTTCTCCAGCAGGGGCGCCAGGCGGCGGCGGATGCCGACGTTCGCCCGCATGCGCGGGTCCTTGGCGTACTCGGCGTACATGTAGTCGCGCTCCTCGTCCGTGACCATCTCGAGCGTCAGCTCGTCGTGGTTACGGAGGAAGATCCCCCACTGGCAGTGCTCTGGAATTTTCGGCGTTTGCGCCAAGATTTCGGAAATGGGGTAGCGGGACTCCCGGCGTACGGCCATGAAGATGCGCGGCATCAGCGGGAAGTGGAAGGCCATGTGGCACTCGTCGCCGCCGCCCACCGGGTCGCCGAAGTACTCCACCACGTCCGACGGCCACTGGTTGGCCTCGGCGAGCAGCACCCGGTCGGGGTAGAGCCGGTCGATCTCGGCCCTGATCCGCTTGAGGTATTCGTGGGTCCGCGGCAGGTTCTCGCAGTTGGTGCCCTCCTCCTCGAAGAGGTACGGCACCGCGTCCAGCCGGAACCCGTCGATGCCCAGGTCCAGCCAGAAGCGCAGGACCTCCAGCATGGCCTCCTGGACGTCCGGGTTCTCGTAGTTGAGGTCCGGCTGGTGGTGGAAGAAGCGGTGCCAGTAGTACTGGCCGCGCACCGGGTCGTAGGTCCAGTTGGACGTCTCGGTGTCGATGAAGATGATCCGGGCGTCCTGGTACTTCTCATCGCTGTCGGACCACACGTAGAAGTCGCCGAACGGCCCCTCGGGGTCGTGGCGCGACGCCTGGAACCACGGGTGGGCGTCGCTGGTGTGGTTCATGACGAGGTCGGCGATGACGCGCATGCCGCGTTTGTGTGCCTCGTCCACGAGCTTGACGAAGTCTCCCAGGTCCCCGAACTCGGGCAGGATCTTCATGAAGTCCGCGATGTCGTAGCCGCCGTCACGCAGCGGCGACTCGAAGAGGGGCAGCAGCCAGAGGCAGTCGACGCCGAGCCATTGAAGGTGGTCGAGCTTGTCGATGAGCCCTCTGATGTCGCCGGTCCCGTCGCCGTTGGAGTCGGCGAAACCTCGGATCAGGACCTCGTAGAAAACCGCGCGTTTGTACCAGTACGGATCGCGCGGCTTTTCCTCGTCAAAGGTGTTCGGAATGGGTGTGGTTGAGCTCATGAGCCGCTCCGGGAGTGGCTCATGACGGAGGCGCTTTCACACACGTTGAAGACTCCCCGCTGAATTCAGTTCTTACCGTGGCGCGGCTCGTACGGTGAGAATGTGGGCAGGCTGGATGTGGGGATCGAGGCGCACGTAGTTGCTCTGCCGCCAGCGGTACGACTCGCCCGAGAGCTCGTCGTCCACGACGAACTCGGCGTTCCGGTCGAGTCCGATGGCAGGAAGGTCAAGGTCAACGGTCGCCTCGTGGGTATGGTGCGGATCCAGGTTGACGACCGCCAGCACCACGTCGCCCGGACCGTGCCTGCGAGTGGCCGGGTCATAGGCGCCGGGAAGCCGCTTCGAGAAGCAGACGATGTCCGGCTGGTCGACTCTGTGGATCCGTAGATTACGCAATTCCTGCAGTGCCGGATGCGCTCTTCGGAACAAATTCAGGTGAGTGATGAAAGGCGCCAGGCTCCACCCCTCACGCTCGGCGGTAACCCAATCGCGAGGTTTGTACTGATATTTCTCGCTATCGAGGTATTCCTCACTGCCGGGGCGCACCGGAATGTTCTCTATAAGCTCATATCCGGAGTAAACCCCCCAACTTGGCGAGCCGAGCGCGGCCAGCACCGCCCTGATCTTGAAGGCCGGCACGCCGCCGTGCTGCAGGTATTCGTGCAGGATGTCCGGCGTGTTCACGAAGAGGTTCGGGCGCAGGTAGACGGAGGTCTCGTGGGAGAGCTCCATGAGGTACGACTCCACCTCGGGCTTGGTGTTGCGCCAGGTGAAGTACGTGTACGACTGGTGGAATCCGACCTTGGCCAGCGCGCGCAGCATCGGGGGCCTGGTGAACGCCTCCGACAGGAAGATCACGTCGGGGTCGGTGGTGTGCACGTCGGCCAGCAGCCGCTCCCAGAACCCGACCGGCTTCGTGTGCGGGTTGTCCACCCGGAAGATCCGCACGCCGTGGTCCATCCAGTGCAGCATCACCCGCTTGACCTCGGCGTAGATGCCCTCGGGGTCCTTGTCGAAGTTGACCGGGTAGATGTCCTGGTACTTCTTGGGCGGGTTCTCGGCGTACGCGATGGAGCCGTCGGCCCTGATCGTGAACCACTCGGGGTGCTCCTTGACCCACGGGTGGTCGGGCGCGCACTGGAGGGCGAAGTCGAGCGCGATCTCCATGCCCAACTCCCTGGCGCGGCCGGCGAAGACGTCGAAGTCCGCGAGCGTGCCCAGGTCGGGGTGGATGGCGTCGTGGCCGCCGTCCTCGGAGCCGATGGCCCAGGGGGAGCCGGGCTCGTCGGGCTCGGGGCTGAGCGTGTTGTTGCGGCCCTTGCGGAACGTCGCGCCGATGGGGTGGATCGGCGGCAGGTAGACGACGTCGAAGCCCATCTTGGCGATGGCGGGGAGCCGCTTGGCAGCAGTCTGGAAATTTCCGGATTTGGAGATGCCGAGCTCGTTGACCACCGCGCCTTCCGACCTGGGGAAGAACTCGTACCACGAGCCGTACAGCGCCCGGCGCCGGTCCACCCTGACCTTCTGCGACTTGGACCTGGTCACCAGCTCCCGGAACGGATGCGCTTCCAGCAGCGCGGACGTGTCCGGCAGCTGCGCGATCGACAGCCGGGCCCTGGGGTCCAGCTCCTCGTCGCGCAGCGTGGCGGAGACCGACAGCAGGGCGGCCCGGTGGCCGCAGGCGCTGTCGCCGTTCGCCTTGGAGCCGTTCGAGCCGTTGGCGGGCCGCCCGTTGGGCCGTCCATTGGGCCGTCCGTCGGGCCGGCCGTTGGGGCAGTCGGCCGTGCGCACGGCCTTCGCCGCCCGCTCGAACAGCCGCGCGCCCTCCTCGCACATCAGGTCGACGTCCATGCCGCGCGGGATCTTGATCTCGGCGTCGTGCAGCCACGTGGCGATCGGGTCGCTCCACGCCTCGACCCGGAACAGCCAGTCACCCTCGGCCGGCAGGCAGACGTCGACGCCCCAGCGGTCGGTGCCGGGGGCGAGCTCGCGCATCCGTCTCAGGCGGCCACGCTGCCCATCGGGCGAGGTGAGCACCACGCCCGCGGCCACGGCGTCGTGGCCCTCTCTGAACACGGTCGCCGAGACCTCGAAGGTCTCGCCGGCGACCGCCTTGGCGGGCCACTGCCCGCAGTCGACGACGGGGGAGATGTCCGTGATGGGAATTCGTCCGATCATCGCATTCAAGGGTTTGCGGCGGCGCGCTCGGTGCCGCCGGAGGCTTTCCGTGGGTGCAGACTCCGCGTCCCGGCGGTGGGCCGCTGGAGGCGAACCACCGTGGTAGGAACGATCCTTGCATGTAAATTGTGGACAGCAGCGGATAGACCTCCCGAGTGTGTCCGCGGGAGTGCCAACAATCAGGAAAGTTGCCCCAATCGTCCCTCTTCATGCTTGTTCCCGGAAGGGGTTTGAACGGCCTTCATGGGGGTGAAGGACTGAGAGGTCCCTCCTAGCCCGTAGGGTGCAGAAACGTGAGAGCAATCCGCCGGTTTACCGTCCGCACCGTCCTGCCCGCGGAGCTGGCCGCCCTCGGCGAGCTCGTGCACAATCTCCGTTGGTCCTGGCACCCGGAGACGATGGACCTCTTCGCGGAGGTCGACGCCGACCTCTGGGAGCAGGTCGGGCACGACCCCGTGGCCCTGCTCGGCGCGGTCTCCCCTGCCCGGCTCACCGAGCTGGCCGCAGACCGCCGCTTCCTGCGCCGTCTCGCCGACGCGGCCGACGACCTGCGCGAATACATGACCTCCCCGCGCTGGTACCAGACGCTGCCCGACGGGGCGCGGGCCATCGCGTACTTCTCCCCGGAATACGGCATCGCCACCGCCCTGCCCCAGTACTCGGGCGGCCTCGGCATCCTGGCCGGAGACCACCTCAAGTCCGCCAGCGACCTGGGCGTGCCGATCCTCGCGGTCGGCCTGCTCTACCGCCACGGCTACTTCACGCAGTCGCTGTCGCCGGAGGGCTGGCAGCTGGAGCACTACCCGTCGCTCGACGCCGGCGGCCTGCCGCTCAGCCTGCTGAAGGACGCCGACGGCGAGAGCGTCAAGATCCGCCTCGCCCTGCCCGGCGAGCGCGAGCTGCACGCGCAGATCTGGGTGGCGCAGGTCGGGCGGGTGCCGCTGCTGCTGCTCGACTCCGACGTGGCCGAGAACGACACGGCCGCCCGCGACGTCACCGACCGCCTCTACGGCGGGGGCACCGACCACCGGCTCATGCAGGAGCTGCTGCTGGGCGTGGGTGGTGTGCGGGCCATCAGGGCGTACTGCCGGATCACCGGGCACCCCGATCCCGAGGTGTTCCACACGAACGAGGGGCACGCCGGCTTCCTCGGCCTGGAGCGCATCCGCGAGCTCACCGAGGCGCGGCTCTCGTTCGACGAGGCGCTGGAGGCCGTGCGGGCGGGCACGGTGTTCACCACGCACACGCCCGTCCCCGCGGGCATCGACAGGTTCCCCGTGGACATGATCGAGCGCCATTTCGGCGGCTCGAACGCCTGGCCGACCGTGCCCGTCGAGCGGATCCTGGCGCTGGGCGCGGAGTCCGATCCCACCCGGTTCAACATGGCCGTCATGGGCATGCGGCTGGCCCAGCGGGTCAACGGCGTCTCCAAGCTGCACGGCGAGGTCAGCCGGGAGATGTTCCAGGATCTGTGGCCCGGGTTCGACGTGGACGAGGTGCCGATCGGCTCGATCACGAACGGCGTGCACGCGCCCACCTGGGTCGGCAGGGAGCTCATGGAGCTGGCCGGGCGGGAGCTGCCCTCGCTGCTGGAGCGGGCCCGCGGCTGGGAGGGCATCCAGAAGATCTCCGACGCCGACATCTGGCAGATCAGGAGCACGCTGCGGCAGCGGCTCGTCGAGGGCGCCCGGGTGCGCCTGCGCAGGTCGTGGCGGGAGCGGGGCGCCTCGGACGCCGAGCTCGGCTGGATCGACGACGCGCTCGACCCCGACGTGCTGACCATCGGCTTCGCCCGGCGGGTGCCGTCGTACAAGCGGCTCACGCTGATGCTGCGCGACTCCCGGCGGCTCACCGAGCTGCTGCTCGATCCGGACAAGCCGGTCCAGATCGTGATCGCCGGCAAGGCGCACCCCGCCGACGAGGGCGGGAAGAAGCTGATCCAGCAGATCGTCAAGTTCGCCGACCGGGCGAACGTCCGCCACCGCATCGTGTTCCTGCCCGACTACGACATGGCGCTCGGCCGGCTCATGGTCCAGGGCTGCGACGTCTGGCTGAACAACCCGCTGCGCCCGCTGGAGGCGTCCGGCACCTCGGGGATGAAGTCCGCGCTCAACGGCGGGCTCAACCTGTCGATCCGCGACGGCTGGTGGGACGAGTGGTACGACGGCACCAACGGCTGGGCGATCCCGACCGCCGACGGCGTGACGGACCCCGATCGCCGGGACGAGCTGGAGGCCGCCGCCCTCTACGACCTGATCGAGCACGAGGTGTCCGACCGGTTCTACGACCGACCCGTCGACGGGCTGCCGCGGCGCTGGCTGGAGATGGTCAAGCACACGCTCACCTCGCTGGGCCCGAAGGTGCTGGCCGGGCGCATGCTGCGGGACTACGTGGTCGACCTGTACAACCCGGCCGCCGCCGCGGCCAACGCGCTGTCGGCCGACTCGTACGCGCCCGCCAAGGCGTTCGCGGCCTGGCGGGTCCGGGTCACCAGAGCCTGGCCCGGGGTACGCGTCGAGCACGTCGAGGCCTCGGGCGTGGGGGACACGCCGGAGGTGGGCGCCACCATCGAGCTGCACGCCACGATCGCGCTCGGCGACCTGGAGCCCGACGACGTGCTGGTCGAGGCCGCCTACGGCAAGGTCGGGCCGCACGACGAGCTGGCGCATCCGGCGTACGCGAAGCTCACCGTCGCCTCGACGGGCGACGACGGGCGGGCCCACTACACCGGCACGGTGCCGCTCGACCGCACGGGAGCGTTCGGTTACACCGTGAGAGTCGTCCCTTACCACTCGCTGGCGGCCACTCCCGCCGAACTGGGCCTGATAGCCGTGCCGGAGGAACCCGTCGGTATGACAAATGGCACATTGCGTTAAACAGGGGTACCCACGACCGGCATATCGCGTGTAAACGGACGGCATAATCAGGACGTGGAAGACAGCGGCAACGGCTTGCGGGCCGACACTCTGGTGGCCACGGTCCGCGGTGTGCTGCCGTCCCTGACGCCGGCCGCGCAGACCGTCGCCCGGCTCATCCTGGAGGACCCCGCGACGGTGGCCAGGAGCACCATCACGGAGCTCTCCGCCGCCTCGGGCACCAGCGAGGCCACGATCGTGCGCACGGCGCGGCTGCTCGGGTTCGCGGGATACCCCCAGCTCCGGCTGGCCTTAGCGGCGGCCGCCGCGCAGCCCGACCGGCTCGTGCCCGGCGACCTGGCGCCCGACGACCCGCTGTCGGAGGTCATCCAGAAGGTCGCGCGGGCCGAGTCGGAGGCGATCAACGACACCGTGGCCCAGCTGACCTCCGAGCGGCTGGGCCTGGTCGTGGACGCCATCGTGGGGGCGCGGCGGATCGACGCGTACGGCGTGGGCGCCTCCGGGCTGGTGGCCGAGGACGTCGCGCAGAAGCTGCTGCGCATCGGGCTGTCCAGCCACGCCTTCCAGGACGCGCACCTGGCGCTGACCAGCGCGGTGCTGCTCAGGGAGGGCGACGTGGCGATCGGCATCAGCACGTCGGGGGAGACGCCCGACGTGATCGAGCCGCTGACCCGGGCCAAGGAGGCCGGGGCCACCACGGTCGCGATCACGAACAACCCGCGCTCGTCCATCGCGGAGCTGGCCGAACTCGTGCTGATCTCCGCCGGGCGCGAGACGGAGTTCCGCCCCGGCGCCCTGGCCAGCCGGATCAGCCAGCTCCTCGTCGTCGACTGCGTCTTCGTCGGCGTCGCCCAGCGCACGTACGACTCCTCTCAGGAGGCGCTCGCGAGCACCAGGCGCGCCGTCAAGGAGTTCACCCGGAGAACTTCACCTGCACGTCGTCAGCCTTGACGAACATGACGCGGTGGCCGAACTGGATCTGCAGGTACTTCGTCTTGCCCCGCACCACCTTGTGGTCCTGGTCCATGGTGAACGTGACCGCCCGGTAGTACTCGGCGGGCGCCGGCCCGGCGAGCGTGTACTTCTCGCCTGCCGAGAACGTGTACTGCAGCGGGGTCACCGCCTGGTACGGGATGTCCGCCGGGTACGCCTCCTGCTCGGGGTACGCCCTGCCGTACACGGGGACGGTGGCCTTGCCCGGCTTCGGGGTGACCACGAGGCCGGCTGACGGGACGGCGGTCGGCGCGCTCGCCGGGTTGAAGAACCACGCCTTCTGGCCGAGGTACCAGATGGCCGTCCAGTCGCCCTGGCGGTCGGCCACGGCGAAGCGCTGGCCGGTGGTGGCGCGGGCGCTGTGGTCGTACACGCTGTAGAGGGACTCGCCCGTGGGGTGCTTGCCGATGTCCTTGACCAGCGGCGCGTCCGACCTCGGCTCGGTACGGAGCCAGACCGTGCTCGCGGGGAGCGGCGGGCAGGCGTTGTTCGGGTTCTTGCGGTCGCACCCGTAGAAGTACGGCTTGTTCGTCGCGAAGTCCGGCTTGATCATGACCGACCCGGACCTGGGCCCGCCGAACCGGTGCAGCGGGGCGCCCATCAGCTTGAAGTAGTGCGCCCAGTCCCAGAACGGGCCCGGGTCCTCGTGCATCCCCTTGACGGTCGTGGGCAGGGTGCCGGGCACGTTGTCGTGGCCCAGGATGTGGGCGCGGTCGAGCGGGATGCCGTACCTGAAGGCCAGGTAGCGGACCAGGCGGGCGCTCGACCGGTACATCGCCTCGGTGTACCAGGTGCTGCCCTCGGCCAGGAAGCCCTCGTGCTCGATGCCGATGGACTTGGCGTTGATGTACCAGTTGCCGGCCTGCCAGGCGACGTCCTTGCCCTTGATGTGCTGGGCGATGTGGCCGTCGCTGGAGCGTACGGAGTACTGCCAGCTGGCGCCGTACTTCGGGTCCTGGTTCAGGCGGATGGAGGAGTCGAAGTATCCCTCCATGTCGTGAATGATGATGTACTCGATCTTCTGGCTGACCGGCCGGTTCGCCAGGTCGTAGTGCCCGTAGTCGTCCGGGGGCAGCTCCTGGTACGCGGACGGGATCCACTCGCACGAGACCGAGACCGGGCACTCCACGCCGTCCGTCCTGGACGGGCGGAGACCGAGCTTCTCCAGCCACTTCTCGATCTTGTCCAGGCCCGGGACCGCCGGGAGGGCGACCCGCTGGCCGTCGTCGGTGGTGCGCGCGACGCCGTCCTTGATCGTCGTGAACACCTCGTCGGCGAAGAACTTCGCCGCCCCGGCCTCCTGGGCGCCGGAGTACTTGGCGACGGCGCCGTACCACTCGGCGGGGTTGGCGCTCAGCGGCGCGCCGAGCGCCTTCTGGTAGTCGGCGAGCAGCGCGGCGCCGCCCCGGATGTTGGCGACGTCGTCCGTACGCAGCCGCTCGTGGGTCTCGCCGGTGAGCTGCGCGGCCTTCTCCATGGTGCGGAGGGAGGCGGGGATCTCGGCGGGGGACGCCTGGGGTTCGGGGGCGGGCAGGGGCCGGGTCTCGTCGCCCCGGGCATCCTCCTCGCCCTCGCTGTGATGGTTGGAGGCGGTGTACGCGGCGGCGTCGGTGAGATGCATGGGCCCGAACCCGGCATCGTTGGACGGCTGCCCGGCATGGGCATCCCACCGCGACTCCAGGTAGGACACGCCGAGCAGGATGCTCTCGGGCACCTCGAACTCCTGCGCGGCGGCCGCGAAGGCCTGCTGCCGGTCGCCGGGATCCTGGGCGTGAGCTGGGGTGACGCCGGACGTTAAGGGCAGCGCGGCGACCGCGGAGATCGCCAGTAGGCGGCGCATGAACCACTCCTCGGGACTGGGGGGCACCTGGTGCAGATCAGCGTCTCAACATTTTCCTTCGTAGGCGAGATCTTTGCGAAGACATTCTTCATCGATTGCCGCGGATCACCTCACGGCGGCCTGCACGGTCAGGGTGCCCGCGGCCGTGTCGACGGTGGCCTTCGTGCCGATGGGGATGGTGGGCGGGTGGTGGCCGTCGACCCGGACCCGATCGCCGGGCTTCAGGCGGGGAGATCGTAAGGTGCCCATCGCCCGCCACCTTATTCGCTGGACCGGGTCTGGTGATCGTGCGAGGCTCGTCGTGTGCCGGACTACTACCGCGACCTGGCCGTCGACTACCACTGGATCTTCGCCGACGAGATCGTGAATCCGCCGGGCGTGATCGGCGGCACGTCCGTCTCCAGCCGGGAGTTCATCCGGTCCGTGGTCGACGCCCTTCCGCCCGGCGCCCCGGTGCTCGACTGCGCCTGCGGCATCGGGACGGACGCCATGGCGCTGGCGCACGCCGGGTTCCAGGTGACCGCCACCGACGGCGGCCCCGCGATGGTGGCGCAGGCGCGGCGGCGACTGCCCGCCGACGTGGAGGTGCTCACCTCCCGGTGGGAGGACCTGTCCGCCGCCGTGAGCGGGCCGTACGAGCTGGTGCTGTGCCTGGGCAACTCCCTCGTCCACACGGGGTCGCGCGAGGCCATGGTGGCGGCGCTGTCGGGGATGCGGCAGGTGCTGTCCCCGACCGGCACGCTGATCGTCGACTCCCGCAACTGGGAGCTGCTCTATCGCGAGCGCCGGCGGATCGTGGTCGGCGACCGGGAGCCGTTCACCCCCGCCGACCTCGAAGCGCGGCTGGCCGAGGCCGGGTTCACCGTCGTCGGCTCGTCCTACCGCCCAGAAAACCCGCAGTACGCCGTCGCGGCTAAGGGATGAGCACGACCTTGCCCGTCGTCCGCCTGCTTTCGAGCGCGGCGTGGGCGGCCGCCGCCTCCGAGAGCGGGAACGTCCGCACGGCAGGGGTCAGCGTGCCGTCGGCCGCCGCCGCCAGGGCCCTGACCTCGTACTGCGGGCGCGTGTTCGGCTCGCCGAGCAGCAGCATCAGGGCGTTGGTCACGGTGAGGCCGCGCTCCTTCACCGTCTGAGGGTCCGGCTGGAAGTCCTGCCGGGAGGCGTTGCCGATGGTGACGTACCGGCCGCCGTCGGCCAGCAGCCCGAACGCGGCCCGCGCCTTGTCGCCGCCGACCCCGTCGAGCAGGGCCGTGACCGGGTGGTCGCCCAGCTCCTTGACGACGTTCTCCTCCCAGCCGGGCTGCTCGTAGTCGACGGCGAGGTCCGCCCCGAGGTCGCGTACGGCCGCCACCTTCGCGGGCCCGCCCGCCGCGCCGACGACCTTGGCGCCGAGACCGCGCGCGTACTGGACGATCAGGCGGCCGATGCCGCCGGCCGCCGAGGTCACCAGCACCACGTCGTCAGGGGTCAGCTCGGCCACGTCCAGGAACTGCAGCGCGGTCACCCCGGTGACGATCATGGCCACGGCCGTCTCGTAACCGGAGGTGATCGGGTGCACGGACGTCACGTCCGCGACCGCCAGCTCCGCGTAGCCGCCGGGCCGGCCGCGCGCGGTCACCACATCGCGCCCGATCCAGGACGGATCCACCCCGGGACCCACTTGGTCCACGCGTCCGGCCACCTCGCCGCCGAAGATCGCCGGAAGCTCCGGCAGCGGCGGCGTCATGCCGCCGGTCAGCCCCGAACGCATGGTCGTCTCGATCAGGTGCACCCCGGCCGCCCTGACCGCGACGCGCACCTGGCCGGGACCCGGCTCGGGGTCGGGGACGCTCTCGTAGCGGAGGTTCTCGGCGGGGCCGAAGGTGTGCAGGACGACGGCATGCATGGCGCACTCCCGGAGGTGGCGGTCACTTCGTCCTCCGAGCCTGCAACCTCAACCTTGCTTGATGTCAACCGCCATGCTTTGACGTCAACCGCTCACAGGAAGCCGCGGCCGGCGGCGGCGCGGGCGTACCCCTCGACTCCCATGATGCGCTGCACCCGAGCCCCGGCCGCGGGCCACACGC
Organism: Nonomuraea sp. NPDC050153; assembly: GCF_044460125.1. Classification (NCBI taxonomy): domain Bacteria; kingdom Bacillati; phylum Actinomycetota; class Actinomycetes; order Streptosporangiales; family Streptosporangiaceae; genus Nonomuraea; species Nonomuraea sp. NPDC050153. The sequence continues at coordinate 174,394 of NZ_JBITJQ010000008.1, forward strand.
TCGCCAGCCCGGCCGCGACGCGGACGGGCAGCGGCGCGACGTCGATCTCCGCGGCGTCGGTCAGGATGGCCCGGCACACCGCCCGTGCCACGTGCAGCGGGCTGCGCGTCATCCACGGAGGCACGGTCAGCGAGGTACGCGTGAGCATCCCGGCGTCGCGCACCAGCCCCGGGCAGATGACCGACACGCCGACGCCATAGGGCGCCAGGTCCATCCTGGCGGCGTGCCCGAACCCCCGCAGGCCGTGCTTGGTCGCGTTGTAGACGGCGAGGTGCGGATGCGCCATCTTCCCGCCGATCGAGCTCATGAACACCAGGTGGCCGCGCCCGTTGGCCACCATCCGCTCGGCGGCCAGGCGGGCCATCACGAGCGGCACGCGCAGGTTGAGCTGCAGGTAGTGGTCGATCTCGTCGAGATCGTGATCGGTCATCCGGGCGGGCGCGATGACCCCGGCGTTGGCCACCAGGATGTCGACCGGTCCGGCCTGTTTCATCATCTTCGCGATGGCGTTGCGGCCGGTCAGGTCGGCGGGGACGGCACGTCCGCCCACCTCCGCGGCCAGCGCCCGCAACACGCGGGCGTCGCGGCCGGTCAGGACCAGGCGCGCGCCGTGCCGGGCGAGCGCGCGGGCCGTGGCCTGGCCGATGCCGCCGCTGGCGCCCGTGACCAGGGCGGTCGTGCCGGCGAGCTTCATCGGTCCTCCAGGAACGGGGTGAAGACGAGGGTCGCGTTGTGCCCGCCGAAGGCGAACGAGTTGGACAGCACCGGCCCGGGAACGATGGGGCGCGGCCCGGTCACGACGTCGACGGGACAGGCCGGGTCCTGGCGGTCGAGGTTCGCGGTGGGGTGGACGGTGAGCTCGCGCAGCGTCAGCACGCTGATCACGGCCTCGATGGCGCCCGAGGCCCCCAGGGCGTGGCCGACCACGCTCTTGCTCCCCGTGACGGGCACCCCGTACGCGCCGAACAGCCGCGCGATCGCCCGCGCCTCGATCTCGTCGTTGAGGCGGGTGGAGGTGGCGTGCGCGTTCACGTGGACGACGTCGGCCGCCGCGATCCCGGCGTCGGCCAGCGCGGCCCGCATGCACCGGTACGCGCCGTCGCCCTCGGGGTGGGGGGCCGTGAGGTGATGGCCGTCGGACGTCCGGCCGTACCCGCTCAGCTCGGCGTACACGTGGGCGCCCCGGCACAGCGCGTCCTCCAGCCGTTCCAGCACGAGGAACGCGGCGCCCTCACCCAGCACGAACCCGTCTCGGTCGGCGTCGAAGGGCCGGCTGGCGCGTTCGGGCTCCGACACGCGGCGCGACAGCGCTCCCGCCCGCCCGAACCCCGCCAGCGCGCTGGCCAGCACGCACGCCTCCATGCCGCCCGCCAGCACCACGTCGGCCGTCCCGTCGCGCACCAGCCGCGCGCCCTCGCCTATGGCGTGGGTGCCGGAGGCGCACGCGGTGGCCACCGACATGCTCGGGCCGAGGAACGCGTGCCGGATGCTGATCTCCGCGGCGGCGGCGTTGTGCATGCTCATGGGGATGTGCAGGGGGCCCGGCCAGGCGCGCCCGCGTTCGTCCAGGGCGCCGAAGGCGACCTCCTGGGTGGCGGTGCCGCCGTACCCGGTCCCGGTCACGACCGCCCGGCGCTCAGGCACGGCCGGCGGATGCCCGGCATCGGCCAGGGCATCGGTCGCCGCGCAGAACGCCAGCCGCGTGACCCGGTCCATCCGGCGGGCGTCCCTGGGCTTCACGTAGCCGTCCAGGTCGAGGTCGGGCACCTGGCAGGCGAAGTCCGCCGGCAGGCCCTCGGCGTCGAACGAGGTGATCGTACGTGCCGCCGACCGGCCGGACAGCAGGGCACCCCACAGCTCCCTGGGCTGGGCGCCGGCCGGGGTACGAACACCCATACCGGTCACGGCCACGCGGGAGCGCGGTGGAGCTCCGTTGGATCGCATGTCCCACATGAAAACCGATCATCGCACGCGTTATCACGGAAAGTAGTGCGACAACCCCGTAGTGTCGCGGACGTTTAACTCACCCTCAAACCGGCCACGCCCCCATCCACTCCTTCGGGACTGACCACCACCCCAAACTTTCGATGCCGAGGCCCAGCCTTGCTGCGTCTGGCGCGAGCCACCGCCCCCGCACTCCCAGCGCCGTCCACCCTCGGGGTCGGTCACCGTTCCCAAAGCGCCTTCCGGCCGCCGTGACGCAGAAGAGGCGGCCATGGCGACCGCCACCAGCGCGGGAGTTCACCAGCGCAGAAGTACAGTCCCAGCGCTGACCCCGCTGGCCACCCCCACCAACGCGACCAGATCCCCCCGCTGGACCCGGCCCGACCGGACCGCCTGGTGCAACTGCACCGGGATCGTGGAGGCGACGAGGTTCCCGTGCTCGGCAACGGTCACCACCACCTTGCCCAGCGGGATCCCGATCGCCTCGCAGAAGGTGTGCAACGACGACAGGGACGCCTGGTGTACGCAGATCGCCGCCATGTCGTCCCAGTCGAGCCCGCGCTCGTCCAGCGGCGCCCGCAGCACCGACCGGTCGAGCTTGTGCACTCCGACGGCCAGCCCCACGGGATCCACGGTGAACGCGCCGAACTGATAACCGGCCGAGGCGGAACGCGTGACCGGCAGGACGGCCGCCTCCCAATACGCCGAACTGGCGCAGAATCGGTGCCCCAGCACCCCGGGCACCGCACTGGCCTCCAGCAACATGGCCGTCCCCGAGTCGGAGACGGTGTAGGAGGGGCCGGCGGCGGCGAAATCCGCGGCCGACTCGACGTGCCAGCGGATGGCCGGAGTGACGATCTCCCCGCACACGATGAGGACCGTGCGGTAGCGGCCGGCCGTGATGAGGGTGTCGGCCAGCTCGATCGCGTTCAGAACGCTGTTGCATGCATTGCGTACATCGAATACCGGGCAGCTCGCCCCCAGCTCGGCGGCCACCATGTGCGCGGTGGCGGGCTCGACGGCGTCGACGCTAACCCCCGCGTAGATGATCAGGTCGATGACGGGCGGGACGTGCCCGGTCTGTTCGAGCAGGGTACGGGCGGCGGCCGCGGCCAGCCCCGCGGCAGTCTGGCCGGGAGCGGCGACGTGGCGCCGCTGCACGCCGCTGGCCTGCTCGATGACGCCGCGGGGAATATGCGTGCCGGGATTACGCGCGGCCAGCAAGCCTTCCAGCTCCGGCGTGGTCATGCTCTCCTCGGGCAGGTGCACCGCCACTCCCGCGACGTGGGCGTACCGCCTCGGGTTCGTCTCGGGCTGCGCGGCCACGTCCATCCCCCTCAAGATCAGGTGCTGCTCAGGATAGGTACGCGGTGCCGCGGGGGCCCGTCGCGACCCTCGAAACTTGATCAACTCCTTAACGGCGGGTTCCGCGTCACCAGTGACCATTTATCGGGTGATCGGCAACGCTAGGTGACTAGACCGCTACGAGGAAGGGGCCTGGTGTGAGCGACGAGGAGATCCTGGCGGTGGTACGCGATCACTGCGTCAGCATTCTGAAGGTCCACCCGAGCCGGGTCACACTGGACGCACGGCTCCATGAGGACCTGGAGGCCGACAGCCTCGACCTCGCCGAACTCCACGTCGCCATGGAGGACGCGTGGGGCCCGATGCCGCGCGAGACCCTCGCCGGGGTGCACACGATCGCCGACGTCCTCACGCGGGCCCGCCTCCTGGTCGGGACGAGTGTGTGAAGAACGCCCGCGCCGCTCCGCCCGCCGACTGGGGCCTGCGCGTCGCCATACCGCCCCATGCCGCACCACCGACACCAGCCAGCCCCTTTTGCGGCCGCGGCGGCGACAACCCAACTCGGATCTTCTCGCCGGCCACGAAGGAAGCAGCATGTACAAGCACGCTCTGACCGCGACCGCCATCGGCGCCGCCCTGCTCTCCGGCCCGGCCGCCACCGCCGACACCCCACCGAACGCGGGCCAGGACGGGAAAGTCTGCATGAAAGTCCCGGTGAAGGCAATAGCCAAGTCCTTTATGGACTTCGTCACGATGGGCGACGTGAGCATTCCCGTGAAAAAGATCGTCAAGGGAGACCAGGTTTCCCTTTCTGACTTCATCGGCGGCAGAACACCAAAGGACGTGACGATCCTGGAAAGCACGCCATGTTAGTGCGACCACCCCATTGACTATTCCGGGCCCGGTAGGCGGGCCCGCCTACCGGTAGCTGCTGGGCGCCTACCGGGGAACTGCACAAGCGACCGCCGCACCGGGTGACCGCGGCACTGGGCGAGCGCCGTCGCGCTGGTCGCCGCCCCCTGTGCGACGAACCCGCCACCGGCCGCGCAATCCAGGCCCGCCCTCACGGCAACTCGCAAGGAGGGCGATGTCGTCTCCTCGGCCGATCGCGTTAAATGAGCTTTCGTTACGCACGGTTATCGCGTGCTTGCGGGGTCAAAAGGTGACGCCAGCGTTCGGCCGTCTGGAGTATGTCCTCGCCGGTACGCCGAAGAAATTCGCCCACGAATTCACAGCGTGCGCCGGCGGGTGTTGTGGCGCCCAATATGCGGGCCCCGTTGCGAGCGGTCTCGGCCAGCATGAAGTTTCGCTGGGCGCTCGCCAGGAACGACCGGTACCAAACGGCGTTGTCGACGCTGTACAACTCGCGACGCCACCGTGGGTCGCGGTCGCGTTTGATCAGCTCCTGCTCCTCCAGGTACGCGATGGCGGTGGAGATCGAGGCGGGGCTGACCTGAAGGCGTTGGGTGAGGTCTTTCGCCGTGAGCGCGCCGGCGTCAGTGGTGTAGAGGCAGGCCAGGACCCTCGACGGCATCCGGGGTAGGCCCGTCAGTACCAGGATGTCGACGAGCTGCTCCGTGAATTCGCGCATCTCCTCGGGGTCGCGGCCGTACGCCGTGTCGGTGATCTGCGGCGCGGATCGAGGGGGCTGCTTGCGGCGGCGGGCGCGTTGCTCGGTCGCCTGGTGTGCTCGGTCGGCCCGGTACGCTTGCGGGCCGCCGTTGCGGCTGACCTCCCGGCTGACGGTGGAGGTCGGCCTGGCCAGGCGCCGTGCGATCTCGGCGTAGCCGAGTCCTGCCGCCAGACCTGCGGAGATCTCCCGGCGGTCCTGTTGGGTCAGCCTGCCTCCTGGCATCGGCACTCGCCTCCTGGGGCTCCTGTCATGGCGATCTGGTGGACCAGTATTGCGTTCAACCGCATTCCATTGCAACAGCGGCAGGCTTGGGCGTTGCGTTCAATTGCAGACTCATTGCAATCTTTGGTCCATATAACCTGCTCATATGCGAGATTATCGATCAGATCTGGTTGACATATATTTGAATGCAACGTAGCTTTTGGTCGCAACTGAACACGTACTATCGCGAATGAGGGGTTGTGAAAGCTCATGCCCAGGCGGGGCCCGGCAGGCGCTGGACGAGGTTGCTGGTCACCGACGCCACCGTGGAAAGGCTGCCCGATGGGGTGGTGGTTGGGGGCATGGAATGGCCGGGCGGGGTGGCGGTCGGGGTTCTGGGGTTGCCCGGTGGGGTGGCGTCAGGGTTCCGGGCTGCCCGAGCGTGTGGCGGTTGCGGGTCTGGAGTGGTGATCAGCGGCTCGTTCCCGGTGGCGATACCCGGCTGCCGTTCAGTGACCTCGCCCTGCTCGCGGTGGATCTCCCTCGAAGCGGCTCCCGGTGAGCCCCGCAGGACATACCTGAGCGGCGCCGTCGGGCCCGCCGCCGCATCAGTCCGGCGTGCAGGTCCGGAACGGGAGCAGCGTGCGGGCCCGGAACGGGAGCGGTGTACGGGCCCGGACTGGAACTGGCCTACAGAACTGGAAGGAAATCGACATGACCCTTACGGCGCCCACCGGCGTGACTGCGAGAGCGCTGGCGCCGGATCTGGCGCGTGGCTTCATGCTGCTGCTGATCGCCCTGTCCCACGCGCCCGCGTTCGTCGGCGACTGGGACGCGGGCCCCGCCGCGCTCAACGCCGTGGCGAGGTTCGTCAAGTCCCTGTTCGCCGACAACCAGGCCCGCGACATGTTCGTGTTCCTGTTCGGCTACGGGCTCGGGCAGTTAGCCCACAGCCAGCAGGCCAGGGGCAGCGACTGGATCTCGATCCGGAGCCTGCTGCGACGCAGGGCGCTGTGGCTGATCGTCATCGGGTTCGTGAACACCGCCGTGCTCGTGCCCATCGACATCATCGCGGTGTACGGGCTGACCCTGCTGATGCTCGCCCCCCTCGTACGAGCGCGGGACGCGGTGCTGTGGTGGACAGGATTGCTGACGCTCGTCCCGGCGACCCTCCTGCTGGCCTGGCAGAGCGTGGTGGCCCAGGCGAAGCCGGTGACGATGGCGGAGTTCATGGAGCCCACCTTCGGCGCCCACCTCGTGGCCAGTCTCCCGTCCTGGCCGGTGGAGACCGCGATCTCCACCGTCACCGTGGTGCCGGGCATGATGCTGGGCATCTGGGCCGCCCGGCGCCGGGTGCTCGACGAGCCCGAGCGGCACCTGCCGCTGCTGCGCCGCGTCACCGCGGTCCTCATCGGCGTGGCAGTGGCGGGCAGGCTGCCCGCGGCGCTGCTCGCGGCCGGCGCGTGGACGCCTGCCTCGGCCCCCGTCAGCTGGGCGGTCGCCGTCGCGCACGACCTGACCGGATACGCCGGCGGCATCGGCATGGCCGCCGCCGTCGGGCTCGTCGCGGTCAAGGTCCGGCGTGGCCGGCTCACCACGGCCCTGGCGGCATTGGGGCAGCGGTCGTTGACGTTCTACCTGTTCCAGGCCGTGATCTGGGTGGTGCTCTTCTACCCGTTCACGCTGAGCCTGCACGACGACGTGAGCTTCGCCGCCACCTTCGGGATCGCCGTCGGGGTCTGGCTGTTGTCGATCGCGCTGGCCGAGTGGTTGCGCGCCGTCGGCTACCGGGGCCCGGCGGAGGTGCTCCTCCGGCGGATGTCGTACGGCCGCCGTCGGTGATGCCATCCCGAAGCCATGAGGCTGGTGTCAGTCCGAGGCTGTGAGGCTGCCCAGCAGGCCCAGGAGTTCGGCGCTGCGGCTGCCCGGTTCGGCGTGGAAGACGGCCAGGATGAAACCGTCGGTGCCGTTGATGGTGAGCTTGTCGGACTGGAGGTCGATGTCGCCGACCAGCGGATGCCGCAGCCGGATGACGTGCGCCTTGTGGGGCTGCACGTCGTGGCGGGCCCACAGCCGCCGGAACCGGTCGCTGCGCAGTGACAGGTCGCCGACGAGCTCCACCAGCCGCGGATCGTCGACGTCCGGCCCGACGCGGGCGCGCAGGCTCGCCACCGCGTCCTCGGTCGCCCGCTCCCAGTCGCGCCGCAGCTCCCGCTCCGCCGGGTCGAGGAAGACGGCGCGGAGCAGGTTCACGCCGGGCGCGTGGTTCGGCGACAGCGCCGCGCCCAGAGTGTTGACGGCGAGGATGTCGGTGAGCTTGTTGTGCACGAACGCCGGATTGGTGGTCCAGCCGTCGATGAGCCGGCGGACGCTCGGCGGCACCTGCTCCTGCTTCGGGGCGCGCCGTCTGCGCGGAGTCCCGCGCCGCTCCTCGTGCAGGCGCGCCAGGCCGATCATGTGGGCGGTGGCGTCGGCGTCCAGCCGCAGGACCGCGGCGAGCGCGTCGAGGACCTGCACCGAGGGGTTGCGGTCGCGGCCCTGCTCCAGTCGCAGGTAGTAGTCGGAGCTGATGCCGGCGAGCGTGGCGACCTCCTCACGGCGCAGGCCGGGCACGCGCCGCAGGCCACCGGCGCTGATCCCGACGTCCTCGGGGCGCACCAGCTCACGCCTGGCGCGCAGGAACTCGCCGAGCGCGTTCGTACCGTCCACGAATTCCAAGGTAGTCGCGCCGCATCGTAGCTGCCTGGCCCTGTCACCCCCAGGAACGACGGGGTACTCCCACCTGGAGCAGGCACGTTGCAGAGTGTCCGCGGAATGAGAGGAAATCAGGAAATGTCGAATAACGCCCTGACGCTTGCGGACGACCTCACCCTCAACCGCATGGGGTACGGCGCCATGCAACTGGCCGGACCCGGCGTCTTCGGACCGCCCAAGGACCGCGACCAGGCCGTCGCCGTGCTGCGCGAAGCCGTCGATCTGGGCATCAACCACATCGACACCAGCGACTTCTACGGCCCTGTCGTCGTCAACGAGCTCATCAAGGAGGCACTGCACCCGTACCCGGCGGACCTGCGCATCGTCACCAAGGTCGGCGCGCGCCGCGGCCCCAACGGCGAGTGGAACCCCGCTCAGGACCCCGCGGATCTCAAGGCCGCCGTGCACGAGAACCTCCGGCACCTCGGCCTCGACGTCCTCGACGTCGTCAACCTGCGCCTGGTCACGCACGAGGGCGGGACCGAGGAGTCGCTCGCGGAGCAGTTCGGGGCGCTGGCGGAGCTGCGGGACGAGGGCCTGATCCGCCACCTCGGTCTCAGCGACGTCTCCGCGGCCCAGCTCATCGAGGCGCAGTCCATCGCGCCCGTCGTCACCGTGCAGAACCTCTACAACCTGGCGAACCGCCAGGACGATGCCCTCGTCGAGCGGTGCGCGGCCGCGAACATCGCCTTCGCGCCGTTCTTCCCGCTGGGCGGCTTCACCCCGCTCCAGTCGGAGACGCTGGAGAGCGTGGCGGCCCGCCTGGGCGCCTCGCCGCAGCAGGTCGCCCTGGCCTGGCTGCTGCAGCGCTCGCCCACCATCGTCCTCATCCCGGGGACCTCGTCGGTGGCCCATCTCCGCGAGAACGTCGCCGCCGCCGACCTGGCCCTGCCCGCGGACGCGGTCGCGGAGCTGGACACCATCGGTAAGGGCTAAAGGACGAGCTTCAGCGAGGGCCGCTGGTCGGGCAGGCCGATCAGCTCGCGTACGCGGGTGATGGGCCAGGCCAGCTCCCGGGCGAGGGTGGCGGCGGTCAGGTCGCTCTCGCGGGTGGCCAGGTCGAAGGCGTGGGCGAGCAGGACCGGCTGCTCGCCGGGGTAGCCGGAGACGGGCTCGTTGGTGAAGCCGGGCTGGTCGCGCAGGGCGGCCAGGCGCTGGTAGGCGCGGCCGGCGGCGGAGTCGGAGATCAGCCCGGTCTCGCGGCACCGGTAGAGCAGCGAGTCGACCGACACCCCCCACGTGCGCCGCAGCTCGGCGAGCTTGCGCAGGTCGGCCCGCTGCGGCAGCTGCGGCAGGATGCTGTCGCGCGGCGTGAGGAACTCGGCGGCGAACGCGTCGGCCTCGCGCTCCTGATGGCTGTCACCGGCCGCGGTGTCGCCGTGCAGGACGAGGTGGCCCAGCTCGTGGGCGGCGGTGAAGCGATGGCGGTAGATGTCGTCGAACCGGTTGGGGGTCAGCACGACGATCGGCCGCGGCAGGCTGGAGGTGGAGAACGCGTCGACGGTGACCGCGTCGGGGTCGTGGCGGGGGAAGGCGACGACGATGCCGTGGGACTCCATGTGGCGGACGAGGTGGCTGACCGGGCCGGTGCCCAGCCCCCAGTGGGCCCGCAGCGCGCGGGCCGCGCCCGCCGGGTCGCGCGGCAGCGCCGAGTGCATCTCCCCGCCCGCGAACCCGGGCAGGTCGACGGCCGGCAGCTGGACCCGCTTCTCCAGCGCGTACGTCAGCTCCCACACCTGCTCGACGAAGGCCACGGCCTTGGCCCGCTGGTAGGCGCGGGTGGAGCGCAGGCTGCGGAAGTGGGCCATGGAGCCGTCGAGCTTGCCGTGCGGCCGTCCGGGCAGGAAGAACGCCATCGGCACGGCCAGCACGTCGGCCAGCAGCGGGATCAGGTCGGGGCGCGGGCGGGTGACCCCCGATTCGTATTGCCCGACCGCGGCGGGGGAGACGCCGAGGAGCTCGGCCACCTCCTTCTTGGTGAGCGCGGCCAGGTGGCGGCCCTGGGTGAGGCGGGTGGCGTCGAACGCGTCGGCGACGGCCTGCGGGGTGGGCGCGCCGGTCTTGAACTCACTCACCGCCGGCGGCTTCTGCCCTGATCGGCACGGCTTCGCTGACGGGCGCCGACAGCCGCTCGGCCCCGGTGCGGGGGTTGAGCGACGGGGTGGGCAGGGCGCCCTGGTCGAACGCGGCGGTCTGCGCCCCGGGCTGCCCGGCCGTCGTCGTGTCGTGGGCCAGCGGGATCGGCTCGCACACGTGCCAGCGCAGGCTGCCGGTGCGGTCGAGCAGCTCGGCCTCGCCCCACCAGGCGTCGAGCAGCCCCGCGTGCGCGTTGCAGGCGTAGGCGATCAGCACCAGGCTCGTGTCGTCGGGCAGGCCGGACAGCGCCTCGGCCACCGGCGCCGCCTGCGGCGCGAGGTCGTGCAGCGCGAGCTGCCGTATCCGGGGCTCGGGCCCGAACCGGTTGAACAGCGCCTGCACCAGCGCCGACGGCCGGCCCTCGCCGATGCGCGCGCTCATCACGCTGATCGAGCGGTCCTTGGCGTAGCGGAACGGGAACAGCAGCTTGCCGTCGAGCACCACCAGCTCGTGGGGGGACCCGGCGGGCTTGATGATGCGCACGTCGCCCATGTCCTCGAACGCCTCGGCCAGCGCCTCGAACTTACGCGACATGAGCGTGAACCCGAACGGGTGCGTGTGTACGGTCTGCGCCGCCGTCTGCGCCTCGCGGGCGTTGTCGAGCGCGACCGACAGCGCCTCGGCGACCGCCTGTCTGATCAACGGCACACGCTGCCCGAACGTGTCGCGGGCCCACTGCGACTCCAGCATGCGCCGACCTCCGAACGCTTTGCCCGGCGGCGACCGGAGACCGGAGCCGCTTCATTTTCCAACATCATAGACCCGCCACGACTTCACGAAGCCACTCCTTCGACACGCGCGTGTCGCCCCGCTTTTGTGACTCCTGCAGTCTTGCGTGACAATGTTCCGAGTCTGACCGGGAAGAGGACTGCGCGTGACCAAGTGGACCGTGAACTGCTCGATCCTCTACACGGAGCTGCCCCTGCTCGAACGCCCGGCCGCGGCCGCCGCCGACGGGTTCGCGGCGGTGGAGTTCTGGTGGCCGTGGCCGGTGGCCGTACCCGAGGACCGGGACGTGGACGCGTTCGTCCGCGCCGTCGAGGACGCCGGGGTGCGCCTGACCGGGCTCAACTTCTTCGCGGGAGACATGCCGGGCGGAGACCGCGGGCTGGTGTCGTGGCCGGGACGCTCGCGGGAGCTGCTGGACAACATCCCCGTGGTGGCGGCCATCGGGGAGCGGCTCGGCTGCCGGGCGTTCAACGCGCTCTACGGCAACCGCGTGGACGGCGCCGCGGCGGAAGAGCAGGACGAGCTGGCGGTCGAGATGCTGGCGGCCTGCGCCCGGGGCGTGACCGGGACCGTGCTGCTGGAGCCGGTCAGCGGCGCGCCGCGCTACCCCCTGCTGACGGCCGGCGACGCCGTGGCCGTGCTCGACCGGCTGGGGGACGTGCCCGGCCTGGGGTTGCTCGCCGACTTCTACCACCTGGCGACCAACGGCGACGACGTGGCCGCCGTCGTCGAGCGGTACGCCCCGCGCATCGCCCACGTGCAGATCGCCGACGCCCCGGGGAGGGGCGCGCCCGGCGAGGGCACGCTGCCGCTCCAGCAGTGGATCGACGACGTGTATGCCGCCGGATATGACGGATATGTCGGCCTCGAATACCGTTCCGAGGGCCCGGACCGCTTCGCCTGGCTCCCCCGCGACCGGCGTGCGACCCCCGGGATCCCGGGGCGCTGACACGGGAGGATCAACGTGACCACCATCGCCTTCATCGGCCTCGGCATCATGGGCAGCCCCATGGCGATCCACCTGGTCAAGGCCGGGCACACGGTGACCGGCTACAACCGTTCGCCGGAGAAGGCCAAGGCTCTGGCCGAGGCCGGCGGCCGGGTGGCGGAGTCGGTCGCCGGCGCCGTGGCGGGAGCCGAGGCGGTCGCCCTCATGGTCCCCGACTCGCCCGACGTCCAGGACGTGCTGACCGGCGACGACGGCGTGTTCGCGCACGCCGCCCCGGGCACGCTGATCATCGACTTCTCCTCGATCCGCCCCGACGTCACCCGCGAGCTGGCGGCCGAGGCCACGGGTCGCGGCCTGCGCTATCTGGACGCCCCCGTCTCGGGCGGCGAGGCGGGGGCGAAGAACGCGGCCCTGTCGATCATGGTGGGCGGCGCGGCCGACGCCTTCGAGGCCGCCCGGCCGATCTTCGACGCCGTCGGCAGGACCGTGGTCCACGTCGGGCCGAGCGGCGCGGGCCAGACGGTCAAGGCCGCCAACCAGCTCGTCGTCGCCGCCAACATCGAGGCGCTGGCCGAGGCGGTCGTGTTCCTGCGCGCGTACGGGGTGGACCTGGAGGCGGCGCTGGAAGTGCTCGGCGGCGGCCTGGCCGGGTCGGCGGTGCTGGCGCAGAAGCGCGCCAACATGGTGAACCACACCTTCGAGCCCGGCTTCCGCATCGAGCTGCACCACAAGGACATGGGCATCGTCACGTCGGCGGCCCGCGAGGCAGGCGTCGTGCTGCCGCTCGGCGGGCTGGTCGCCCAGTTGGTGGCGGCGGCGAACGCGTCCGGGGACGGCGGGCTCGACCACTCCGCGCTGCTGCGCGTCGTCGAACGCCTGGCGGGCACATCCTGACAGGCGTTACCGGCTGACGGCCGCCGCGGGGGGCAGGAGGCGGTCGCGGAGCGCGGCCAGGGCCACCACCCACGCGCTCCAGGCCACGTACCCGGCGAAGTTGGCCAGGTCGGCGCCCGGCACGGCGAGCGGCGCGAGCACGCCCGCCGCGACGGCCAGCGCCGACCCGATCCCGAGCGTGGCGAACCAGCGCGGCGGCCGGGGCAGCGCGGCCAGCACCAGCACGGTCCAGGCGGCCGTGAGCAGGTAGCCGAGCGTCTCACCGACGCCGGTGCCGAGATAGCCGTGCAGCGCGGCGAAGGTCGTCTCGGCGGCGCGCGGGTCGGGCGCGTGGACCAGGGCGGGCACGGCGTACGGCCACCGCAGCAGCCCGAGCACCTGCACGAGCCCGGCGAGCACGCCGACCGGCGCCGACAGGGACGCCGCCGGCCCCGGCGGCAGCAGCCGCCCCAGTAGGACCGCGCCGGGCACGAGCGCCAGCGCGCTCACCGCGAGCACCAGGAACCAGGCCGAGACCGCGCCCTGATGGGCGGCGAACGCGGCCAGGATCCGCCCGGGAGGCTCGGCGAGCACGCCGGGGTAGCCGAAGGCGGCGGAGAGGCCGATGAAGGCGAGGTTCGCGGCGACGACGGCGACGATCAGGGTCCATCTCATGGCGGGCTCCTTGTAACTCTGAACGATGTTTAATATTAAACACCGTTTAGAGTTGCCTTGTGAAGAGAGGACCTCAACGTTCGGTGGACCAGAAGGCCGTCCTGGACGCCGCCCTGGAGCTGATCGACGCGGACGGGCTGACCATGCGGGCCCTGGCCACCCGCGTGGGCCTGACGCCCGGCGCGCTCTACACCTACTTCCCCGACCGGGCCGCGATCGTGACCGCGCTGGCCGACCGGCTGCTCGGCGAGGCCGACCTGGGGTTGCTGGAGGACGGGAGCCGCCCGCCGGGCGAGCGCATCGTCGCGTTCGCGCTCAACCTGCGCGACGTGCTGATGCGCCACCCCGCGGCGGTCCCCGCGATCCTCGGCGCCGCCTTCAGCGGCCCGGTCGCGCTGCGCGTGGGCGAATGCCTCCTGGCCGCGCTGCCGGACCCGCGGGCGTCCTACACGGTCATGGTGTACGTGCTGGGCGCGATCGCGCTGGAGGCGGCGGAGGTGCACGGCCCGGTCCCGCCGGAGGAGGAGCGGATCGCCGCCCGCCGCGCCGCGCTCTCGGTCGACCCCGAGGCCTTCCCGCGTACGCACGCCGCAGTTGACGCGATCGCCGCGTACGTGTCGACGGACCAGTTCCGGTGGGGCCTCGAACGCGTCCTGGCGGGCCTCGCCTAGGGGAGGCGCTTGCGGTAGACGGCCCTGGCGCGCTCGTACAGCTCCAGGTGGTCCTCCAACTGGGCGGGCGTCTCGAACGTGCCGTATTCCCGCAGCAGGACCTCCAGGCGGTCCAGCCACGCCAGGCACCAGCGCACGTCCGCCTCCCTGGCCACGTGCCCGCCGGCGACGTCCACGTAGACCGGGCTGGTGTGCGCGTACGCCCCCGACCGGTGCGCGCTGCGCGGGTGTGGCCCGCCCGACGCCACCGCGACCACGTACGTCGGCTCGCCCGCCGTCATCGACGCGACCAGCCGCCCCGGCGGCCCCTGCGCCAGGACGCCCTCGGCCGTGCGGATCTCCAGCGACTCGACCTCCGGCCCGATCGAGGAGAGCACGATCTCCACCCGCTGCCCGGGCGCCAGCTCCAGCGTGTCGCCTGGCCCGTGGCCGTTCACGGTCAGCTCCAGCCACGGCCCGGTGGTGGCGAACGTGCGGCCGAGCAGGATCGCCTCGGTGTAGGACTCGGCGGTGAGCGGGCCCGCGACGTTCGCGTACACCCGCTCCCACCCCGGCGGGCTGGACGCGGTGCCGCGCCGGCAGAAGGACAGCACGGCGTCGGTGCCCGCGGTGGCCGTGAGCCGGTTGCCCGCGCCGATCAGGCGGCGGTAGACGGCGGCGGTGCCGGCGATCGAGGAGTGGTTGAGCACGTCGAGCGTGTCGATCAGGCCGAGCGCGGCGTCTGCGACGATCTCCCTGGCCGAGCAGTCGCGCCCCCTGTCGAGCACCACGTCGGGCGGGTCGTCGTCGGAGAACGCCGTGTGGAACGGGTGCCCGTAGCCCGTCACCCCGCCGAGCCCGCGCAGCTCCTCCAGCGCGACCGCGTTGGGCGGCCAGTCGACCGTGCCCTCGAACCCCGTGTGGTAGCGCCGCGGCGGCTCCCGCAGGCCGAACGCGGTCAGGTGGCCGACGACGTCGTTGCGGTATTCGACGCCGAGTCTGGCCAGATGCCTGTCGTCGGACCAGGGCAGGTCCTCGCCCACCCAGTGCTCCAGGGCCTCGACGTCGTAGACGCGCCCGCTCGCGACGTTGCCCGCGACGAGGTTGAGGACGTGCAGGTCCTCGCCGTGCTGCGCGGCCGCGGCCAGCTCGGGCGCGGCGGGCTCCTCGCCCATCCAGTTGAGGTGCACGTGCAGGTCGCCGCCGTACCAGCCGCGGGCCGCCGCGTCGTACAGGCGCTCGGGGGCCAGCTCGACCAGCGTCTCCGCGCCCGCCTCCGGGGTGATCACGACCTCGGACGAGGTGTACTCCATGCCCCTGGCCACCGCCACCGTGACCGGCGCGGCGGGCACGGCGATCACGAGGTCGTCGCCGTGGAAGTAAGGTCTGCGGTGGGCGTCCAGCTTGGGCGGGGCGCCCTCGGGGTACCAGCCCTGCCCGTTCGCGCCCGTCACGCTCCACCGGCACGGGAACCCCGCCCGCACCCTGATCGTGGCCGCCTCCGCCCGCCTGCGCGGCGGCGACAGGTCCACGGACCGCCCGGCCACGCTGACGTCCCGCTCCAGGCCGGCCACCCGGGCGCCGCGGGGAGGCACCTCGTACGGGATGCCGTCCACGACGACCGTGACCGGCTCGTCCACGCCGGAGTCCAGCAGCAGCGACGTACGGAAGGGCCGCTCGTCCAGCACGACCCGAGTGACGGCCGCCAGCGCGAACCCCTCGGGGGTGAGGCGCAGCGCGGCCAGGTTGTCCGGCACGTCGCCCGCCAGCGCGTCGCGCACGGCCCGCTCCGGGTCCACCTCGTCGAGATGGTCCTCGGCCTCCTCCGGGGGGTAGCGCTCGGCGAGCTGCCGCAGCGCCGCGTTCCAGTAGTTGTGACGGCGGTCGAGGAAGACGGTGGCCCAGGCCTGGACGACGTACGGGATGGGCGGCTCGCCCCAGCAGGGGCCATGCGCGTCACGCAGCTCGCGGTAGCCGGCCAGCGCGCGGGCAACGGAGACGGGCAGCAACGGATCGTCACACATCGGGCACTCCCTGAACAGGACGCCTCGTCATCGTGACACGAATCGCCGTCTGAGGGTACGTGGACGCCATGACGAACATCATCGATCGCGAAGCCGTGCGGGACCTGGTCGCCAACCGGCGGGCCCAGCTCGTGGAGGTGCTGCCGGAGAAGGAGTACGCGTGGGCGCATCTGCCCGAGGCCGTGAACGTGCCGCTCGCCGCCATGCGCGCGTCCGCCGGCGAGCTGGATCCGGGGCGTCCGGTCGTCGTCTACTGCCACGACTGGGTCTGCGACCTGAGCCCGCGGGCCGCCGCCCGGCTCGAACACCTCGGGTTCGAGGACGTGTACGACTACAGGCTGGGCAAGATGGACTGGCTTTCGGCGGACCTGCCCTACGAGGGCAAGGCCGCGCTGGTGTCGCGGAGCCTGCGCCGCGACCCCGTGCGGGCCGCCCTCGGCGACCCCCTGGACGAGATCACCGAGCGGATCATCGCCGACCCGGCCGGGCTGGCGGTGGTCGTGGACGACGACGGCGTGGTCCAGGGCGTGATCGGCTCGCGTGAGCTCAAGGGCGCCGACCTGGACGGCGTCGCCGAGCGGGTCATGCGGGTCGGCGTGCCCACGGTGCGGCCGAGCGAGGAGCTCGAACCGCTGGTCCGGCGCATGGATCGCGCCAAGGCGGACCACGTCGTCGTCACCCGGGTGGATGGGACGCTGGTGGGCCTGTTCGGGCTGGGCGACGTGCGCCCGCCCGAGACCGGGCCCGACTTCGGTTAGGACCTGTCAGGAACGGCGATCCAGCCGGAACGTCGGCTGCCCCGGCGCGCCCGGCTGCGCGTCGAGCGCCTTGTCGTCGAGGACCTGGACCACGTCCTCAGCGACGAAGACGCGTACGTCCTCCTTCTCGACGACCTGGTCACCCGCCTCCGGCGTGCTCGCCAGCGAGAGTTCGAGCGTCCCGGCCTCGTCGGGCTTCGGGGAGATGCGCAGGCCCGCGTCGGCGGGCACGTCCTCTCCGATCATCAGGTCACGGATCGCCTCGACGGCGTTGTCTGTCAAGGTCAGCACGGCTAACTCCTTCGCAGTCGCCAACCCTCCGCCTCCCCATCGACCTCCACCCCAAACCCGGTATGTCACGACACGCCGCGGGTAGCGGGCGGGCATGGGTAAGACCGACAGGGAGACTGGCAGGGCCGTTGTGGACGCGCTGCTCGACCGATACGGCCGGACGTTCGCCCGCGAGGCCGGGATCAGGCTGGCCGACCAGCCCAAGCCCCTCTACCAGCTGCTCGTCCTGGCCACGCTGCTCAGCGCGCGCATCTCGGCCGAGGTCGCCGTCGCGGCGGCCAGAGAGCTGTTCGAGGCCGGGTACGGCACGCCCAGGGCCATGCGGGAGGCAAGCTGGCAGGACCGGGTCGACGCGCTGGACCGCGGCCACTACGTCCGCTACGACGAGCGCACCTCGACGATGCTGGGCAAGGGCGCCGAACTGCTCCTCGACCGCTGGAAGGGCGATCTGCGCCGCCTGCGCGACGAGGCCGGCGGCGACGACCGCGGGATCGCGGGGCTGCTGACGGAGTTCCCGGGCATCGGCCCGACCGGGGCCGACATCTTCCTGCGCGAGGTTCAGGCCGTGTGGCCCCAGGTCGCGCCGCACCTGGACCAGCGGGTGCTGGACGGCGCGGGCAAGCTCGGGCTGCCGCGCCAGGAGCGCCGGCTGGCCGAGCTGACCCACTCCGGCGACGAGCTGGCCCGGCTGTCGGCGGCGCTCGTCCGGGCCTCCCGGAGCAGCAAGGCGGTGGACGAGGTGATCTCCGCCGCCCGCTGACCGTGGCTGCCGTGGACGGGCGCGATCACTCTGTTAGGTTCGGCTCATGGGTGAGTTTGTGAGCGTCGAGGTGGCCGACCAGATCGCCACGATCCGTCTTGACCGTCCGAAGATGAACGCCCTCAACGGGCAGGTTCAGCGGGAGATCGCCGAGGCGTCCCGCGAGGTGGACGCCGACCCGCAGGTGCAGGCCGTGATCGTCTACGGCGGCGGGAAGGTCTTCGCCGCGGGCGCCGACATCAAGGAAATGGCCGACATGTCCTATGCCGACATGGCCGCCCACTCCCGTACGCTCCAGGCCTGCTTCACCGCGGTCGCGCGGATCGGCAAGCCGGTCATCGCCGCCATCGCCGGCTATGCGCTCGGCGGCGGCTGCGAGCTCGCCCTCTGCGCCGACTTCAGGGTCGCGGGGGAGTCGGCCAAGCTGGGCCAGCCGGAGATCCTGCTCGGCATCATCCCCGGCGCGGGCGGCACCCAGCGCCTGCCCCGCCTGATCGGCCCGGCGCGGGCGAAGGACCTGATCTTCACGGGCCGCCACGTGCCCGCCGCGGAGGCCCTCGAAATGGGCCTGGTGGACCGGGTGGTGCCCGACGAGCAGGTCTACACGGCCGCCCTGGAGTGGGCCGCCACGTTCGTCGGCGGCCCCTCGGTCGCGCTCCGGGCCGCCAAGCAAGCGGTTGATCAGGGTCTGGAGGCGGACCTCGACACGGGGCTCGAGATCGAGCGGCTGCAGTTCTCCGGACTGTTCGCCACGGACGACGCCAAGACCGGTATGCGGGCGTTCGCGGAGAAGGCCAAGCCCAAGTTCACCGGCCGCTGAAAAGGGAAAGTCAAACCATTCGAACGGCTCGTCCTATCGCGTGCGGGTTTGCCAGTATGGTGGCGTTTCATGATGCGCGTCCTGGTCCCTGCGCGGCTCCGGAAGGCCGTGCGTACGTGGTTCGACTCCCGCTACATCTCCATTTCCGACCACCGTCAGGACATCAGGGACGCGCTCTGGGAGGTGCAGACGCTCCGCCGGGAGATGGCCACCCTCCAGAGCGAGGTGGAGCGGCTCAGGAACGCCCGCCCGCCCGCGAGCAGCCCCGGGATCGGGAAGGCCGACAAGGCGCGGCTCGACGACGCCCACCGGCTCGCCCAGGAGACGGCGAAGGCGCTGGACGGCGTGCTCCAGAACGAGGTCCTGGTCTGGCAGGCCATCGACGACCTCCGCGCCGGTCGCGCCTCCGGGCAGCCGGGGGAGCAGCCGTGCGCGTGACCTGGACCGGCACGAGCCTGACCTTCCGCCTCGACGCGGAGGACGAGATCACGGGCAAGGCCTCCGACGAGCATCCCATCAAGCTGGCCACCAACTCGTGCTCCATCGGCGGCGTCCCCGGCGACGCCCACCCCGACCTCTTCGCCGTCGCCGCCTGGACGGTCGTGGCGCCGTGGACCAGGAAGCGCATCTCCTTCGACCGCGCCATCTCGGCGGGCCTCGCCGACGCCCTGCACTCCGGATGGGGCGTCGAGGCCGGGCCGGTGGGGGCCGAGCCCCGCCGCCCTGGGGCCCGGCTCGCGATCTCGTACAGCGGCGGCGCGGACTCCGTGGCGGCGGCCACCGTCTATCCGCAGGCGCCGTTCGTGCATTTCCGGCGGGTGCCGCACCCGCGCGTGCCCAACCGCTGGTCCCACTACCGGTCGGACGTGCTGGCCAAGCTCGCCGCCAGGACCGGGCGCGAGCTGAGCACGGTCACCTCCGACCTCGAGTTCACCCTGGCCGAGCCCCGCCCCGGTTACCCGGAGCACCACGCGGTCGCGTCCGGCGCGCTGCTGCTGGCCGACCAGCTGGACCTCGGCGGGCTGGGCTTCGGCTACGAGCTCGGCTCGCGCTGGCTCGGCGGGGGCCGCTACCTGTGGCGCTACACGCCCGACAACCCCATGTGGTCGCCGCACGGCAGGTGGGGCCGGCTGTTCGCCGCCGCCGGCGTGCACATCGTGCTCCCCGTCGGCGGGGTGAGCGAGGCGACCACGATGCGCCTGGCCCTCGGGTCCGACCTCAAGGACCACGTGCGCTGGTGCCTGCGCGGCACCGACGGCCCGTGCCGCACGTGCGGGAAGTGCCTCTACAAGGAGCTCATCCAGGCGGCCGTCGAGCGCCGCCCCCTCGACACCCCCATC
Organism: Nonomuraea sp. NPDC050153; assembly: GCF_044460125.1. Classification (NCBI taxonomy): domain Bacteria; kingdom Bacillati; phylum Actinomycetota; class Actinomycetes; order Streptosporangiales; family Streptosporangiaceae; genus Nonomuraea; species Nonomuraea sp. NPDC050153. Next base: position 194,236 of record NZ_JBITJQ010000008.1, read on the forward strand.
ACCGCCGACCGCCCCGTCGCGCAGAAGTACCTCAAGAAGCCGCCGTACGGGGGGCAGGAGATGATCGAGTACGGTTTCGCCCGCGTACCCGGCATCGAGAAGACGCTCTTCGCCAAGGCGCTCGACTACTTCGACGTCTCGGAGGAGTCGACGGCCTGGCTGGACCACTGCTACCCGCGGGCCCTGGCCGAGATCCCGGCCCAGTGGCGCGAGGAGGCCACGGCGTTCGTCGAGAAGCACGTGGGGCTCATGACGGAGGACGAGGTCCGCCGGGTGGAGACATGGGGCGCCTGATGAGGAGTGGGAACGCGTGAAGGTTTATCTGTCCGTCGACATGGAGGGCGTGACGGGGCTGACCGACCCCGAGGAGATGCACGCCGGCAAGCGCGGCTACGAGCGCGGCTGCGAGCTGATGACCGCCGACGCGAACGCCGCCGTCGAGGGGGCCTTCGACGCCGGGGCGGCCAGTGTGCTGGTCAACGACGCGCACGGCTCCACGAAGAACCTCCGGATCGACCTGCTCGACCCGCGTGCCAGCCTCATCCGCGGTCCGGGCAAGGCGCAGCGGATGGCCCAGGGGCTCGACGGCTCGTTCCAGGCGGCGTGCTTCGTCGGGTACCACGCCCGCGCGGGCGTGCAGCACGGCGTGCTCAACCACACGTGGATGGGCAAGGAGATCCAGAACGTCTACCTCAACGGCGAGCTGTGCGGCGAGACCAGGCTCGTGGCGGCGTGCGCCGGGTTCCACGGGGTGCCGGTCGTGCTGGTGGCCGGGGACGAGGCGGTCGGCGAGGAGGCGCGCGAGGTGCTCGGCGACGTCGAGACGGTCGCGGTGAAGAAGGGGATCGACAAGTTCTCCGCCGAGTTGCTGCCGCCGAGCGTCGCCCAGGCCAGGATCCGTGAGGCGACGGCGCGGGCGCTCAACCGGTTGAGCGACTTCACGCCTTACGTGGTGGATGCTCCGTACACGCTCGGGGTGGAGTGGAACTCCACCGCCATCGCGGCGGCCGTGGCGCTGATCCCCGGTGTGAAGTCGGTGGGGTCGCGGCACATCGAGTTCACGACGGACGACTTCACGCAGGTCATGGCCCTGTTCGGCATCTTCGCCTCCATCGGCGGCCAGATAGCCTGCGGCAGCGGCCCGTACGGCTGACAGGCGCGGCGACAGGCAGGGCGGTCTTGTGGAGCAGGGAGGGGAGGCGGCGGCGTGGAGGGTGCGGCGCTGACTCGGCGGGGGTTGCTCGTCGGGATCGGGGCGGTGGGCGGCGCGGGCGCCATGTACGCCGCCATGGGCGCCCTCGGCCTGGCGCCGTCCGAGCAGGACAAGCGGTTCGTCGCGCCCAGGCCCGGCGACTTCGGCCTGAGCGGTAAGGGGGCGGCGAAGGTCGTGATCCTCGGGGCCGGGGTGGCGGGGCTGACGGCCGCGTACGAGCTGGGCAAGGCCGGGTACGACTGCACGCTCCTGGAGGCCAGGGACAAGGCGGGCGGACGGAACCTCACGTTGCGTCGCGGCGACCGGCTGTCCGAGCTGAACGGCCCCGCCCAGGACGTGAAGTTCGGCGAGGGCGTCTACTTCAACGCGGGCCCCGGCCGGATCGCCCCCTGGATGGTCACCCTCGACTACTGCCGCGAGCTGGGCATCCCCATCGAGACCTTCGTCAACAACAACGCCGCCGCCTACGTGCACACGAACGACCGGACGGTGCGGGCGCGCACTGCCCGCGCCGACATGTACGGATATATCGCAGAATTATTGGCAAAAGCGACAAATGTCGGCGCGCTGGACAAAGCCGTCAGCAAAGCCGACCAGGAAACGCTGCTCGACTTTCTCCGGAGATTCGGCGACCTGGGCCCGAAGCATGAGTACGAAGGGTCCATGCGCCGCGGTTTCACGAAATATCCGGCAATCGACATCGGCACTCCGCTGAGCGCCCCGGGCACCCTCCACCAGGTCCTCGCCGCCGGCACCGGCCGGGCCATCACCAACGACTTCGGCTACGACCAGGCCACCCCCATGTTCCAGCCCGTCGGCGGCATGGACGCCATCGTCGCCAAGCTGACGGAGGCGGTCGGCCGGGACCGGATCAGGACCGGCGCCAAGGTCACCAAGATCACCAGCTTGGCGGACGGCGTCGAGGTCGTATGGGAGGGCGGCAGCGTCAAGGCCGACTACTGCGTCGCCGCCCTGCCGCCCCACATCCTCGCCAGGATCCCGCACAACCTCGGCGCCCAGGTCGCCACCGCGCTCAGTACCCCGATCCCGGTCGCCGCCGGCAAGATCGGCCTGGAGTACGGCCGGCGCTGGTGGGAGCTGGAGGACCGCATCTACGGCGGCGTGACCGAGACCGACCTGGACATCACCCACATCTGGTACCCCTCCCACGGCTACCACTCCGAACGCGGCCTGCTCGTCGGCTACTACAACACCGAGCGGAACGCCGAGCTGTACGGAGCCCTCACCCCCGAGGACAGGAGGCGCAGGGCGCTCACCCAGGGCAAGAAGATCCACGGCGACAAGTACCGCCAGAACGTCCTGTCCAGCGTCTCCATCGCCTGGGAGCGCCAGCCGCACATCCAGGGAGGCTGGGTGCGCTGGCCCGACTTTGATTCGTCCTTCACTTTTCTGCAACGCCCCGCCGGAAGGGTTTACTTCGCGGGCGACTGGCTCACCCATCTGATCGCTTGGCAGGCGGGGGCCATGGAGTCCGCCCGCGCCGCCGTCACCCAACTGCACCAGCGAGTGCTGCAGTCCGCGTGACGCCGCACGCTGCTCCCTCGGCCACCGTAGGCTCCAAGGAGGAGCGAGTGATCGAGGAGATGGGATGACGTTGCACTGGGTGCCCGCCACCGACCGGATCGACCTGCTGGCCGACCCGGTCGCGCACGCCGTGCCGGAGCTGGAGGGCGTCGAGGTGACCGAGATCGACCCCGGGCTGGCCGACACGGCGAAGTTCTGCGAGCGGTACGGCGTGACACTCGACGAGTCGGCCAACTGCGTGGTCGTGGCGGCCAAGCGGGGCGGCGAGACGCGCTACGCCGCCTGCATGGTGCTCGCGACGATGCGCGTGGACGTGAACGGTGTGGTGCGCCGCCACCTGGAGGCCCGGAAGGCGAGCTTCGCGCCGATGGCCGACGCGGTCGAGCTGACCGGGATGGAGTACGGCGGCATCACGCCGCTGGGCCTGCCCGCCGACTGGCCGATCCTGGTGGACAAGCACGTCGCGGAGCACCCCAGAGTGGTGATCGGCAGCGGTGTGCGCAGGTCGAAACTGGCCGTGTCCGGGGCCGCGCTGGCCGGGCTGAAGGGCGCCGAGGTGCTGCCGCTGGCCGGCTGAGGGAAAACTGAAGCCGATTCGAGACCGTTGGATGGGAAACCGATGGGCCCTTTCTGGACGTTGTACGAGTGGGAATGTGGCCTCATGGTTCATCTCGTGGGCGGGGATTAAGCCGGTATGGTGCTTCATGCCATGAACGATGACCGACTAGGCCCTTACCGGCTGCTCAGGCGGCTCGGTGAAGGCGGGATGGGCGTTGTCCACCTCGCTGTCGACCCGCAGGGGCGGCAGGTGGCGGTCAAGGTCCTGCGCGGAGAGGTCGCCGGCGACGAGGTCGCCAGGCGGCGGCTTTCGCGCGAGGTCGAGACGATGCGGCGGGTCCGCAGCAAATACATCGCCGAGGTGCTCGACGCCGATGTCACCGGTCATCGGCCGTACATCGTCACCCGTTACGTCCCCGGCCGTCCGCTCGACGAGATCGTCAAGGACGACGGGCCCCTCGACCTGCCCTCGCTGGTCAAGGTCGCGCACGGGGTGGCCGCCGCGCTGTCCTCCGTGCACTCGGTGGGCGTGATCCACCGCGACCTCAAGCCGGGGAACGTGCTGATCCTCGACGGCGAGCCCGTCCTGATCGACTTCGGCATCGCCCAGGCGGTCGACGCGACGCGGCTGACGCAGACCGGCATGTTCATCGGCACGCCCGGCTACCTCGCGCCCGAGATCATCGAGGGCCAGGAGGCGGGGCCGGAGGTCGACGTTCACGCGTGGGCGGGCACGCTGCTGTTCGCCGCCACCGGTCTGCCGCCCTTCGGCAAGGGCACGCTGGAGATGATCTTCTACAACATCACCGCGGGCAGGGCCGACGTGAGCGCCGCCCCGGCGGCGTTGCAGCCGCTGCTGAAGGCCGCGTTCCAGCGCAACCCCAACAAGCGTCCCAAGGCGCCCGAGCTGGCCGAGCAGACCGCCCGGATGCTGCCGAAGACGCCGAGCGCCTCGCCCGACGAGATCTCGACCGTTCCCCGGCCGACCGAGCCCCCGCGCCCGGCCGAGTCTCCGCGCCACACCGAGCCTCCGCGCCCGGCCGAGCCCTCGCGCCACACCGAGCCCCCGCGCCCGGCCGAGCCCCCGCCGTCCGTGCAGGACAAGCCGTCGTACGACGTGTCCACGCCGCCGGTGACGCCCAAGCGGCTGCTGGAGTCCCAGGAGCAGCCGGCCCCGCTGCCGCAGGACCAGCAGTACGTCTCGCTCCTGCCCAACCAGCCGGACCCGTGGCCGACCCGCAGGGTGACGCCGGAGGAGCTGCGGCGCATCCAGCGCGAGAGCGGACCGACCCCGCCGCCCTGGCAGCCGCAGCAGCCGGTCAACAATCACGGCCACGTGGCCCCGCCGGGCGAGGGCGACGTGCCTACCCGACGGGTTCGCCCCGACTCGCCCGACTACGGGCGGATCCACACGCCGGTTCCGAACGCCCAGGTGCCGAACGCGGGTCCCGACGTGCCCGACTACGCCCGGCCCGCGCCGAACCCGGTCCGGCCGCCCCCGTACATCCCGCCGCAGTACCCGCAGCCCGACCCGATCACCAAGCGGGAGCCGTACATCCCGTCGGTCCCGCCGGGCAAGATGCTGCAGCGCTCCAAGGCGTACGGTGTGGCCGGCGCGATGCTGCTCGTCCTGATGATCGTGGCGGCCGTGATCGCGCCCGTGCTGGTCGCGGTCGTGGCGGTTCCGGCCGCGATCCTGCTGCGCGCGGCCGACCTGGCCCAGCCCCAGCTGACGGCCCGCAGGGCCGCGGGGGCCGCCGCGCTCGACGTGGTCAGGGTGTTCGCCTTCCCTCAGGCGCTGGCCAAGTCGGTGGGCATCACGCTCGCACTCGTGCTGTACGCGCTCATCCTGGGCCTGCCGGTGACGCTGCTGCTCACCGTGGTGGCCAGGATGGACCCGACCAACGCCCTGGCCTGGGGCGCCGCGGTCGCGCTGTGGACCGTCTGCGCGGGCCCCGGAGTGGAGGGTCCTGGCAAACAAATGCGCAGAACGCTCTCATCGCTCGTACCCTCGAGGGCAGCGGCGATGGTGATGGCAGGGGCTCTGGCGGTGGCCGCCGCGCTCTCGCTGATCCTCGCCGCCGGCACGTTCGGGGACGAACCTAGGGGGGCCGTATGGACTCCGCTGAACGTCAATCCAGTGGTCGAGAAGCTAGACGGGCTAAGGGGGAATCCCGGGGGATGACGCGGGGAAGGTGGCGATGAGCACCCAAGCACCAGAACGCCTCGGCCCTTACCGGTTGGTCAGGAAGATCGGCGAAGGCGGCATGGGGGTCGTCCACCTCGGTCTCGACGGCGAGGGCCGCGAGGTCGCCATCAAGGTGCTCCACCCGCACGTGGCCGCCGACCTCAAGGCGCGTGACCGGCTGACCCGCGAGGTCGAGACGATGCGGCGGGTCCGCAGCCCGCACGTCGCCGAGGTGATCGACGCCGAGCTCGTGGGCGGCCAGCCGTACGTCGTGACCCGCTTCGCCCCCGGGCGCACGCTGGAGGACACCGTCCTGGCCGACGGTCCTCTGGAGGCGCGCGAGGTCATCAGGCTCACCCAGGGGCTCTGCCAGGCGCTGGTGGCCATCCACACGGCCGATGTGATCCACCGCGACTTCAAGCCGTCCAACGTCATGCTGGTCAACGGCGAGCCGCTGGTCATCGACTTCGGCATCGCCCACCTGGTGAACGCGACCAGGCTGACCCAGACGGGCATGTTCGTCGGCACGCCGGGCTACCTGGCTCCCGAGATCATCCGCGACTCCGAGATCACCCAGGCAGCCGACGTGCACGCGCTGGCCTCGACGGTGTTCTTCGCCGCGACGGGGGCGCCGCCGTTCGGCACGGGAACGTTCGAGGCGGTCTGCTTCAACATCATGGAAGGGCGGGCGCAGATCGACAAGGCGCCCGCGTGGCTGCGCGGCTGGCTCGGCAGGGCGCTGCAGGTCGATCCCGCCTCCCGGCCCGGCGCGCACGAGCTGCTGCGGATGGCCAGGGCGCTCGACCCGGCGGTGACCACCTTCAACGAGACCTCCTTCGACGGGCCGACCGGCACCAAGCGCATGGGCGGGGGCACGCGGGTCATGGACTCGTACGCCGACCTGCTGCCGCCGGTCGAGTACGGCAAGACCGCGCCGCCCCCGCAACGTGAGGAACGGCCGCACCGGGAGGAACGGCCGCCTCCGCGCCGGGAGGAGCGGCCGTACCGGGAGGAGCGACCGCCCTCGCACCGGGAGGAGCGACCGCCGCCCTACGTGCCCGCGCCCGTCGCGGCCAGGCCGCCGATACCACGCGCCGACCAGCGGGTCGCGGGCTACCCGGCGCCGCCGCCCACGTCGCCGTCGCAGGTCAGGCCCTATACGCCGCCGCCCCAGTACACCCCGCCGTCCGAGCGGAAGAGATACCTGTTCGGCAGCCAGGTCGTGGGCCTGCTCCTGCTGGTCACGCTGGTGGCGCTGACCGTCATGATGCCGGTCATGGTCGGCGTGATCGCCGTCGCGCTCGCGCTGGTGCTGCGGCTCGGCGAATACCTGTTCGGCGACCTGGTCAAGCGGCGCCAGATGCGCGGGAACAGCTCGGCGGACCCGCTGCTGGCGGTGGTCGGCACGCCCTGGGCGCTGGTCAAGTCGGCTCTCGTGACGGCCGTGCACGTGCCGCTGGCGCTGCTGTTCGGCCTGTGCGTCTGGGGCCTGCTCCACTGGGTGGGCGGGATGGACGTCAACGAGGCGGCCTCGTTCGCGGCGGGCTCGTTCGCGGCGGGCCTGTTCGTGCTGCCGGGCGGCGGCGCGCCGCGCATGGCCGTCACCCGCACGCTCACCGGCGTGCTGCGCAGTCCCGGTGCGGCACTGGTCGCGGTCGTGCTGGTGGGCACTGCGGCGCTGTTCGCGGTGATGTTCGCGCTGGGGCAGGACCCTTCGTGGTACCCGTGGCGGGCGCCGAAGTCGGTCATCGACGAGCTGGCGAGCAGCGCCCAGCAGAGCACGATCGGCCTGATCACCGGAATGATCGACAGCCTGCTCGGCGACCTCGGGCTGGGGTTCCTGACTCCCTGGTCCTGAGTGTCCGCATGGGCTCTCGGGGGGAGAGATGAGGTATGAGCGAGCGCCTCGGCCCATATGAGCTTCTTTCCAAGCTCGGGGCGGGCGGGTTCGGCGAGGTGCATCTCGCCCTCGACGCCGAGGGCCGTACGGTCGCGGTCAAGGTGCTCCACCCTCACGTCACCGCCGACGGCGGGGCGCTGGCCCGGCTGGGGCGCGAGGTGGAGACCATGCGCCGGGTCGGCGGGCCGCACGTGGCGGAGGTGCTCGACGCCTCGCTCGAAGGCGCCCGGCCCTACCTCGTGACCCGCTACGTCCAGGGCCGCCCGCTCAGCGCCGTGCCCGTGCCCGTCGCCGACCTGCGCAGGCTGGCCGCCGGGCTGGCCGACGCGCTGCTCGCCATGCACGAGGCCGGCGTGGTCCACCGCGATCTCAAGCCGGCCAACGTGATGATGACCGAGGGCGAGCCCGTCGTCATCGACTTCGGCATCGCCAGCGCGCTCGACTCGCTGTCGGTCACGGCCTCCGGCGCCGTGGTGGGCACGCCCGGCTATCTGGCCCCCGAGGTGCTGGAGGGCAAGAGCGCGGGCATGGAGGCCGACGTGTTCTCCTTCGGGGCGACGCTGGCGTACGCGGCGACCGGGCGGCAGCCCTACGGGCAGGGGCCCGCGTCCGCGGTGGCGTACCGGGTCGTGCACCATTCGCCCGACCTGGAGGACGTCCCCGAGTGGCTGGCGCCGCTGTTACGCGAGTGCCTGTCCACCGACCCGGCCGCGCGGCCGACGGCCGCGCAGCTCTGCGCCAGGCTGGGGGTCGAGCCGGTCTCCCACGTACGCGACGTCCGGCCCCGGGCGGTGAGCCCCGCCGACGACACGGCCACGAGGGAGTGGCGGCTGGGCAAGCGGCGGCCGCGCAGGTCGGTGGAGGAGTCCAGGGCCAGGCACCGGGAGAAGGTACGCAGGCGCTGGCTGATCGGCTCGGGACTGTTCGTGTCGCTGCTGGCCGCCGCCGCCCGGGAGCCGCTGCCCGAGGTGGCGTTGTTCCTGCTGGCGACGTACGCGCTGGCGGTGGTGGCCGACGCCGGGGTGGCGCTGTTCTCGAAAGGCCTGTTCCGGCGCGGTCGCATGATCGCGGACCTGGTCAGCGTGGCGGGGGCCGTGGGGCTGTGTTTCGGGCTGGCGGCGGTGTTCAGCACGTTCACGCTGGCGCTGTTCGCGGGTACGGCACTCGTGGTGGGGATCGTGTTCCTGCTGTCAGCCTAGACCGAACAAAGTTCTGTATAGTGGGTAGCTGCGGGTTTGCAGTTAAGCTACTCATGGGTAACATAACTGGCGAAAGCTAGGGCAGACCCTCTGTCAGTGGCCTCGTGGGCACCTGGCAGTCTGGACAGCATTGCATTCGGCGCCGGCCGCAACGAGGCGGTGGCGCACGCGAACACGGGAGGTCGGCCACCGGCCATGAACATCGTCGTCTGCGTGAAGCAGGTCCCCGACACTGCGACCGAGCGCAAGCTGCGGTCCGATGACAAGACGCTCGACCGCGACGCCGTCGACGGCGTGGTCAACGAGCTTGACGAGTACGCGGTCGAGGAGGCGCTGCGGCTCAAGGAGGCCCACGGTGGTGAGGTGACCGTGCTCACCATGGGCCCCGGCAAGGCCACCGAGACCATCCGCAAGGCGCTGGCCATGGGCGCCGACAAGGCCGTCCACCTCAGCGACGACGCGCTGCACGGCTCGGACGCGCTGTCCACCTCGTACGCGATGGCGCAGGTGCTCAAGAAGATCGGGTTCGACCTGGTCATCCTGGGCTCCGAGTCCACCGACGCGCGCACCGGCGTGCTCGCCGCGATGCTGGCCGAGCGCCTGGGCACCCCGCAGCTCACGCTGGCCAACAAGGTCGACGTCGAGGGCTCCTCGATCGCGATCCAGCGCATCACCGACTACGGCTTCGACAAGGTCGAGGCCACGCTGCCGGCCGTCGTCTCCGTCGTCGAGAAGATCAACGAGCCGCGCTACCCGTCGTTCAAGGGCATCATGGCCGCGAAGAAGAAGCCGGTCGAGACGCTGGCCATCGGCGACGCCTCCATCGACGCCGCCCAGGTGGGCCTGGCCGCCGCGTGGTCCTCGGTCGTCGACTTCGCCGCCGCCCCGCCGCGCGCGGCCGGCACGATCGTCAAGGACGAGGGCGACGGTGGCGCGAAGGCCGCCGACTACCTCGCGTCCAAGAAGTTCATCTGAGAACGGGAGTTTTGCTGAAATGTCGGAGATTCTCGTTCTCGTCGAGCAGGTCGAAGGCGAGGTCAAGAAGGTCACGCTGGAGCTGCTGACCCTGGCCCGCTCGCTCGGCACCCCCTCCGCCGTCTGGGCGGGCCCCGGCCTCACCGCCGAGGCCAAGGCCAGGCTCGCCGAGTACGGCGCTGACAAGATCTACGTGGCCCCTTCGAGTGACATCGTCGAGTACGTGGTCGCGCCCAAGGCCGAGCTGCTCGCCCAGCTCGTCGCCGCCAAGTCCCCGGCCGCCGTGCTCGTGGCCGCCACCTCCGAGGGCAAGGAGGTCGCCGGGCGCCTGGCCGTCAAGACCGACTCCGGCGTCATCACCGACGCCGTGGGCCTGGGCGAGGGCTTCGTGGCCGACCAGTCCATCTTCGGCGGCGGCGTCAACGTGCAGTCCAAGGTGAGCAAGGGCACGCCGATCGTCGCCGTACGCCCCAACTCGACCGCCCCCGAGGCTTCCCCCGCCGCCGGCGCCGAGGAGGAGGTGCCGGTCACCCTGTCCGACGCCGCCAAGGCGGCCCGCATCGTCGAGCGGGTCAAGCAGGAGAAGGGCGCCCGCCCGGAGCTGACCGAGGCCGCGATCGTGGTCTCCGGCGGCCGCGGCGTCGGGTCCGCCGAGAACTTCTCGATCATCGAGGGCCTGGCCGACTCGCTCGGCGCCGCCGTCGGCGCCTCCCGCGCCGCCACGGACGCCGGCTGGTACCCGCACCAGTTCCAGGTGGGTCAGACCGGTAAGACGGTGTCGCCGCAGCTCTACATCGCGGCGGGCATCTCGGGCGCCATCCAGCACCGGGCCGGCATGCAGACGGCCAAGACGATCGTCGCGATCAACAAGGACCCGGAGGCCCCGATCTTCGAGCTGGCCGACTACGGCGTGGTGGGCGACCTCCACCAGGTCGTGCCACAGCTCACCGAGGAGATCAACAAGCGCAAGTAGGCGCCGGGGGGAAGGCATGGTCTTCGCTTGATAGCGCTTCGCGCTGGGGAGCTCAGGCTGTGACATTGGGGGGCGCGGCCCCCCAAACCCCCGGCTTCAAAGGCTCGGGCCTCGCGGTGGGGGCGCTTCGCGCTTGGGGGCTCGGGCTGTGACATTGGGGGGCGCGCCCCCCAAACCCCCTGAGTGACTCGAACGCGTCGTCGGGCAGGCCCGACCAGAGCTGGGCGCGCGCCAGCTCGATGTAGAAGCCGCTGCGCCGCTCGGCGGGCAGTTCCGGCGGCGGCGCCCACTCCCGGGCTACTTCAAGGGCGCTGTGCACATGCTCGCTGCCGAGGCTGACCGCGACGGACACCTCGTGGATGCGGACCGAGGACGGTCCAAACGCGGTGCCGCCGTACACCGCCTCCGGCACCTGGTCGCCAAGGCGGCGGGCCTCGGCGAGATGCGTGTGGGCCGAGTCGACGTCGCCGGCCCGGCCCGCGATGACCGCGGCCCGCATGTGGAGGGCGCCTCGCGCGGCTATGGAGGCCGTGCTGCCGGGCGAAGCCGCGGAGTCGAGCGCGACCTCCAGGGCGCGCAGGCCGTGCTCGTGCGCGCGAGCAGCGAAGAACGTCTCCGTGCGGACATACGCGACCACGCTGTCCAGGAGGCTGTCATCGGCCTGCCTCGCTGCCCAGCGCATCAGGTCGATGAGTCGAGCGCTCAGATCGTGGGCGCCGAATTTGTAGGCGACGGCATCGGCTGACCGGCAGGCGGAGGCGACGAGCCGGGCCACGTCAGGCTGATGCCGGGGCGGAGCGGCCTGCAGCGCGCGGAACAGCTCGGCGAGCAAACTGGGCGCGTGACGGGTGATCTGTACGTATTGGGCGGCGAGCCGCCAGGTCACCGCCTCGGCGACGGCGCCCTGAAGCAGTGGCAGCGCACGTACGGGAGCATCGTCAGGCACGTCGTAGGCCGCGATTGCGGCCGACAGCGCGGGGATCGCGGCCTTGATGCGGGAGCTCGCTTGCGCCCGATCGGCCAGCAGTAGCGACGGGTCGATGCCGAGCGCGGCCGCGATCGACTCCACGACCCCGTCGCTTGCCCCACGTGCTCCGCGTTCGATTTTCCGTAGCGTCCCGACATGGATGTCGGCAGCGTCGGCCAGCTGTTGCTGCGTGAGTCGGGTGACGCTCCGGTGGTAGGCGATGCGCCGGCCTATCCCGCCGTGGGGGGCTGAAGACATTAGGGCTCCAGTGCGAGGCTCTTCTCGGACTGTAGTCGCCTCGTGACAGGTCTGCCCAGGCTTACGTGACGATCGCCGCCAGCTCGGAAAGCGTGCTGATCCGCCAGTCGGCCGCTGCGGCGGCAGGGGTGTCCGCCCACAGATGACCCCACGGGCCGCGGCGAATGTGTGCGGCTCGCAGGCCCGTGGCCTTGGCCGGTCCGACGTCGTTGGCCGGGTGATCGCCCACGTACACGATGCGATCCGGCGGGGTCCCGGCGAACTCGACCAGCCGGTTGAAGAAGCGCGGGTCAGGTTTGGCGACGCTCCACTCACCAGACGTGGCAATCGCATCGACCGGAAGATCAAGCGCGCGCAGCAGACGGGCAGCTCGCGCCGTCTGGTTTCCCGCGATCACGAGGCGGTGGCCGGCCGCCCGGAGCGCGATCAGGGCAGGGCGGACGTCGGGATAGATGTCGTCTTCTTCGATGCGCTCGCCGCGTCCGGCGGCCTCGCGCGCCTCGTACTCGGCATCGAGGTCGATGCCGGGGCGGAGGAGGCGTAGGGCGTCGGCGTTGTCCCGGCCTTGGGCGACGACGGCGCCGACGAGGGCGGACAGGGTGTGGTGGGGGATGTCGAGCCAGTCGGCCCACGCCGCCCAGTATCGGTCGTCGCGGATGATGGTCTCTCCGACGTCGAAGGCGAAGGTCAGCACACGCTGAGCTTACGAGGCGCTCATCAAGGGCAGAGACCGCACGGCCGAACGCGACGCCTGGGGCGTGTCCTGCGGATCTTGGTGTCGTTCCTTGAGGGTTCAGGAGTTGGACTGCCATTGGGTGAATATCGCTCGATCGCCGTCCTCAACCCGGAAGGTGATCTGCTTACCGAGTTCGTGTGGGGTCCAGCCGTGATCCAGCGCATTGCGGACGATCTCTGCCACCAACCCGGGCGTGATGATCGTGCCGTGTTCCACCCACGTGACCATCCGCTGGCCAGACCCTTCGGCCTGCTCAACTACAATCGCTAGGCCTGGCTCGTCATCTGGGGCGACAACCCAGCGAAAGCTTGCGCCATCTACGACGATGGTCCTTGTTCCCTTCCTCGCCAGAGCCATGCGATCGATAATGCCACTGCGCCGATCGCTCCGAGCGATTCACTCGACGATGCGCTGTTCGCATGATCATGTGACCGGATCGCGCAGCCAGATTCGAATCGAGGCGACATCGACGGTGCCTCGATAGATGCGCTCGCGCTTGTCGGTCCTCAGGGCCACCGCCCGGTAGCCCTTGAGCTTGTTCACACACCGCTCCGCGGTATTGCGCTCCTTGTGTCGTTCGGTGTCAAACGCGGGTGGTCGCCCACCCCTGCGACCTTGCTTGAGCCGGTTGGCTCGCTGGTCTTTCTTGATCGGGATGACCGCCTGGATGCCGCGCCGACGCAGATACGCGCGGTTGGCGCGGGAGGAGTACGCCTTATCATCCAGCACCCGAGCGGGACGCTTCCGAGGGCGGCCCAGGCCGCGGCGTTGGATGCGCACACCTTCCAGCACGCGTCGGAAGTACGGGCTGTCGCCTTCGCCGTTTCGCCGGCCGATTACGTTCGTGAGGGCCATGTGAAGAGGGAGAAACCGTTCACGCTCGTGGTCAGAAGCCTAGAGTTGCAGCGTGAGTGCCCAGGAACTACGCAACAACACCGCTGAGGTGCTGCGGTAGGCCGTGATTGCGGCCGACAGCGCGGGATCGCGGCCTTGATGCGGGAACTCGCTTGCGCCCGATCGGCCGGCAGCAGCGACGGGTCGATGCCGAGAGCGGCCGCGATCGACTCCATGACGCCATCGTTTGCCCCCACGTGCTCCGCGCCCGACATGGATGGCGGCCAACTGCTGCGTAAGGAGGGTGACGCTCCGGGGCAGGCGATGCGCCGACCTAATCCCGCCGTGGGGGCTGAAGGCATTGCGGCCTCATGGCAGGTCTGCCCAGAGTGACGTGACGATCCCTTGGCCGGGTTGGGGGCATTTCTACCTTTTGTCGAGCAGGCGCTCAGGAACGCTGACGCAAGGGAACCGTCGCGGGACGCGGAGGAATTATCGCTGGTCGGATAGGCATTGTCGTCGGGAGAGGGCCAGCCTGCGTCGTTCTCGGTCGATTTCGGTGACGACGACCGTGAGCTCATCGCCGACTTGGACGACATCTGACGGAGTCTCCACGGGCGTCCAGGCGAGCTCTCGCAGGTGGACCAGTCCCACGATTCCGTCGGCGATCTGGACGAAGACGCCGAACGGGATCAGCTGGGTAACCCGTCCGTGCAGCTTCTGCCCCACAACGATGCCGTCGGCGAGTGCCTGGAAAGGATCCGGCTGAGTCGCCCGCAAGGACAATCTGGCTTCCAGATTCCATGTGTCGAACTGGAGGAACTCGCATGAGACGCGCTGTCCGACCTGCACGACGTCGGAGGCCGCTTCGAAGTGCCGCCAGGACAGTTCGGGAATGGTGATGAATCCGACACCGGGGAAGACCGGGTGGTCGGGGCCGTCGTCCAACGCCACGAACACGCCGAACCGTTCGATCGCTGTGACGGTGCCGGAAAGGATTTCGCCGTAGTGCAGTGATTCCAGGAACGCCCAGAGTTCCGGGTTCTTAGACGGCCCGCCCATCATGCTCCCAGCCTTTCACGAGGAGCTGCGCCTGAGCGGCGCGTCAGAGGACTACTTCTCGTGCAGGCTCTCGATTTCGGCGGCCAGCACGGCCATGTCGCGCACGTGCGTGTAGTACTTGGTCGCGTACTCGTCGTCGATCGCCGGGAGAACCTTCTCGAACACCGACGTCAGCCGCGTCAGGCCTGCACGGCGCTGTTCGCTGAGCGGACCTTTGAGGACGCTTGAGGCGTAGCCGGCGGCGTCCGCGTCGAGCATCACCATGTCCTGGTCCTCGATGTCCAGGCCGCGGAAGCTGGGTGGGAACGGCATGGCCATGTGCTCGGCCATCATCCGCGAGAGCGCGTCGAGCTTCTCTTCGAACATGCGGGAGATCCTGCCAGTCCCCAAGTGCGGCTCGCGTCATTGGATCGGACGTCCCGGCACCCAAACGTGTGCCCCAACCCGGTGAAGGGATGTCGTCTTCTTCGATCGGTGTCATGCCGCATTCCTCGCGGACCGTGCGCGTCAGATGGGGGGCCCACCGGAACGCCGTCCAACTCGGGGATCGGCGGGCGTAGGCTCTCCCGGATCACCGCCGCGAACGCCTGGATGTGGCGGATCGCCGCATCCAGCTCGATCTCGGACTCGGCAACACCCAGAGCACCTTGGATGTTGGCTCAATCAAACAGGCAGGAATTGGCTCTCTCACCGGAGCCGCTTCGTCAACTAGGGTCGTGCCGCCCAGAACGATCCACTGCCAGGAGCGGTAACGATGTCCTACCCGCCGTCGCGATACGTGAAGGATCACGGGATCGCCAGCGCAACCTACCGGTCGGCCAACGTGCCACCGGACCTCACGATCGGAGTCAAGTCCCGGGTCGGCTATCTGGCGACCGGGGCGAGCACCGATGGCCAATTCGGCCTCTACCGCTGGGACATGGCCGCGATCCCGAACGGCCCCGGCGCCCATTTTCACAGGACCATTTCCGAGTCGTTCTTCGTCCTGGAGGGCACCGTCTCGCTGTACAACGGCGAGCGATGGCTGGACGCGACACCGGGCGACTTCCTGTACGTGCCGCCAGGCGGGGTCCACGCCTTCAGCAACAACTCCGATGCGCCTGCTTCCATGCTGGTGCTGTTCACCCCGGGAGCGCCCCGGGAGGCGTACTTCCAGGAGCTGGCCGAAATCGTCGCGTCCGGCCGCCGGCTCACCGACGAGGAATGGACCGAGCTGTATGCCAAGCACGACCAGTACGTCGCACCGTGAACACACGTGACTCCGGCAAGCGCCGCACGTGGCGGGCCGGGGCCCGGCCACCTGCCACAGCGCGGCGGGCGGGCGTCAGCTCGGGTCGGCGGCCGGGAGGCGGACCCGGAAGGCCGCGCCCCTGCCCGGCGAGGAGCGGACCTCCACCCGGCCCCCGTGGGCCGTGACGATGGAGCGGACGATCGCCAGGCCGAGCCCCGCACCCCCCGTCGCCCGGGTACGGGAGCCGTCCGCCCGGTAGAACCGGTCGAACACCCTGGCCGCCTCCTCGGCATCGAGTCCCGGCCCCTCGTCCTCGATCACGAGCACCGCCTCCGCCCCCTCCGTTCCGACGCCGATCCGTACCGGCGTGCTCGGCGGAGTGTGGGTGATGGCGTTGCCGACGAGGTTGCTGACCACCTGCCGCAGGCGGGCCTCGTCCCCCAGCACGGGCGCGGACGCCGCCGGGCCGCCGGAAGGGCCGGTGAAGGTGACGGGCCTGGACGGGGCGAGCGCGGCGAAGTCGTGGCGGGCGTCGGCGGCCAGCGTCCGCAGGTCCATGGGGGTGAGGTCGAGCCCCGGCCCGTCGCTCTCGTCGAGACCGGCGAGCAGCAGCAGATCCTCCACCAGCCGGGCCAGGCGGCCCGACTCGCTCTCGATGCGGGCCAGCGCGGGCCCCGCCTCGGTGCCGCCCATGCGGTACAGCTCCGAGAAGCCCTTGATGCCGAACAGCGGGGTGCGCAACTCGTGGCTGACGTCCGCCACGAACGTGCGCATCCTGGCCTCCGACTCCACCTTCGCCGCGACGCCCTGCTCGATCTGGGCCAGCATCTTGTTCAGCGAACGGGCCAGCCTGCCCACCTCGGTGGACCGGCCGGCCGGTTCGGGCACGCGCCTGGTCAGGTCGCCGTCGGCGATGGCCGCCGCCGTCTCCTCCACCCGGCGCAGCGGCGACAGCCCGGCCCTGATGGCGACCCCGCCCACGAGCGCGAGCACGCCGAGCAGGACGGCGCCGGTGAGCAGGCAGGCCACCCGGAGGCGGTCGATCGTGGACCGCATCTCGTCGAGCGAGACCGCCGCCACCACCGCGGTGTGTTCGGCCGGGCCGAGGCTTGTGCCGCCGGAGCCGAGGCCGTTCGTGCCGGCGCGGGGCAGCGCCACCGCTCGCCATTCCTCGCCGTTCGTGCCGCTCACCGTGAACGGCTGCCCGGCGCGGGCCGCCACCGCGGCGCTGTCGAGCCGGGGCAGCGCGGGCCCGGCGAGGTCGCCCAGTTCGCGCAGAACGGACCCGTCGGCCGCGAGGTAGGCCACGAACCCCTTCTCCACCAGATCGAACTGCCCGGCCGGGATCGGGGCGCGCGACAGCTTGACGACCAGGTCCGGCGGGATGGCGGACGCCGCCTTGCCCATCGGCTCCAGCTGGGCGTCGACGCGGGTCATGAGCTGGGCCTCCAGCTGGCGCAGCACCACCGAGCTGATCACCACCAGGCCGACCGCCAGCAGCGCGACCGCGATGGCCAGCAGCCGGGCGGCGAGCGACAGCCGGCCGATCATGGCGTGGGCCTGCGCAGGACGTAGCCGACGCCGTGCACGGTGTGGATCAGCTTGGGCTCGCCGGTGTCGAGCTTGCGCCGCAGGTAGCTCACGTACGTGTCCACGATGCTCGTGTCGCCGGCGAAGTCGTAGCGCCACACGTGCTCCAGGATCTGGGACTTGGGCAGCACCCGCCCGGCGTTGAGCACCAGGTGGAGCAGGAGCCGGAACTCCGTGGGCGACAGCCGTACCGGACGTCCCGCCCTGCTGACCTGGTGGCCGTCGGGATCGACTTCGAGGTCCCCGACCACCAGCGTGGACTCGTCGGGGGTCGCGCCCGTGCGGCGGAGGATGGCCCTGATGCGGGCCAGCAGCTCCTCCAGGTCGAACGGCTTGGTCACGTAGTCGTCGCCGCCCAGCCGCAGCCCGTTGATCTTGTCGGCCGTGGCGTCCCGCGCCGTGAGGAACAGCACCGGCACCGGACCGGGCCGCCCGCCGCCCCTGGGCAGGCTCCGCAGCCGACGGATCACCTCGAACCCATCGAGATCGGGCAGCATGACATCGAGGAGGACCAGGTCCGGCGGGTCGCGCCTGGCCGACTCCAGCGCCTGCGCGCCGTTCTCCGCCGAGCTCACCGTGAAGCCGGCGAACCTCAGCGTCGCGGAGAGCAGCTCCTTGACGGTGGGCTCGTCGTCGACCACGAGCAGCCGTTCTCCCACGAGAGGCACCTCCCCGGTCCAGCGTAGTCAGGCGTCGCGGTTCTTGAGCTGGACGTACGCGCCGATCAGCAGGACCGTCACGAACCCGACCAGCAGCCCGAACCCCACCGCCTCCGGCAGCTCGGACTTCCCGGAGACGGCCTGGAGCGCGGCCATGCTCGGCCAGTAGACGCCGATGAGATCGCGCAGGAAGCCGGGCGAGGCCCCGGCCATGACGGGAAGCAGGAGGAAGGCGGTGCTGACGTTCACGGCGGGGGCCGTGCCGCGCAGGAGGACACCCAGTGACAGGCCGAACAGCGCCAGGAGCGTCAGCACGAGCGGCCCGAGCAGCAGCAGCCGCAGCGCGGCGGAATCGGCCGGCATGACGGACGGCGCCCCGCCCGCGGACAGCGTCATCTGGCTCGTCACGAACATCAGCCACACCGCGGCCACGCTCACCGGCAGCGCGGCCAGCACCGTCATGCCGCACTTGGCCGCCAGCAGCCGGCTGCGGCTGCTCACGGCGGCCAGGCTGGCCCGCATCGTGCCGGAACCGTACTCGGAGGAGGCCACCAGCACGCCCAGCGCCGCCACCAGGAGCTGCACGATGAACACTCCGCGCATGCCCAGGTCCAGCGGCTGGAAGTCCAGCCGCTCCTGCGCCGTGGCCGTGGCGTACTCCTTGGCGGCCGTGCTGCTGAACAGCCACCCCAGCAGCGCCGCGACGGCGGCGGTCGCCAGAGACAGCACCATGGTGGACCGGATGCTGCTGAACTTGGTCCACTCCGCCCTCAGCACCCCCGCGTCGATCATCGCGCCACCCCGTACTCGACGCTCTCCCTGGTGAGCTCCATGAACGTCTCCTCCAGTGACGTGCGGCGCGGGGCCAGCTCGAACAGCGGCACGCCCTCGGCCGCCGCCAGCCGCCCGACGTCGGGCGCCGTCATGCCGGTGACCAGCAGCTCGTCGTCGCCGCTGGGCTGGACGTGGGCGCCGGACAGCTCCAGGCGCCGCGCGAAGGAGGCCGCGTCCGGCGTGCGTACGACCACCGCCGCCCCGCCCTCGGTGAAGTCGCCGATGTCGCCCTCCGCGATGAGCCGGCCCTTGCCGATCACCACGAGGCGGTCCGCCGTCAGCGCCATCTCGCTCATCAGGTGGCTGGACACCAGAACGGTGCGCCCCTCCGCGGCCAGCCCGCGGATGAGCGTGCGGATCCACAGGACGCCTTCGGGGTCCAGGCCGTTGACCGGCTCGTCGAGCATCAGCACCGGCGGGTCCCCCAGCAGGGCCGCGGCGATGCCCAGCCGCTGCCCCATGCCCAGCGAGAACCCGCCCGCCTTCCTGCCCGCCACCGCCGTGAGCCCGACCAGGTCGAGCACCTCGGCGACGCGGAGGTCGGGGATGGCGTTCGTCTGGGCGAGGTAGAGCAGGTGCTTGTACGCGCTGCGCCTCGGGTGCACGGCCTGCGCCTCCAGCACCGAGCCGATCTCGCGCAGCGGATGGCGCAGCTCGTGGTGGGCGCGGCCGTTGATCGTGGCGGCGCCGGAGGTGGGCAGGTCGAGGCCGAGGATCATGCGCATCGTGGTGGTTTTTCCCGCGCCGTTCGGGCCCAGGAAGCCCGTGACGAGGCCGGGCCGTACCGTGAAGGTGAGATCGTCCACGGCGAGCACGTCGCCGTGGCGTTTGGTCAGTCCATCGAGCTGGATCATGGGTCCAGCGTGCGGCGGGCGGTTGGAGGAGTTCTGGGGAGTCTGTGAGTTCTCTGTGAGCCGGGGCGGCCCCACGTGGGCCGGCGCGGCGCCGCCCGCAGCCGATTCACAGAGAACTCTTAGGAGAGCGCCTGCCGGACGCGCGCGGCCAGCTCCTCCGCCTGCGCCCGCGTCCAGGGGATGAGGCCGTTCTCGGACATGAGCGCGTGGTACTGCTGCTTCTCGTACGGCGTGCCCGGCGGGAGCGGGGCCACGTGCCAGTGCAGGTGCGCGTTGCCCTGCCGGCTGCCGAGGGAGAGCAGGTACGTGCGCTCCGACGGGACGACCGCCTCGACGGCCAAGGCCACCTTCCTGACCACGCGCATGAGGGCGAGGTAGGCGTCCTCGTCGAGGTCGCGTACGACGTGCTCGACGTGCTGCTTCGGGCTCACCAGGAGGTAGCCGGGGAGGGTGGGGTAGCGCGAGAGGAAGGCCAGGTGGTGCTCGTCCTCGTAGACGATCTGCTCGTGGTCGTAGGCCGGGTCACCGGCGACTATGGCGCAGATGAAGCACGGGCTCGACTTCACGCGGGCTTCGTAAGCCTGGACGTCGAAGGGCACGTTCCTTTCAAGATCCATCCCACGATGATGCCACCCAGCAGCGCGGCCGGCGCGCCCGTCCTGCACCACCAGCGCCGTCCCCAGCCGCCACCACTCACCGTCGCCGATCGCCGCCGGGTCCCACATCAAGGCGGGCTCCAGGCCGGGGCTCGCGAACTGGAGGAGGCTGGGGACCGCCGTGATCACGAAGACCGCGGCCGTGGGCGTACGGGCTTGAACATGGCGTTCAGCCTCGCCCAACGGCTCTGAACAGGGCAGTGTCCTATGTACGAGGCTGAATGGTGACAGATGTCAGGCCGCGACCTCGGCGGGCTCGCGGTCCGCGAGCGGGACGGCCGGGGTGATCGCGGCCGGCTCGCCGCGGGGGAGGAGGCGGGAGGCGGCGGCGATCAGCACGCCCAGGACGACCCCGATGCCGAGCGCGGTACGCAGCGACGTGGCGTCCGACATGAAGCCGATCACGACGGGCCCGAGCAGCAGACCGGCGTACCCCATGGCGCCGGCCTGGGCGATGGCCGGCCCCGGGGTGTCGGTCGCGGTGCCCGCCAGCGACAGGGTCAGCGGCGAGATCGTCGCCACGCCGAGCCCGACGAAGAACATCGCGAACACCGCCACCAGCGCCGCCGGCGCCAGCAGCACCACCGCGAAGAACCCGGCCGTCGCCACCCCGGAGACGGTCAGCATGCCCCGGACGCCGAACCTGGTCCGCAGCCGGTCACCGGTGAGCCTGGCGATCAGCATGCCCGCCTCGAACACCGGGTAGCCGAGGGCGGCCAGCGCCTCGGGAGCGCCCAGCTCGTCGCGCATGTAGAGGCCGTTCCAGTCGGCGACCGTGCCCTCGACCATGAACGCGAAGAACATGATCGCGCCCAGCAGGTAGACGATCGGCGGCATGCGCCGGCGCGCCGCCGCAGCGGTCTCGGCCGCCGGGGGCTCGGGCAGGTACGTACGGCCGATGACGACCATGACGGGCAGCGAGACCAGGCCGATCAGCGCCACGTTGGCGGTGAACGGCAGCCCCACGGCGATCGCCAGGCTGCCCAGCGCGCCCGCCGAGATGGCGCCCACGCACCAGCCCGCGTGCATGCCGTTCATCAGCGGCCGGCCGTACGCCTGCTCGACCGTGGAGCCCTGGGCGTTCATGGCCACGTCCACGGTGCCGAACGCCATGCCGAAGAACGCCACGGCCACCAGGAGCAACGGGAGGTTCGGGGCGAAGGCCACGGCCACGAGTCCCAGCGCGGTGAGTGGCCCGCCGATCCGCAGCACCGCCCTGCTGCCCGCACGAGCCATGATCCGGCGCATGGACTGCATGGTCAGCAGCGCGCCCAGGCCCCACACGAGCAGCACGGCGCCGATCGTCGACTCGGACAGGCCGAGCTTGTCGGTCATCGCCGGAATACGCACCGTCATGGTGCCCACCATGAGTCCAGCCAGCACAAACGTCAGGACCGCCCCGTAGCGGGCGCCTCTCAGCGCGCGGGTCATGACTTAACACCTCACAAATTTCTGCACTATTTCGCCATGTTCAGGTCTCGCCGCCACGGCTTGATCAGGGAGTGGGCGCGCTCGGCCGTTCTGCCCGAGCGGCGCGCGGGATCGGGCCCTCGACGGCGTACGTCGAGCGGGGAGCAGGCGGATGCCGTCCAGCCGGCCGAAAGGCGCGGTCGTGGGGCGCCGTCGTGGGGCGCCGCGCACCGGGCGCGCGCCGAGGGGCAGGGGGATCAGGAAGGGGGTAGGAGCAGCGCTTTCATCCGAGTCTCAAGAGCCCGGAGGTCGTCCTCGGTGTTCAGCTCCGGGTCGTGGCTGGCCACGTCCCAGAGCCCCTCACACGCCAGTCGTACGATCTGCGAGGCTCGCGGATCCGGCTCCTCGCCCAACCCCTCGCGATGCCAGCGGGCCATCGCCTCGCGCAGCGGCGCGAGCAGGAAGAGGTTGCCCGAAGCGCCCGTGACCACGGCCCATCGTCGCAGCCGCCCGGAGCGGACGGCGGCCAGCGTGGCGTGCAGGTAGCGCTCGGTGTAGGTCTCTCCGGGCTGCGCGGCCATGAGCTGGTCGAAGTCCTCGATCAGGCGCTCCACCATGCCCTTGATCAGGGCCTCTTTGGTGCCGTAGTGGTAGAGCAGCCCGCCCTTGCTGACGCCCGCCCGGTCCGCCACGGCGGCCAGGGTGAGCGCGGACGAGCCATGATCGCAGAGGAGGTCCTCCGCCGCATCCAAAAGCTCGTCTCTTCGCATGCCACCACTGTACCGTCCGGACGGTACAGTGGCAAACGAGATACGCTGATCGGGTGACCAGACCGTCGGCCTATCTTGACCATGCGGCTACCACGCCCATGCTGCCCGAGGCGATCGAGGCCATGACGGAGCAGCTCAAACGCGTCGGCAACGCCTCCTCGCTGCACGCGGCGGGCCGCCGGACGCGGCGGGTGGTCGAGGAGGCGCGCGAGACGATCGCCGACGCGCTCGGCGCGCGGCCCAGCGAGGTCGTGTTCACCTCGGGCGGCACCGAGGCCGACAACCTCGCGATCAAGGGCCTCTACTGGTCGCGCCGCCCGCGGCGGCGCGTGCTGCTCAGCTCCGTGGAGCACCACGCCGCGCTCGACCCCGCCCACTGGCTGGCCGACAGCCAGGGCGCCGAGGTCGACCTGCTCGACGTCGACGCGTACGGCCGGGTCCACCCCGAGACGCTGCGCGCGGCCATCGAGCGCGACCCCGACGACGTGGCCATGATCAGCATCATGTGGGCCAACAACGAGGTCGGCACGGTCCAGCCGGTCCACGTGCTGGCGGCCATCGCCCACGACCACGGCATCCCGTTCCACACCGACGCGGTGCAGGCGGTGGGGCAGTTGCCCGTGTCGTTCTCGGGCTCGGGGGTCGACGCGCTCACGCTGACCGGCCACAAGGTCGGCGGCCCGATGGGGGCCGGCGCGCTGCTGCTGGCCAGAGGGCTGACGCCGGTCTCCGTGCAGCACGGCGGAGGCCAGGAGCGCGACGTGCGCTCCGGCACGCTCGACGCGCCCGCCATCGCCGGGCTGGCCGCCGCCGTCGGCGCCGCCGTCAAGGAGCAGGAGGCCCTGGCCCGCCGCCTGACGTCGCTGCGCGACGAGCTCATCCAGCGGGTCCGCCAGGCCGTCCCCGACGTGGTGCTCAA
This sequence comes from Nonomuraea sp. NPDC050153, assembly GCF_044460125.1. Classification (NCBI taxonomy): domain Bacteria; kingdom Bacillati; phylum Actinomycetota; class Actinomycetes; order Streptosporangiales; family Streptosporangiaceae; genus Nonomuraea; species Nonomuraea sp. NPDC050153. The sequence continues at coordinate 217,567 of NZ_JBITJQ010000008.1, forward strand.
CGGCGACCCGGCCGACCGGCTGCCCGGCAACGCCCACTTCTCCTTCCCCGGCTGCGAGGGAGACGCGCTGCTCATGCTGCTCGACGCCAAGGGCGTGGAGTGCTCCACGGGGTCGGCGTGCTCGGCGGGCGTGGCGCAGCCGTCCCACGTGCTGCTGGCCATGGGGGCCGACGCGGCGGCGGCGCGGGGCTCGCTGAGGTTCACGCTGGGCCACACCTCGACCCGCGACGACGTCGACCGCCTGATCGAGGTGCTGCCCGCCGCGGTCGAGCGCGCCCGCCGCGCCGGCCTCAGCTGAGGTCAGGTCAGGAAGGCCACCACGGCTGACCAGGAAGGGTCGGCGGCCACGTCAACCCGGGGCTCGCCCTCCTCCCAGCTCACGATCAGCTCCTTGGCGTGGATCGCCGCGTCGCCGGTCGGGTCGGCGTACACGTGGATGATCCGATGCCCCTCGGCGCTCATGTGCGCCGCCAGCACCGCGTCGTCGCGCAGCTTGAGCAGCCGCGCGGCCAGCCGCTCCTCGAAGTCGCGCAGCGCCGTCAGCGAGTCGCCGACCGGCAGGCCGTTCTCGTCGCGGTGCGTGTACGGCAGCGTGATCGCGATGTGCTGGTCGAACAGCGGATAGTCCACCGGCCGCAGCGGGTGGCGGGCCGTGGCGACCAGCGGCGCGCCGCCGCCGGTCTGCCCTTCCAGCAGCAGCCACTCCTCCTCGGTGTAGCCCGAGGCCACGTCGGCGACCACGGCGGGCAGGTGGGCGGCCGCCACGGAGTCGATCGGCTGGAACGTGGCGGGCGTGATCTCCCCGACCCACCTGGCCACGTCGTCCTCGCCGAGCAGCCAGTCGAGGGCCAGCAGCGTGGCCTCCATCCGGGTGTCCTCGTCCAGCTCGCCGAAGATCGGGTGGTACGCGGACACGTCGACCCGCGGCTGGTCCCTCGGCACCCGCAGCCCCAGCATCAGCTTGTCGAGCGCGAACTCGAAGCCCCCGACGTCCAGCGTCAGATCCATGGCCTGCGGATTGGCCTGCCGCGAGGGGTGGTACTCCCACAGCATGTCGGACGGCGGCGCCGCCTTGGCCCAGCGGTGCGCGAGCGAGCGCAGCTCGGGGTCGCCCGCCGCGGTCACCACCAGGGCGTGCGCGGCCTCCTTGCCCGGGGCCACCTCCCAGACCAGGCTCGGGTGGATCGCGGCGGCCGCCGGGGCGAGCTGCTCCTCCAGCCCTTCGACGTCGCCGTTCGCGACCAGGGAGTCGAGTCCCGGCCTGGACTCCTGCCACCACGCCCAGAATTCGGCGATCCCGTCGCCGGCCTCTTCGTCTGCGCCCTTGCGCCCGAACAGTCGCATGGCCTGAATACTCGCAGACCCCGGCCATGGTCGCGCACTCCCGCGCGGACAGTACGCTGGAACGGTCATGGGACTGCGTGTGCTTGCCGCCATGTCGGGCGGCGTCGACTCCGCCGTGGCCGCCGCTCGGATCGCCGAGGCCGGTCACGACGTCACTGGTGTGCACCTCGCTCTGTCGGCCAACCCCCAATCCCACCGCACGGGCGCGCGGGGCTGCTGCACGATCGAGGACTCGCGCGACGCGCGTCGCGCCGCCGACGTGATCGGCATCCCCTTCTACATCTGGGACATGGCCGAGCGCTTCCAGCGCGACGTGGTGGAGGACTTCGTGTCCGAATACGCCGCGGGCCGCACACCCAACCCGTGCCTGCGGTGCAACGAGAAGATCAAGTTCGCGGCGGTGCTCGACCGGGCGCTGGCCCTGGGCTTCGACGCCGTCGCCACCGGCCACCACGCCAAGCTGGTCGACGGCGTGCTGTCCAGGAGCCCCGACCAGGGCAAGGACCAGTCGTACGTGCTCGGGGTGCTCACCCGGGAGCAGCTCAGCCACGCGATCTTCCCGCTGGGCGACTCGACCAAGGCCCAGGTGCGCGAGGAGGCCGCCAGGCGCGGCCTGACCGTCGCCGACAAGCCCGACAGCCACGACATCTGCTTCATCGCCGACGGCGACACCCGCGGCTTCCTGGCCCAGCGGCTCGGTGCGGCCGAGGGTCCCATCCTCGACCAGAGCGGGGAGGTCGTCGGCAGCCACCAGGGCGCCCACGGCTTCACGGTCGGCCAGCGCAAGGGCCTGCACATCGACCGCCCGGCGGCCGACGGCCGGCCCCGCTACGTGCTGTCGATCGAGCCGGTGTCCAACACGGTCACGGTCGGCCCGCGTTCTGCCCTGGAGGTCACCTCGATCACGTGCGGCAGCCCGGTGTGGAACGGCCCGGCCACGGTCGAGGACCTGACCGTGCAGCTGCGGGCGCACGGAGAGGTGTACGGGTGCCGCTTCGCGGAGATCGACGGCGGCGTCCGCATCGACCTCGACCGCCCGGCCACCGGGGTGGCGGCGGGCCAGGCGGCCGTGCTCTACTCCGGCGACACCGTGATCGGCTCGGCGACGATCGTCGCCGCTAGCTGAGCGTCACCGACTCGCCGACCGCCAGGCGGCGGATGTCGGCGCTCTGGTGCTCCGACTCCATCTTCAGCCAGTTGTCCACCAGGCCGAGGCCGATGTCGTTGTACAGGCCGTCATGGGTGGAGAACGCCCTCGCCGGGCGGATCTCGCGGAGATATCCGACCATGTCGCTGAGCTTCAGCCAGGGCGCGCCGGTCGGCACCAGCAAGGTGGGCACGTCCACGCCCGGGACCGTCAAGGCGTCACCCGGGTAAAAGATCTCGTCCTCGACAAGGAACCCGACATTCTGGACGACGGGCACGTCGGGGTGGTTCTTGGCGTGCCACTCGCCGAAGGCCCGCACGCGGAAACCGGCCGCCTCGAACGCGTCGCCGTGCCGTACCACCTGGACCTTCTGAGGAACGTCCGTCAGATCCGCGGCCACGCCCTCGCAGGTGTAGATCTCCAGGGTGGGCGGCGCGGCCTTCAGCTTGTCGACGTCCACGTGGTCGAAGTGCTCATGGGTGATCAGGACCGCGTCGGCGCCGTCGAGCACCGGTCCGTTGCTGAACGTCCCGGGGTCGATGATCAGGATCTTGCCGTTCTTCTCCACGCGTACACAGGCGTGCTCGTGTTTCGTCAGCTCCATTCCGCAGAGCCTACGCTTGTCCCCATGTCAACGTGGGAAGCCACCGGAGTCGGCTCGCACCCGGGCGAGGACCATCTCGAGGCGATCAGGGTCGTGTTCGGAGAGGTGCCCGGACTGCCGTACCTGCCCGAACTGCCGGCCAGGGGCGTCGGCGCCGACATGATCGGCAGGACGGCCGGGCTGCTCGTCGAGCTGCCCGTCGAGGTGCAGCCCTCCGGGTGGCGGCTGACCGATCGGCCGGGGCGTGACCACCAGCGGGCCGTCGATCATCTGCGGCGGGATCTCGACGGGCTGGAGGAGGTCGGCCACGACTACTCCGGGCCGCTCAAGCTGCAGGTCTGCGGCCCGTGGACGCTGGCCGGGTCGATCGAGCTGAAGCACGGCGACAAGATGCTCTCCGACGCGGGGGCCGTCCGCGATCTGACCGCCTCGCTGGCGCAGGGGGTCGCCGACCACTGCGCCGACGTGCGGCGGCGGCTGCCCGGGGTGACGGAGATCGTGCTGCAGCTCGACGAGCCGGGGCTGCCCGGCGTGCTGGCGGGGACCGTGCCGACGGCGTCGGGGTTCGGACGGCTGCCGGCGGTCGAGGAGTGGCGGGTGGAGGAGTCCATGCGCGCCTTCGACGCCCCGATCGTGCACTGCTGCGCGCCGTCCGTGCCCTTCGACCTGCTGCGCAGGGCCGGGGTGCGCGGCGTGTCGGTGGACGCCTCGCTGCTGCGGCGCAAGGACGAGGACTCCGTCGGGGATGCCGTCGAGGCGGGGCTGCGGTTCCTGCTGGGGGTCGTGCCCGGCAGGGACGTCCGGCTGCCGGGCGTCGGGGCGGTCGCCAAACCGGCGCTGGACCTGTGGCGGCGGCTCGGGTTCGCGCCCGACCGGCTGGCCGAGCAGGTCGTGCTGACCCCGGCGTGCGGGCTGGCCGGGGCGTCGCCCGCCTACGCCCGCGCTGCCCTGGCGGCCTGTCGGAAGGCGGCCCAGGTGCTCAGGGAGGACCCGGAGGCGGGGCCGCAGGGCGGGTGAGCCGAGCGTCGATTGTCAGTGTTCGGCGGTAGCGTTTGCACAGGTTGGCGTATGGAAGGGGACCCTACGGTGAGTGAGACAGGCGCCGAGGTCGCGGGTGTGCCAGTGGCCGCGCTCAAGCGGCATGCCGAGCTGAGCGAGCTGGTCGACGAAGCTCGCTGGCGCTACTACGTGCTCGACCAGCCGACGGTCAGCGACGCCCAGTTCGACGGGTGGTTCAGGGAGCTGCTCGCGCTGGAGGAGTCGCATCCGTCGCTCCAGACGCCCGAGTCGCCGACGCAGAAGGTCGGCGCCCCCGTGTCGGGCGACTTCGCCAAGGTCCAGCATCTCAACCGGATGGAGAGCCTCGACAACGCCTTCAACGAAGCCGACATGGCCGCCTGGATGCAGCGGGCCGAGCGGCTGGCCGAGGGCGATCCGGGGCCCTACCTCTGCGAGCTCAAGATCGACGGGCTGGCCATCGCGCTGGTCTACCGCGACGGCAGGCTGGAGCGCGGGGCGACCCGCGGCGACGGGCGCACGGGCGACGACGTGACGGACAACGTGCGCACGATCAAGGGCGTGCCCCACCGGCTCACGGGCGACGACGTCCCCAGCCTGGTCGAGGTGCGCGGCGAGGTCTACATCCCGGTCGAGGACTTCAAGAAGCTCAACGAGCAGCTCGTCGAGCAGGGCAAGACGCCCTTCGCCAACCCGCGCAACTCCGCGGCCGGCACGCTGCGGCAGAAGGACCCGCGCGTCACGGCCCAGCGGCCGCTGCGGATGCTGGTGCACGGCATCGGCGTCTGGGAGGGCTCGGCCGTGCCGAGCGCGCAGTCCGACGTGTACGACCGGCTGCGGGAGTTCGGGCTGCCGGTCAGCGATCTCTACCGGGTGGTGCCGGGGCTCACCGAGGTCAACGAGTTCATCGAGCACTACCGCGTGCACCGGCACGATCCCCCGTACGAGATCGACGGGGTGGTCGTGAAGGTCGACGACTTCCGCACGCAGCGGGAGCTGGGCTCCACGTCGCGGGCGCCGCGCTGGGCGATGGCGTACAAATACCCGCCGGAAGAGGTCAACACCAAGCTGCTCGACATCCAGGTGGGCGTCGGCCGCACGGGGCGGGTCACGCCGTACGCGGTGATGCGGCCCATCGTGGTGGCGGGCTCGACCGTCGAGCGGGCCACGCTCCACAACGCCGCCATCGTGGTCAAGAAGGGCGTGCTCATCGGCGACACCGTGGTGCTGCGCAAGGCGGGCGACGTCATCCCCGAGATCGTCGGGCCGGTGACGGCGCTGCGCGACGGGTCGGAGCGCGAGTTCGTCATGCCCACCCACTGCCCGGAGTGCGGCACCGAGCTGGCGTACGAGAAGGAGGGCGACGCCGACCTGCGCTGCCCCAACGCGCGCGGCTGCCCCGCCCAGATCCGCGAGCGCATCTACTTCGCGGCCGGGCGGCGCGCGCTCGACATCGACGGGCTCGGCTACGTCGCGGCCACCGCGCTCACCCAGCCGCTGCCGCCCCAGCAGCCCGTGGTGCGCACCGAGGCCGACCTGTTCGACCTGACGCTGGAGCAGCTGCTGCCGATCAAGTCGGTCGTTCGCGACCAGGACTTCGGCCTGCCCAAGATCGACCCCAAGACCGGCGAGGACAAGGTCGTCACCTTCTTCTCCAACATCGACGGCGAGGCCAGCCAGAACGCGCTGCAGCTCATCGAGGAGCTGAAGCGGGCCAAGCAGACGCCGCTCGCCAACCTGCTGGTCGCCCTGTCGATCCGGCACATCGGCCCGCCGACCGCCCGCGCGCTGGCCGACGAGATGCGCTCGATCGACCGCATCATGAACGCCTCGGAGGAGGAGCTGGCCGCCGTCGAGGGCATCGGGCCCCGGGTGGCGGCCACGATCCGGGAGTGGTTCTCGGTCGACTGGCACCGGGAGATCATCGAGCGGTGGCGGGCCGCCGGGGTGCGGATGGAGGACGAGCCCGCGCCGGAGAAGGGGCCGCAGACGCTCGAAGGGCTGACGTTCGTGGTGACGGGGACGCTGGAGGGCTACACCCGCGACTCGGCGGCCGACGCGATCACCAGCCGGGGCGGGAAGGTGTCGGGGTCGGTGTCGAAGAAGACGTCGTTCCTGGTGGTGGGGGAGAACGCGGGGTCGAAGTACGACAAGGCGGTGAGCCTCGGGGTGCCGATCCTGGACGGGACCGGCTTCGAGGTGCTGCTGACGAACGGCCCGGAGGCGGCCGCGGAGGCCGCGGAGGCCGCGGTAACCCCGGAAGCCTGACGTCGCTCCGTCGGCGCGCGGGGTGCGGGGTGGGCCGGTGGGGTGGGCCGGTGTCCCGTGGTTGGGCGGCGATGGGGCGCGGCGTTGGCATTGCGCGCCGCGTCGGTGCGGTGCGGGCGTTTGCGGGGTTGTGCGGGGAGTGTAGGCGGTTTGCTACCTAGGGTGGTTTTTGGGTATATGTCGGAAAGGAGAAGTGACGGAACGTACGCGCTTGGTTTCGCGAAGTGGGGTGAAGGCCGTACCCTCCCATAGTGACCTAATGGGGGTTCTGTTACCGATGACTGACCCAACCGACACCCGCGACACCGGACCACGCGTCGGCACGCCGCTCTGGGCATTCCTCGCGGGCGTAACCGTGATCGGCTTCACCGCACTTGTGGTGGCCATACTGAGGCTGGACGTAACCGGGCTGGTGGAGCTGGGCCGCACGCCGCTGTTCTGGGTGCTGTCGGTGCTGGTGATCCTGGGCGAGCTGCGGCCCGTGATGGTGTCGTCCGCCACCTCGGTGGGTGGCACGTACCCCTCCGCCATGTTCACCTTCGCCGTCCTCCTGCACCTGGGGCTGCCCGTCGCGGTGCTCATGCAGGCCGTCGCCGTCGCCATGAACGGGGTGGTGACGCGCAAGGCGTGGCATCGGGTCATGTTCAACATCGCGCAGTCGACGCTCGCGCTCACCGCGGCGGCCGTGGTGCTGGGGATGTTCGGGATCGCGCCGAGCCCGGCCGTGCCCTGGATGCCGGACGGGTCGGACCTGCCGGCCATCGCACTGGCCGGGGTCGCGTACTTCGTCACCAGGGCCGCTCTCGTGTGCGGCGCGGTCGCGTTGCACGAGCGGCGCTCGATCACGCGGGTGTTCAGGGTCACGGTCGTCCCGCAGAGCCTCGTGTACGTCGGGCTGCTCGGCTTGGCGCCCCTGGTCGTCGTGGCCATGGAGCATTCGCCCGGCATGGTGCCCCTGTTCGTCGCCCCGCTGGCCGCCGTCTACTTCACCGCCTCGCTCTCGATGCGCCGCGACCATCAGGCCCTGCACGACGAGCTGACCGGCCTGCCCAACCGCAAGATGCTCATCGTCAGCACGGAGGAGGCGCTGGCCGAGGCCCGGCAGGACGAGCGGGTGGGCCTGTTCCTCCTCGACCTCGACCGGTTCAAGGAGGTCAACGACACGATGGGGCATCCGGTGGGCGACCGGCTGCTGCAGATGGTGGCGCACCGGCTCACCCATTCCGTACGGCCCGGCGACGTCGTGGCGCGGCTGGGCGGTGACGAGTTCGCCGTGCTGCTGCCCTCGATCAGGGACGCCCACGCGGCCAGGGAGGTCGCGGCCCGGCTGCGGGCGGCGCTGTCCGAACCGGTCCGGCTGGAGGGCATGACCTTCGACGTCGACGGTTCTGTCGGGATCGCGCTCTATCCGGACCACGCCCCCGATTTCGAGCTGCTCCTGCAGCGGGCCGACGTGGCCATGTACCTGGCGAAGGAGGGGCGCACCGGGGTCGAGCTCTACCAGCCCGACAAGGACCGCAACTCTCCCGAACGCCTCAACCTCCTCGGCGACCTGCGCCGCGCCATCGACAGCCGCGAGTTGCGCCTGCACTTCCAGCCCAAGGTCAGCCTCGGCACGGGAGCGGTCCAGGGCGTCGAGGCGCTGCTGCGCTGGCGCCATCCGGTGCACGGGATGATCCCGCCGTCGGAGTTCGTCCCGCTGGCGGAGCAGTCGTACCTGATGCGGCCCCTCACGGCGTACGTCATCGAGGCGGCGCTGGAGCAGGCGGCCCGCTGGTGGCACACGGGGTTGCAGGTGCAGATCTCCGTCAACATCTCGGCCCGCGACCTGCTCGACTCGGCCCTGCCGGAGCAGTTGGAGGTCGGCCTGGCCGCCTCCGGGCTCCCGCCGGGGGCCATCCAGCTGGAGGTGACCGAGCGCATCCTGACGGGCGACCAGGCCTACACGCAGGAGACCATCAAGGCGCTGGCCGCGCTGGGCGTGCCGCTGGCGCTCGACGACTTCGGCACCGGCTACTCGTCGCTGATCAGGCTCCAGCGCCTGGCGGTGTCCGAGGTCAAGATCGATGCCTCGTTCGTCCGCCGGATCGCCGAGTCGGAGGACGACTACCGGATCGTGCGCTCGATCGTGGACCTGGTCCGCTCGCTCGGCCTGCGCTCGGTAGCGGAGGGCGTGGAGTCGGACGAGGTGGCCATGCGGCTGGACGAGATGGGGTGTGACATGGGGCAGGGGTGGCTGTTCGGACGGCCGATGCCCGCCGCCGACGCCACGGTCTGGCTCAGGGAGCACACCGGCGCCGGGCCCGGGATCGAGTACGGCTACCAGCCCGAGGTCAGCCGCTCGGCCTGACCCGGCAGCCGGCCGGGTGGCCTCGGCGGGCGCTTCCACAGCGCGCGCCGGAGCAGGTAGGCGGGCAGGAGCAGGGCGGCGAGCGAGAGGCCGGACAGCAGCAGCACGCCCGGCCAGTCGTAATGGCCCGGACGGAACACCTTGACGTCGTGGCCCGCGTCCAGGGCCGGCACGCGGTCGCCCTCGGACAGGTCGAGGGGCTCGTACCCGTAGATCCAGGCGTCCTGCCGGGTTCGCGCGGAGGACTCGAAGACGCCCTCCCAGCGGCACGGCCCGCGGCCCGAGCAGTCCAGGCCGGTCGCCGTGAAGGTGCCCATCGTGCCCTCGCCGTGCGCGGCGCGGTACTCCAGCCGGGCGGCGGACACGCTGGCGGCCGCCAGCAACACTCCGGCGACGAGCACCAGAGGCATCGTCACCACGATGAGCACCACGAGGCATCCCGCGCCGCAGCCGTTCCGCTCCACAGCCGACCCCCTGTTCCCGACCGGATAACGAGCGGGCGTAGGAGAAGGTTCGTTTCGGGGCGGTTAATCGGTTCGGGGGTGCCACGTCAAGCCCCCTAGGATGGCATTGTCCAAAGACTCCATCCACGAAACGGGTTCAACGACTCATGTCCGCCATAACCCGCGACGAGGTCGCACACCTGGCCCGGTTGTCCAGGCTGGCGCTCACCGACGACGAACTCGACCACTACGCCACCCAGCTCGATGCCATCATCGAGTCGGTCGCGAAGGTGGCTGAGGTCGCCGCCGAGGACGTGCCGCCATCGTCGCACGCGCTTCCGCTGACCAATGTCTTCCGTGCCGACGAGGTACGACAGTGCCTGACGCCTGAGCAGGCGCTCTCCGGCGCGCCCGCCGTCGAGGACGACCGCTTCCGGGTGCCGCGCATCCTCGGGGAGGAGGCATGAGTGAGCGTAGCGAGCGAACAATCAAGCACAGCTCTGTCAGGCTCATGTGCCCGACGAAGGAGGGCGCATGAGTCTCATTCGTAAGACCGCCGCCGAGCTGGGATCGATGATCGCCGGTGGCGAGGTGTCGTCCGTCGAGGTGGCCGAGGCGCATCTCGACCGCATGGCCGAGGTCGAGCCCAAGGTCCAGGCGTTCCTCCACATCGATCGCGAGACGACGCTGGAGCAGGCGCGGGCCGTCGACGCCCGGCTGAGGGCGGGCGAGAAGCTCGGCCCGCTGGCCGGTGTGCCGATCGCCCACAAGGACATCTTCACCACGCGTGACATGCCGACCACGGCCGCGTCCAAGATCCTCGAAGGCTGGCGCCCGCCGTACGACGCGACGGTCACCGCGCGGCTGCGCGAGGCGGGGCTGGTCTTCCTCGGCAAGACCAACCTGGACGAGTTCGCCATGGGCTCCTCCACGGAAAACTCGGCCTACCAGATCACCCGCAACCCGTGGGACCTGACGAAGATCCCGGGCGGCTCGTCGGGCGGCTCCAGCGCCGCCGTGGCCGCGTACGAGGCGCCGCTGTCCACGGGCACCGACACGGGCGGCTCCATCCGGCAGCCGGCCTCGGTGACCGGCATCGTGGGGATGAAGCCGACTTATGGTGGCTCGTCCCGCTACGGGCTCATCGCGTTCGCCAGCTCGCTCGACACGCCGGGCCCGTTCGCCCGCAACGTGCTCGACGCGGCGCTGCTGCACGAGGCGTTCTCCGGGCACGACCCGATGGACTCCACCTCGATCGACGCGCCCGTGCCGAGCGTGGTCGAGGCCGCGAAGAACCCCGACATCGCCGGCCTGCGGATCGGCGTCGTCAAGGAGTTCTCCGGCGAGGGCTACCAGGCCGGCGTGCTGGCCCGCTACCACGAGGCCGTGCAGCTCCTGGAGTCGCTCGGGGCCAAGGTCGTCGAGGTCTCCTGCCCGTCGTTCACGACCGCGCTGCCCGCGTACTACCTGATCGCGCCGTCGGAGTGCTCGTCCAACCTGGCGCGCTTCGACGCCATGCGCTACGGCCTGCGCGTCGGCGACGACGGCACCCGCAGCGCCGAGGAGGTCATGGCGCTGACCAGGGCCGCCGGGTTCGGTCCCGAGGTCAAGCGGCGCATCATGCTCGGCACGTACGCGCTGTCGAGCGGCTACTACGACGCCTACTACGGCCAGGCGCAGAAGGTGCGCACGGTCATCTCCCGCGAGTTCGAGGCCGCCTACCACCAGGTCGACGTGCTGGTGTCGCCGACCACGCCGACCACGGCGTTCTCGATCGGCGAGCGTGCCGACGACCCGATCGCGATGTACCTCGCCGACCTGTGCACCATCCCGTCCAACCTGGCGGGCAACGCGGCCATGTCGGTGCCGGTCGGCCTGGCCGACGAGGACAACCTGCCGGTCGGCCTGCAGATCATGGCGCCGGTCCTGGCCGACGACCGCTGCTACCGCGTCGGTGCCGCCGTCGAGAAGGCCCTGGAGAGCCGCTGGGGCGGCCCGCTGCTGAAGGAGGCCCCGTCGCTATGACCATGGTCTATGACGAAGCGCTCGACCGGTTCGAGCCGGTGCTCGGCCTGGAGACGCACGTCGAGCTGGGCACCAGGTCGAAGATGTTCTGCGGCTGCAAGACCGCCTTCGGCGCCCCGCCCAACACGCAAGTCTGCCCGACCTGCCTGGCGCTCCCCGGGTCGCTGCCGGTGGCCAACGCCCAGGCCATCGAGTCGACGATCCGCATCGGCCTGGCGCTGAACTGCTCGATCGCCGAGTGGTGCCGCTTCGCCCGGAAGAACTACTTCTATCCGGACATGCCGAAGAACTACCAGATCTCGCAGTACGACGAGCCGCTCTGCTTCGACGGCTACGTCGACGTCGAGATCGACGGCAAGACCGTGCGGATCGAGATCGAGCGGGTGCACCTGGAGGAGGACACCGGCAAGTCCACCCACGTGGGCGGCGCGACCGGGCGCATCCAAGGGGCCGACTACTCGATCGTCGACTACAACCGCGCCGGCATCCCGCTGGTCGAGATCGTGACCAAGCCCATCCCGGGCACCGACCGGCTCGCGCCCGAGGTAGCCAAGGCGTACGTCACCGAGCTGCGGGAGATCATGCGCTCCCTCGGCGTCTCCGACGTGCGCATGGAGGAGGGCTCGCTGCGCTGCGACGTCAACGTGTCGCTCATGCCGCGCGGCTCCCACGAGTGGGGCACCCGTACGGAGACCAAGAACGTCAACTCGCTGCGCAGCGTCGAGCGGGCCGTGCGGAGCGAGATCGAGCGCCAGGCCGGCGTCCTGGCCGACGGCGGGAAGATCATCCAGGAGACCCGGCACTTCCACGAGGACACCGGCACCACCACGTCCGGCAGGTCCAAGGAGGAGGCGCAGGACTACCGCTACTTCCCCGAGCCCGACCTGGTGCCGATCGCGCCCGACACCGCGTGGGTGGCGGAGCTGAAGGCGGCCCTGCCCGAGCTGCCGTCGGTCAGGCGCAAGCGGCTGCAGGCCGAGTGGGGGGTGTCCGACCTCGACATGCAGGCCATGCACAACGCCGACGCGTTCGACCTGGTCGAGGCCACGGTCGCGGCGGGAGCCCCGCCGGCGGACGCGCGCAAGTGGTGGATGGGCGAGCTGGCCAGGCGCGCCAACGAGACCGGCGCCGCGCTGGCCGACCTGCCCATCACCCCGGCGCAGATCGCCAGGGTGACCGAGCTGGTGGCCTCCGGAGCGCTCAACGACAAGCTGGCGCGCGAGGTCCTCGAAGGCGTGCTGGCCGGTGAGGGCGCGCCGGACGAGGTGGTCGAGAAGCGCGGCCTGCAGATCGTCAGCGACGAGGGCGAGCTGCTGGCCATCATCGACCAGGTGCTGGCCGCCAACGCCGACGCGGCCGAGAAGGTCAGGTCCGGCAAGATCGCCGCGGCCGGCGCCCTGGTGGGCGGCGTCATGAAGGCGAGCAGGGGCAAGGCCGACGCGGCCCGCGCCCGCCAGCTGATCCTGGAGAAGCTGGGCGTCTCCGAATAGACCGCCGAGGGCCTCGCCGTTCCGGCGGCGGGGCCCTTCGCCTTGTCACCGGTCCTAGGCCCAATGGCCGGGGCCGGTTAGGACCGGCGCTGGAGGTGCCGGGACGCGGGTCTCCGTAGGGTTCGCAGCATGAAGAGAAAAGCATTGACGGCGGGCCTCGTGGCGCTGGTGTCGCTGGTGGCCTTCGAGTACATGGCGGTCGCGATCGCGATGCCGGTCGTGGCCAAGGAGCTCGGCGGGCTGGAGCTCTACGGTCTGGCGTTCAGCGGGGCGATGGCCGCCAGCGTGGTGGGCACTGTGCTCGGCGGCCGGTGGGCGGACGTACGCGGCCCGCTGGCGCCTCTGTGGACCGGGGTGGCGGGGTTCGTCGGCGGGCTGACGGTGGCGGGGCTGGCGCCGAGCATGGAGATGCTGATCGCGGGCCGGTTCCTGCAGGGGTTCGGCGGCGCGCTGGTCAGCGTGGCGCTGTATGTCGTGGTGGCCCGGGTCTATCCCGAGGAGCTGCATCCGCGGATCTTCTCCCTCTTCGCGACCGCGTGGGTGGTGCCGTCGATGGCGGGCCCGGCGATCGTGGGAGTGGTGACCGAGACGCTCGGATGGCGCTGGGTGTTCCTGCTGGTGCCGATCATGACCGTGGCGGGCGGCCTGGTGCTGCTGCGCGGGCTGGCGGGCCAGCCCCTGGCCGGCGGGCAGAGCGAGTCCGAGCCCGGCCTGCTGGGGAAGGTCGGCTGGGCGGTCGTGACGGCCGTGGGCGCCGGGCTCATGCAGTACGGCAGCGACGGGCGGCTCGTGCTGCTGGTCGCGGGGCTGGTGGTGCTGCTCGTGGCGCTGCCCAGGCTGCTTCCCGCCGGTACGCTGCGCGCGGCCCGCGGGCTGCCGTCCGTGGTCGGGCTGCGCGGGCTGGCCTCCGGCGCGTTCTTCGCGGCCGAGGTGATCGTGCCGCTCATGCTGATCCAGGCGCGCGGCCTGTCGACGCTGGTGGCCGGACTGGTGCTCATGGGAGGCTCGCTGACCTGGTCGTTCGCCTCGTGGCTGCAGGGCCGCGAGACCTTCAGCCAGGCGACGAACCTGCGGCTGGGCTCGGCCATGGTCGCGCTCGGCATCCTGCTCATGGGCGCGGTGACGTTCACCGCGGTGCCCGTGGCGCTGGCCTTCCCGGCGTGGATCGTCACCGGGTTCGGGATCGGCCTGCTCTACCCGACGCTGTCGGTGCTGACGCTGGAGCTGTCGGCGCCCGGCGAGCAGGGCAGGAACAGCTCGGCGCTGCAGGTGGGCGAGTCGGTGTTCTCGGTGGTGGCGGTGGCCGTCACCAGCGCGCTGTTCACGGCGGCCCACTCGGGCTACTGGACGGTGTACGCGGCCACGCTGGTCATGGCGCTGGCCGGGCTGGCCATCGCGCCCCGGTCTTCCGCGTCCCGGTCTTCAGGGCCACGGGATTTCGGGCGCCCGGCAGCGAGCGGTTCCGCCGATGAGACCGCACCGGCGGAACCAGCTCGTGAGCCGGTCACCCGACCGGCGTGACCTCGCGCCGGCGCCGCCGGGCCGACAACTTCCTGAACACCGGCATGAGCAGCGCCAGGGCGGCCAGCGCCAGCAGCACCGCGGCGACCGGGCTGCGCACCAGCACCGTCACGTCGCCGGCACCGATGGCCAGGGCCCGGCGGAGCTGGATCTCCGCCATCGGGCCCAGGATCATGCCGATCACCGCGGGGGCGACCGGCAGACCGAAGCGGCGCATGGCGTAGCCCAGGAGGCCGAGCACGTACAGGACCACGAGGTCCACGACGGTGCCGTTCAGGGCGTAGACGCCGAGGGCGGCGAACAGCACGATCCCGGCGTACAGGTACGGGCGGGGGATCCGCAGGACGCGGGCCCACAGGGGCGCGAGGGGCAGGTTGAGCACCAGCAGCATCGTGTTGCCGATGAACAGCGACGCGATCATGCCCCACACCAGCGCCGGGTTGTGGTCGAACAGCTGCGGCCCCGGCTGGAGCCCGTACTGCTGGAAGGCGGCGAGCAGGATCGCGGCCGTCGCCGACGTGGGCAGGCCCAGGGTGAGCAGGGGGACCAGGGTGCCGGCCGCGGAGGCGTTGTTGGCCGCCTCGGGCCCGGCCACGCCCTCGATGGCACCCTTGCCGAACTCCTCGCGGGCCTCCCCGCGCGCCAGCCGCTTCTCGGCCGCGTACGACAGGAAGGTGGGGATCTCCGCCCCGCCGCCGGGCAGCGCGCCGAACGGGAAGCCCAGCGCCGTGCCGCGCAGCCACGGGAACCACGAGCGCCGCCAGTCCGCGCGCCCCATCCACGCCCGCCCGACGGGCACCACCTCGGGCGCCGCGTGGCGCAGCCGCGAGGCCACGTAGAGGGCCTCGCCGAGCGCGAAGAGCCCGACCGCGACGATCACGACGTCGATGCCGTCCAGCAGCTGCGGGATGCCCATGGTGAGGCGGGCCTGGCCGGTCTGCTGGTCGATGCCGACGAGCCCGATCACCAGCCCGAGGCCCAGGGAGGCCAGGCCGCGCACGACCGAGCGGGACAGCACGGACGACACGGCGGTGAAGGCCATGATCGCCAGCGCGAAGTAGTCCTCGGGGCCGAACGAGATCGCGAAGCTCACCACGGCGGGCGCGGCCACGACCAGCAGCGCCGTGGCGATCGTCCCGGCCACGAACGAGCCGATGGCCGCCGTGGCCAGCGCCTGCGCCGCCCGCCCGCGCCGGGCCATCTTGTTGCCCTCCAGCGCGGTGATCATCGACGAGGACTCGCCGGGCGTGTTGAGCAGGATGGACGTGGTCGAACCGCCGTACATGCCGCCGTAGTAGATGCCCGCGAACATGATGAACGCGCTGGCCGGCGGCACCGTGAACGTGATCGGCAGCAGCAGCGCCACGGTCATCGCGGGCCCGATGCCGGGCAGCACGCCGACCAGGGTGCCGAGCGTGACGCCGACGAGCGCGTACAGGAGGTTGACGGGGGTGAGCGCGGCGGCGAAGCCGTCGATCAGGAGCTGGAGCGAGTCCACCTAGATCACCCCCGCCAGCAGCCCGCCCGGCAGCGCCACGCCGAGGCCCTTGACGAACAGCAGGTACGTGGCGAGCCCCACGACCACCGAGATCACGGCCGAGCGCACCTTGTGCTCGGCCCCGAGCGCCAGCGACAGCCCGAAGAACAGCAGGCTCGCGCCGATGATCCAGCCGAGCACGTTGAGGAGCGCCGTGAACGCCAGGAAGATCCCGCTGACCAGCCCGACGCTGCGCCAGTCCGTGGGCGCCTCCACGTCCACGTCCTCGCTCTCCTCGGGGTCGCCGTGGCCGCCGCGGATGACGTCGACCACGTAGAGCAGGCCGATGAGCACCATGGCTCCGCCCACCAGCATGGGGAAGAAACGGGGCCCGATGCCGAGCTGGGAGGCCGCCGCGGAGACGTCCAGCGTCCCGATCACGACGAACACGCCCAGGCCCAGCACCACGACCGCCAGCCCGAGCTCGGGCCGCCACCAGCGAGCCATCAGGACACGAGCCCCATCTCGGCGATGATGCCCTTGACCCGGGTCTGCTCGGAGTTCAGGAAGTCGCTGAACTGCTGCCCGGTCTGGAACGAGTCGATCCAGCCGTTCTTGGCCACCGCGTCCTTCCACGGCTGCGAGTCGTGCATCTTGGTGACCAGGTCGGTCAGCGCCTTCTTGTCGGCGTCGGACAGGCCGCCGGGGGCGACGAAGCCGCGCCAGTTGGACAGCGCGACGTCCAGGCCGCCCTCCTTCAGCGTGGGCGCGTCCAGGCCGGGGATCCGCTCGGCGGAGGTCACGCCGAGAGCGCGCAGCTTGCCGGACTTCACGTGCTCCGCGAACTCGGCCACGCCCGAGATGCCCGCGCTGACCTTGTTGCCGAGCAGCTCGTTGAGCGCCTCGCCGCCGCCGGAGTGGGCGATGTAGTTGACCTGCTTGGGGTCCACGCCCGCGGCCTTGGCCATCAGGCCGGCCACGATGTGGTCGGTGCCGCCCGCGGACCCGCCCGAGATCGACACCTTCTTCGGGTCGGCCTTCCAGGCCGCCACCATGTCGGCGAGCGACTTGTACGGGGACTCGGCCGGGACGACGACGATCTCGTACTCCTCGGTCAGCTTGGCGATCGGCGTGGTCTCGGCCAGCGTGACCTTGGACTTGTTCTGCTCGATGGCGCCCACCATGACCAGGCCCATGGTCATCAGCAGGTTGCCGTTGCCCTTCTCGCCCGCGAGCTGCGCCAGGCCGATCGTGCCACCCGCGCCGGGCACGTTGTACACCTCGACCTTGCGCTTGGAGTCGGCGGTCTTGATCGCCTGCTCCGCGATGCGGGAGGTCTGGTCCCAGCCGCCGCCGGGGGAGGCCGGAGCCATGATCCGCAAGGAGCCGCTGGCGGACGTGCCGGTGCCTGATTCGCCGCAGCCGGTCAGCGCGGCGAGGGAGAATGCCGCAAGGGCGGCGAATACGCGCAAGCTCATGATCACTCCAGGGGGTGTTTCACGGTTGTAAAACTGGGATCGTGAAGCCCTTCGTCGCCCACGTCGAGGCTTTGCACGCTTGCCGTCATAGTGGTCGTATTGGTCGCAACCTGGCCGTGACCTGCGTTTGTTTCCATGTGCAACGTGCGTGCTGTTTGGCCGAGCCCCGCTCGCAGGGTCCGTGACGCCTCCCTCGGGACCCAGTTGTTCGTGCTCCAGATGGTGATCGTGATCCTCGCCGTCGGGGGCACCGCTGGTGTGTGGGCCGAGCACACGCGCGACCAGCTCGACTCGCTGCACCAGCAGCGGGCGCTCGCCATCGCGCAGTCCGTGGCAGGGCTCCCACAGGTCAGGGAAGCGTTCAAACTGAAGAATCCGGAGGCGGTCCTGCAGCCGCTGGCCATGAGCGTGCAGCACGAGACCGGCGCCGACTACGTCGTGATCGCCAACGCCGAGCAGAAGCGCTACGCCCATCCCAACACCCTGCTGATCGGCAAGCAACTGTCCACCGACGGCACCACCGTCCTCAAGACGGGCAGGAGCTGGGTCGGCACCGAGACCGGCACGATCGGCACCACGGTCAGGGGCAAGGCCCCCATCCGCGACGAATACGGCAGCGTGATCGGCCTGGTCTCGGTCGGCGTGCTGGAGACCACGGTCGTGGGCCAGCTCGGCGCCGCGCTCCCGCCGCTGGTCTGGACGGCGCTGGCCGTGCTGCTGGCGGGCCTCACGCTGGCCGCGGTGATCACCGCGCGGGTGCGCAGGCAGACGTTCGGGCTGGAGCCGCGCGAGATCGCCGAGCTGCTGGAGCAGCGCGAGGGCGTGCTGCACGGCGTCAAGGAGGGCGTGCTCGCGCTCGACCTCAACGGCCGCGTCACGCTGGTCAACGACGCCGCCCGCGAGCTCCTGGGCAACGTCGGCGAGGACCTTACGCAGATGCCGGTCTCCGAGCGCATGCGCGACGTGCTCGGGGGCGCCGACCCGGGCGAGGACCGCGTCGTGCTGCACGGCGAGCGCGTGCTGGTGCTCAACCGCACCCCGGTCTCGGTACGCGGCCAGCACCGCGGCTGGGTCGTCACCCTTCGGGACCGCACCGAGCTGACCCGGCTGGCCCGCGAGCTCCACGACACCAGCAGCGCGACGGACGCGCTGCGGGCCCAGGCGCACGAGTTCGCCAACCGCATGCACACGATCGTCGGGCTGCTGGAGCTGGGCGAGCACGACGCGGCCATCAGCTTCATCACCCGCACCACCCGCGGCGCGTACGTCACCGACCTGCGCGAACGCGTCCAGGACCCCACCCTGGCCGCCCTGCTGCTGGCCAAGTCCGCCGAGGCGGCCGAGCGGGGCGCCCGGCTCGTGCTGTCGGAGGACTCCGCCGTGCCCGAGGGCCTGCTCGGCGACCCGCAGGACGCGGTCCTCGTGGTCGGCAACCTGGTCGCCAACGCCATCGACGCGCTCGACGGCGCCGAGGGCACGATCGAGGTGTCGGTGCAGGCCGACGCCGCCGGGTTGCGCGTACGCGTGGGCGACTCCGGCCCCGGCATCGCGCCCGACCTGGTGGAAGAGGTGTTCAGGGAGGGGTTCACCACCAAGGCCGCCCAGTCGGGGTCGCGCGGGCTCGGGCTGGCGCTGACCCGGCAGGCGTGTCTGCGGCGGGGCGGCTGGGTACGTGTACGGAACTCGGGCGGCGCGGTCTTCACGGCCCTGCTCCCGGCGAAGGCCCACACGTGATCACGCTGCTGATGCCTGCGGCGGAGGTGCGGTCATGAGCGACATTCGGGTGCTGGTGGTGGACGACGACTTCATGGTCGCCCGCATCCACAGCGGCTACGTGGCGCGCGTGCCCGGGTTCCGCGTGGTGTCCGTCGTGCACAGCGGGGCCGACGCGCTCGCCGCGGCGCACGAGCTCCGGCCCGACCTCGTGCTGCTCGACATCTACCTGCCCGACATGTCGGGACTTGAGGTGCTCAAGCAGCTCCACGACATGGACGTCCTCATGATCAGCGCCGCCCGCGACGTCCCCACGGTCAGGGAGGCCATGCGCGGCGGCGCCGTCAACTACCTCATCAAGCCCTTCACCGCCGCCGCCCTGACCGACCGCCTCCAGCAGTACGCCGACACCCGCAGGCGCCTGACCGCGATCGGCCCCGAGGCACGGCAGGACGACGTGGATCGCCTCTTCGGGAGCCCCAAGACTTCCGCGCCCATGCCGAAGGGGTTGTCGGCGGCCACGTGCGAACTGGTCGCGGACACCCTCCGGGAGGCCGGTCGCGACCTGTCCGCGGCCGAGACAGCCGAGCTCACGGGCCTGTCGAGGGTGAGCGTGCGCCGCTATCTCGAATACCTGTGCGTGGCCGGACAGGCCGAGTTCCGGCCCCGTTACGGCACCGCCGGCCGACCGGAACATCGCTACCGGTGGCTAGGTTGACACACTTCCGTAGCCATTTCCCGTGACATATGCGGATCCGCGTGCCTTACTGTTGCCTGAGACTTGGCTGCGGACCGGGAGGAGATTGAGGCGTGCGTAACGCCGGACCGATCGAATCACCGACCGACCCGTTCGCCTCGGTGCCATTACCCACGTCGGGCGTCTCCAAGAAGCCGCGGATCGAGGGGCTGCCTCCGGGTGTCTCCCGGGACATCTTCGGCCCCACGGACAGGCAGGAACCCCGGCAGGCCCAAGGCCCGAGCACCCCGGGCGGTCCTTCGGGCGGTGCGCTGCCCCCAGTTGCGCCGCCGGCGCAACCATGGCCCGTGAACGGCAAGGAGCCGCCGACCCCGCCCGCGCCCGTGTTCGGCGCGCCCTCGGGGCGGCCGGCCTCCTACGATCCCGAGCCGCCGCGCAAGCGCCGCCTCCTGCCGGGAGTGCTGGCGTTCGTCGTGGTGCTGGCCGCGCTGGCGTACGTGGTGCCCGCCGTGCTCATGTCGGGCTCCGTCCTGCGCGGCACCCACGTCGCGGGCGTCGACATCGGCGGGCTGACCGTCACGCAGGCGGCCGACAAGCTCCGCAACGAGCTCGCCTCCAGGCTGAGCCGACCGGTCGTCGTCGACATCGGCGGCCGCAAGGAGACCATCCAGGCCGACGAGGCCGGTCTCGAACTCGACGTGGTCGGCACGATCGGCCAGGCGCCCAGCGGGTTCCCCAGCCCGCAGGAGGTGTTGCGGGGACTCACCGGCAAGACCGAGCTCGAGCCGAAGGTGAACCTCGACTCCTCGCAGCTCTCCAGGACCATCGAGGGCATGGCCGAGGCGGCCGACAAGAAGCCGATCGAGGGCCGGGTGGCCTTCTCCGGGCTTGAGCCCAAGGCCCGCCAGCCCCAGGACGGCGTGCTGCTCGACCGCGAGGACGCCGTCCGCCGCATCGGCGACGCCTTCCTGCAGGGCGGCGGCAACGTCGTGCTCACCCTCAGGCCGGCCAAGCCCGTCACCACCGCCGAGGCCGTCGCGACCGCCCTCGCCAAGGCGAAGAAGGCCGTCTCCGCGCCCGTCACGCTGACCCTCGGCGACAAGCAGGCGCAGATCCCCCCGGCCATGATCGCCGCCAACCTGACCTACAACTCCGACGGCTCCGGCGGCCTCACGCCCCAGTTCGACACCACGGCGGTGCTGGCGGCCCTGGGGAGCCGCCTGGTGGACGCGGCCCAGCAGCCGCGCGACGCCACGTACGACATCGTCAACGGCAAGCCCGTCCTGGTGCCCGCCCGCCAAGGGCGGGGCGTGAACGACAAGCTGCTGGCCAAAGACGCCGAGAAGGTGTTCGACGAGGGCGGCGCCCGGACGATCCCGGTCCGGCTGGGCGCCGTGGCCCCGGCCGTCACGACGGAGCAGGTGACCGACCTCGGGATCAAGGAGAGCGTGGGCACGTTCTCGACGTCGTTCGACTGCTGCCAGACTCGCGTCAAGAACATCCAGCGCATGGCGCAGGAGCTCGACGGGCACCTGGTCAAGCCCGGTGAGACGTTCTCGATCAACGAGGTCGTGGGCGAGCGGACCGTCGAGGACGGGTACGTCGAGGCGGGCCAGATCGTCGGCGGGCGCATGGTGAGCATCGTCGGCGGCGGGGTCTCGCAGTTCGCCACGACCATGTACAACGCCGCCTTCTTCGGCGGGTTCGACCTGGTCGAGCACCAGGCGATGGACTACTACGCGCCCCGCTACCCGCCTGGGCGGGACGTGGCGCTGCTCTACCCGCAGACGGACCTGAAGTGGCGCAACGACTCCGAGTACGGGGTGCTGGTCAAGGCGGCCTTCACGGACACGTCGGTGACGGTCACCCTGTGGAGCACCAAGCGGTACGACGAGGTGGAGGCGGTGGCGTCCGAGAAGCGGGACTTCCGGCCGTTCAGGACGGAGAGCAGCTCGGCGCCCGGGTGTCTGCCGACGATGGGGGAGCAGGGGTTCACGATTGACGTGACCCGGGTGTTCCACCAGGACGGCAAGGTGGTCAAGAAGGACAAGAAGCTGACCACCAAGTACCGTCCCCAAACCCAGACCACCTGCTCATCGACCGGCTGACGCCCGCCCGCCGGGGCCGCCTCGAAGCGGCCCCGGCGCTCTTCTCCGGGCACCTCCCCTGCTGAGCCCTTCGCCACCCGACGGCCCCGAGGCGCCGCCCGCCGTGCAGGCACGCTCACGGCCCCACAGCAGGCGTTCTCGGGTGGTGTGTGCCGTTATGGGGTGGCAGGACGTATCCGAGGCCCTGGGCGCCCCCGAGGGCGTGTGGGGGGTGTCCCAAGGCCCTGGGTATCCCTGAGGGCGTGTGGGTGGGTCTGGGGGCGTCTGGGTGGGTTATGAGAGGGGGACCGAGAGGATGCGGTCGTCGCCCGGCCGGGGAGAGCCGCGGCCGTCCTCGTTGCTGGTCCCGACCCACAGCGTCCCGTCCGGGGCCGCCGTGACGGCGCGGAGGCGGCCGTAGCGGTCGGTGAAGTGGGCGACGGGCGTGCCCGCCGACCCGTCCGCCCCCAGCGGGACCTGCCAGAGCCGGGTCCCGCGCAGCGCCCCCACCCACAGGGAGCCGTTCGCGTACGCCATGCCCGACGGGGAGGCCTCGTCGGTGGACCACGTGACGATGGGGTTCACGTAGCGCGAGTCGTCGCCGCGCCCCTCGACCTCCGGCCACCCGTAGTTGCCGCCCGCCTTGACGAGGTTCACCTCGTCATAGGTGTTCTGGCCGAACTCCGACGCGTACAGGCGGCCGGAGGAGTCCCAGGCGAGCCCCTGGACGTTGCGGTGGCCGTAGCTGTAGACGAGCGTGCCGAACGGGTTCCCGGGGGCGGGGGTCCCGTCCACGGTCATGCGGAGGATCTTGCCGCCCAGCGAGTCGCGCTGCTGGGCCAGCTGGTCGTCGCCGGTCTCGCCCGTGGAGGCGTACAGGAACCCGTCGGGGCCGAACGCGAGCCGCCCCCCGTTGTGGATCCCGCCCTTGGGGATGCCCCGCACCAGGACGCGCTCGTCGCCGAGGCGGTCGCCGGTGAGCTGGTAGCGGACGATCCGGTTGTCCTGTTCCGCGGTGTAGTAAAGGAATATTTGCTGATCCTTTGCCGCCACCCCCATCAGCCCGCCCTCGCCGGCCGCGCTCACCCCCGGGATCGTCCCCAGCGAGGTCACCTTCCCGTCCGGGGTCACGCGCAGCAGCCTGGCCGTGTCACGCTCGGTGACCAGCGCGTCGCCTCCGGGCAGGAACGTGATCGCCCACGGCACCGCCAGCCCCGTCACCACGTCCTTGGGCTGTCCCGGCCCGGCCCCGGCCGGCACGGTGGCGGTCGGCGTCACCTCCCCGTCGCCGGCCAGACCGCTGGAACAGGCGGTGAGAACGGTCATGAGCATGATCGTCCAGAGCTTTTTCATGTGTTCCATACTCCCCTTGGAGCCTTAAGGTTCTCGGCATGAAGACCTGGGTTCCGTCCGATTCGGTGGCCGATGTTCTGTCCGACCTGCCTGGGGTTGAATGCGCCGTTTACGATGGCACGGCCCCGATGCCGGAAGGGGTCGACGAGGTGGAGGTCTGGATCCCGCCGCTCGTCACGGTGCCGGACGTGCCGGGAACGCTGGCCAGGATGAGCTCCCTGCGGCTGGTGCAGACCGTCACCGCGGGTGTGGAGCCGTACCAGCCGCACATGCCGGACGGCGCGGTGCTGTGCAACGCCCGCGGGGTCCACGACGCCGGGACCGCCGAGTGGGCCGTCGGGGCGATGGTCGCGGTGCTGCGGGAGTTCCCCGGGTTCGTGGACGCGCAGCGCAGGGGCGAGTGGACCTACCACCACACCGACGTGCTGGCCGACTCGACCGTGCTCATCGTCGGCTACGGCTCCATCGGCGCCGCGCTCGAAAGGCGGCTGGAGGGGTTCGAGGTCGAGGTCGTACGCGTGGCCAGGAGCGCCCGCGACGGCGTGCACGCCATGGACGAGTTGCCCGCGCTGCTGCCGGAGGCGGACGTCGTGGTGCTGCTCGTGCCCTCCACGGCCGACACCGCGGGCATGGTCGACGCGGCCTTCCTGGCGCGGATGAAGGACGGCGCCGTGCTGGTCAACGCCGCCAGGGGCGGGATCGTCGACACGGACGCACTGATCGCGGAGCTCAAAAACGGTAGGCTACGCGCCGCGCTGGATGTGACCGCGCCCGAGCCGCTGCCCGAGGGCCACCCCCTCTGGGGCGTTCCGGGCGTACTGATCACTCCGCACGTCGCGGGCAGCACCCCCGCGTCCGGGCGGCGCGTGCTGCGCCTGATCCGCGCCCAGCTGCTGCGCTATCTCGCAGGCGAACCGCTGGTCAACGTCATCACCGACACGTACTGAGAGGATCCCGGAACGTGGCTGGTCCGTGACCTTCGGTGCGTACGGTGGCCTTTGCAGGGAGGTCCTGACTCGCTGTCAAGGATCTCTTGGCGGAAATTGGTCTGTGTGGTTATCAGATCGGTGACGACATCGGCGTTGTCACCACCCGCGCACCCACGACCGCACACACTGGCGAAGTGGCCGTCCGGGCTTCGGCGGTCACAGGTGCAGGGTTCGAGACGGGATGGGCAACGACTGTGATCCGCTGGCGTGATCCACGGGTGCCGCTGACCGCCGCGGCGGCGGCGGGCGCGGTGGCCTTCGCCGCCGCGCTCGGCGTACGCGGTCCGGGCCTGCTCACCGGTGCTGTCGCCGGCGGGCTGGCGGCGCTGATCGCCGCCGGTTCGCTGCTGTGCGCCTCGGTGAAGTCGGCCGCGCACCGCCCGGCGGCGCTGGGCGCGCGCTGGATGAGCGGCGGAGCCGTCATCTGGGCCGCCGGCGTGGCGCTGCGCCCGTTCGCCGAGAGTTTCCTGGTCAGCTTCGCCGACCTGTTCATGCTGCTGGGCACCGTGGTGACCGCGGGCGGCGCGCTGATCGCCGCCGACCGCAAATTCCCGGCCCGGGTCGTTTTACGGCATGTCACCGACGCCTACCTGTGCGCCGCTTCGCTCTTCCTGATCGGCTGGGTCGCCGCGCTGCGGCACGTCTACGACGACGCGGCGGATCCGGCGGCGTTCACGCTGGTCATGCTGCCGCCGATGATCGCGCTGCTGGTGACGTGCGCCGTGGTCCCGTCGGTGCTGATGAGCCGGGCCTCCTCCTGGCCGCTCGCCCTGGCGGGCGTCGGCGTGCTGGCCGGCACGACCGTGGCGGGCCTGGCGGCCGGGGTGGCCAGGCTCGACGGCGGCGATCCGCAGATCTGGGCCGTCATGCTCGCGCCCGTCGCGTTCCTGCTGCTGGCCGCCATCCCGTGGGGCCCGGATCCGGGCGCGGCGGGCAGGTCCGCCGTCGGCGGCGTGGTCGCGCTCGTGCCGCTGGGGCTGGTCGCCGTGGCCGCCTGCACGTTGCTCGCCCACCTGGTGGGCGGAGGGGCCGAGCGGCCCGTGACCGGCGTCGTGGTGGTCGCGGTCTCCGTGGTGCTGCTCCTGCTCGTGCGCCTGTTCGTGGTCTCGGCGACCAACATGCGCCTGCGCGGCCTGGTCAAGCTCGGCGAGCGGCAGCTCAGGGAGCTCGCCCAGAGCACCGGCGACGTGGTGTTCCTGTGCGACTACGAGGGCGTCGTGAGCGAGATCGACGCCGGGGTCGAGGTCACGTACGGCTACCGCCCCCAGGACGTGGTCGGCGGGTCGATCTTCGACTACATCCACCCTGAGGACGTGCCCGGCATCCAGGTCGCGCTGCGCGCCATGCACCTCGACGAGGACAACGCCGCGCCCGGCGCCTGCCTGATCGCCTGCCGGGTGCGCGCGGCCGACGGCACGTGGCGGCCCACCGAGTCGGTCGCCACCCGCCACGTCGGCGGCGACGAGTTGCTGCTGGTGACCACCAGAGACGTCAGCGACGAGGAGGCCCTGCGCAACCAGGTCGCCCACCTGACCTTCCACGACGGCGTCACCGGCCTGCCCAACCGCGCCTACTTCGAGGAGCGCACCCGCGAGGTGCTCTCGGGGCGCACCTCCGGCCCTGGGGCGAACGTCGCGGTCATCTTCCTCGACCTCGACGGGTTCACCTCGGTCAACGACTCGGTGGGCCACGCCAGCGGCGACTACCTGCTCGGGCAGGCCGCGCGCAGGCTGCGCGGCGCCGTACGCGCCGACGACACGCTCGCCCGGTGGGGCGGCGACGAGTTCGCGGTGCTCGTGGAGACGGGCGGCGAGGCGCAGGTCGCGGTCGATCTGGCCGAGCGGCTGGTCCGCGCGGTCTCGCAGGAGCCGTTCCGCGTCGCCGATCGCGACGTGGCGCTGACCGCGAGCGTGGGCGTGGCCTTCACCGAGGACGACATGCCGGCGGGCGACCTCATCCGTAACGCGGATGTAGCGATGGCGCGCTCCAAAGAGCTGGGCGGGCGGCGGGTGGAGGTGTTCGCCGCGCAGATGCACGCCGACGTGGTGCGCAGGCTGGAGCTGGCGGCCGACCTGCAGCGGGCGCTGATCGAGCAGCAGTTCGCGATCGAATACCAGCCGATCGTCGACCTGGCCACGTCGCGGGTGACCGCGGTCGAGGCGCTGGTGCGGTGGTGGCGCGGGTCGGTGTTCGTGCCGCCCGAGCAGTTCCTGGGCCCGGCCGAGGACACCGGGCTGATCGTGCCGCTGGGGGAGTGGATCCTGCGCGAGTCGTGCCGTGAGGTGGCCGCCTGGCGGGCCTCGTCCTGGGACATCGGTCTGTCGCTCAACCTCTCGGCCCGCCAGATCACCGCGCCCCGCTTCGTCGAGACGGTCGAGGAGGCGCTGGCCGAGAGCGGGCTGCCCGCCTCCGCGCTGACCCTTGAGGTGATCGAGGAGATGCTGGTCGAGGACGCCGAGGAGACGATCAAGCGGCTGTCGGAGCTGCGGGCGCTCGGGGTCCGGCTGGCCATCGACGACTTCGGCACGGGTTACGCCTCGCTCGCGTTCCTGCGGCAGCTCCCGGTCGACATGATCAAGATCGATCCGTCGTTCGTGTCGGGGCTGGGCAAGGACGACACGCTGACGCTGCTCACCCGTACCATCGTTCGGCTCGGCCACGACCTCGGGCTTATCGTGGTGGCAGAGGGGATAGAGCGTCCCGAACAGCTCGATCTGCTCAAGCGGATGGGGTGCACGAAGGGGCAGGGTTTCCTGGTGGCACGGCCGATGGCGGCGCGCGGGGTCGACTCGTTGATGCGTACGAGTCTCACTGTTTGAGACAAGTGTCCACGAAGTTGACACCAGGGCATTCGTTGCGGCTATGGTGTAGGCCATGCTTCGCAGTGAGATTCTCGTAGTACTTCGCCGGCGCGCAGGCCGATAGCGAAGCACGACGACCTGCGCGCCGCCCCAGACCCGCCGTCCGGTGGGAAGGGGCATTTTTTATGTCCTTAAGCGAGTAGCCACGCAAGGAACGAGCCGATGACCGAACGGATGACAGGTGCACAGGCCCTGGTGAGGGCGCTGGAGCACGTTGGAGTCGACACAGTGTTCGGGATCCCGGGCGGTGCCATTCTGCCGGCCTACGATCCTCTCTACGACTCGACCAAGGTCCGGCACGTGCTCGTACGCCACGAGCAGGGCGCCGGTCACGCGGCCGAGGGCTACGCGCAGGCCACCGGCAAGGTCGGGGTGTGCATGGCCACCAGCGGCCCCGGTGCCACGAACCTGGTGACGCCCATTGCCGACGCGTACATGGACTCGGTGCCGATCGTGGCGATCACCGGCCAGGTGGCCAGCGCGGCCATCGGCACTGACGCGTTCCAGGAAGCCGACATCTGCGGCATCACCATGCCGATCACGAAGCACAACTTCCTGATCACGGACCCGGCGGACATCCCCCGTACGATCATGGAGGCCTTCCACATCGCCTCCACCGGCCGTCCCGGCCCGGTGCTCGTGGACATCTCCAAGGACGCGTTGCAGGCCGAAACCACCTTCAGCTGGCCGCCGACCATGCAGCTCCCGGGCTACCGCCCGGTCACCAGGCCCCACTCCAAGCAGATCCGTGAGGCCGCCAAGCTGATCGCCGAGTCCAAGCGGCCGGTCCTGTACGTCGGCGGCGGCGTCCACAAGGCGCGTGCCTCCGCCGAGCTGCTGCAGCTGGCCGAGCTGACCGGCATCCCGGTCATCACCACCCTGATGGCGCGCGGCACGTTCCCCGACAGCCACCCGCAGCACATGGGCATGCCGGGGATGCACGGCAGCGTGTCGGCCGTGGGCGCGTTGCAGAAGGCCGACCTGCTCATCGGGCTGGGCGTGCGCTTCGACGACCGGGTGACCGGCGACCTGTCGTCGTTCGCCCCGTACGCCAAGGTCGTGCACGCCGACATCGACCCGGCGGAGATCTCCAAGAACCGCCACGCCGACGTGCCGATCGTGGGCGACTGCAAGGAGGTCATCGGCGACCTGGTCACGGCGATCCAGGCGTCCGAGCAGAAGGGCGACTACACCGAATGGTGGACGACGCTCAACGGCTACAAGCAGACGTACCCGCTGGGCTACGAGACGTGGGAGGACGGCACGCTGGCGCCCCAGTACGTCATGGAGCGGCTGAGCGCGATCGCCGGGCCCGACACGTACTACGTGGCCGGGGTCGGGCAGCACCAGATGTGGGCAGCGCAGTTCATCGACTATGAGAACCCCGGCACGTTCATCAACTCCGGCGGCCTCGGCACGATGGGCTTCGCCGTCCCGGCCGCGATGGGCGCCAAGATGGGCCGCCCCGACTCCACGGTGTGGGCCATCGACGGCGACGGCTGCTTCCAGATGACCAACCAGGAGCTGGCCACCTGCGCGCTGGAGGGCGTGCCGGTCAAGATCGCCGTCATCAACAACGGCAACCTCGGCATGGTCCGCCAGTGGCAGACGCTCTTCTACGACCAGCGATACTCCAACACCGACCTGCAGACGGTGCGCCGCATCCCGGACTTCGTCAAGCTGGCCGAGGCCTATGGTTGTGTGGGCCTGCGATGCGAGCGTGCCGAGGACGTGGACGCCGTGATCAAGAAGGCCATGGAGATCAACGACGTGCCCGTCGTGGTCGACTTCGTCGTCCACCAGGACGCCATGGTCTGGCCCATGGTCCCGGCGGGCACCAGCAACGACGACATCAAGATCGCCCGTGACATGGCGCCCAAGTGGGAGAACGAGGATGAGTAGGCATACTCTGTCGGTGCTTGTGGAGAACAAGCCGGGCGTACTGGCTCGCGTGTCCGCGTTGTTCAGCCGAAGGGGCTTCAACATAGACTCGCTGGCAGTGGGGCCGACCGAACACGACGACATCTCGCGCATGACCATCGTGGTCAGCGTCGAGGAGCTACCGCTCGAACAGGTCACCAAGCAGCTCAACAAGCTGGTGAACGTCCTGAAGATCGTCGAGCTCGACCCGTCGCAGTCCGTCCAGCGCGAGCTGATGCTGATCAAGGTCAAGGCCGACGCCGACAGCCGTTCCCACGTGCTGGAGCTGGTCAACCTCTTCCGCGCCCGCTGCGTCGACGTGGCCTCCGACGCCGTGACCATCGAGGTCACGGGCACTCCCGACAAGCTCGAGGCGTTCGTCAAGGTCCTCGAGCCGTTCGGGATCAAAGAACTCGTCCAGTCGGGCATGGTGGCCATCGGCCGCGGAGCCCGTTCCATAACCGACCGGTCCCTCAGGGCATTGGACCGTACCGCCTGAAAGGTTTTGAGCAAGTGACCGAGATTTACTACGACGACCAGGCCGACCTGTCGATCATCCAGGGACGCCACGTGGCCGTGCTGGGGTACGGCAGCCAGGGCCACGCCCACGCGCTCTCCCTGCGTGACTCCGGCGTGGACGTGCGGGTCGGCCTGCCGGAGGGCTCCAAGAGCCGCGAGAAGGCGGAGAACGACGGGCTGCGGGTCGTCACCCCGGCGGAGGCGGTGGAGGAGGCCAACCTCACCATGATCCTCGCGCCGGACCACATCCAGCGTCACCTGTACGCCGAGCACGTCGCGCCCAACCTGGTCGAGGGCGACGCGCTGTTCTTCGGCCACGGCCTGAACATCCGCTACGGCCTCATCGAGGCACCCGAGGGCGTCGACGTGTGCATGGTCGCCCCCAAGGGCCCCGGCCACCTCGTCCGCCGCCAGTTCGAGGCCGGGCGCGGCGTGCCGTGTCTGGTGGCCGTCGAGAAGGACGCCTCGGGCAAGGCGCTGGACCTGGCGCTCTCGTACGCCAAGGGCATCGGCGGCACCCGCGCCGGCGCGCTGCGCACGACGTTCACGGAGGAGACGGAGACCGACCTGTTCGGCGAGCAGGCCGTGCTGTGCGGCGGCGTGTCCGAGCTGATCAAGGCCGGCTTCGAGACCCTCATCGAGGCGGGCTACCAGCCCGAGGTCGCCTACTTCGAGTGCCTGCACGAGATGAAGCTGATCGTCGACCTCATGTACGAGGGCGGCATCTCGAAGATGTACTGGTCGGTCTCCGACACGGCCGAGTACGGCGGCTACACCCGCGGCCCGCGCGTCATCACGGACGAGACCCGTCAGGAGATGCGCCGGATCCTGGGCGAGATCCAGGACGGCACCTTCGCGCGGCAGCTCGTCGAGGAGTTCGACGGCGGCCAGAAGGAGTTCCAGCGTCACCGGGACGAGCTGGCCGAGAACCCGATCGAGAAGACGGGCGCCAAGCTGCGTCCGATGATGAGCTGGCTGAAGGCGTAACCGGTTCTTCAGGTGTACGGGTGGGGGCGCCGGCGCGGGTGAGCCGGTCGCACCCACCCGTCGCTGCGTCACGGGGCTTCACCCTCACCCCCGCCGGCCGGGTGTTCGTCGCGGCGCGGGGACGCGGGGCGGGCGTGCGCCTGGGGCCGCGGACCGGCGCGGTCAGTGGGGGTCCGGCCTGGGGATGTGGATGCCGGCGGCGCGGAGCCTGGTCTCGAAAAGCGCGGCCAGCCGCGCCGCGGCCGGCGTCTGCTCCTCGCCGTGGTGGGCGATCAGCGTGTACCGGGCCGCGGTCTCGGTGCGGGCCTGCAGAGCGGTCACGGTCTTCAGCAGCGCGGGGTTGGCGAGATAGTGGTCGGCCGCGGCGGTGGCGAGCTCGGCGATGCGGGGGTCGTCCGGTTCCCAGGCCGCGGCTTCGGCCGTGCGCTTGCCCAACGCGACCAGCTGGGTGTCTTCGAGGGCGTGCTCGAAATGGGTGAGGTAGTCGTCGAAGCCCTCTGGGACCAAGGCCCTGGCCAGCACCCAGCCCTCCCTGGTGGCCGCCACCTCGTCCGCGGGGAATCCGAGGCCGGGCATCCGCTCCAGCAGCGCCACAGCGCGGTCGGGCAGCAGAGCCCGGTCACCGTCGGCCAGCCGATGCAGCGTGTCACGCCGCGCGATCAACTCCTCGATGCGTTCGGTGAGCTGCCGCTCGACGTCGGCGAGCGCGGCGGCGAACAGCGCGGCATCGGCGTCGAGCAGGGGCCCGATCTCGGCCAGCGGCACCCCGGCGGCGGCCAGCGTCCGGGCCTGCACCAGCCGCAACAGATCGGCCGATCCGTACCGCCGGTAGCCGGAGCTGTCGCGTTCCGGCTCCTCGACCAGGCCGAGCTTGTGGTAGTGCCGCACCGTCTTCACCGTGACGCCGACGAATGCCGCCGCCTGCCCGATCGTGACTCCGTTCTTCATCTGCTCAGCCTGCCTTGTGCCCGGGCTCGGTGGCTACGCGCACCACGGCCGAGCCCGTTGAGCTCGGCGTGGCCCCGGTTCGCGTTCCACCTGATGTACGAGCCCCTCGACGTGTACGGGTCACAGGCGCTCAGCCCGCCGGCTGAGCCGGATCGGCCGGCCCACCGCCGAACACCTCGTTGACGAGCCGCTGCTGGGCGTTCAGGAATGCCGTCGCGATGGACAAGTCTGCGTCGTCCACGCAGTTCAGCGCGGCGGTCAGGGTCTTGCTGCCGTCGGGTGTGCTGTACATCAGCGCCGCGTGGCCCACGGCGGCGCCGTTGTGGGAGATGACGGTGCCGCCGCCGTCCGTGGTCACCACGAACACTCCCAGGCCGTAGTCCATGTTCGGGATGCCCGTCGGGTGCGGGGTGCACATCTCGGCCAGCAGCGGGGCCGGCAGGAGCTTGCCGCCCATCAGCGCGGAGATGAACGTGTGCAGGTCCTGGGTGGTGGAGATCATGTCGCCGCCGCTGGAGATCCAGGAGGGGTTCTGGCGGGTGATGTCGATCGTCTTCCGCTCGCCGGCGTCCTCGTACCGGTAGTAGGCGTGGGCATGCGGCTCGGGGATCTCCGGCGAGGCGTCCGGCACCACGGTGCCCGACAGCCCGAGCGGCCCCAGGATCAGCCGGTGCATCTCCTCGGCGACCGAGCGGCCGGTGACCTTCTCGATCAGCAGCCTGGCCAGCACGTAGTTGGTGTTGGAATAGCTCCAGCCCGTCCCCGGCTCGAACCGCGCCGGCCTGGACAACGCCAGCTCCACCAGCTCCTGCGGCCGGTAGGTCTTGAGCCGGTTGTCCATCCACTCCTTGCCCGTGGTGCTGTAGGGGATGGGGATCCCCGGCACGATCGTCCCGTCGGCGTTGACCTCGCCGCTGAAGTTGAACACCCCGCTGGTGTGCTGCAGCAGCATCCGCACCGTGATCCGCTCGTCCAGCCCGAACTCGGGCAGGTAGTCCGCCGCCGGGGTGTCCAGCCCGATCCTGCCCTCGGCCACCAGTTGCAGCACCAGGGTCGCGGTGAAGGTCTTGGTGTTGCTGCCGATCCGGATGTGTCCGTTGATCGGCGGCCTGGCGGCCCCGCCCAGCTCGGCCGCCCCGGCGCTGCCGGTCCACTCGCCCCGCTCATCGTGCACGCGCAGCGACACCCCGACGAAACCGGACTCGACGATCTCCTCGATCGCCTTCTGCAGCTCCGGGCGATCCGGCCCGGCAGCGGCCTCCGGGGCCACCCCGTCGGCGTCCAGGGCGGCGGTGATCTTGCGGGCCATCGCGGCCGTGGTGGTGCTGGGCCTGTCCGGGTGTGCCTGGGCGGCTTCGACGGCGAGGAGGATGGTGCTGTTGCCGGCTTCTGCCGGAGCTTGCTCGCCGAGCAGCTTCATGGCCGCGGTCAGGG
This sequence comes from Nonomuraea sp. NPDC050153, assembly GCF_044460125.1. Classification (NCBI taxonomy): domain Bacteria; kingdom Bacillati; phylum Actinomycetota; class Actinomycetes; order Streptosporangiales; family Streptosporangiaceae; genus Nonomuraea; species Nonomuraea sp. NPDC050153. The sequence goes on from NZ_JBITJQ010000008.1 coordinate 250,239, forward strand.
CCGGCAGCACCCGGTCGGCGAGTTCGGCGACGGTCTTGCCCTTCAGCTCGATGTCCTTGGCCTTCGCGGTGAGCACGTGCCCGACCAGGCCGGTCGCCGAGGTCAGGGCGATGGTCGCGTTCGTGGCGGTCTTGTGGGGCGAGCCGGTGGCGGCGGCCATGAGCGACACGGCGCCGTACGCGGCGGTCCGCAGGGTGCTCTTGTCCTGGTCGGAAAGGGTGATGGGCATGGTGGTCTGCTCCCTCGAATCCGTTGTGTCCGGCGGCGTCGTGCCGCTGCGAAGAGCTTCCACCTTGACCCAAGGTCAACCTCAACCGTGATCTGGCTCACAGCTCCTTTGGGGGTTCGGGACAGCTTCGGGAGCAGGGCGCCGTCCCGTCGGGTGACAGTCGCATCTCGCGACGGGCGGCCGCCGGCGGCGTGATCAACTGATCCAGCGCGACGGCTGTCCTGACAGGCGCGAAATGGTTTCGAAGTCGCCATCCGCGTGGAGCAGGGTCAGCTTGTGGTGTTGAGCGGTAACCGCGATGAGGAGATCCACCGGGGAGGCGCATTGGTGCTGACCTTTGACTGCCAGCTCGCGCTGCAATCGGCTCGTCTCGTCCCAGGCTGAATCCGGAATGACATAGTACGGAAAGATCTCATGGAGCAGGCCGTCGGCCTCGTAGAAGGCAGGTCGCCCTCCGACGGCGCGCAGATACTCCTGCCGTACCGGCTCGCAGATGCCGACCAGGCCCGCAGAGACCGTCTGGTCCCATTCGGCGCCTACCTGTCCTCGGAAAAAGCGGATCAACGCGCTGGTGTCGATGAGATAAAGCTCTGTCACGCCACGGCCTGGCTCGCGTCGCCGTCCTTCTCGATGACAGAGAAGTCGATCTCTCCCGTGGCCGCCATCTCACGCATGCGGGCCACTGCGGCCGCCCGTCTGCGCCGGTCAACGATCTCCCGCAGTGCGGCGTTGACTGTGTCCTTCTTCGAGGAGGTGCCGAGGAGCTTGGCGGCCTCCGCCAAGGCTTCATCGTCGAGGTCGATCACTGTCTTGGTCATGTCTGCCGACTCCCAGCGTATATACGATTTTCAATAAGTATATACATTGCTGGTCGTCCGGGGATGCCTTTGCCTCCGCCTTGCCGGGCGGCCGGGTGGATGTGGCGCTGGATGGCCGGCCGACGGGCGGATTCTGCCCAGGAGATCCGCTTCCTCGCCCCGGGCTAGGGCGTGAGGCCGAGGAGTTCGGGTTTGGTGGCCCTGGTGTGCCACTCGCGGCCGGGATCGGGGACCAGGCGGCGGGTCTTCAGGTCGAGCAGGCCGCTCACGTGGCTGACCTCGGCTGCCAGGCCGCCGTCCGGGTGCCGGAAGAGGTGGTGCACGCGGTAGGTCTTGCCGGTGCCCCATTCCCAGTCGCAGGTGACGTCCACCTGGTCGCCGCCGCGTAGCTCGCGGTGGTATCTGATGACGGTCTCGAGGTTGACGGGGCCGAGCCCGCTGCCGATGAGGTCTTCGACGGACACCCCGGCGGCTTGGACGCAGGCGAAGCGGGCGTGGTCGGCGTACTGGATGTAGAAGCCGCCGTTGAGGTGGAGCTGGGGGTCGATCTCGTAGACGCGGACCTCGAGGCGGACGCTGAACGGCTCAGTCATCGAGGGACTCCTGTTCGGTCAACCAGCGCAGGGAGCGATCGGTCAGGTAGCGGCGGCCGTCATCGCGGACCTCCAGCCAGTCGCCACGGGCCCAGCCGCCGGCGGCCTGAGGGGGGAAGCCGTGCTTGCGGAACAACGTGCTGGCTTCTGCCCTGGTCAGGCCCTTACGTCCCCATTCGGCGATGAGCGCTCGATGCCGGCTGTCCGCCGGGGGTTGAGCCGGATCGGCCGAGATCGCATCGGCCAGCGCCGCGAATCCGGCGCTGATCTGGCGTAGCGCCGCGGCTATTTGATCTTTCTGCGGCCATGGCTCCATGTCCATAGGTTAGCAATTGCTACCGATTGGTGAGCATTGTCGGAGGCGATGGGTGAGTGTTACCGTCTTTCACGTGTAAGAAGAATCTTACACGTGAACGAAGACCTTGACCACAGGAGCATCACCATGAAGGCCATCCGCTACCACTCCTACGGCTCGCCCGCCGTCATCAAGCTCCAGGACGTCGAAAAACCCGAGGTCGGCGACGGCGAGGTGCTGGTCCGCGTACGGGCGGCCTCCGTCAACGCGGGGGACTGGCACCTGCTGCGCGGCCTGCCGTACATCTTCCGGGCGCAGGCCGGGCTGACCCGGCCCAAGTCCCACGTGCTGGGCGCCGACCTGGCCGGGGAGGTCGTGGCGGTGGGCAGGAGCGTCACCGTGCTGCAGCCCGGCGACGAGGTGTACGGCTTCTGCCGCGGCGCGTTCGCCGAGTACGTGGCCCTTCCTGCGGAGGGGTTCGTGGTGCGCAAACCGGCCGGGCTGACGTTCGAGGAGGCGGCGGCGGTGCCGGTGGCGGCCGTCACCGCGTTACAGGCGCTCCGCGACAAAGGGCAGGTCAGGGCTGGGCAGAAGGTCCTGGTCAACGGGGCCGGGGGCGGGGTGGGGCCGTTCGCGGTGCAGATCGCCAAGGCGCTGGGCGCCGAGGTGACCGGCGTGTGCGGCGCCGGGAACGTGGAGATGGTGCGCTCGATCGGGGCCGACCACGTCGTCGACTACACCAAGGAGGACTTCACGCGGAGCGGGGCGCGCTACGACGTCATCCTCGACAACGTGGCGAACCGCTCCCTGCGGGACTGCCGGCGCGTACTCGCCCCTCGGGGGATCTACCTGCACAACAGCGGCGACAAGGGTGGGCGCTGGGTGGGGGTCATGACCCGCATCATCCACGTGATGCTGTCCTCCCTCTTCGTACGGCAGAATCTGGTCGCCGGCCACGTGGCCGACGAGAACGCGGACGATCTCGTGGCCCTGCGCGACCTGCTCGAAACGGGAAAGATCAGGCCGGTCGTCGACAGGACCCATCCGCTGAGCGAGGTCCCCGAGGCCATCGCGTACATCGAGCGGGGGCACGCCCGGGGCAAGGTCGTCATCACCATGGAATGAGGGCGGGACTGTCGGTGGCGGTTGAGAGGATCGGCACCATGTCCGAGCTCACCTCCGCGATCACCGGCTACTGGGACGCGGCCGCCCCCACCTTCGACGAGGAGCCTGACCACGGCCTGCGTGCCGAGCGCACGCGCGCGGCCTGGGACCGCCGCCTGCGCGCCTGGATCCCGCCCGATCCGGTCGACGTCCTCGACGTCGGATGCGGCACCGGCTCCCTGTCCGTGCTGCTGGCCGCCGCCGGGCACCGGGTGACCGGCGTGGACGTGGCGCCGCGGATGATCGGGCAGGCCCGCGCCAAGCTGTCGTCCGCCGGGCTCGCGGGGCGTTTCCTGGTCGGCGACGCCGCCGCCCCGCCCACGGGTGACGACCGCTTCGACGTGGTGCTCTGCCGCCACCTGGTGTGGACCCTGCCCGACCCCGAGGCGGCGCTGCGCGAGTGGACGGGCCGCCTCCGCCCGTCCGGCCGGCTCGTGCTCGTGGAGGGGCGCTGGCGGGAGACCGGGCTGCCCTATGTGGAGGGAGCCGGGGCGCTGCCCTGGAACGGCGGTCTCGGCGCCGCCGACCTGGCCGCCGCCGTACGCCCGCTCGTCTCCGGCCTGCGCGTCGAGCCGCTCGGTGACGACGCCGACCTTTGGGGCGGCCCCGTGCACGACGAACGCTATGCGATCATCGCCTATGCCTGACAGACCGATTCGCGACAAGGCCCTCTGTTACGTCGTCCGAAATGGCGAGTTGCTCGTGTTCCGCCACCTCGACTACAGCTTCGAGGAAGTGGGCGTGCAAATCCCCGCGGGGACCGTCAGGGAAGGGGAGGACCCTCAGGGCGCCGCGCTCAGGGAGGCGCGGGAGGAGACCGGGCTCCACGATTTCAGCGTCGTGCGGAAACTTGGCGTGGTCGAGTACGACACCACCCCCTACCGCGCCGAGCTCCAACGCCGCCACGTCTTCCAGCTGGCCCTGCACGAAGAGGCCCCGGATCGGTGGATGAGCAGCGAGGACCACGACGGCGTCGGGCCGCCCACGCGCTTCGAGTGCTTCTGGATCCCGCTCGAACACGGCCACGTGCTGCAGTCCGGTCAGGGCGCGCTGCTTCACCGCCTGTTCGAGGACGACGCCGGATAATCGGTTGAGGGGGTTCCGGACCGGCTGGGAGCATCGTGATCCGTGACGGACGCCGAGGCCGTTCGCCAGCGCTTTCAACCGCAGGAGAAAGGACTCCGAGTGAGCGCTTCCCCGTGTGTCTTCTGCCGGATCGTCGAAGGCGTCGAGCCGTCGCAGATCGTCCACGAGGATGAGCACACGGTGGCCTTTCTCAACCTCGCCCAGGTCACCGAAGGGCACACTCTGGTCGTTCCGAGAGCGCATCACCGGGACCTCGCGGACATTCCTCTCGACGCGGCGGCGGCCGTGATGCGGGCCGGCGTGCACGTGGCCCGACAGTTGTCCGGTGCGCTCCGGGCGCCGGGGGTCAATCTCTGGCACGCCAGCGGCGAAACCGCCTGGCAGAGCGTCTTCCATTTCCACATTCACGTGGTCCCCCGCTACGCGGACACGGATCTCACGCCTCCGTGGACGGAGACCGAGGTCCCGGTCGAGTCGCTGCGCGGGCTGGGGGAGAAGATCCGCCGGTTCCGTCTCGGCGAACAGGGTGCGGATCCCGTAGGTGAGCCGGGACCGGTCAGCGCCCCGCCGCCTCCCCCTTGAAGCGGCGGGGCGCTCACTCGGTGATCAGTTCGCGCCGGGCTTCTCCGACTCGGCGTCGTACCCGGCCGTGCCATAGCCACCGCCGGCCAGGTCGGTGCCGACGTCGCCGGCAAGCACGTCGTCGCCCGACTACAGTTGGACCACGTTGCCGCTGCCGGAGATGGTGACGGGTGAGGTCCCCCCTACGAGGTTGTCCTTCCCCGGCTTCAGGTTCGCCCGAATCGGGAAGCGCGTACGGTTCCGCACCGTGTCGTCACCCTCCCCGGTGATCACCGCGATCGACTCGATCGGCCCGCCGGGGCAGGCCACCCGGGTGGCGCTCACCTGCCTGCACGGCGCGGACGCGTCGATCGCGTCGCTGGTGTTCGAGACGATCACCCAGTCGCCGGACACGGACAGGTCGATGTTGTCGTCCGCGACGCCCCCGTAGATCTGCAGCTCCGAGCCGGACATGCCCACGTCGGTCGTGGCGTGCGCCGGACCGGCGACGACCGCCAGCGAGGCGGTCAGCGCCGCGCCCACGGCCAGTGCCCGCACGCCATGCCTGCGCAGACCGGTGATCCTCAACCGCCTGTCGTTCTCTGGTGTACTCATCGATCCCCCTGTGTTGGATGGCTCGCCCCGCCTACCCGGGACCTTGATGAGTACAGCGCCACGACGGTCGCGCTCCTGTGAGGAAGCGGAGATGCGTTCCGTGGTTTTTGCCATGTTCGCCGAGGATCCGGGCAATAGGACAGGCCATAGCGTTGTTTTCGGGCATCCGTCATAGCGAGCGTGGACGGAAGTGGTGCGTACGGTGCGCGCACACCCCCCGGCACCAGCAACTCCACACCCTCCACAACGGCACCGTTAGCCTCCATACCCCCGAGAAGGGCATCACCAACCATAGTCGATCCACTCCGCAGAGTAGTTGTACCTTGTGGTCGGCCCGCCGATGGGCGCGATCGATACTTGCTTCGCTATATCGTTCGATATAGCATCCGAGCCATGATGAACGCGCGTCGCAGCCCCGAGCGGGGCCCCACCGGGCGCTTCTTCGGTCCGGGCGAGCTTCGCCTGGCCGTCCTGGCCCTGGTCGCCGAGCGCCCCGGTCACGGCTACGAGGTCATGGGCCGCCTCGCCGACCGCTTCAACGGCACCTACGAGCCCAGCGCCGGCTCCATCTACCCCACCCTCCAGCTGCTGGAGGACGAGGGACTCGTACGCGTCGAGCAGGCGGACGGCCGCAAGGTCTACCACGTCACCGAGGACGGCAGGCGGGCGACCGAGGAGCAGGCCGACGGGATCGAGCGGCTGTGGGGGCGGGCGGCCAGCAGGAGCGAATGGGGGATGTTCCGCGAGCCCGAGGCCGCGGAGATCGTCGGACCGGCGTTGCGCCTGGTCAAGGCGGCCGTGAAGGCGCTTGCCCACGCGCACCACGATCCGGCCGTGGTCGAGCGCATCCAGGAGGTCTTCGTGGATGCGCGCCGCCGGATCGAGGAGCTGGACACCAGGAGACGGTCGTGGAAGGAGGCGCCATGAGGCGGAGCGTCGCACGACGGTTACTCGACCGGATGTTCCTCGCGGGCGAGGTGGTCGAGGTCGAGCAGGTGACCACCCGCATGCGGCGGATCAGGATCGGGGGAGAGGCGCTCGCGGGCCTGGAATGGACGCCCGGCCAGCACGTACGCCTGTTCATCGGCGACGGCGGCGGCCTGCTGGGCGGCGTCCTGCGCACGTACTCGATCTGGCGGCACGATCCCGCGTGGGAGGCCCTCGACCTGATCGGGTACGACCACGGCGGCGACTCCCCGGGCGCCTCCTGGGTCAGGACCGCCGAGCCCGGCATGGAGATCTCCTTCACCAGGCCGGACGGCAGTTTCGTCATCCAGGAGGCCCGCTACCACGTGTTCGCGGGCGAGGAGACGGCCTCGGTGGCGTTCGGCGCGATGTTGCGGGCGCTCCCGGCGGGCGCCGCGGCCTACGGCGCGGTGGAGGCCGAGGGGCCGGGCGATCATCTGGACCTGCCCGAGGAACTGGTCAAGGTGTGCCGGGGAGGCAAGCCGGCGGCCAGGTCGGAGGTCCTGGTGAACGCCGTCAGGGAGCTGGACCTGCCGGACGAGCCCGGCGTGGCCTATCTGGCCGGGGAGGCGCGCACGATCCAGGCCATCCGTGCCCACCTGGTCAACGAGCGCGGCTGGCAGCGCAGGGACGTCCGTACGAAGCCCTTCTGGACGCCCGGCAGAAAGGGGCTCGACTAGCCCGATGCGTCCGGCTCTCCTCGCGTGATAATAATACCGGTATAGTTATTCGCGATCGGTGAGGAGAGGTCCGTGATCGAGCTGAAGAGTGCCGGGGAGATCGACGCGATGCGGGAGGCGGGGCGGGTCGTCGCCGCCGTGCACGCTGCGGTGCGCGAGCGCGCCGCCGTCGGCGTCTCGCTGAAGGCGCTCGACGAGGTGGCCCGGACGGTCATCGCGGACGCGAAGGCCGGGGCGTCGTTCCTCGGCTACCACCCGTCGTTCGGCGCCACCCCGTATCCGGGGGTGATCTGCACCTCCGTGAACGGGGCCATGCTGCACGGCCTGCCGACCCCGTACCGGCTGCGGGACGGCGACCTGATCAGCGTCGACTGCGGCGCGTACGTCGACGGCTGGCACGCCGACGGCACGGTCAGCTTCGCGGTCGGCGAGCCGCGCGAGGAGGACCTCAAGCTCATCAGGGTCGCCGAGGAGACGCTGGCCGCCGGCATCAAGGCGGCCCTGCCCGGCGGCCGGATGGGGGACATCGGCCACGCCATGTCCACGGTCGGCCGGGGTGCGGGATACGGCATGCAGAACGACTTCGGCGGCCACGGCATCGGGCGGGCCATGCACGAGTCGCCGTTCGTGCCCAACGAGGCCCGCGCGGGACGCGGGATGCGGCTGCGACCCGGCCTGGTGATCGCGATCGAGCCGAGCCTGATGGCCGGGGGTGACGACACCTACTACATGGCCGAGGACGGCTGGTCGGTGTGCTCCGGCGACGGCAGCAGGAGCGTGCACGTCGAGCACACGGTCGCCATCACCGGGAACGGCCCGGTCATCCTCACCCTCCCGTAGGCTCACGCCGGCCGCGGCGAGAGTCCCGTTCGGAGCGGCCTTTAGAGCCGATTCGATACGCGCGGTCATGGTCCGTCCACGCGAATACCGGTCTGAGGCCCCGTGCGGGCCTGCGCCACGGTTATGGCGAGGCCGGGAAAGGCGCGCGGGACACCCGCGTGGAGACAGTGCTTCGTCAAGACCGCCGATTTGAGTATCGGTTTGCCCAAGCAGGGTATTACGCCTGGTCAAGGCCAAAATTGTGGGTGTTTGTCGAAGTTGGGGGGAGGGGAAATCTCCTGACGGCAGCTACGGAGAGTAGTCGACATGTACCAGAGAGGAATCGATATGTACAGAAGTGGGCTCGTCCTCGCCGGCCTCGTCGCCGGGATGACCGTGTTCAGCGGCTCCGCCCTCGCGGCGACTCCCGACACCCTCCTCGAGGCGAAGGTGTCCCTGTGGCCTCAGGCCGCGGAGCAGACGATGGAACAGACCGTCGCCGCGTGGCCGAAGGACGACAAGAAGGACGACAACCGGAAGGTCCTCTTCGTCTGTGGCGACGACAACCAGATCGCAGGCGGGAACGTCTTCGACAACGACAGCGAAGCCAACCTGATCAAGCTCGAAGACATCCACATCCTGGGTGGTGCGATCCTCGGCAAGGGCGACAGCGAAGACGACAACCGGAAGTGCTCGTCCACCTGAAGTCGTGCCTCAGCGGCCTAGAAGCGTAACCGAGGGGCCCACCTGCAGGGTCGGGCCCCTCGGTCTCGCTCGATCTCGTTTGTGAGAAAGGCCTCGCGCAGGTGGTCGGGTCCGCACTTCTCGTTCGCGTCCGCCACCCTACGCGGCTCTTCGGAGGCGGCGGTCTCGAACACCTCGCCAGAACAGCGATGCCGCTGGATCTGCCCCTCGACGCCTGTCGTCGAGGGGCAGATCCGTGTGTGCTCACCCTTCGTACACGAATGACGCGTCGAAGGAGTTGCGGGCGATGCGGTCGAGCTGCTCGTCCGTCATGCCCAGCTCTCGCTGGAGCGCGGCGTAGTTGTCGTCGACATAGCCCCCGAAGTACGCGGGATCGTCGGAGTTGACGGTCACGACGAGCCCTTCGTCCAGCATCGCGGGCAGGATGTGGTCACGCAGGGACGGCACGGCACGCAGCCGCACGTTCGACAGCGGGCACACCGTCAGCGGGATGCGCTCGTCCCGGAGCCTGGCCACGAGCTGCGGGTCCTCCATCGCCCTGATCCCGTGGTCCACCCGCTCGACCCGCAGGATGTCCAGCGCCTCCCACACGTAGTCGGGCCCGCCCTCCTCGCCCGCGTGCGCGACCCGGTGCAGCCCCTCGCCCGCCGCGATCTCGAAGACCCGCCTGAACAGCGACGGCGGGTAGCCCACCTCCGCCGAGTCCAGCCCCACCCCGATGAACGCGTCCCGGTACGGCAGCGCCGCCCGCAGCACCTGCTCGGCCTCGTCCGCCCCCCGGTCCCGCAGGAAGCACAGGATCAGCGCGGCCGACACGTCGCCGTCCTTCAACGCCGCCGACAGCCCGTTGAACACCACCTCCAGCGGCACGCCCCGGCTCAGGTGCGCCTGCGGGTCGAAGAAGATCTCCGCGTGCCGCACGCCCTGCTCCTTGGCCCGCCGCAGGTAGGCGGCGGCGAGGTCGTAGAAGTCCTCCTCGGTGCGCAGGACCGCCATGTGCTCGTAGTAGAGGTCCAGGAACGACTGCAGGTCGGTGAAGGAGTAGCGGGAGCGGATGGCGTCCACGTCGAAGGTCGGCAGGTCGATCCGGTTACGCCTGGCCAGCTCGACGACGAGCTCGGGCTCGAGGGTGCCTTCGATGTGCAGATGGAGCTCTGCTTTGGGACGCATGGCAACGAGTAAACCCGACCCCGGCTGATGGGAGCATTGTGCGAACCTCTGAAGTCTGGGGTTTTGAGCTGGCATAACATCAGATTTCATGAGGCTGTCGGACCTGATCGCGCGCGACGACCTGCGGCTGACGCTCGTGACGGGCCACGAGGAGGTCGACCGCGAGGTCCGGCGCGCGTACCCGACGGACCTGCCCGACCCCCGACGCTACCTGCAGTCCGGCGACCTCGTGCTCACCAGCGGCGTCTGGTACGGCGAGCCGGCCGACTGCGAGCGGTTCGCCGACGCGCTGTGGGCCACCGACGCCGCCGGCCTGGTCGTGGGGCTGATCGTGCTCGGAGAACTGCCCGAGGAGCTGGTCAAGGCATGCGAACGGCGCCGGCTGCCGCTGCTGCTGGCGGCTCCCGACCAGTCGTTCGGCGCGATCACCCAGGTCGTGACCGCCGAGGGGTTCGCGGCCGAGCAGCGCAGGGCCGAACGGGTGCGGGCGCAGACGCTGCTCGACGTGCTGGGCCACATCCCGCCGGGTGAGGTCTCCGCGCACCTGCGGCTGCTCGGCGCCGACCCGGGCCTGCCGACCGCCGCCATGGCGGTCACGCTGACGGGTCCGGCGAACGACGAGTACGACCTGCCCGAGATCCTGCACGAGGGCCTGGCCAGGAAGAGCCGGCACCTGATCGTCGGCGGCACCCCGCACGAGGCGATCGTGCTGGTCAACGGCCGGGCGTCGCGCAAGAGCCTGGCCGACGAGCTGCGCGGCCTGGTGGCGGAGCGCCCCGGGCTGAGCATCGCGGCCGGGATCAGCGAGATGGCGGCCAGCGTGTCGCAGCTGGGCGAGGCGCTGGAGACGGCCAGGCGGGGCATGGAGTCCGCGCGGAGCGGCCCGGGCCCGGTGTCGATCATGTCGGTGGCCGACATCGACAGCTTCGACCTGCTGCTGGCCACGCTCCCGGCCAGCGTGCGCCGCTCCTTCCGCGACCACCTGCTGGGGCCGGTGGAGGAGTACGACGCGCGGCACGGCTCCGAGCTGCTGCGCACGCTCGACATCTTCCTGGAGACGTGCGGCTCGTGGCAGCGCACCGCCGACGAGCTGTACGTGCACGTCAACACGTTGCGCTACCGGATGCAGCGGATCGAGGAGCTGACCGGGCGGCGCATGTCGTCGATGCGCGACCGTACCGACCTCTACCTGGCGCTGCGGTCAGGGAGAGACGGGCAGGCGGCCCGCGACGACGCGGCCCCGTGAGACCACGGCCACGATGTTCTCCGTGGCCAGGTCCTCGATGCGCTCCCACGGGCGGCCGCGCAGCACGATGAAGTCGGCGCCCAGCCCCGGCGCGATCCGCCCCACGGGCATGCCGATCGAGTCGGCCGCGTCGGAGGTGGCCGCGCGCAGCGCCGTCCCGGCGTCCATGCCGAGCACCCGCGTCATGTGGACGACCTCGGCGAACTGATCGCCGAACTGCACGTGGTGGCCGTTCGCGTCGGTGCCGAGCACGAACCGCACGCCCAGCGCGGCGGCCTGGGCCAGCAGCACGTCGCGCCGGGCGACCAGCTCGGCGGCCTTGGCGCCGGCCTCGGACGTGACGGGCACGCGGCCCTCGGCGATGGCCTCGTTGATCAGCAGCGTGGGCGCGACCGGTGTGCCCCGGGCGGCGAGTGTCTCGGCCAGGTCCTTGCTCATGAGCGTGCCGTGCTCGATCGAGTCGACGCCCTCCTCGACGGCCACCCGGATGCCGTCCTCGGAGTGGGCGTGCGAGGCCACCAGCATGCCGAGCGCGTGGGCCTCGTCCACGACCGCGCTGATCTCGTCGCGCGTGTAGTTGCGCCAGGCGTTCTTGTCGCCGATCGACAGCACGCCGCCGCTGGTCGTGAGCTTGATGCCGTCCATGCCGGCGCGGGCCCAGGCGCGTACGAGCTTGCGGCACTCGTCGGGGCCGTCGGCCGTGGGCTTGCGCACGGGGAACGCGGGCGGCACGAACAGGTCGTTGTGCCCGGCCGTCATCCCCACCACGCCGTGCACCTGGATGCGCGGCCCGGGCAGCACCCCGGCGTCGAACACCCGGCGCAGCGCGATCTGAGCCTCGTCGCCCGCCAGGTCGCGCAGGGTCGTCACGCCGTGCCGCATGGCCCGCTGGGCGTGGGCCACGCCGTGCAGCACCTGCTCGTCACGGGTGGTGACCAGGGGCCAGGTCGCGAAGTCCGGCGGATCGCCGGGGCCCGCGTAGCCGATCAGGTGCACGTGCGTGTCCACCAGGCCGGGGAGCACGCTCAGACCGGCGTGGCGCGGCTCGGCGTCCGGCCGCACGCTGATGATCCGGTCCGGCTCCCAGCTCAGATCGGCCGGGCCGCGATATTCGGTACCGTCCCAAAGAGGGATTCCGTCGAGTCTCATTTCACGCCCGACGCTACCGGAGCCCGTGGGCGGCTGGAGGGATCTACGGTCCTCGGACGGCGCTCTCGTAGGGACCTACAGGGTTCGCCAGCGGTTTTCCTGGATTCTTCCCACGGGACTGCTCCTGTTGCCCGGCCGTCCAAAACCACCGTCACACGATGGTAATAATCAATGGATACCGTCCTGACCTGCACGTTCACCGCCGCTCAAGGAAGAATTATGGCTATTTCTCTCGACCGCCGCGCTTTCCTGCGGACAACAGGTCTGGCCGGTCTGGCACTCGGTCTGGCCGCCTGCGGCGAGACCACGGCCGCCGGGGGCGGCGGAGCGAGCGGGCTCGGCTCGGTCAAGCTCCAGCTCTCCTGGAAGAAGAACGTCGAGTTCGCCGGCGAGTACTTCGCGGACAGCAAGGGCTACTTCAAGGCCGCCGGATTCTCGCAGGTCGAGCTGCTGTCGGGCGGCGGATCGGGCACCTCGGTCGAGTCGGGCCTGGCCACGGGCCGCTGCTGGGCCGGCCTGTCCGCGCCCACGATCACCGCCCCGGCCGTCCTCCAGGGCGCCCAGCTGAAGATCGTCGGCGCGACCTTCCAGAAGAACCCGTTCGCGATCGTCTCGCTCAACAAGAACCCGATCAAGGAGGCCAAGGACCTCGCCGGCAAGAAGATCGGCGTCCAGGACTCCAACGAGCTGGTCTGGAACGCGCTGCTCAAGGCCAACGACATCGACCCGTCGAGCGTGACCCGCGTGCCGTTCCAGTCGGACCCCTCGATGCTCACCTCCGGGCAGCTCGACGGCTACGTCGGCTACGTCACCAGCGGCCCCGTACGGCTGCGGATGCAGGGCCACGACCCCGCCTACCTGCTGTTCGCCGACGCCGGCCTGCCGCTGGTCGCCGAGACGTTCACGGTGACGCAGGAGACCATCGACAAGGAACGCGACAAGCTCAAGGCGTTCCTGACCGCCGAGATCAAGGGCTGGAAGGACGCCGTCGCCGACCCGGCCAAGTCCGCCGAGCTGGCCGCCACCGTCTACGGCAAGGACCAGAACCTCGACGTCAAGGAGCAGACCGAGGAGGCCAAGATGCAGAACGAGCTCGTGGTCACCTCCGACGTCAAGGCCAACGGCCTGTTCACGATGACGCCGGAGCTGATCGAGCAGAACATCGCCTCGCTCGCCAAGGCCGGCCTGAACATCAAGGCCGAGCAGCTCTTCGACCTGACGATCCTGGACGAGGTCTACAAGGCCGACCCGAGCCTCAAGCTGTCATGACGGGGATCAGCATCGCGGGGCTGAGCAAGTCCTTCGGCAAGGGAGTGACCGCGCTCCAAGGGGTCGACATCCAGACGCCGAAGGGCTCGTTCCTGTCGCTGCTCGGCCCCTCCGGCTGCGGCAAGTCCACGGTGCTGCGCATCCTCGCCGGGCTGGAGCAGCCCACCTCGGGCGAGATCCGGGTGAACGGCGAGACCCCCGAGGAACTGCGCAGGAGCCACCACCTCGGCATCGCCTTCCAGGACTCCGCGCTGCTGCCCTGGCGCAGCGTCGCGACCAACATCCGGCTGCCGCTGGAGGTCGCCGGGCTCAAGCCGGAGCCCGGCGTGATCGAGGACCTGATCAAGCTGGTCGGGCTGGAGGGGTTCGAGAAGGCCCGGCCCGCCGAGCTGTCCGGCGGCATGCGGCAGCGCGTGTCCATCGCCCGCGCGCTGGTGGTCAAGCCCAGCGTGCTGCTGCTGGACGAGCCGTTCGGCGCGCTCGACGACATGACCAGGCAGCGGCTCAACCTGGAGCTGCTGCGCATCTGGACCGAGAAGCCCGCCACGACGCTCATGGTCACCCACGGCATCGGCGAGGCCGTCTTCCTGTCGGACGTGGTCGCTGTCATGAGCCCCCGCCCCGGGCGGGTCATCGAGATGGTGGAGATCGGCCTGCCACGGCCCCGCACCCCCGACATGATGCGTACGCCCGAGTTCCACGCGATCCACGACCACCTCAGCGACCTGCTGTTCGGGCACGGCGCATGAGACGCGTCCAGGGACTGCTCGGCGTCGTCGCGCTCGTCGCGCTGTGGTGGCTGCTCGCCGTCACCGTGTTCGCCGGCGGCGGCGCGGTGCCCACTCCGTGGGCGGTGCTGGCCGCCATGGGCGACGACGGCTGGGCCTTCTACGGCCCGAACGTCGCGGCCACGCTCGGCGCGGCGGTCCAGGGCTTCCTGTGGGGCAACGGGCTGGCCATCGGCGTGGCGCTGCTGGTGCTGCTCGTGCCCCGGCTGGAGGCCGTCGCCACCCAGCTCGCGGTCATCAGCTACTGCATCCCGCTGCTCGCCATCGGTCCCATCGTGCTGGTGGTCTTCGGCGGCGACGCCACCGTGGTGTTCCTCGCCGCCATCTCCGTCTTCTTCACCACGCTCATCGGCGCCCTGCTCGGGCTGCGCTCCGCCGACCGGGCCAGCCTGGACGTCGTCACCGTGTACGGCGGCGGCCGGCTGGCCAGGCTCCGCTACGTGCAGATCATCTCCGCCCTGCCCAGCACGTTCGCGGGCCTGAAGATCTCCGCGCCCTCCGCGCTGCTCGGCGCGATCATCGGCGAGTACCTCGGCAGCAACGACGCCGGGCTGGGCGTCTCCCTGATGATCTCCCAGCAGCAGTTCCAGGTGCCGCGCACATGGGGGCTCGCGCTCGTGTCCGGCCTGATCGCCGGGCTCGGGTACGCGATCGTCGCCCTCGTCGCCCGCGTGGTCACCCCCTGGTCGAGAGGCGAATCACAGTGATCGGCCGCACCGTGCTGAGGATCGTCGGCCCGCTGGTCCCCTCGGTGGTCATCGTCGTGGCCGCATGGTGGCTGGCCCTGGAGGCGTTCGGGATCAGCCCGCTCGTCGGCAAGCGCCCGCCGCAGGTCTGGGAGTACCTGACCGCGTCGGCCGCTCACCGCGAGGCCGTGTTCGGCGCGCTGGGCATCACGATCAGGGACGCGGCCATCGGGTTCGCCAGCGGGATGGTCGCCGCCATGGCCGTGGCGGTCGCGTTCGTGCTGTTCAGGACCGTCGAGCAGACGTTCATGCCGGTCGCGATGCTGTTGCGGTCGGTGCCGCTCGTGGTGATGACGCCGCTGATCACCTTGATCTTCGGCCGTGACCTGCTGGGCGTGGCCGTGATCGGCGGCATCGTGGTCTTCTTCCCCGCGCTGGTGAACATCGCCTTCGGGCTGCGCTCCGCCTCCCCGCAGGCCACCGACCTGGTCATGGCGTACGGCGGGACGCGCCTGACCGTCCTGCGCAAGGTGGCCGTGCCGACGGCGATGCCCTCCGTCTTCGCCTCGGCCCGGATCTCCGTGCCCGCCTCGATCATCGGGGCGCTCATCGCCGAGTGGCTGGCCACGGGGCGGGGGATCGGCGCCGAGATCCTGCGCGCGATCGGCGGCTTCCGCTACGACGAGGTGTGGGCGGACATCGTGGTGGTCACCGCCGTGTCGATCCTGGCGTACGCGGTCGTCGGCGTGGTCGAGTCGTTGGTCCTGGCCCGCTTCTCCGACCGCTCGTAAGCGGGAAGTATGCGGGCCCGGCCGCGGTCCCGTGTGCGGGGGAGACGCGGCCGGGCCCGCTCGGAAGGGAGCGCCTGGGCGTGCGGTGGGATACCGGCGGGTGTGGCCGGTGGAGGCCCGGCGCTCCCTTGGCTCGATGGGGCCGGCTCAGTGGGCGGCGAAAACCTGGGTCCAGGAGGGTCCCTTGGCGTTGTGCCCGACACCGATGTGGGTGAAGGAGCAATTGAGGATGTTGGCCCGGTTTCCTGAGCTCTTGAGCCAGCCCTTCATCACGGCGGCCCCGGTGAGCTGGCCCATGGCGATGTTCTCGGCGGCTGAGCTGAAGGAGAAACCGGCGGCCTTGATGCGCTGGTCGAAGGTGCGGCCGTCGCGCGAGTCGTGCGAGAAGTAGTTGTTTGCCCCCATCTCCGCCGAATGGCGCTCGGCGGCGAGGTGCAGCCTGGGGTCGTGGAGGAGAGGACGGCAGCCCTTCCTCGCCCTGGCCTGGTTGGTCAGCTTGACGACCTCCGTCTCGACCGAGGACGCGAAGCCGCCGCCCGACGCGCACGACAGCCTCACCGGGCGCGACCGGCTGCTGCGCCCCTTCGAGTCGACCGCGACCACGTAGTAGCTGCGCGGGGTGGGGGAGCACTGCACGCCTGCCGTGATCCGCCCGGTGCCGACCGTCTTCGAGCCGCTTTTGAGGACTCGGTCGGGGCCCGACGCGACGACCTGGATGCGTACCCTGAGCCGGGCCTGGTCGGTGCAGCCCGTCCTGGTGGCGGTGCCCCGAACCACGCCCCTGGTCACGACCGGTTTGGCCGCGACCACGCGGCATGCCGGCGCCGAGGCGGCCTGGGTGGCCGCCTGCGCGGCGGTCGCGGGGAAACTCAACGCCGCCAGACTCCCGAGGCAGATGAGTGCCTGGAGCTGTCCGCGCATTCTTTCCTCCGGTTCAGGGCTCGACATTGCGTCGAACCCGCATTCTGGCGCTCCCCGGTCGGCTATGTACGGAAATTTCAGACCTAACCTGGAGCTCCATCTTGATCCCGGTAAACCACAGCGGCCCCCTGAGCGTCAGAGGGCCGCCGGATTTCAGGCAATGCCTAGCACTGCGCGGGCTTCAGCCAGGAGCATTCGAGGTCGCCCGCCTCGCCCTGCTCCGTGGCGCGCAGCTGCGTGGCGTCGGCGGTCGCGGTGGCCCGCGTGAACTGGGCCAGCCGGATGGCGATCTTGTCCTCGATGTCCTTGGGGGAGCCGGACAGGTACTGGTTCAGCATGATCGAGAAGATCAGCGGCTCGCCCTCGGCGCTCGTGACGTACCCGGACAGCGAGGTCACCCCGGTCAGCGAGCCCGTCTTGGCGTGGACGTTGCCGGCGGCCGGCGTGTTCCGCATCCGGCTGCGCAGGGTGCCGCCCACGAAGCGCTCGGCGTTGCCCGCGATGGGCAGGGCCTCGTACCAGGTGTTGAACCAGGGCTTGCTGCGCACCGCCGTCAGCAGTTGCACGATCGAGCCCGGCGAGAAGCCGTCGCGGCGCGACAGCCCGGAGCCGTCCCGCATGTTGATCACCTGCACCCCGTTGGCCTTGGCGAAGTCGGTGCTGACCTTGAGCCCGGCCGACCACGTGCCCTGATCGGCGACCTTGCGGCCCATGGCCTTGGTGAGGATCTCGGCGTGGATGTTGTTGCTCAGCTTCAGGAACGGCACCAGCAGCTCGCCCAGCGTCATCGACTCGTGCCGGGCCAGCTCCTTGGCCCCGGCCGGGGCCGCGCCCGCGACGGTCGGCCCGAGCACCTTGACGCCGTGCTTGGCCAGCGACGTGCGGAACAGCGACGCGACGTACGCCGTGGGGTCGTCCACGGCCACCCACTCCTGGTACGGGTCCTTCACCGTGCCGGTGATCACGACGGTACGCGTGCTGTGCTGCCGCTCGATGAGCACGTCGGTCGCCGAGCCGACCGTGGCCCGGTTCACGATCTTCAGGTAGCCGGTCTCCGGGGTGGTGGACACCTTGACCTCGTCACCGTCGGCCGCCACGGAGACGATCACCGAGCCGGCGTCGTAGTCCCGGTCGGGCGAGGCGGTCAGGGCGGAGATGGGCGCCGCGTAGTACGCGGTCTCGTCGTCCCACGACCAGTCGTTGCCGAGCCGCTGCGAGTCGAACCAGGTGTCGTCGGCCAGCAGCTTGCCCGCCACGACCTTGACGCCCGTGGCGGCGACCTTGGCGGCCAGCGCGTCGTAGTCCTCGGCCAGCATGGTCGGGTCGCCGGTCCCGCGCAGCACCAGGTCGCCGGCCAGCGCCGATCCGGCCTTGCGGCCCGAGTGCAGCACGGTGGTGGGGAAGCGGTAGTCGAGCCCGAGGGTCTCCGCGGCCGCGGCGGAGGTGAAGAGCTTGGTGTTGGAGGCGGGGGTCAGGAGCTTGCCCGCGTCGGTGGCGTACAGCTCCTCGCCGGTGGCGGCGCTCTTGACGACCACGCCCGCCCTGGCGATCGTGAGCCGCGAGTCGCTGAGGATCTTGTTGATGTCCTGGGTGAGGTCCGCCACGCCCGCGGAGGGCTCCAGGGCGACGGCCGGGGAGGAGGGGCTGGACGCCCACGCGAGGGCCGCGACGAGCGCGCCCGCGACGAGGGATGCTGAGGTACGCCGCATGGGGGGTCTCCAAATGACTGGGGAGTCGCCATGCCAGCATGGACCGCCGCAAAACTTCTGCAATCCGCAAATATCCGTATATGTCGGGCGGTTTTTGGCGGGGGTGTCAGAGGGACGGCTGGCCCGCGGTCACCATGAAGCCGCAGTCGCCGAACGAGATCTCGTCACCCGACCGCACCCGCGCCGGCCCCACCAGCCGCCACCCGTTGAGCCGGGTGCCGTTGAGCGAGCCGAGATCCACCAGCATCCACCCGCCGTCGCCCTCGCGGCGCAGCTCGGCGTGGACCCGGGAGACGGTTAAGTCCGACAGGACGAGGTCGCACGCCGACCCGCGCCCCACCACGTAACGCAGCCGGTCGTCGTCGGGCAGCGCCAGCCGGGGCAGCCGGGGGCGCCGCCACGCCGACTGCAGCCGGGTGGTGAACTCGGACACCGACGCGACGGCGTCGGTCAGCCGCTGCCTGATCGTCGCCTTCCGCGGCAGGTCGGCGACCAGTTCGTCGAGCTCGTGCTGGCTGCGCGCGCGCAGCGCCTGGTCCACCCGGCCCACGAACGTGTCGTGGGAGATCCGGCCCTCCACGGCCTGGTCCCTGAGCTCGTCGATCGCGCGGTCGCGTTCCCCGTCTGATGCGCGAAAAGGCGGCTGCGTCGAGCTCATGTAGCGAGTATCGGACCGAAGGGCGCTCGCTGTCCAGAAAACACCGATCGCTTGCGATGGGCATACTCAGTATGCATACTCAGTATCCATGTCGATCAGACACGGACTGCTCGCGTTGCTGAGCAGCGGACCGCGTTACGGCTATCAGCTCAGGGTCGAGTTCGAGGCGTCCACAGGGGCGACCTGGCCGTTGAACATCGGCCAGGTCTACACGACGCTCTCCCGGCTTGAGCGCGACGGCCTGGTGGCCCCAGGGGGAGCCGACGAGCAGGGCCGCGCGGTCTACACGATCACCGAGGCCGGTCGGGAGGAGCTGGAGCGATGGTTCAGCACCCCCGTCGCCCAGACCGACCGGCCTCGGGACGAACTGGCCATCAAGATCGCGATGGCTGTGGCCGGTGGCCTGGACGTGGCCGAGGTCATCCAGACCCAGCGCGTGGCCACCATGCGCGGGCTGCAGGAGTTGATCCGGGCCAAACGGGCCGCGGCAGGCGGGTTCGCACAGCGGCTGGTCCTCGATTCGCTGATTTTCAAGGCCGAGGCGGAGCAGCGCTGGCTGGACCACTGCGAGGCCGTTTCCAAGCAGATGTCCAAGGAGCAAGAGCAATGACTGTGGTGAGTTTGCGGGACGTGACCCGCGAGCACGGCCAGGTGCAGGCCCTGAGGGGCGTGAGCCTGGAGGTCGCGGCGGGGGAGCTGGTCGCGGTCATGGGCCCGTCGGGCTCGGGCAAGTCGACGTTGCTCAACGTGGCGGGCGGTCTCGACCGGCCCACGTCGGGGACCGTGACCATCGAGGGCGAGGACCTGGCCAGGGTGAAGGACCTGGCCGCGCTCCGGCGCACCAACGTCGGATACGTCTTCCAGGACCTGAACCTGATCCCGTCCCTGACCGCCGCCGAGAACGTGATGCTGCCGAGGGAGCTCGACGGCGTCCGCTTCGCGACGGCCCGCGAGGAGGCGCTGGCCGTGCTCGCCGAGGTGGGGGCAGGGGAGGTCGCCGACCGTTTCCCCGAGGAACTGTCCGGCGGGCAGCGCCAGCGCGTGGCCATCGCCAGGGCGCTGGTCGGCGAGCGGCGGCTGCTGCTGGCCGACGAGCCGACCGGCGCGCTCGACACCGCCACCGGGGACGAGATCCTGCAACTGCTGCGCACCCGCTGCGACGCGGGCGCGGCGGTCCTGCTGGTCACCCACGAACCGCGCTACGCGGGCTGGGCCGACCGGGTGGTCTACCTGCGTGACGGCGCGATCGTGGAGTCGAGCGCCGTAAGGCTGGAGAGCGCCCGATGAGCGCGTTCCGCGCCGCGCTGCGCATCTCCCGCAGGGACGCCCTGCGCTTCAAGGGCCGCACCGCGCTGATCATGGTGATGATCGGCCTGCCCATCCTCGTCATCACGGCGGCGCTCACCGCCGATGCCACCACGAGCATCACCGCCCGCGACAAGCTGGACTCGGTGTTGGGGGCGGCCGACGCCCGCATCGCCACGAGTCCGTTCCGCACCCCGATCAAGCAGCGTGCGGACGGGGAGGTCACCAATATGCGCGAGTCGTCGCGTCCCGAGCGGCCGTGGACGCCCGCCGAGATCGGCACGCTGCTCCAGGGCCGCCTCCTCCGCTACCAGGCGAACGTCGTGGAGGCCCGCCTGGCGGACGGCTACAACCGGGTGGACGTGTTCGAAACCGATCTGCGCGACCCCTTGACCAGGGGGATGCGCCGCCTGGTCGAGGGGCGGTTCGCCACCGCGCCCGGTGAGGTCACCGCGTCCCCCGCGCTGGTCGACAGAGGTGTCCGGATCGGTGACACGATCAAAATTTGGCGGCCGGACCGCACCGTGCGGGTGGTCGGGGTCGCCGAGCACCCGAACCGGCCCGGCCTGCGCGAGATGCTCGCCCTGCCGGAGGGGCTGCTTCCGCACCAGAACGACGGCAACGACAGCGGCTGGCTCATCGACACCGCCGCCCCCGTCCAGTGGCCGGACGCGCGAAGGCTCAACAAGGTGGGCCTGGCCGTCAAGTCCCGGGTCATGATCGAGCGCTCCGACATCGGCAACTTCAGGCCCCGGGACCTGCACGGGCTGGTCGAGCTGGGTGTCGCCGTCGTGCTCGTCGTGACCGAGACCGTCCTGCTCGCGGGCCCCGCCTTCGCGGTCGGGCTGCGCCGCAGGCGCAGGGAGCTCGCCGTGATCGCCGCCCAGGGCGGCTCCGGGCGGCACCTCAAGACGATCGTGCTGGCCGACGGCCTGGTGCTCGGCGGCGCGGCGGCCCTGCTCGGCGCCGCCCTGGGAATCGGCGCCGGGCTGGTGGCGGAGTGGTTCGCGGCCCGCTGGCTGGACTGGACGCACGGCCCGGCCGACGTGCCGTGGGCGCAGGTGCTCGGGGTGGCCGCGCTGGGCGTGGTGAGCGCGCTGACCGCGGCGATCGTGCCCGCGATCCAGGCGAGCCGGCAGAGCCCCGTGCACGTGCTGGCCGGACGCGCCGCCGTGGACACGCCGGGGCGGGCCGGCCGTCCCGTGCTCGGGGCCGCGCTGGTCCTGCTCGGGCTGGCCGCGACGGGGTTCGCCCTGCACCGGGGCACGCTGTCCGTCGCGCTGGCTGCGACCTTGGTGGTGTTCGGGCTGGTCGCGCTGATGCCGTGGCTGGTCCAGGCCACGGGACGGCTCGCCGGTCGGCTGCCGCTCCCGCTGCGGCTGTCCGTGCGCGACGCCTCCCGCCACCGCGTCCGTACGGCCTCCGCCACCGCCGCGGTCATGGCGGCCACCATGGGCGCCGTCACGCTGGGCATCGGCGTCAACAGCGACTACATCAGCAACGAGGCGAGACGGGGCGGGATCCTCCCCGCGGGCACCACGATGATCCGCGTCTGGGAGCTGGACGATCAGGGATGGGCGCGGGTGCGGGCGCTCGTCCAGCAGAAGCTGGCGGGGGTGCGCCTGGTCGACGGGCTGGACGCGACGGACGCGCAGGGCAGGTCCCAGCATCTGCTGGTCGACTGGCAGGGGGACTGCAGCGACGGGTGCCGCCCTCCCGACTACATGTTCGGCCCCGTGCCCGTGGCGGACGACGAGGTGCTCGCCTTCCTCCAGAAACGCAGGGATCCGCAGGCGGCGGCGGCACTGGCGGCGGGCAAGGCCGTGGCGTTCAAGCCCGGCCTGGTCCGCGACGGCACGATCACGTTGCGGATCGAAGACCGGGGGGAGACGCCTGTCAAGACCTTCCGGGTTCCCGCCGTGGAGGCGGCGGCATCCGAGCCCGGTCAAGGGGGCGTGGTGATTTCGCCGTCCGCGCTGACGTCGGCGGGGTTCAAGGTCGCGCAGCGGGTTCTCTACGCGGCGACCACATCTGTCGACGATCAGCGTCTGTCCACCGAGATCAGGGCCATGATCGGAGAGAAGGTCTCCGTCACGGTGGAGCGGGGCAACGCGGAGGGCCGCTTCGTGGCCCTGCTGATCCTGCTCGCGGCCGCGCTGGTCCTGGTGCTCGGCGGCACGTTCGCGGCCACGGGGCTGGCCGCCGCCGACATGCGCCAGGATCTCGACACCCTGTCCGCAGTCGGCGGGACGACGCGGGTCCGCAGGCTCGTGGTGGCGGCCCAGGCCGCCTATATCTCCGGCCTCGGCGCCGTGGTGGGCCTGGTGGCGGGCACCGTCAGCGGCATCGCGCTGACCTGGCCGCTGACCCGGGGGCTTTACGGGACCATGGAGCTCTTCAACCCGGGAGCCACGACGATCGCCATTCCCTGGCTCTTCCTGGCCGGGGTCGTGGTGGGGTTGCCACTGCTGGCCGCGCTGACGGCCGGGCTGTTCACGCGGACGCGTCTGGTGCCGGCCCGACGGGTGGCGTGAGCCGGTACTTCAGCGTCATCAGCACCGACAGGAAGATGATCAGCGCGGGGACCGCGGTCTGCCCGATCAGGACCGCGGTCACCGCGCTGTCCGGCTGCTCGACCGGCCTGCTCGGCTCGGACTCGATGAAGCCGCCGATCGACAGGATCACCCCGAAGATCAGCGCGCCGAACGCGCTGACGCCGCTCTCGATGGCCGTCCACAGCCCGGTCAGCACGCCCGCCCGCCGCTTGCCGGTCTGGGCGGCGTCCGCCGCGATCACGTCCGCCAGCATCGAGAACTGCAGCAGCTGCACCCCCGCGTAGCCGACGCCGACCAGCAGGATCGTCACGTGCGCCCACACGGTGCCGAAGATCGGCGTGGCCAGGGCCGCCGTCGTGCCGCTCCCGTACAGGAGGGCCGCCAGGATCATCGCGCCCCGCTTGTCGAAGCGCTTGGCCAGGCGCACCCACAGCGGCATCGTCAGCAGGATCGGGCCGACCAGCGCGGCGAAGAGCGTCTGCGTGACCTTCGGCGAGCCGATCGTGTACGCGGCGAAGTACGGCGCGGCGGCCAGCATCATGCTCACGGCCAGCATCTGCGTGCAGGACAGCACGGTCAGCCACAGGAACGGCCGGTTCCCCTTGATCGCGGCGAACTGCTCGCGCCACCCTCCCCGGTCCGCCTCCGGCGCGCCGGTCATGGGAGCGCGGGCCGTGCCGAAGAAGGAGGCCAGCATGGAGACGAACAGGATGACTGCGATCATCGTGGCCATCAGCCGGTAGCTGTCCAGCGTGCCGTGCTCGCCCTGGCTCGTGACGACGGCCGGGGCGAGCACGCCGCTGACCGCGGTGGCCGCGCCGATGAAGATCATGCGCCACTGCAGCAGCGAGGTGCGCTCGTGGTAGTCGTGGGTCATCTCCCCGGGCATCGCCTTGTACGGCACCTCGAACAGCGCGTACGCCGTCGCCGTCGCGAGGAAGCACGCCCCCACGTACAGGGCGGCGGGCACCCCCGTCAGCGGCGGCCCCGCGAACACCAGGAAGAACATGACCGGCAGCGTGCAGGCGCCCGCCAGCAGCCAGGGGCGCCGGGGGCCCAGCCGCGACCGGGTCCGGTCCGACCAGCGGCCGATCAGCGGGTTGATGATCAGATCCCAGACCTTGGGCGCGGTCACCACGACCCCGGCCAGCCAGGCGGGCACGGCCAGGAAATTGGTCATGTAGTACAGCAGGAGCAGGCCGGGCACGGTGCTGACCGTGGCCGTGCAGAACGACCCCACGCCGTAGCCGAGGCGCACGCGCCTGGAGACCGTGGGCGCGTTCACCGTCGGTGTGATCATGCTCTCATTGAAGCCGAGCGAGAGCTTGTTCGGGAGGGCCCACTTTTCCCATGCCGCAGGGCCCGGTCACCCGGGCCCCGGCGCGGATGGGCGCGTCAGTCGATGACGTTCGCGCACACCACGTGCGCGCCGATCTCGATCATCCTGCGCTCGCTGCGCGAGTCCGCCACCCTGGCCATGAGGATCGGCGCCCCGGAGGCCGCGAACTGCGGCAGCCGGGCGCGTACCAGGCGGTGCAGGTCGCGTACGACGTCCTCGGCGGCCGACATGTGCACCTTCACGTGCAGCATGATCCCCGGAGCCCCGGACGCCGTGCGCGCCTCGGAGATCCAGACGTGATGCACGAGCGGGAAGTCCATGAGCAGCATCCCGATGGCCTGCCGCAGCGCGGGCAGGATCGGATGCGTGCACCGCCGGTAGCCGGGGTCCACCTGCTGCATGGGCCCCGACAGGTGCGGCCGGGGCGCGGGCACCCACGGCAGCGTGGGCGCATGCGGAGTCGGAGGCGCCACCTGGGCCAGCGCGGCACCGCGTGACACGGTCGCCATCGCCCCCGTCGCGTACGCGGCCGGCACCGTCCCCGAGAGGACGGGCGTGGGCCCCGTGCGCGTGGAGGACATGAAGTGCTGGAGGTCGTCGATGGGCACAGCCGCGGCGGCTGGTCCGGCCGCGTCGATCACGATCTCCCGCACGCCGGTGACGCGCTGGATGTCCAGGATGGTGTCGGCGTCGCACGCCGACAGGGAATGACTGCCGCGGTGCCTGGCATAGGTGGCAGCGCCGGTGTAACCGAGCAACACCCGGTCTCCGGCCTGGGTCGTCCCGAGGACGACCGAGCGGTCTGGACGCACTGCCACCAGGACTCCACCGTCGGCGAGAGCGCCCAGCAGGCGGTGCGCACCGCCATGCTGAGCGAGCACGTCGGCAAGCGCAGGATTCCCGATGCTCATAAGACGAACCCTAGGTACTCGGCCACGGCTTATCAGGCTAATGGCGAATAAATCTCCCGATCAAGACAAAGATGTACGCGAACTGGATGAGTTTCTTCCCCCGGGGGTAGGGCGGAGCTGTCTCACATCGTGGGTGCCTCGTGAACGCGTTCACAAGCCCCGGATAGACTCAGTGGGACCGTCGGGGGATCCGTGGACGTGTCCCCCGAGTGCCCGCCGTGCTGCTAAGGATCCACACCCGTGAACAAGCCCGTCGTTCTGGTCGCAGAGGAGCTGTCCGAGGCCGGCCTCGCCGTACTCGGCGCTGATTTCGAGGTCCGCCACACCGACGGCGCCGACCGTTCCCAGTTGCTGCCCGCCCTCGCCGAGGTGGACGCCCTGATCGTCCGCTCCGCCACGCAGGTCGACGCCGAGGCCATCGCCGCCGCGCCGAAGCTGCGCGTGGTCGCCCGGGCCGGGGTCGGCCTGGACAACGTCGACGTCGAAGCCGCCACCAAGGCCGGTGTCATGGTCGTCAACGCGCCGACGTCCAACATCACCAGCGCCGCCGAGCAGACGGTCGCCCTGATCCTGGCCAGCGCCCGCAACACGGCTCAGGCCCACGCCGCGCTGAAGAACGGTGAGTGGAAGCGCTCCAAGTACACCGGCGTCGAGCTCGACGAGAAGGTCATCGGCATCGTCGGCTTCGGCAAGATCGGTCAGCTCGTGGCCCAGCGGCTGCAGCCGTTCGGCGTCGAGATCATCGCCTTCGACCCGTACCTGCCTCCGGCCCGCGCCGCCCAGCTCGGCGCCCAGCTGGTCAGCTTCGAGGAGCTGCTCAAGCGGTCGGACTTCATCACGCTGCACCCGCCGAAGACCAAGGAGACCGTCGGTCTCATCGGTGAGCGGGAGCTGCACCAGGTCAAGCCGTCCGTGCGCATCATCAACGTCGCCCGCGGCGGCATCATCGACGAGGGCGCGCTCTACGCCGCGATCAAGGAGGGCCGCGTCGCCGGTGCCGGCCTTGACGTGTTCGCCAAGGAGCCGTGCACCGACAGCCCGCTGTTCGAGCTCGACCAGGTCGTCATCACACCGCACCTCGGCGCCTCCACGCACGAGGCCCAGGAGAAGGCCGGCACCCAGGTCGCGCGGAGCGTGAAGCTGGCGCTCGCGGGTGAGTTCGTGCCGGACGCGGTCAACGTCCAGGGCGGCGTGGTGGCCGAGGAGGTCAAGCCGGGCCTGCCGCTGGCCGAGAAGCTCGGCCGCGTGTTCACCGCGCTGGCCGGCGAGGTGGCCACCAAGCTCGACGTCGAGGTGCGCGGCGAGATCGCCTCCGAGGACGTGCGGGTGATCGAGCTGGCCGCCCTCAAGGGCGTGTTCACCGACGTGATCGAGGAGCAGGTCACCTACGTCAACGCGCCGCTGCTGGCCAAGGACCGCGGTATCGCCGTGGAGCTGGTGACCAGCTCGGAGAGCCCCGACTGGCGCAACGTGGTGACCGTGCGCGGTGTGCTCGCCGACGGCCGCCAGGTCTCGGTGTCCGGCACGCTCTCCGGCCCGCGCCACATCACGAAGATCGTCGAGGTCAACGGCTACGAGATGGAGATCGAGCCGACGGCCCACCTGGCGTTCTTCACCTACACCGACCGCCCCGGCATCGTCGGCGTGGTCGGCCGCCTCCTCGGCGAGCACAGCGTCAACATCGCCTCGATGCAGGTGGCCCGTTCCACCAAGGGCGGCAACGCGCTCATCGCGCTGACCGTCGACTCGGCGATCCCGGCCGAGGTGATCGACCAGATCGGGAACGAGATCGGCGCCGAGAGCGGCCGCTCCGTGGACCTGGAGGGCTGAGCCTCCTTCCGGCACTGAAGGCCGCCACCCGGATCCGGGTGGCGGCCTTTCTTGTCTCAGCATGCGAGATAGTAGGACATCCAATGAGATTGCTGGGGTACTGTTGCTGGTAATGCGCCAGGTGCTCGTACTTATTACCTGCCGCGGCGGGGCCTGTTAGGGCAGGTCGACGACTCGCCGCGGTGCGTCGTGGTGTGTCGGCTACTAAGTCCCATTCGTCCGGTCCGTGACCCGGACCCTGCGAGAGACAGGCCCGGTCGGGTTCGAGCGCTGCGACGGATCCGCAGCGCGGCGAGGACATCCGTCACAGCACCCCGAGCGGGCTCGGCGATCAACACAGCTCCGGCCCCCCTTCTGGAACGCGCTCGCGAAATGAGATGAGTCACATGTACGAGATGTATGCCTGGAACCGTGCCGAGGAGCATGAGGACGAGGCCGCGCAGGCCCTGCAGACCGCCCTGGACCGCAGGGACAACGGCGGCGCCCCTCAGAACCCGAGCCGGTAGAACACCGCCGCCCGCTTCACCCCCGGCAGCAGGGCGGCGATCCGGGCCGCGACGCGATGCGGCGCCGGCAGGCGGTCGAACCCCTCGATGTCGAAGGCGCTCACCGCGCTCAGGCAGCGCAATTCCGGATGGATCGCCAGCAGTTCGCCGGTGCCGTCGACGCCCCAGACCAGCCTGGCGTCGGCCTTGCGTACCGGCCTGTTGAACTTCTGCGTCCTGAGCCCGAGCGGGCTCACCGCGTCGAAGACGAACTGGCCGCCGGGGAAGCGGTCGACGATCGCCCTGATGAGGGCCCGGCCCTCACCGGGGTCGAGATAGTAGAGCAGGCCCTCGGCCACGACCAGCACAGGGGCGTGGCCTGGGACCTGCTCCAGCCACCCCAGGTCGGTGACCGACGAGCCGATCAGGCGATAGCCGGGCCGCTCGGGGAACAGGCGTCGCCGCAGCTCGATGACGTCGGGGTAGTCCACGTCGTACCAGCGGACGGTGGGCGGCGGGTCCAGCCGGTGGACGCGGGTGTCGAGGCCGCAGCCCAGGTGGAGCACGGTGGCCTCGGGATGGGTGGCCAGGTACTCGGCCGCCCACCGGTCGATGAAACGCGCCCTGAGCGCGACGGAGATCGCGAGGACGGCGTTCATCCCGGTCCGGGTGAAGTCGTGGTCGATGCGCTCGACCGTCTCGGCGGCCAGGTCGTCGCCGAGGATCGGCTGCGGGGATCGCGCGTCCAGCGCCCGCCCGTACAGGGTGGCGAGCAGCGTGGCCCTCTCCCCGGTGAGGTGCACCTTCTCCGGTGCCATACCCCTACGCTACCGCCGCGCGGGCCAGCGCCAGCGCCCCCAGCAGCGGCGCGTCGGCCGCGAAGTGGGCCGGGCGCACCTCCGGCGGGAACGGCACCGCCCGGCCGACCTCGGCCGCCAGCCTCGGCAGGATCAGGTCCGCCGCGCCCATCATGCCGCCGCCGACCACCAGGCGCTCGGGGTCGAGCATCACGCACAGGTTCGCCACGCTCATGGCCAGCGTCCGCAGTGCCTCGTCCACCAGTTCCCGTGCCTGGCCCTCGCCCAGGAGCTCGGCCGCCGTGACGGGGCGACCCAGGGCGGCGGCGCCGCGGGCGGCCAGCGCGCCGCCCGAGACGCGCTCCTCCAGGGGCACCCGGCCGTCGGCGAAGGCGGGCTCACCCGGCGTCACCTGCAGGTAACCGATCTCCCCGGCCGCGCCGTGGGCGCCCGGCACCACCCGGCCGTCCACCACCAGGGCCGCCGCCAGGCCGGTGCCCAGGTTCAGGTAGACGCCCGTGGTGACCCCGCGCAGGGCGCCCCAGCGCAGCTCGGCCGCCGCCGCCGCGTTCACGTCGTTGTCGATGGCCACCGGAGTGGCGCCGTACGCCTCCTCCAGCAGCCGCGGCAGTTCGAGGCCCTCCCAGCCGGGGACGTTCGGTGCGAGCCTGACCACGCCGTCGCGGATCACCCCGCACGTCGAGAAGCCCACCGCGGCGGGCGCGCCGTCCAGGGCCCGCGCCGCCGCGAGCGCCCGCGCCAGCGTGTCGGGACCGGTGTCCAGGCGGAGGTGGGCGGACAGCGAGGGGCCGTCGGCCGTGGACACCCCGATGGCCACCTTCGTCCCACCCACGTCGATGCCCAGGACCCGGGTCATCGGGCCGCGCCCCTGCGGGCGAGCGAGTCGATGGCCACGGCCAGCGCCAGCACCGCGGCGGTCACCATGAACCGCACCGAGGAGTCCACGCTGAGCAGGTACATGCCGTTGGAGATGGCCTGGATGACCAGGACGCCGAGCAGCGCGTCGTAGGCCCGGCCGCGCCCGCCGAACAGCGAGGTGCCGCCGATGACCGCGGTGGCGATTGCCAGGAGGAGGATGTCGCTGCCGCCCGAGCCCTGGTTGACGGCGGACAGGCGGCTGGCGGCCAGGATGCCCCCGGCCGTCGCCAGCGTGGAGGCCAGCATGAACGCGAGGATCCTGATCCTGGTGACGTTGATGCCGGCGCGCCTGGCGGCCTCGGCGTTGCCGCCGACGGCGTACAGGTGCCGGCCGAACGTGGTGTGCCTCAGCATGAGGTCGAGCAGCACCACCAGCGCCCCGAAGATGATCAGCAGGAGCGGCACGCCGCGGTCCGCCGACATGACGAGCACCGCCGCGGCGAGCAGCACCGCCAGCCCGCCGGCCTTCGCCAGCGACCACCACAGCGGCGTCACCGGCAGCCCGGCCGCCAGCCGCAGCCTCCTGACCGCGAGGGACGCGCCCGCCGACCCGGCCACCAGGCCCGCCGCGACCGTCCACGCGAGCCAGCCCGGCAGCCAGGTGTCGCTCAGCTTCGAGATGAACCCGGTGAACGGCAGGTTGATCGTCCCGCCCTGCCGCAGCAGGTAGAGCAGCAGGCCGAGCCAGCCCATCAGCCCGGCCAGCGTCACGACGAACGACGGCATCCGCAGCTTGGTCAGCATCACGCCGTGCAGGAACCCGATCGCCGCCCCGACGGCCAGCGCCAGGAGGATGGCCGGCAGCGGGTTCCAGCCCTGCTTGACATGGACGATCGTCATGATCGTGGCGCACAGGCCGCTGACCGAGCCCGCCGACAGGTCGATCTCGCCGAGCAGCAGCACCATGATGATGCCGAGCGCGATCGTGCCGGTGGCGGCCATCTGGAGCACGAGGTTGGTGAGGTTCTCGGGGGACAGGAAGCGGTCGTTGAGCGTGCTGAACACGATCGCGATCGCGATCAGCCCGCCGACGACCGGCCACGCGCCGACGTCCCCCTGCCGCAGCCGCTCGACCGCGACCTTCGGCGTGTACGGCCTGCGTACCAGTGTGTCGGTCATGCCCCTGCCCCCGTGATCGCGGCCACGATCTCCTCCTGGGAGGAGGTGGCCGTACGGAACTCACCGGCGTTGCGGCCCAGCCGCAGCACCACCACGCGGTCGCTCACCGCGCGCACGTCGGCGAGGTTGTGCGAGATGACCAGCACCGCGAGCCCGCGCTCGCGCAGCCGCCCGATCAGCGCCAGCACCTGCGCCGTCTGCTCGACCCCCAGGGCCGCCGTGGGCTCGTCGAGGATGACCAGCCGGGGCTCGCCGATGAGCGCTCTCGCGATGGCCACCGACTGCCGCTGGCCGCCCGACAGCATGGCGACCGGCACCCTGATGTCCCTGATGCGCACGTCGAGCTGGCCGAGGAGGTCGCGGGTCGCGCGTTCCATGGCGATGTGGCGCAGCAGCGAGCCGCGCCGGCGCTCGGTGCCCAGGAAGAGGTTGGCCACGACGTCGAGGTTCTCGCAGAGCGCGAGGTCCTGGTAGACGGTCGAGACGCCGAGGGCCTGCGCGTCGTGCGGGTTGGCGATCCTGACCGGCGAGCCGTCCACGGCGATCGTGCCGGTGTCCGGCGTCACGACTCCCGAGATGGTCTTGACCAGCGTGGACTTGCCGGCGCCGTTGTCGCCCATGAGGGCCACGACCTCGCCGGCGCGCAGGTCCAGGCCGGCCCCGTCGAGGGCCTGGACCGCGCCGTACCGTTTGGAGATCCCTGTTGCCGAGAGCATCTACTGGATGCCCTGCTTCTCGCAGGCGGCCTTGACCTCGCCCGTGCAGAGCTGGGCGGCGGTGTAGAAGCCGTCCTTCACGATCGTGTCCTTCACCTTGTCCGCCGTGACGGGGATGGGGTCGAGGAGGAACGCCGGGATCTCGGCCGCGCCGTTGTTGACCTTGGCGGGGGCAACGGGCTGCTCGCCATTGGCGAGGGCGACGGCGAGCTCGGCGGACTTCTCCGCCTCCGCCCTGATGTCCAGATATATGGTCATGTACTGTTCGCCGGTGAGGATGCGCTGGACGGCGGCCAGCTCGGCGTCCTGGCCGGTGATCGGCGGGAGCTGCTTGTAGCCCGCGCGCTTCATGGCCGCGATCGCGCCGCCCGCCATGCCGTCGTTCGCGGACAGCACGCCCGTGATGCTGTCCTTGCCCAGCGCGGTGATGGCCTGCTCCATCTCCTGCTGCGCCTTGTCGGGGCTCCAGTCCGGCGTGTCGAACTCCCTGCCGACCTTCACCTTTCCGTCCAGCACGCTCTTGGCGCCCTTCTTGTAGTCGGCGGAGCTGGGGTCGGTGGGGGAGCCGTGGATCATCACGATCTGGCCCTTGGCCGCCGTGCCCCTGGCGGTCATGGCGTCGAGCAGCGCCTGGCCCTGCATCTCGCCCACCCGTACGTTGTTGAACGAGACGTAGTACGCGTAGTCGATGCCCGAGATCAGCCGGTCGTAGGCGATGACCGGGACCTTCTTCTGCTTGGCCTGGTTCACCAGCGGGGCCACGGCGTTGGCGTCCACGGCGTCGAGCACGAGCACGTCGGCCTGCTGGGTGAGCGCGGCCTCGACCTGTTGCTGCTGTTTGGGGGCGTCCTGCTCGGCGTTGCTGTAGAGGATCTTGCAATCGGGGCAGAGCGACTTGACCTTCGCCTCGAACAGCGGGCGGTCGAACGCCTCGTACCGGGTGGTCTTGGACTCGGGCAGGAACAGCGCGATCGTCTTGCCGCCCTGGCCCTGGCTCTGCGTGGTCGTGGTGGTGGTGGTGGCGCCGGTGTTGTTGCCGGTGTTTCCGCAGGCGGCGGTCAGCAGGACCGCCGCGACAGGGATTGATCGCCATGCTCGGTGCATCGCACTTCGTCCTTCCGGATGTGCCGCCCCTGTGCTTGGTAAGAAAGGTAATTTACTATCAGGCGAGTTGGCTAGGGTTTGTTTCTTCAAGGGAGGGTGAGATGCGGGGCGACCTGGGTAATCCGCGGCTGCTGCGAGTGCTGAACGAGCGCCGCCTGCTCGACCATCTTCAGGAGCACGGCCCCGCCTCGCGCGCCGACCTCGCCAAGATCACCGGCCTGTCGAAGCCCACGGTGTCCGCGGCCCTGGCAGGGCTGGAGGAGGACGGGCTGGTCCACCTCGTCGGCGAGGTCTCCGGCCGCCCCGGGCCGGTCACGTCCCTGTACGACGTCAACGCCGCCGCCACCCACGTCGCCGGCGTCGACATCGGGCGCGACTGGATCCGGGTCGCCGTCGCCGACCTGCGCGGGACCTTCGCCGGCCGCAGAGACCTGCGCAACACCGCCCGCACCTCCGCCGAGCTGGCCGTCCTGGTCGGGGAGCTGTGCCGGGCCGCCGCCCGCGAGGCCGAGGCCGACTGGCCCGCCATCGCCTGCGCCGTCGTCGGATCGCCCGGCGTGTACGACCCGGCGCTCGGCCGCCTGGAGTTCGCCCCCAACCTGCCCGGCCCCGACCTGGCCGAGCGCCTGCGCGCCGCGTTGGAGGTCGAGCTCGTCATCGAGAACGACATCAACCTGGCCGCCGTCGGCGAGCACGTGCACGGGGAGGGGCGCGGCAAGTCGAACTTCGCGCTGGTGTCCATCGGGACCGGCGTCGGGATGGGCATCGTGATCAACGGCGAGCTGTACGTGGGCGCCAAAGGAGCGGCGGGGGAGGTCTCGTACGTGCCCGCGGCCGAGGACCCGGCGCCACCGGCCGACCACGCCCTGGCGCACGGCGCCACGGAGGCGGTGGCCGCCGCGCCCGGCGTGGTCCGCGCCGCCCGTGCCGCCGGCCTGACCCTGGACACGGCCAAGGAGGTCTTCGCCGCGGCGGCAGCCGGCGACGGCGTGGCCCGCTCGGTGGTGGAGGCCGAGGGGCGCCGCATCGGCGGCCTGCTGGTGGCGGTCGCGGCCGTGCTGGACCCGGAGGTGATCGTGCTCAGCGGCGGCGTGGGCCGCAACCTCGACCTCCTGGGAGCGGCCATCAAGAGCCGCATCGCCGAGCTCGGCCCGCTGCGGCCGTCGGTGGTGGCCAGCACGCTGGGCGACAGCGGCGTCCTGCTGGGCGCGGTGGCCCACGCCAGGACCCGCGCCTGGGACCTCATCTTCGACGCCCGCCTCCCCTGACCGCACGCGGGGAGGCGGACGCCGGTGCCTTCTACAGGGTGGCCGTGAGCGTGGTGGGCGTGTCCTCGCGCTGCTTCTGGAGCTTGGACCAGAGCCGTACGCCCTTGGGGTCGGGGCGGACGCCACCCACGAAGGAGTCGCGGCGCCATTGGCTCAGGCGCTCTTCCTTGACCACGTCGCCCGTGCGCGGCGAGTGGACCATGTAGCCGGGCCGGGAGATCATCCCGACATGCCCGAGGCCGTGGAAGAAGACGAGATCGCCGGGTTTGAGGTGCTCCCAGGAGATCTTCCTGCCGAACGCGGAGTACTGTTCGGCCGCGGTGCGGGGCAGTTCGATCCCGGCGTGCTCGTAGGCCCTGAGCATGAGCCCGGAGCAGTCGTATCCGCTCGGGCTGGTGCCGCCCCACACGTACGGTGTGCCGCGCTTGCTCATGGCGAACTTGAGGGCGATCTTCCAGGCGGGTTTCGGCCCCTGCTTCTCCTGGATTTTCTTGATCTGGGCGCCGGTCAGGGTGGTGGGGTTTTCGGGGGTGGTCGCGGCGTGGGCTGGGGTGGCCAGAATGAGCCCGGCGGCGCCCGCCGCCAGGACGATGGCGATTCGAGACAGGGGTCTGTCCTTCCAAGTGGCCGGCCGGGTTAGCTGACGGGCTCGGGCCTGGAAGTAGCCCTACGGCATGGGGATGCCGACTCGCCCCAGGGGGAAGTGGGTCCCCGACTCCACGCAACGGCTGCGCGGATTAGGCTGGTCGCCGACTTTAACGAAACGGTCAAAAAACCGCAATACGGACAAAGTGGGCGTCCGAAAAATGAGATGACGTGTTCGTCAGGCGAGACGACGCGGTAAGGTACCGCCCATGGAGTCGCGTAACATCCGTCTGGCCGTCATCCCCGGCGATGGGATCGGCACCGAGGTCGTGGCCGAAGGGCTCAAGGTCCTGGAGGCAGTTGGCACGAAGTTCGAGCCCACCCACTACGACCTGGGGGCCGCCCGCTATCACCGTACCGGTGAGACGCTGCCCGACAGCGTGCTCGAAGAGCTGCGCGGCTACGACGCGATCCTGCTCGGCGCGGTGGGCGACCCCAGTGTGCCGCCGGGCATCCTTGAGCGCGACCTGCTGCTCCGGATCCGCTTCGAGTTCGACCACTACGTCAACCTGCGCCCGGTCAAGCTGTTCCCCGGCGTGACCACCCCGCTGGCCGACACCACGGCGGACGACATCGACATGATCGTCGTCCGCGAGGGCACCGAGGGCCTCTACGCGGGCACCGGCGGCGCCATGCGGCGCGGCACCCCGTACGAGATCGCCACCCAGGAGTCGCTCAACACCGCCTACGGCGTCGAGCGCGTGGTGCGGTACGCGTTCGAGAAGGCCGCCACGCGGCCGCGCAAGAAGCTGACGCTCGTCCACAAGACTAACGTCCTCACCTTCGCCGGTGACCTGTGGCAGCGCACGGTCAACCGCCTCGCGGCGGAATACCCCGACGTCACGACCGACTACTGCCACATCGACGCGGCCTCGATGTTCTTCGTGTCCCAGCCGGAGCGGTTCGACGTGGTCGTCACCGACAACCTGTTCGGGGACATCATCACCGACCTGGGCGCCGCCATCGCCGGCGGCATCGGCCTGGCCGCCAGCGGCAACATCAACCCCGAGCGGTCCGCGCCGAGCATGTTCGAGCCGGTGCACGGCAGCGCGCCCGACATCGCCGGCCAGGGCAAGGCCGACCCGACCGCGACCATCCTGTCCGTCGCCATGCTCCTCGACCACCTCGGCCTGCACGCCGAGTCGGCCAAGGTCGAGCAGGCGGTCGCCGAGGACATCCTTGAGCGGCTGGCCGGCTGGGCGGGTCGCACCACTCACGAGATCGGTGACGACATCACCGCGCGAGTATCCGGCTAGGACCGCCTAGCCTCCAACGCGCCTGGTGGTCCGAAGAGGGCCGCCAGGCGCTTTTTTGCGTCCAAAAGGGGTGACCGCCCCATTGGCCGCTTGCCATCCCATATGGCGAGACAATAGGAAGTACGGGACTGTCCTCCGGGCAGTCCCGCCCATCAGCACCGATCCACAGGTTTCTGTAGATTTGGGCAGATTCGCAGAGAGAAGGACCGACGTCATGACCATCGCTCAAAAGCTCAGCTTCGACGTGCAGCTATCCGACCACGCTCGCACCGCGGCCGAGCGGGAGCAGGTACTGGCGAACCCCGGCTTCGGGCAGACCTTCACGGATCACATGATCTCGATCGACTACACCGAGGGGCAGGGCTGGCACGACGCCGAGCTGGTGCCGTACGGCCCGCTCTCGCTCGACCCGGCCACCTCGGTCTTCCACTACGCGCAGGAACTGTTCGAGGGGCTCAAGGCCTATCGCCAGACCAACGGCTCGATCGTCACGTTCCGCCCGTACGCGAACGCCGCCCGCTTCAACCACTCCGCGGTCCGGATGGCCATGCCGGAGCTGCCGGAGGAGGCGTTCGTCGAGTCGCTCGAACTCCTCGTGGAGACCGACAAGGAATGGGTGCCCACGACCGAGGGCCACAGCCTCTACCTGCGCCCCTTCATGATCGCCACCCAGGCGGGGCTCGGCGTCAACTACCCGTCGAAGTCGTACAAGTACATGGTCATCGCCTCCCCGGCGGCCTCGTACTTCACGGGTGGGCTCAAGCCCGTCTCCGTCTGGCTGTCCACCGAGTACACGCGGGCCGCCCCCGGCGGCACGGGCTTCGCGAAGTGCGGCGGGAACTACGCGGCCGCGTTCGTCGCGCAGCGGCAGGCGGTGGAGAACGGCTGCGACCAGGTGGTGTGGCTGGACGCCCACGAGCACAAGTACGTCGAGGAGATGGGCGGGATGAACCTGTTCTTCGTCTTCGGCGACAAGCTCGTCACCCCCGCGCTGACCGGCACCCTGCTGCCCGGCATCACCAGGGACTCCATCCTGGCGCTGGCCGCTGACCTGGGCCTGGAGGCCGAGGAGCGCCTCATCTCGGTCGACGAGTGGCAGGCCGGGTGCGAGTCCGGGGAGCTCACCGAGGTGTTCGCGTGCGGGACGGCGGCCGTGGTCACGCCGGTGGGCACGGTGAAGGGCGCCGACCGCGCCTGGAGCGTCGCCGACGGCAACCCCGGCCCGGTGACGCTGCGGGTGCGCGAGGAACTGGTGGGCATCCAGTACGGCGCCCGCCCCGACACGCACAACTGGATCCACAAGATCGTCTAGTTGGGCCGGCCGGGTCCGCGAGGGCCCGGCCGCCCCGCCTAGTTCTTCCTGATCAGGGTCATCCCGTCCGCGACCGGCATCATGAGCACGGTCACCCGCGGATCCTCGATCACCAGGTCGTTGAACCGCCGGATCTCCACGGTTGTCGGCTCCTCGCGCGCCGGGTCCGCCACGTGCCCCCTGCGCAGGGTGTTGTCCGCCACGATCAGCCCGCCGGGCCGCAGGCGCTCCATGAGCAGCTCGTAGTAGCCGGGGTAGTTGCCCTTGTCGGCGTCGAGGAAGGCCAGGTCGACGGTCTGGTCGAAGGAGGCGAGCGTCTCCAGCGCGGGCCCGAGCGTGAGCGTCACGCGGTCGTCCACCCCGGCCTCGCGCCAGTAGCGGCGGGCGATGGAGGTCCACTCCTCGCTCACGTCGAAGCAGTGCAGCCGCCCGCCGGACAGGCCCCTGGCGATGCACACGGACGAGTAGCCGGTGAACGTCCCCACCTCGACGACCACCCGCGGCGCCACGAGCTGGGTGATCATGGTCAGGAAGGTGCCCTGGTCGGGGGAGATCTGCATGCCGGCGGCGTCCCCGGTGGCCCGGGCCGTCTCCTTCGCCAGCTCGTCCAGCAGCGGGTCGGGCGGCGTCGTGTGGGCAACGACGTATCGTGCTACAGCGGGATCGAGGAGGTATGCCTTCATACGTCCATTCTTTCGGCATCGGGTAAGGTCTGCGCGATCAACGAGGTGAGAGTGGGCTGATGATGAAGCGGTTGCTGGCGGTGGCGCTCGCGTGCGTGGCCATCGCCGTACTCGGGGTGCTGTCGTTCTCGGAGCCTGGCCGGTCGTCCGAGGGGGTGCGGCTGACCCGGCAGATGGACGGTTCGATGGTCCTCGCCGACCGGGGCGGCGAGGCTCCCGTGCTGGACCTGTACGAGGACTTCGACTGCCCGATCTGCAAGGACATGCACGCCAAGGTAGACGGCACCATCAGGAAACTCGCCATGGAGGGCAAGGTCAAGGTCGTCTTCCACCCGGTGACGATCTTCCAGGACGAGCCCATGCGCTCGAACTCCATCCGCGCCGCCGCTGCCGCCCGCTGCGTCCCCGAGGAGAACTGGCTCACCTTCAGGGACGAGCTGTACGCCATGCAGCCCGTGCCGCACGGCGAGGCGTCCGGGTTCGCCGTCGAGGATCTGGTCAAGGCCGCCCGGCGGGCGGGGGCGTCGGTGGACGAGTGCGTCAGGTCGCAGTCGTACGCGCAGGCCCATCTGGCGGAGACCGCGAAGGTACGGCTCCAGGGCACGCCCACGGTGCTGCTCGACGGGCAGTTGCTGGGCGACGAGGTGTTCGATCCGGCCACGCTCGAGCGCGTCATCACAGGTGGCGACGGTGTCACCGTGTAAAGGCTTGTCCCAGAAGCTGAGATCGATGTGCCACATGGTGAATGCATGTGGCAGACTGGGCGGCACCATGTTCTACGGTCTGCTCATTATCGGCAGGCGCGCTGGCTGACAAAGGACACCGCCAGCGCGCAGACCTCTCACGTCCGTGAGGGGTCTTTTTGCTTTCCAGAGGACTTCCAGAGAAGAGAGACTCATGGCCGACGACCGCTTCCACGTATACGACACGACGCTGCGTGACGGCGCCCAACAGGAGGGGCTCAACCTCACCGTCGCCGACAAGCTCGCCGTCGCGCGCCACTTGGACGGTCTGGGCGTCGGTTTCATCGAGGGGGGCTGGCCGGGCGCCAACCCCAAGGACACAGAGTTCTTCAGGCGGGCTCGAACAGAGCTCGACCTGAAGCATGCGCAACTCGCCGCGTTCGGTGCGACCCGCCGGGCCGGTGTGAAGGCAGCCGACGACCCATTGGTGGCCGCGTTGCGCGAATCCGGCGCGCCGGTCGTGACCCTTGTCGCCAAGAGTCACGACCGGCACGTGGAGCTGGCCCTCCGCACGACTCTCCAGGAGAACCTCGCGATGATCCGCGACACGGTCTCTCACCTTCGTGCGGGGGGACAGCGAGTCTTCCTCGACGCCGAGCACTTCTTCGACGGCTACAAGTCCAACCCAGCCTACGCGCTCGAAGTCCTGCGGACCGCCGCCGAAGCCGGGGCCGACGTCATCGCCCTGTGCGACACGAACGGCGGCATGCTCCCCGACGAACTCGCCGAGATCGTCCACGAGGCCGTCCAGACCAGCGCCCGCGTCGGCATCCACTGCCACGACGACACCGGCTGCGCCGTCGCCAACACCCTGGCCGCCGTCAAGGCCGGGGCCACGCACGTCCAGGGCTGCGCGAACGGCTACGGCGAGCGTTCCGGCAACGCCAACCTCTTCACCGTCGTGGCGAACCTCCAGCTCAAGCGCGGCTTCGACCTCGTCCCCGAGGCGGCGCTGGCCGACATGACCCGCATCGCCCACGCGATCACCGAGGTCACCAACGTCACCCCCAACTCCCACGCCCCGTACGTCGGCACCTCCGCCTTCGCCCACAAGGCCGGCCTGCACGCCAGCGCCATCAAGGTCGACCCCAACCTCTACCAGCACATCGACCCCGCCGCCGTCGGCAACGACATGCGCATGCTCGTCTCCGACATGGCCGGCCGCGCCTCGGTCGAGCTCAAGGGCCGCGAACTCGGCTACGACCTCACCCCCGACCACACCAAGACCCTGGTCGAACGGGTCAAGGACCTGGAGTCGCGCGGATTCACCTTCGAGGCCGCGGACGCGTCGTTCGAGCTGCTGCTGCGCGACACCGTGCACGGGGAGCGCAAGCGCCACTTCGAGGTCGAGTCGTGGCGCGTGATCGTGGAGCGCACGAAGGGCGGCGAACTGGTCAGCGAGGCCACCGTCAAGCTCCACGCCAAGGGCGAGCGCATCGTCGCCACGGGCGAGGGCAACGGCCCCGTCAACGCCCTGGACAAGGCCGTGCGGCTGGCGCTGGAGAAGCTGTACCCCGAGCTGGCGAAGCTGGAGCTGGTGGACTACAAGGTCCGCATACTCGAGGGCACCCACGGGACGGGCGCCATCACCCGCGTCCTCATCACCTCCAGCGACGACACGTCCGAGTGGGCCACGGTCGGGGTGGCGGAGAACATCATCGACGCGTCCTGGCAGGCACTCGAGCAGGCGGTCACGTACGGCCTCCTCCGCGCCGGCCACGAAACCGCCTGAGCGGGATTACCGGGGTTTCCGGGGGGGAACAGCAAGGTCCTCTGCAATGGGGCGCTGCGCGCGAGGGAGCCTCGGGCAGCGCCTTCCAGGGGGCTCACGCCCCCTTCGACCCCCCGTTCGCTCGACGGGGATTCAGGACCTGCTCCTGGGAAACTTCGGCCCTGGGCCGTACTTGACCCCGGTACCTCCTCTCGCATCTCCTATCTTTTCGATGATTTGCCGCTCGCGCAGGCTGTTCAGCAGGTCGCGAGCGGCGTAGACGTGAATATCGAAGAGGCGGCGTATTGTCTGGTTGGTGACGAAACCGTACTCTCTTACATGGTCGACGACCTTCTGATCTGCATCGTCAAAAGACCGGCCTCGATATGAGACCGACCGTGACATTGCCGCGAGCACGTCTGATCGTAGACGATACGTCGGGAAGGGCTTCTTGGCTGTTCTTTTGGATGGCTCCACCAAGTTGTACTCGTCAGTCATGGCAAGCAATACCTCTTGTGCCTCGACCGGAGTTCTCTGGATTGTCCCGGCAAGCTTGTAAGCTTCGATGCTGCTGTTTTGGCGGAGGTGCGACATGGCGAGCAGCACATTCAGGTCTCTACCAGCCTTGGGTGTCAGGTCATTGATGAAGCGTACGAATGCATCGTTTCCTATGCCGCCTGCCAGGGCCGCGCGAACGAGCGTTCCGCTGTCTTCGAAGAGCGATCCCTTTGCGTATGAGATCCACCGAGTAATTTGCCGGTACGCCACGAAGTGCACGCTCGCGGTCGGTCGCGTTGTCATCGACGCCTAGCACTACAGTGCCGCCGCGCGCGTTCACGAAGCAGACGAGGGCATCGGCGAGCAGATTGAGCGTAGCCTTCGGGGAGTCGGCGATGAGCCTGAAATCCAGCATGTCCGTCTCCAGGGAGTCTGCTGTGACCCCTTGACCGAGTATGGCGAGTGCCGCATCCGCTTCAGCGTGATTCACGCTTTGAGGCCAACTGAGAAGTGTCACTTTGGCAACGCTTCTCAGTTGCGGCGACGGACTGACTGAGCGGTGCATGAGGGTGCCGGAACTGGAGATGAGCGCGAACTTCGCCAGCGTCGGCAGGGCCGGCGCGCCGAGGGCGTAACCCGCCGCCGTCACCACGAACGCGTGGATCACGTAAATGGTGAACACGTGCGCGTACAGGTACCGGCGCAGCCGGACAAGTGGGGTGGGGCCAGACCCACTTCCGCGGTGTGCCGAGGTCGCTGCGCGCCCAACAGCGTCGCGTCAGGATTGACCGCAGGTCGTGGAGCAGAATTCGACCTCGGGGTAGCGTGATGACGGCTTGTCCAGGAGGGGCTGCCGCTGCGACTTCAGGTGCTGGTCGAGGAAGGCCGCCACGTACGTGCGGGTGAGCTCGGCGGCGCGTGCCGCGGGCAGGACGCCGTAGGCGGGCTTGATGCCGAAGGCGTCCCCTATCAGCGGGCCGTCGGTGAAGGACTGGTGTTCCGCGCCCGTCAGCACGAGCCAGCGCTTCCACCCGGTCAGGAGCTTCCAGTCGCGGTCCCACGAAGTGTCGCGGCCTCCGGGGACGTGCTGCGGCGAGCCCAGGAACATGAACGGCTTGGAGAACCCGCTCTTGGGAATGCGGGCGTAGGCGGTGCCGTCCATGTCGATCCCGGCCCGTACCCGGGAGTCTTTCACCATGGCCGCCATGGCGCTGGCCCCGCCGATCGACTGGCCGACCATCGCGATGCGGGAGCGGTCGATCCGGTCGGAACCATCCCATTTCGACGGCAACTGGTCGAGGACGAAGGAGACGTCGGCCGCCCGGCCCGCGACCACCCCCGTGCCGAAGCCCGGGTCGGTGTCGCTGTCGCAGGCGAGGCATTCGGCGACCCGCCCGTCGGGGAAGGTCGTGGCGTAGCTTTCGTAGGTGTGGTCGATCCCGGCCACGACGTACCCGCGGCTGGCCAGCTCCTCGGCCAGGGAGGTGAGCGTGCTCATCGGATTGGTGAAGCCGGGGGACAGCACCACCAGCGGCAGCTTCCGCCCCGTGGGTTCGGCGTCTTTGACGGCGTTCGTGCGCGTCCTGCTCAGCGTGTCGTCCGGGACGCCCGCGATCCCATAGCGCTTCATGGCGAGCCCCGATTCCTTCGGTGTCATGTACGGCGCACGCTCTCCCTCACGCTGTTCGGCCGGATACCACAGGGTGACCTTGAGCTCCCTGGCGTCGACGTCGAGGTTCCACGGATCGGGGCGGGAGGTGTCCTTCAGATACAGGGCGGTGGTGCCGACCGGATGGGTGCCGGTGGGGGCGGGCAGGGTCGCGGGGCCGGTCGGCGTGGCCGACGGGACAGCGGACCGGGGCGGCGTGGGGGCGGAGCAGGCGGACGCGGCGAGGACGACCAGTCCCGCGGCGACGGCCAGGAGGTGTCTCATCGAGAGGTCCATTCACTTGTGCAGCAAGGTCAGGGCCTTGGCCAGGGCGGGGTCGCGCCCGGCGGCCGCGTCCTTCGGGGTCAGGGGCACGTGGTGGTCGGGGGCCACGCCGATCCGGTCGATCACCTCGCGATCGGGCCCCAGGTGGTGCCTGGCGGGGAAGCCGAGCGTGGTGTTGTTGCCGAGCAGGTACGCCTGCGCAGGGCCGGAGATGACCCCGGCGGTCCTGGTGCCGACCAGCCGGCCGGCGCGCAGGTCCTTGACCGCGGAGCTGAAGTGCTCGCACGCCGAGGCGCAGCTGCGGTCGGTGAGCACCATCAGCGGCAGGTCGACCAGCTCGACGGTGTCGTCGGTCCGCAAGGCTTCGCACTTGCCGTCCACGGTGCACAGGTAGGCGGTGACCTTGCCGTGGACGAACGCGCTCACCAGGCGGGTCGCCTCCGCGGGGCTGCCGCCGCCGTTGCCGCGCAGGTCCAGCGCGACGCCGGACAGCGTCCGGCCCTTGCGCAGCCGGGAGATCGCCTTGAGCACCCGGTCGGCGGAATCGGGGGCGAACCCGCGCATCCGTACGTAGGCGATGTCGTCGTCCAGCAGCTTCGACTGCACCACTTGCAGGGCGGCCAGGTCCCGCTGGTAGAGGCCGGGCTTGAGCGTCACGCTCCAGCGGCGGCCGGTGCTCTGCCGCAGGAGCCGCAGCCGGACCGGGCGCGCCTCCGGATAGCGCGGGTAGAGGGCGGCGATCGAGGGGGCGGCCTTCCCGTCGACGAAGGGCGCCGATCCGTTGACCGCTTCGATGATGTCGCCCGGCCGCAGCCCGGCGGCCTGCGCCGCGCCACCCAGCACGGTGGTGACGAACAGCGGAGGGAGGGCGACGCCGGGGTTGCCCTCCACCTGCGGGCCTTCGACGTTCGCCAGCAGGCCCAGGCCGTAGCCGTCGCCGTCGTAGTAGTCGGGCGGCCGCTTGCTGCCCTGCGCCCAGCGGGCGTGGTTGTCGCCGAGGGCGGCCACCATCGCTTCGAGGGTGACGACGGCCAGCTTGTCGCGCAGGTCGGGGACCTGGTCCGTGGTCTTGCGGTAGGTGGTCTCGAAGACGGCCCAGTCGGCTTTGCGGTCGCCGGTCAGCGCCGGCATGGTGGCCTCGGGCACGTCGCGCCCGTCGCGGTTGAGCTCCTGGGTCAGCGCGACGAATCCGGCGGTCAGCAGCGCGCGGGCGTCCAGCGTGGCGCCGCTGTAGTAGTTGCCGAGGATGCAGAAGTACGCCTGCTCGATCACGTCGATCGTGGTGGGCGTCTCCGCCCCGGGGGGCCCCTGGGGCTGCGAGCAGGCCGTACTGGCCGCCGCGCTCGCCTGGCTGCGCGGCGGCGCCGGTGCCGTGCAGGCCGCCGCCAGGAGGAGGGCGAGCCCGGCGGTCACGGTCCTGAGAACGGTCATGACAGGCGCCTCCGGATCCACCAGAAGGCGAACCAGGTGAGGCCGAGGGTGAGCAGGGCGTAGATCCCGGTCTCGATCCACTGGAAGGGCCAGAAGCGGTCGAGGGGCTGGTAGGTCGCCTGCTGCCGGTAGCCGAGCCGGTTGATCTCAGTCGGGCACGCGCCCATGCCCTGCTGTCCCGACGGTGAGCAGGGTCCCGACGTCGTCGAGACCTGGACGACCCCGACTCCGGGTTCGGGGCCGGCGACCGGACGTCCGGACGAATCGACGAGATTGCTGGACAGGACCCAGGCGCCCGCGTGGCCGGGAACTGCATTGTTCAGGCGAACCTCCACATATCCGCCTCGGTCCCGGTTGATGCCGAAGCCGTCCACGTTCACCTCGCTGAGCTCGAAGGTCGAGGTGACCGGGGTCATCAGGTGGGGCCGGACCAGCAGCGGCATGGCGAGCTGGATCGCGGCGAAGACGGCCAGGGTGAGGGCCATGGCGGGCAGGGTGCGGCGCACCAGCATGCCCACGGTCACGCCCAGGACGAAGGCGAAGGCCGCGTACCCCAACGGGGCGATGCCGCGCGCGCCGAACACCAGGGGAGCCATCAGGGCCAGGTCGCCCGGGGCCGACTTGTCCAGGGGATCGGACCACCAGGTCACCATGAGGCCGCACAGTCCGGCGGCGGCCGCGGCGACCAGGCCGGTGAGCCCGAGCTTGACCGCCAGCCAGCGGCCGCGGGTGATGCTCTGGTTCCACACCAGCAGGTGTGTGCCCGACTCCAGCTCACGGGTGATCAGCGGTGCTCCCCAGAAGAGCCCGGCGAGGGCGGGCAGGAGCAGCACGACCAGGGACAGAGCCATGAAGGGCGTGTCGTACGCGCCGAAGAAGCGGTCGTAGAAGCGACCGCAGGTGTTGTCCTGGACACAGCCGGCGATCCCGGTGGAATAGTCGGAGACCAGTTTCGGGCCGGTCAGGGCCAGGGCGACGGCGAGGATGACGAGTACGGCGGCCATCATCACGGCCGCGCCACGGAACTGGCGCCAGGTCAGCCAGATCATCGCTGCACCTCCAGGGCGATTCGCCGGTCCTCGGCGGTGCGTTTGTCCATGTAGGCCAGGACGAGGTCCTCCAGGCTGAGCCGGCTGACCGTCCAGGCGGGGTCGTGGATCGGGCCGTCGGTGCGGACCACGTACGTGCTCTGCCGCTCGGTGTGCCGCGCGGAGACCACCTGCTGGTCGGCGGGCAGCCGGTCGGGATCGCGGCGCGGGCCGGTGAGCCGGTGATGGGTGGCCAGC
Source organism: Nonomuraea sp. NPDC050153 (assembly GCF_044460125.1). NCBI lineage: Bacteria > Bacillati > Actinomycetota > Actinomycetes > Streptosporangiales > Streptosporangiaceae > Nonomuraea > Nonomuraea sp. NPDC050153. Next base: position 295,023 of record NZ_JBITJQ010000008.1, read on the forward strand.
AGCGTGTCGACCTCCCCGGCCACCTGCACGCGGGAGTCGACCAGGACGATCAGGAAGTCGCAGACCCGTTCCAGGTCGGAGACCAGGTGCGAGGAGAGCACCACGCTGAACTCGTGCTCGACCGTGGCCTCCATCAGCCCCTGCAGGAACTCGCGGCGGGCCAGCGGGTCGAGCGAGGCCACGGGTTCGTCCAGGATCAGCAGCTCGGGCCGCTTGGCCAGGCCCAGGGTGAGGGCGAGCTGGGCGCGCTGGCCGCCGGACAGCTTGCCCGCCCGCTGCGCGGGGAGGAGCCCGAGTCGCGCGATGCGTTCCCGCGCCAGGGTGGTGTCCCAGCGGGGGTTGAGCCGGGCTCCCAGGCGCAGGTGTTCGGCGACGGTGAGGCCCGCGTAGACGGGGGTGTCCTGGGCGACGAACCCGACCCTGGCCAGCTGCGCGGGCGTGCCCCCCGGCCGGCCGCCGAGCACGGTGATGCCGCCCGCCGTGGGTTCGAGCTGGCCGCCGGCCAGTTTCAGCAGCGTGGTCTTGCCGGCTCCGTTGGGGCCCACCAGCCCCACGACGTGGCCCGCCGGGATGTCGATGGTGCACTCGCGCAGCGCCCAGCGTTTGCCGTACTTCTTGCCCAGTCCCTGGGCCTCTAAGACAGAGCTCACGCTATGTCCTCCTGAGCGATGGTCCGAAAGGTGGTCATGAACAGGGCCTCGATGCTTTCGTCGTCGAGACCGGCTCGGCGGGCCTTGGCCAGCCAGCGCTGCAGTTCCATCCGCAGCGGGCCGTGCGCGGCCAGCGAGGTGTCGGTGAGCGTCGCCGTCACGAACGTCCCCACCCCTGGCCGGGCGGCGACCAGGCCCTCGTGCTCGAGCTCCCGGTAGGCCTTCAGGACGGTGTTGGCGTTGATCGCCAAATGCGCCACGACCTCCTTGACCGTCGGCAGCTGATCGCCCTCGCGCAGGAGGCCGAGCCGTAGCGCGTGCCGTACCTGCTGGACCAGCTGCTGGTACGGCGAGAGGCCGGACTTGGCGTCCAGATGGAACTCGATCACCAGCTTCTCCATTTATCTAGCTTGCTAGCACTATAGGTTCCTACATGTTAGAGGATCATAAGGATCGCCGGCGTGCCGTGCCGGACGTGCTGTGTTAATCTCCGATTCGGCTTCTCACCGTTGGGCTTTCCGCCTCGCCAACCAGCTTCACCCGGGTCCAGATGACGCGGGGAAGGTGGAAGCCACTCAACGCATCCTGGGAAAAGGGTGTTCTGTTGTGGTGGCGAAGCGTGTTCTCTCCGAGCCCCGAGGATCTGCCCGGGACCGCGCAACAGAGCCGGATTCCCTCAGGGAGGTCTCCGGAGTGCCGGAAGTCAAATCCGCCGAACAACTGGCCGCACGACGTCCGTGGCCGGTTCTCGCGATCATGTGCATCGGCTTCTTCATGTCGTTGCTCGACGGATCCATCGTCAACGTCGCCGTCCCCACGCTGATCCACAGCATCGGCGCCTCCTACGACCAGGTGCTGTGGGTCATCGACGGCTACCTGCTCGTCTTCTCGGTGCTGCTGATCACCACGGGACGGCTGGGGGACATCTACGGATACCGCCGGCTGTACGTGATCGGCATCATCGTCTTCACCGTCGCCTCGGCGCTGTGCGGGCTGGCCGGCTCGGCGACCCAGCTGCTGGCCGCCCGGGCGCTGCAGGGGCTGGGCGGGGCGCTGCTGTTCCCGCAGGTCATCTCGTCGATCCTGACGATCTTCCCGCCGCGGCTGCGCGGCCGCGCGTTCGGTCTGTTCGGCGCGATCGTCGGTTTCGCGCCGGTCGTCGGCCCGGTCGTCGGCGGTTTCCTGCTCGCCCATCTCAGCTGGCGCTGGATCTTCTTCGTCAACGTCCCGATCGGGATCGTCGCCGCCGTGCTGGCGCTGACCTTCGTGCCGCCCATGCGCTCGGGCCGTACCCACCGGCTCGACCTGGTCGGCGTCGCGCTGGCCACCGCCGGGCTGAGCGGCGTCGTGTTCGGCCTGATCGAGGGCGAACGCTACGACTGGGGCACGGTCGCCGGCCCGATCGACATCATCTCGGTCATCGTGGCGGGCGTCGCGCTGCTGGTCGTGTTCGTCCTCTGGCAGCACCGGCGGCGCGACGAGCCCCTGATGCCGCCGGCCCTGTTCCGCGCGCGCAACTTCGCGGTCGGCAACTGGGTCGGGTTCGTCTTCCAGCTCGGCATGATCGGCATCATGTTCGTGGTCGTGCTGTACCTGCAGCTGGCGCGCGGCTACTCGGCGCTGGAGACCGGCCTGGTGGTGCTGCCGGGCGCCGTGCTCACCGCGGTCGCCTCGGCGTACGCCGGACGGCTGTCGGACAGGTTCGGCGGCAAGTACGTGATGGCAGGCAGCCTGACGTCGCTGGCCGCCGGCCTGCTGGTGCTCGTGGCCATGGTCGGTCCCGACGGCAGCGCGTGGAGCCTGCTGCCCGGCCTGACCATCGTCGGGATCGCCGGTGGCGCCACGTTCGCGCCGCTGCAACAGGCCACCATGGACGGCGTCGACCCACGGCTGGCCGGGGCGGCCTCCGGCGTCTCCGGCACCATCCGGCAGATCGGCGGGGTCCTCGGCACCGCCGTGCTGGGCGCCCTGCTGTCGGCCCGCCTGTCGTCGACCCTGCGGACCGAGGCCGAGCGGCGCGCCGGTCAGCTGCCGGAGAGCCTGCGCGGGCAGTTCATCGACGGCAGCGCCGCCGCCGCGCGACACTACAGCCCGCCCGCTCCGCCTGACGGCCTGGACCTCGCCACGGCCGGCCTGTACGAACGCGTCACCGCCGACACGTTCGCCACCGGCTTCGTCCAGGCCATGCACACCACCCTCGTGGCGTGCGCCGTGGTCCTGGTGGCCGCCGCCCTGTTCTGCTTCCTGTTCAGCCCGCGCGGGAAGCCGGCGTCGCAGGACTGACGGGCCACGGCCCCCGATACCTCATAAGGTGGGATTCATGGGGGTGCTCCGGGACGCATGGTACGCCCGGGTGCCCCCATCACCGGGTACGAACCGGCCGATGCTCCGCCGCCTGCCGTTCATCGTGCTGGCCGGGGCGCTGCTGATCTTCAGTTTGCTGTTCTTCGTCGTGAGCGCCGGGTTCGGGGTGCTCGCCGTCCCGGCCGCCGTCCTGCTCGCCGGACCGGTGTTCATGGCGTGGTACCGGCCGCTGCCCGCCTGGACGGCCATGGTGGCGGCCATACCGGTGCTCACCGGCCTCGGGCTCGCGCTGCACAGCTCGATCGTGCCGCAGCCGTGGCTGCTCGATCAGACGCTGGCCCAGCTCCCCGTCATGTACGTGCTGGCGTTGTCGTCCTCCCGGCGCGTGACGATCGTCGCCGTCGTCGTCACGCTCGCGGCCGGGGTCGCCATGACCGTGCCGCAGGACATGGCGCCGGACCGCGCGTCCAGAGCGCTGCTGGCCTGGACGCTGGCATTGCTGCTGGCCGTGGTCCTCGGCCGCGCGAGGCAGATGAGGCGGCTGGCCACCTTACGCGTCGCCGACGAGCTCGGGCGGCGCCGGATCCTCGAGGAGCGGGCGCGGATCGCCAGGGAACTGCACGACGTGGTGGCCCACCACATGTCGGTGATCGCCGTACAGGCCGCCAGCGCGCCCTACCGGGTCGGCGGCGGGGTGAGCGAGGAGGTCGCGGAGGAGTTCGCGGCCATCAACGCGGCCGCCCGCGAGTCCCTGCGCGACATGCGGCACCTGCTCGGCGCGCTGCGGGGCTCGGACGACGAACCGGGGACCGCACCGCAACCCGGGCTGGAGGACCTCGGCGCGCTCGCCGAGTCGGTGCGCCGGGCGGGCGTGCCCGTCGAGCTCACCGTCTCCGATCCCGCCCCGTCGCTTTCTCCCGTGGAGTCCGTCACCGTCTACCGGATCGTCCAGGAGGCGCTGAGCAATGTCGTACGGCACGCGCCGGGAGCCAGGACCACCGTGTCCGTCCGCGCCGGGGCGGACGAGGTGTCGCTCGCCGTGGACAACGAGCCCTCCGCGCGCGCGTCCGGCGCGATGCAGCCGGGCTCGCGACTCGGGCTGATCGGGATGCGCGAGCGCGTGGCGGTGCTCGGCGGCGACCTCACGGCGGCGGCGACGGACGCGGGCGGCTTCGCCGTACGGGCGCGGCTGCCGCGGCGGGCGGACGAGTGACCCACGACCTTGCCGAAGGAGGAGCTGGATGATCACAGTGCTGGTCGCCGACGACCAGGCGATGATCAGGGCCGGGTTCGCGGCCCTGCTCGCCGCGCAGCCCGACCTGCAGGTGGTGGGAGAGGCCGCGGACGGCCTGGAGGCGGTGGTGGCGGCGCGCGACCTGCGACCGGACGTCGTCCTCATGGACGTGCGCATGCCCAACCTCGACGGCCTGGAGGCCACCCGGCGCATCACCGGAGCGGGCGGCGACTCGAAGGTGATCATCCTCACCACCTTCGACATCGACGACTACGTCTACGCCGCCCTGCGCGGCGGGGCCAGCGGCTTCCTGCTCAAGGACGCGCCGCCGGCCGACCTCATCACCGCCGTACGCGTGATCGCCGCCGGCGAGGCACTGCTCGCGCCCTCGGTCACCCGCAGGCTCATCGAGGAGTTCGCGGCCCGGCTGCCCATCGACGAGCGGGAGGCGCTACGGCTGAACGCGCTGACCCCGCGCGAGCTGGACGTGCTCAGGCTGGTGGCGTCCGGGCTGGCCAACACCGAGATCGCCGGAGAGCTGACGATCGCGGAGGAGACCGTGAAGTCGCACGTCGGCCGGATCTTCACCAAACTGGGCCTGCGCGATCGGGCGCAGGCAGTCGTGCTCGCCTACGAGAGCGGCCTGGTCGTGCCCGGCAATCCCGCTCCAGGGGCACGCCGGGGCCCGCGACTGCGCTCCTGAGAGGGATTCGCCGCTCCCCGTACGGTCCCTACCGTCACCGGCATGAGGAGAGTGGAAGCCGTGGCCACGATGCTGCGGGCGGGGGCGGCGGTGTCGCTCGGCGAGCCGGAGCTGCTGGGCCTGGCCGAGTTCGTCCGGCCGGGTGCGGTCTGCTTCGACGTCGGGGCCGCCTACGGGATGTACACCTACCCGCTGGCCAGGCTCGCCGGGCCGGCCGGGCAGGTGCACAGCTTCGAGCCGCTGCCGGTGCCGTACCGGATCCTGGAGGCCGGGTGGCGGGCGACCGGGGCGAGCAACGTGCGGGTGACCAACGCCGCGCTGAGCTCGTCCACCGGATACCAGCGGCTGCGGCTGCCGTACCGGTTCGGCCTGCCCATCCACGGCTGGGCACACCTGGAGGAGGGGCTGAAGCATCCCGGCCGCTTCGCCGGCACCAGGACGTTCGAGGTCCCCGTGTACACCCTGGACCGCGTGTGCGAGCTGCGGGAGCTCCCGCGCGTCGACTTCGTCAAGATGGACGTCGAGGGGTGCGAGGCGGAGGTGCTGAAGGGCGCGGAGCGGACCATCGAGCAGCACCGGCCCGCGCTGCTGCTGGAGATCGAGGACCGCCACCTCGGCAAGTACGGCAGGGACTCCGCCGAGGTGGCGGGCTCGCTGATCGCGCGGGGCTACCGCATGCACGTCTGGCGCCACGGCCGCTGGAACCGGGTCGACCGGGTGAGCACGCTCCGGCGCAACTACCTGTTCGTCGGCTGAGTCACTTCGGGCGGAGCCGAGCGCCTCAGGTAGGCCGTGGTCGTGGCGTCGGCGGGGAAGAGGGTCTCGATGGCGATCTCTTCGAGCGTGATGTCGAAGGCCGCGCCGAACGTCGTGATCGTGCTGAAGAAGGACAGTTCGACCCCGTCGTGCCGGAGCCGGATGGGCATGGCGATGTCGGTGGGCCCGGCGGTGGGCGGATCGTCCTCGGCGCCGTAGGCCCGCAGCTCCTCATACAGCGAACTCAGCTCGGGATCTCCCGTGCGGGCGGCCTGGCGGGCGAGGCGGGGCAGCAGGTACGCCCGCACCTGCCCCAGATTCCGCAGCCGGGGCGCGAACCCGCGCGGGTCCAGGCCCAGCCGCATCATGTTGACCGGCGACCTCAGGAGCGCCGGGTCGACGCCGTCCAGGAAGATCTCCATGGCCGAGTTGCTGAGCAGCACGTTCCAGTGGTGGTCCACGGCGACGGCGGGAAACGGCTCGTGCCCGCGCAGCACCCCCTGGATGGCCTCGTACGCCTGAGCCAGCTCGGGGTCCTCCAGCGGACGCCGCCGGTAGGCGGGGGCATACCCGGCGGCGACCAGCAGCCGGTTGCGCTCACGCAGGGGGACGTCCAGGTGCTGGGCCAGGTGCAGGAGCATCCGGCGGCTGGGGATCGTACGCCCCGTCTCGACGAAGCTGATGTGCCGGCTGGACACGTCCGCCTGGATGGCCAGGTCGAGCTGGCTCAGTCGGCGACGCCGGCGCCATTCCCGCAACAACTCGCCGACGGCGCGATCCCGATGCATCCCCCAGTTCTATCGGGTCGCAATTACCCGGGATGTAATCGACGGTCCTGGCCGGGTGCCGGGATGGTGGTTCGCATGAGTGAGAACGACATCGTCGAACGCAACAAGGAAATCGTCCTGCGCGGCTTCTCGGAGTTCGCGGCGGGCAACGTGGAGATACTTCGCGGCTTGCTCCGGGAGGACTTCGTCGAGCACAGCCCGGGGAACCCCTCAGGCAGGGACGCGTTCATCGAGTTCATCGCCTCTTCCCCGGTAGCCGGGGCGAGGCTCGACCTCAAGCGGGTCGTCGCCGAGGGCGAGCATGTGGTGCTTCACTATCACATGGTCCCGCCCGGAGAGGAGCGCGGGATCGCGGTCGTGGACATCTGGCGGATGGTGGACGGGCAGGTCGCCGAGCACTGGGACGTGGTGCAGCCGGTGCCCGACCCCGGTGAGATCCCGAACGGGATGTTCTGACACCGAAGGCCCGGGAAGTCCGCGGGCTGCTACCGTCGCGTGGTGGCGGAGGGAGCGCGGCGCTATCGCTATGTCGGCCCGGCCGAGGTGCTGACGGCGGTCCGGGCGGAGGTCGTCGGCCGGGTGATCAGGACGCGGGAGGACCTCGCCGCCTGGCTGGGCGAACGCGGTCGCGCCGAACGGGGAGAGCCTTTCACGTTCGTCGTCGACCTGGAGGGCGACCTCAGACTCGCGCCGCGCCGGAGCGAGCACGTGGCGTGCGCCGGTGGTGAGCCGGTCCTGAGCGCGGGGGAGATCCTTTTCGCCGAGGTGCCGACCGGTTGGGCGGCCGAGGAGGTCAGCAACCAGTCGACGGGCTACTGCCCGGAGGATGGCTCCTGGCCGGTGGTCGGCGCCGCGCTGGACCGGGCCGGTGTGGGCCATCCAGGCCGGTTCACGGTCGAGATCGTGTTCCGTCGCTGTCCGCGGTGCGGGGAGCGCAACGTGGTCAAGGACGGCCACTTCTTCTGCGCCATATGCGACGGGGAGCTCCCCGAACGCTGGAACTTCGACGCGAGCCCACCCTGATCCGGGGTACGGCTCACGACGAGGCGCGGACCATCAGGGGCCAGACCGTCGCCGCGAGCTCCTCGGGCGTGCCCGGGCAACCTCGCCGCACCCAGTCCGCGGCCACCGACAGCAGCGCTCCCGCGATGAACGCCGCCGGAACGTCATGAGGGATGTCCGCGGGATCGTCGGCGTGGGTGGGGCTGCCGTCGTCCGGTGAGGTGTGCTGTCCGCTGACGTGGATGGCGACGGTCATGCGGTGCCGCAGGTGGTCATGGAGCCGGGCGCTGCCGTCGGGGCCCAGCAGCGATCGGTAGAGCCGCGCGTGCTCGGCGACGTGCGCGAACAGTCGCGTGGTCTCGGCGGGCGGGTCGCTCTGGGCCACCACGTACCGGCCCAGCTTGGGAGCGGCGGCGACCAGGCCGTCGAACATCGCCGCGCAGGCCGACGCGGCCAGGGCGTGGACGTCGGGAAAGTGATCGTAGAAGGTCGAGCGGTTCAGGCCGGCCCGCTTGGTGACGTCGGCGACCGTGATCTGCCCCAGCTCCCTGTCCAGGACCAGGTCCAGCAGCGCCTGCTCCAGCGCTGCCTGGGATCGCCGCGCGCGGGGGTCGGCGTCGGCGCGGCTGGTCGGCGGGGGCTTCTCTTCGGGCACAGGTTTAGCGTACTTTGACGGCACCTGTTGTTTAGCCAACAGGTGTCGGAAAGTATGGGAAGGGAGCGGTCATGGGCTCGTTGGAGGGCAAGGTCGCCATAGTGACGGGCGCCGGGCAGGGGATCGGGCGCGGCATCGCGACGGCCATGGCGAAGGAGGGCGCCTCGGTCGCCGTCGTCGACCTCGACGGCGCGGCGGCGGCCGAGACGGCCGGCGCGATCGAGCGTCTCGGCACGGCGGCGATCCCGCTGACCTGCGACATCCGCGACTCAGCCGCCGTCGCCGGGGCGGTGGCCGCGGTGGTCGAGCGGTTCGGCACCGTGGACATCCTGGTCAACAACGCGATGGCCGCACGCGTCGGGGTGCCGCTGGAGGAGATCACCGACGAGGATCTCGAGCTGGCGTTCCGCACCGGCCCCATGGCCTCCGTGTACTTCATGCGGGCCTGCTTCCCCCACCTCAAGGGCGGGGGCCGGGTCATCAACCTGCGTTCGGGCTCCGAGATCCAGGGGCTGGTCGGCTACGGCGCGTACGTCTCGGCGAAGGCCGCCGTCGGCGGGCTCACCAGGACCGCGGCCCGAGAGTGGGGAGCCCACGACATCACGGTGAACGCGATCTGCCCCTTCGCGCTCAGCGAAGGGGCAAAAGCCTATTTCGACACGCGGCCGGACGAGCTGGACGCGGCGCTGTCCGGTCTGTCGCTGCGGCGCACCGGCGACGCGGAGGCCGACATCGGCCGCGCGGCCGTCTTCCTGGCCGGGCCGGACGCCTCGTTCGTCACCGGCTGCTCGATCATGGTGGACGGCGGCGGTTCTTTCCTGGGCTGACGGGGCTGATGGGGTTGACGGGGCTGATCAGGGACGGGCGCCGGCCGGTGCCCGTCCCTCATCGCTAGAACGCCTTGGCGGAGAAGGAGACTCCGTCCACCGTGACCTTGCCGCCCGAGCAGGACACCTTGGGCGAGTCCGTCCCCGGCACGATCACCGTCAGCAGCGACCGCGCCGCCGGTGACACCACCACGTTGGCCGGGAGCTTCGACAGGTACGTGGGCGAGACCCAGCCCACCTTCCCCCCGCGCTCGACCTTCTGCCCGCCGACCCGGTCGCACGACGACGAGAACTGCAGCAGGGTGACCTTGAACTTGCCGTCCCCGAGCACGACCTTGCCCCCGCCGCTGGACACCAGCTTGAGCGACGGGTCGAACCGCCAGAGGTTTCTGATCTTCTTGCCGCCCGACGCCGTGTCCAGCACCGCCATCAGGTCCTCGCCGTGGTTCACCAGGACCGACCTGGTGCGGCTGACCCCGTACGCCTTGTCGGTCAGCTTGAACGACTGCCGGTCCTTGCCGTACTTCGCCGCCACGAGCCTGGAGGAGGTGCGCGGCTTGAAGCGGGCGCCGACCACCGTCGGCACGTTGTGCGCCTCGGGCGAGAGCGTCCAGTAGCGGTAGGCGCTCTTCTCGTAGGAGTGGAAGCCGCCGTCCACCAGCAGGTTGCGGCCCTGGGCGTAGTACGTGACGCCCAGGTGGTCCTCGTGGCCGTGGAACTTCAGCCCGGGCCCGTACCTGATCGAGTAGTACGCCGACTCGGGCTTGCCCCAGGCCGTGCGGCCGAAGACGTAGCCGGCCCGGTACGCCTTGACCTCCTGCTTGGGCGTCCCCGTCTCCATCTTCGGCTCGGTCTCGGCGGTGCCGTCGCCGATGGGCACCATGTAGCCGGTCGGCATGGTGGCGTGGGCGATGAAGTCCTTCATCGCGTCGGCCCGCTTGCCGATCTCGCCGGGCACCTTCCTGCCGCACGCCTTCATGTTGGTCATCGCGACCTGCAGCCGGTTGTAGACGTACACCGCGTAGCGGGGCGCCTGCTCCATCAGCGCGCCCTGCGCGTCGACGTCGAGCTTCACCGTGCCGGTCAGCCGGCGGGAGGCCAGGTCCGCCCAGTCCTTGCGGCCGTACCTGCAGCCGATGCCCATGAGCGCGATGTCCTGGTCGATGCCGTGGTTGTGGCCCTTCTTGTAGAGCCGCGAGTCCGACAGGAGCTTGGCGTGGTCGGCCAGGCTGTCCTTCAGCCAGCTCTCCTTGACGTGCATGCTCAGGCAGAGCAGCGGCTGCGTGCGCAGCGAGACGGGATGGTCCTTCCACACGTACGGCTTGGTAGCGCGTGCCCCGGGCTTGTTGTTCGCGGCCCAGTCCTTGGCGATCTCGGTGGCCCGGTCCAGGTAGTCCTTGTCACCGCTGTTCTCGTACGCGACGACCAGCGTGCCCATCCAGCGCAGCGACTGGAACACGAACTCCCACGAACGGTTCCGGTACGGGCTCGCGGCCCAGTTGATCTTCTTGCCGAGCTTGTACGCGGGCAGCCCGACCAGCGAGATCTCGCCCTTCATGACGTCGTCGGCCGTGGGCGTGCCGGGCAGCCAGTCGCCCTGGCACTCCGCGGTCCTGGTCACCTTGTCGGCATGCGCGGGGCTCGCTAACCCGCCGAGCGCCAGAAAAAGAGCAAGAGGTATCGCGAGGCGGCGCACGCCAGTTCCTTTCGGGACAAAAAGTGAGGGCGGGACATGCTTTCCGAATCGCGATCAATGGGTCAAGTTGAGTGGCGGATTCGTTAGATGCTCGATGCGCCCCCGGTGTCCTGGATGGCGTAGCCGTACCTGGCGCGACATGCTGGTGCGGTGACATTCGACGACCTCGTGATCCCGGACACGCCCGCCTGCCGCGGGGCGCTTGAGGTGGCCACCCGCTACCACACGCCCTCGCTGCTCAACCACTCGATCCGGGCCTACCTGTGGGCGGCCGCGTACGCGCGCGGGCACGGCATCGCGTTCGACGCGGAGCTGCTCTACGTGTCGGCCATGCTGCACGACCTCGGGCTGGTGGCCGAGTTCGACAGTCACTCGGTGCCGTTCGAGGAGGCGGGCGGCGAGGTGGCCTGGGTCTTCTGCGCCGGCGCCGGCTGGTCGCCCGAGCGGCGGACACGCGCCCGCGAGGTGATCATCCGGCACATGTGGGACGAGGTGCCGGTGGAGGAGGATCCGGAGGGTCACCTGCTGGAGCTCTCGACCGGCATGGACATCTCGGGCCGCCGTACGGAGGAGATCCCCGAGGCGATCAGGCGGGAGGTACTGGAGCGCCACCCGAGGCTGGAGATCGCCAAGGAGTTCGGGGCGTGCGTCTCGGAGCAGGGCGCGCGCAAGCCGTCCAGCCTCGCCGGCCAGTTCGTCCCCGCCGGCATCGTGGACCGCATCGCCCGCAACCCGCTGGACGCCTGACGGCCCCGCCCGGTCCCCGGTCCGACAGCCGGGCCGGCAACGCGGCCCGAAGGCCCGGTCCACAAGGCCCGGCCCCGAAGAGCCGGGCCGTGGGGGCCGGTGCCGCTACGACTTGGGGCCGGTGCTCTCGGCGACCTCGAAGGTCCACACCTCCGAGCCGGTCGCCGCGGGCCCCTGCCCGTGGCCGTGGCCCTGCCCCTGGGCGGCCTGCGCCGCCTGGGCGTGCCCGCGCCGGAAGGCCTCACCCTGCTGCCAGTTCTGGAAGTCCTCCTCGCTGCGCCAGCGCGTGTAGACGAGGTAACGCTCGGTGCCCTCCACCGGCCTGAGCAACTCGAACCACTCGAATCCGTCGGCCGACTCCACCATCCCCGCCCGGTTGGCGAAGCGCCGTTCGAGCTCCTCGCGCATGTCGGCGGGCACGTTCAGGACGTTGATCTTCACGACGGACAACGGGACCCCTCTCGTCAGCGCACCACCCGGTGCGGAGCAGGTGCGAGGTCCAGGCTAACGCGGGCATGATCCCGGCGGCGCGGCACGGGGCACGTGTTGGGCGGAGCCTGGCGGCGGCGGCGTTAGCCTTGTCAGGTGCGTATAGCGAGGTTCTCCACAGGCGAAGGCGTGTCGTTCGGCGTGGTCGAGGGCGGCCCGGGCGAGGAGTTCGTCTCCGCGGTCGCCGGGCACCCGTTCGGCCAGGTGCAGTTCACCGGCGAGCGTCACCCGCTGTCCCAGGTGAAGCTGCTGGCCCCGATGCTGCCGAGCAAGGTGGTCGCCATCGGCAGAAACTACGCCGAGCACGCGGCCGAGCTGGGCAACGAGGTGCCCGAGGAGCCGCTCATCTTCATGAAGCCGTCGACGTCGGTGATCGGCCACGGCGAGAACATCGCATACCCCACGACGCTGTCCGACCGCGTCGACTACGAGGGGGAGCTGGCCGTGGTGATCGGCCGGCTGTGCCGCGAGGTGCCGGTCGAGCGGGTCAAGGACGTCATCTTCGGCTACACCTGCGCCAACGACGTCACCGCCCGCGACCTGCAGAAGAAGGACGTGCAGTTCACCCGGGCCAAGGGGTTCGACACGTTCTGCCCGCTGGGGCCGTGGATCCAGACCGACCTCGACGCGAGCGACCTGGCGCTGACGACCACGGTCAACGGCGAGATCCGGCAGAGCGGCCGCACCAGCCAGCTCATCAACGACATCCCCGCGCTGGTGGCCTACGTCAGCGCGGTCATGACCCTGATCCCCGGCGACGTCATCCTGACCGGCACCCCCGCGGGCGTCGGCCCGCTCGAGATCGGCGACGAGGTCAGCATCGGCATCGAAGGCATCGGCACACTCACGAACAAGGTGGTCTCCCGTGACTGAAGTACGGGTGCGGTTCGCCCCGTCCCCAACCGGCATGTTCCATGTGGGCGGCGCCCGCACGGCGCTGTTCAACTGGGCGCTGGCCGAGCAGTCCGGCGGCCGCTTCGTGCTGCGCATCGAGGACACCGACGCGTCGCGAAACCGTCCGGAGTGGACGGAGGGCATCATCTCCGCCCTCGACTGGATCGGCATCAACGGCGGCAACCCGGCGTTCGAGGGCCCCTACTTCCAGTCGGCGTACGAGGCGCAGCACCGCGAGGCGGTGGCGAAGCTGCTGGCCGACGGCCGGGCCTACTACTGCGACTGCACGCGCGAGTCGCTGGTCGCCCGCACCGGCTCCGAGCACCGGGGCTACGACGGCCACTGCCGCGGCCGGGGCCTGACCGAGGGAGCGGTCCGCTTCCGCACCCCCGACGAGGGCGTCACGGTCGTCGAGGACCTCATCCGGGGCAACGTGGAGTTCCCCAACGAGGCGCAGGAGGACTTCGTCATCGCCCGCACCGACGGCTCGCCGCTCTACGTGCTGGCCAACGCGGTCGACGACATCACCCAGAACATCACCCACGTCGTCCGCGGAGAGGAGCACCTCGGCAACGCGGCCAAGCAGATGCTGCTGTGGCCGGCGCTGGGCGCCACGCCGCCGGTCTGGGCGCACCTGCCGGTGATCGTCAACGAGCAGCGCAAGAAGCTGTCCAAGCGCCGCGACAAGGTGGCCCTGGAGGACTACCGCGCGGAGGGCTACCTCGCGGAGGCCACGGTCAACTACCTGATGCTGCTGGGCTGGGGGCCGGGCGAGGACCGCGAGATCATGCCGTGGGCCGAGATGATGCCGCTGTTCAAGCTGGAGGACGTCAACTCCGCCAGCGCGTTCTTCGACGAGAAGAAGCTGCGCGCGTTCAACGGCGAGTACATCCGGGCGCTGCCGCTGGAGACGTTCGAGGAGCGCTGCGCGCCCTACCTCGACCTCTCCTGGGACCGCGAGCTGTTCAGCAAGGTCGCGGCGCTGGCCCAGACCCGCATCGGGGTGCTGTCGGAGATCCGGCAGAACGTCGACTTCCTCTTCCTGGAGGAGCCGGCCTTCGACCAGGCGTCCTGGGACAAGGCGATGAAGAACTCCCCGGTGGAGATCCTCACCGACTACCTGGCGCGGCTGGAGACGGTCAGCTGGGACCCCGAGTCGCTCAAGGAGGCGCTGGAGGAGGTCGGCACCGCGTACGGGCTCAAGCTCGGCAAGGCGCAGGCGCCGGTCCGCGTGGCGATCACCGGCCGGACGGTGGGCCTGCCGCTGTTCGAGTCGATCGAGGTGCTCGGCCGCGCCCGGGTGCAGGAGCGCCTGCGCGCCGCCCTGGCCCGCCTGAAGGGCTGATCCGGCGGTCGGCGGCCCGCAGGGCGGGCCGCCGGCGCACGGGCTCAGTCGAGGCCGCGGCGGACGAGCAGCGGCTGGATGCTGGGCTCGCGCCCGCGGAAATTGCGGAACGCGGTCAGCGGGTCGAGGCTGCCGCCGCGGGAGAGCAACTCGCGGCGGAAGTGGTCGCCGTTGGCCCGGGTGAGCCCGCCGTTCTCCTTGAACCACTCCACGCTCTCCGCGTCGAGCACCTCGCTCCAGATGTAGGAGTAGTAGCCGGCGCTGTAGCCGCCGGAGAAGATGTGCGCGAAGTAGTTGGTCCGGTAGCGCGGCCCGACCTGTGACAGGGCGATCTGGGCGGACTCCAGGGCCGCGGACTCGAACGCCTCGGCGTCGGCCACCGTCTCCCCGGGCGCCAGCTTGTGCCAGGCCCAGTCGAGCAGGGTGGCGGCGAGATATTCGACGGTCTTGAAGCCCTGGTTGAACTTCTCCGCCGCCGTCAGCTTCTCCACCAGCTCGGCGGGCATCGGCTCGCCCGTCTCGTGGTGCTTGGCGTAGTTGGCCAGCACCTCGGGCCAGGTCGCCCACATCTCGTTGACCTGTGACGGGTACTCGACGAAGTCGCGCGGCACGTGGGTGCCCGACACGCGCGGGAAGCGCACCTGGGAGAACAGCCCGTGCAGCGCGTGCCCGAACTCGTGGAAGGCCGTGTTCACCTCGTCGTACGTCAGCAGCGTCGGCCCCGAGGCCGGCTTGGTGACGTTGAGGTTGTTGATGACCACCGGCAGCTGCCCGAACAGGAACGACTGGTCGACCAGGTTGTTCATCCACGCGCCGCCGCGCTTGGTCGCCCTCGCGTACGGGTCGAGCACGAACAGCCCCAGCCGGCTCCCGTCCTCGTTGAACACCTCGTACACCGTCACGTCGGAGTGGTAGCCGCCCAGGTCGGACCGCTCGGCGAAGGTGAGGCCGTACAGCTTCTCCGCCGCGAAGAAGATGCCGTCACGGTAGACCCGGTCGAGCTCGAAGTACGGCCGCATCTCGGCGGCGTCGAAGTCGTAGCGGGCCTGGCGCACCTTCTCGGAGTAGTACGACCAGTCCCACGGCTCGATGTCGAACCCGGCCTGCTCCGACAGCGCCTCGGCCTCCTTCCGCGCGTTGCGCACGGCGGGGGCGACGAGCTGGCCGAGCATCGCCTCGACCGCCTCGACGGTCTTGGCCGTCTGGTCGGCCACCACGTACGCCGCGTGGCTGGGGAAGCCCAGCAGCGCCGCCCGCTCGGCCCGCAGCCCCGCCATCCTGGCCGCCAGCCCGAAGTTGCCCGGTGCCCGGCCGACGCTCAGCTCGTACAGCCTGCGGCGGACGTCGCGGTCGGTGAGCTGGGCCAGGCCCGGCTGGGCGGTGAAGTTGAGCAGCGGCAGGACGTACTCGCCGTCCTTGAGCAGCGACTCGATCTTGGCCTGGTCGAAGCCGTCGAACTCCTTGGGGTCCGCCACCACCAGCGCCGACTCCGTCGATGCCTTCAGCAGCGTCTGCGCGAACTCCGTCGAGAGCTTCGACAGCTCCTCGTTGAGCTGCCGGAGCCGGTCCTGGTCCGGCTCCGACAGGTCGGCGCCGGCCCTGATGAAGTCCTCCCGGTACTTCTCCAGCAGCCAGGCCTCCTCGGGGTCCTCCGTGGTCACCTGTTTGATGCGCGCCCACAGCGCCCGGTCGAGCCGGATCGCGTCGCCGTGCCTGGTCAGCTGGGGAGAGATCGCCTTCTCGATCTCCATGATGCCGTCGGTGGTGTTGGAGGCGGCGATGCTGAAGAAGACCGTGGCCGTGCGGTCGAGAATCCGTCCCGACCGCTCGAGCGCGGCGATCGTGTTGTCGAACGTCGGCGCCTCGCTGCTGTCTGCGATCGCGCCGACCTCCGCCAGCTGCTCCGCCATGCCGCGCTCGAACGCGGGCAGGTAGTGCTCCTCGCGGACGTCGGCGAAGGGCGGCAGCTCGTACGGCAGGTTGCTAGCGGTGAAGAACGGGTTACCGGCCAACGGTGGGGCTCCTCCACGTGGTGTTTTGTCCTCTTCAGCTTGGCACGTGAGGGCCGGTGCTGTGGGCCGTGGAGAGCACGTCGGCTATTCGTTTTGGTCTTAACCCCGGAGCTGGGCTATTCTTTCGGACGTCGCCGAAGCGCACCTCACAGAGGTTCGCGAGCGGTGGGGTATGGTGTAATTGGCAGCACGACTGATTCTGGTTCAGTTAGTCTAGGTTCGAGTCCTGGTACCCCAGCATTATCATTTCGCCAGCTTGTGCAGGATTTCGGTAATCAGCCGATACGTTCTGGCCGTCGGCGCATGCGAAGTCTCCACCGAGTAAACCTTGAACTTGTTGCCTGGCGTGGCCGCGTTCGCTTCCTTGATCATCCGGTCCTGCAGTGCGAGCGGGATCACCTTGTCCCGCGTGTGCCTGATGTAGACGCGCGGCACCCGTCCCCACGCTTCCTTGCGCCCCCGGGCGTCGGCGCTCCCCACCTGGAGACTCTCATCCGGCAGCAACGTGTTCAGCATGGCCAGGAGCTCGCCCTCGCTCGCCTCGGCCATGAACGCCGCCTTGACCGCCTCCAAGAACTTCCTGTCGTTCGTGCGCCAGTTCATGCGGATCGCGCCGATCACCCTCGGGTCGGCGATGATCCCCGACGCCACGCCGGCCGCCAGGCTCTCCTTGCCCTCCGGAGTCTCCAGATAGTCGTTGGGCGAGCGCAGGTTAGTGCAGCAGAACGCGGTGTCGTAGACGAGCAGGTCGATCAGGTCGGGCACCGCGTCGGCCGCCTTCGTGATGGTCGCGCCGCCCAGGCTGCCGCCCACCAGGATCACCGGGCCGTGCTTGGCGGCCCGGCGCACGACGTTCACCGTGGCCTCGACATAGTCGTCCAGCGTGACCCCGGCCACCGGCGACGGCAGCGTGGCCAGCTTCTCCAGGTCCTGCGGGCTCTGGTAGGCGAGGTGAAACTGCTCCTCGGGGCCGTGCCCCGGCAGGTTCACGCCGACGGTGCGGTGGCCGCGCAGCGCCAGCTCGGAGTCGCCGCTGGCCACGCCGTTCGAGCCGGTCACGAAGACGTACGTGGTCACTTCCCTCTTGCGCCCGGCGGCCGAGGCGCCCACGGCGCCCGCACCCGCGACGGCGGCGTACTGGAACATGTCCCTACGGGTCGGAATACTCATGCCTCGATGTTCGCCCAGCTCAGGGCGGGTGCGCATCGCCTGGCCGGCTCGTCGTGCGGTGGACGCCCGGCATCCACCGATCGGTTGACGACGTGCCCGGGCTGGATCTCATGAGCTGGCTCGACGGGCGCGAGCGCTGGGCCTTCCTGTGCCTGGCCTACGGGCTGCTCGGGATCTCCTCGACCGCGGCCGCCCTCGCGGACGCGCCGTCCGGTGGCGCGCCCTGGCCGCTCCTGCGCTGGCTGGCCGGTCCCTTCGCGGTCTGGCTCGCCGAAACGGCGGGCCCGGGATGGGCGGCGACCGGCGGCACTCTCGCGACGGCCGGTTCGTGGGCCGGTGGCGGTCTTGTGGCGGCCGGTCCGTGGTTCGACGGCGGCTTCGCGGCGGCCGGTCCGTTGTTCGGCAGTGGCCTTGCGGCGGCCGGTTCGTGGGCCGGTGGGTCGGCCGCGTACTTCGGTTCCGGTCCGGGGTCGTTCGCGCCGTGGTGGCCCGGGGTCGCGCTGGCCGCCGCGGTGTGGCTGGCGCCGATCGGCTGGCTCCACCCCCGCCGCGACACGCGCCGCGCGCTCGTCGTGGGCCACTACCTCGTGCTGATCGCCCTCGCCTGCGCGCTGACGGCCGCGAGCCCCGTCTTCGTCGTCTTCGCCTCGATCGGCTACCCGCTGGCCATCGCCCTGCTCCCGGCCCGGCTGATCATGGCGGGCGTGACGCTCACCGCCGCCGTCGTCGTGACCGCCCAGGCGGGTCCTGGCGCCCAGGGCACCCTGTTCACCGTGATCGCGGGCGTGGCGCTGCCGCTGGTCGCGGCCGGCTGGTACGTCTCCGGCGAGCACGACAAGCGCCGCCGCCTGGTCGAGCGCCTGCGGGCCGCGATGGCCGAGAACGCCTCCCTCAACACCCTGCTCCTCGACCAGGCCAGGCGGGCGGGCGTACGCGACGAGCGGCACCGCGTGGCGGGCGAGATCCATGACACGGTCGCCCAGGACCTCGTCGCCCTGATCGGCCAGCTCAACGCCGCCGACCGCGCCTCCCCGGCCGAGGCCCGCCGCCACCTCGACCAGGCCGCCGAGCTGGCCCGCCGCAGCCTCTCCGAGGCCCGCCGGTCCGTACGCGCCCTGCGCCCGGAGCCGCTGGAGACCTCAAGGCTCCCTGACGCGATCACGGACCTGGCCGAGTCGTGGTCGCGTTCGGCCGGAGTGCATCTGACCCTGGAGATCACCGGCACCCCGGTCGCCCTGGCCGCCCCCATCGAGGACACCCTGTACCGCGTGACCCAGGAGGCGCTGGCGAACGTCGCCAAGCACGCCAGAGCCACCAGGACGGGCCTGACTCTGTCGTACACGGACGAAACCATCCTCCTCGACATTCGCGACGACGGCGCCGGTTTCGACCCGCAGAAGCCCGCTGACGGCTTCGGCCTGGACGGCATGCGCCAGCGCACCCACGCCGTCGGCGGCACCCTCCACCTCGAATCCGCCCCGAACCAGGGCACCACCGTCGCCGCCGAAATCCCCGCCATGCCCGCCGAAGGCGACCCCGGGTGACCCGCGAGACGTCGGCATGGGACGGCTGGGCCGGTCTCCCTACGGGGGAGTGGGCGGGGAAGCGGCGGCGGGGTCTCGGGTGGGGGCGAGCCTGACACCTGGTCGATCGGCCTTGGACCGGGCCGACTTGGAGGGGCGATGGATGAGACGCTGACGGGGGAGGGACAAGCGTTGGCCGGAGGGGGAGAGATGCGGCTGAGGCTGCTGATAGCGGACGATCACCCCATCGTGCGCGACGGCCTGCGCGCCGCACTCGGTGGCGAGCCCGACCTGGAGGTCGTCGGCGAGGCGGCCGACGGCGCGGAGGCCGTACGCCTGGCCGCCGAGCTCGGGCCCGACATCGTCCTCATGGACCTGCGCATGCCGGGGATGGACGGCGTCACCGCGATCCGCCGCCTCAGCGGCACGGGCCCGCGGGTGCTGGTCCTGACCACGTTCGACACCGACGTCCTGCCCGCCCTCGAAGCGGGCGCCGCCGGCTACCTGCTGAAGGACGCCCCGCCGGAGGAGCTCGTACGCGCTGTCCGCGCCACCCACCGAGGCGAGACCGTCCTCGCCCCCGCTGTGGCCGGACGCCTCGCGGAGGCCCTTCGCAGACCCGCCAGGGGGAAGCTCAGCCCACGCGAACTGGAGGTGCTGCGCCTGGTGGCGGGAGGAGCGACGAACAAGGAGGCGGCGGCGAGCCTGTTCATCAGCGAGGCCAGCGTCAAGACCCACCTCCTGCACATCTACGCCAAACTCGACGTCCGCGACCGCGCCTCAGCCGTGGCCGAGGCCTACCGCCGCGGTCTCCTCACCGGCTGACCCGCCCGCCTCACTCGGGTTGGTGGGTGTGGGTGTGTGGTGGTGATGGGGGTGGAGTCACCGGTTGACCCACCGATCTCACTCGGGTCGGTGGGTGAGGGGCGTGTGGTGGTGATGAGGGTGGAGTCGTGGCAGTGGTTTGGGTAGAGTCCGCCCGACTTATGGATGAGTTTCGCATTCGCGCGGGCAACTTCCCACGCTTCGTCGCCCCGCCTCCGCCGGCCCGACCTCACCAGGATCGACGTCGTGGACACCCAGCCGGCCGGCCCCAGGTGGATCGGACGCCTGGGCGGTGTGCGGGTGCGCGTGGAGCCGTTGCGTTCGGTGGGGCTCGTCGGGTGGGGCGAGCGGACGCTGCCGCCGCGGGCGCCGGGCTGGATGCGCGAGCGGCCGGCCCAGGTCCCGTGGACCCGGTCACCGGTCGGCCGGAGGTGGCCATCCCGCTCGGGGAGTTCGACCCGCTGTGGGAAGGCGGGGCGATGGGGGACTGGGTTCGCCGCCACAGGCCCGATCTGATGGGCCGTTAAGCAGTTTGGAGTGGTCTCCGGGGTGCGGTAGAGTTACCTGCGTTGCCGGGGGAGATCCCGGCACCAGCAGCTTGTGGACAGGGTCCCGTCGTCTAGTGGCCCAGGACGCCGCCCTCTCAAGGCGGTAGCGCCGGTTCGAATCCGGTCGGGACTACCACTGTTACAAGCCAGCGAAGGTCCCGTCGTCTAGTGGCCCAGGACGCCGCCCTCTCAAGGCGGTAGCGCCGGTTCGAATCCGGTCGGGACTACGTCTACTACACTCGCTCCGGAGCGCACAGCCCCGGAGCGTTTTGCTTTTTCGGCGGGTTGGCGGGTGCTCGTACCGGCGGCCGACCACACCTCACGGCCGTCTCTCCGCTCAGAGCCCCGCCACGTGTGACGGGTCGGGCCCGAGGCATGAAGGACGCAAGAGACCCGAGACGTCCGGCCCCGGGCGGAGGGCTGCCCGTCGTGAGCGGGCGAGACTCAACAGGCCCGGCCACAAGCGCTGAGGCGCCGGCCCGAGGTCTGCTGGTTCCGAGGTGTCGGACCCTCTGCGGCGGTGGGCGCTCGCTGTGTGGTGTGTGGGTGTTCCTGGGGTGTCCGGCGTGCTGCGTGGCGTCGTGAGGCCCCAAGATGTCTGGCGCTGTGTGGTGTGTGCGGGCCTCCGAGACGTCTGGCTTGGCGCGGTGTGTGCGGGGACCCTGAGGTGTTCGGCTCTGTGCGGTGGGTGGGTCGCTCGCTGTGAGTGCGCACGACCCGAGGAGCTTGGTCGCCGTGAGTCGGTGGCTCGTGGCGTGGCAGGTCCCGGGACGCCCAGGTGCCGGGCGGGTCAGGAAAGACGGAGGCCCCCGCCGTGGTTCGCGGCGGGGGCCTCCGAAGAGCGGGATGTCACACCGAGCGGGCCTTGAAGAGGGCGCGGCGGGCCGCCTTGGCGACCTGCTTGTCCGGGTGGACCTGGGAGATCAGGTCCAGCAGCTCCTCCACGTGCGCGTGCGGAATCCGCCAGATCACCTCGAGCAGGCTGTTGACCATCTCGGGCCCGATGTCCCGCAGGCTGCTGACGAACTCGGAGCGCCCCAGCCCGGCCGAGATCGTCCACATGTCCAGGATCAGCCAGTGGGTGTCGTCCTGCGTGGGCTCGGGTGCCCCCGGGACCTCCAGCTGGCTCAGGTGGGTGGCCGCGTACGGCCGGAGCGAGGGCTGTTTGAGCGCCGCCTGCCAGGCCGGGATGGCGGCCTCGCCGAGGGTGCCGACCACGCTGGCCGCCTGCACCCTGATCAGCGCGTCGCTCTCGTCCTCGGCCGCCGCGTCCAGCAGCTCCTCGGCCGCCTTGCCCGGCTCCCGGAGCCGCATCCAGGCCGCGAACTCCGCGTCCGCCTCGTCCTCGGGCAGCTCGGCGCTGAGGGCCAGCAGCTCGTGGGCGCTCATGGACTCGATCGCGGGCCGCGCGTCCACCTCGATGTCGGCGTCGTCCACCAGGTGGACCACGCCCTCGGTGCCGAGCGGCGTGAGGCGGAGGGTGCTGCCGTCGACCTCGACCATGCCGTACCCGACGAGCCAGTCGATCGCGGGGGCCAGCGGTTCGCCGGCCGCCTCCCACGCGTCCGAGCCCAGCTCGTCGAGGTCGGCGGCCGACTCGGACAGGTCCTGCGCCAGCTCGTCGAGGTCGCGCGAGCCGCCCGCCAGCAGCAGCCTGACCAGCAGGCCCCGGGTCAGGCCCGCCAGCGCCATCGTGAGGTCTTCGTCACTCAGCTCCGGGTCGCCGTAGTCGACGGAGTGGAGCCCGAGCATCCAGGCGTCGAGCACGTCCTCGTCGTCGTCGAACGGCCACTCCGAGGTGTCGTCCTGCACCGCGACCGTGTTGCCCTCGCCGGGCTGGAGGAACTCCAGGTCCACGGCCAGGTTCCAGATGTTCCAGAGCTGCGGGACGGCCTCGGCGATGGGGCCGTCGGCGTCGGGCTTGGGCAGCCCGACGGCGGCCAGCGCCTCCTCCACCTCGGTGTCGGTGAGCAGGGTGTCCTCGCCCACCCGGCGGCCGGACCCCACCCAGAGGGCGAGGTCGCGGGCCTTGGCCACCAGTGGCGCCTGCCGGGCCGCTTCGGCCAGCTCCGAGTCGGGCCGCAGCCGGATCGTGTCGAGCTCGGCGAGGTCGTCCGCGAACGGCTCGAAATCGCCCAGATCGCCGACCTCGTCGTCCCCGTCGTCGCCCTCGGCGTCGTCGAGCAGCTCTTCCATGAGGTCGACGAACTCGTCTTCGACGTCGTCGAGCTCCTCCTGCAGATCGGCGAGGGAGTCGGAGTCCTTGCCCAGCCTGCCGGTCTGAGAGAGGAACGTCAGGTACGCGTCCACGGCCGGGAGCATCCCGTCGGCGGCTGCGTCGGGATCCTCCACGACCTTGGGCATGCGGTCGAGCAGCAGGTTGCGCAGGTCGGCGCGCTTCCACGTGCCGAGGTCCTGCGAGAAGGCGAGACGGTGCCACAGTGCGGCGGGCCCCACGAGCTCGGGGTCGCTTCCGGGGGCGTTCGCACGCGCCCACATGATGAACTCTTCGAGCAGGGGTCGCAGCTCAGTGGCGGCTACCTCGATGCGATCTGTCACGCACTCAGGCTAGTGCGCCCACGAGGCACTCGGCTCCCCAAATACCTGCTTTCGCCGATCATGACGTGCGACGCATTGCCTCTGTTATACGTTCGGCCGCGGCCATGACGGGCACCGCGTGGAGCCGTCCCGGTGCCCTCGTGAGCCGTTCGATGGGGCCGGAGACCGACACGGCCGCGATCACCTTGCCGCCGCTGCCCCTTATGGGCGCCGACACGCTGGCCACCCCCTGCTCGCGCTCGCCGACGCTGTGGGCCCAGCCGCGGCGCCGTACGGAGGCGAGCGTGGCGGCGCTGAACTTGGCGCCGCGCAGGCCACGGTGCAGCCGGTCCGGCTCCTCCCACGCCAGCAGTATCTGCGCCGCCGAGCCCGCCGTCATGGGCAGCGCGGAGCCCACCGGTACGGTGTCCCGCAGGCCGCTGGCGCGTTCGGCGGCGGCGACGCAGACGCGCTCATCGCCCTGGCGGCGGTAGAGTTGCGCGCTCTCCCCGGTGAGATCCCTGAGTTGCATGAGTACGGGGGCGGCCACCGCCAGCAGCCGGTCCTCGCCGGCTGCTGTGGACAACTCGGAAAGCCGGGGGCCCAATACGAACCTGCCCTGTGTGTCACGACTCACAATGCGGTGATGCTCAAGTGCGACGGCCAGCCGGTGGGCCGTGGGGCGGGCCAGACCGGTGGCCTGGACGAGCTGCGCCAGTGAAGCGGGTCCCGCTTCGAGGGCATTGAGTACAAGAACTGCCTTGTCGAGTACTCCGACTCCGCTAGAGTTGTCCATACACCGATACTGCCGTCTCGACATATGAGAAGGCAAGTCGGAGGCAAACTCCCGCCGCCGCGAGGAGCGCCGGTCTCCGGACCGAGGAAGGAAGAGGCCGGACCCGAGCGACAGGCAGGTGGGAGCGCTGGTCCCCCGGAGCGGCGACCGGCGGGACCGGGCCTGAGCAAGCGGTGCGATGGCGCATCGCGAACAAACAGGAGGAGATCATGGGCCGCACACTGGCCGAGAAGGTCTGGGAGCAACACGTAGTCCGGCGTGCCGAGGGCGAACCGGACCTGCTCTACATCGACCTGCACCTCATTCACGAGGTGACCAGCCCGCAGGCGTTCGACGGGCTCCGTCTCGCCGGCCGGAAGGTGCGGCGGCCCGATCTCACGATCGCCACCGAGGACCACAACGTGCCGACCGTGCTCGGCCCGATCTCCGACCCGGTGTCCAAGACGCAGGTCGAGACGCTGCGCAAGAACGCCGCCGAGTTCGGCATCAGGCTCCATCCGATGGGCGACGCCGGCCAGGGCGTGGTGCACATCATCGGCCCGCAGTTCGGGCTGACGCAGCCGGGCATGACGATCGTGTGCGGCGACTCGCACACCTCGACGCACGGCGCGTTCGGCGGCATCGCGTTCGGCATCGGCACCTCCGAGGTCGAGCACGTGCTGGCCACGCAGACGCTGCCCGCCTACCGGCCGAAGACGATGGCGATCGAGGTCTCCGGCGAGCTGCCCGCGGGTGTGACCGCCAAGGACCTGATCCTGGCCATCATCGCCAAGATCGGCACCGGTGGCGGCCAGGGCTACATCGTCGAGTACCGCGGCGAGGCCGTCCGCAAGCTCTCCATGGAGGGCCGCATGACGGTCTGCAACATGTCCATCGAGGCAGGCGCCCGCGCCGGCATGATCGCGCCGGACGAGACCACGTTCGAGTACCTGAAGGGCCGCCCGCACGCGCCCGAGGGTGAGGCGTGGGACCAGGCCGTCGAATACTGGAAGACGCTGCGCACCGACGACGACGCCGTGTTCGACAAGGTCGTGGAGATCGACGCCTCGACGCTGACCCCGTACGTCACGTGGGGCACCAACCCGGGCCAGGGCCTGCCGTTGGGCGAGGCCGTCCCGTCCCCGGAGAGCTTCTCCGACCCCGTCGAGCGCTCGGCCGCCGAGCGGGCGCTGGAGTACATGGGCCTGGCCGCCGGCACGCCGCTGCGTGAGATCGAGGTCGACACGGTCTTCGTCGGCTCGTGCACCAACGGCCGCATCGAGGACCTGCGTTCGGCTGCCGAGATCCTGCGCGGCCGCCAGGTGAAGACTCGCACGCTGATCGTCCCCGGCTCGATGCTGGTCAAGCTGCAGGCCGAGCAGGAGGGCCTGCACGAGGTGTTCAAGGCCGCCGGCGCCGAGTGGCGCGAGGCCGGCTGCTCGATGTGCCTGGGCATGAACCCCGACACGCTCAAGCCCGGCGAGCGCAGCGCCTCCACCTCCAACCGCAACTTCGAGGGCCGCCAGGGCAAGGGCGGCCGCACCCACCTGGTGTCGCCGCAGGTCGCCGCCGCGACCGCCGTCACCGGCCGGCTGACCGCGCCCGCCGACCTGTAAGGAGACCTGGACCGATGGAAGCATTCACCACCCACACCGGTACGGCGGTGCCGCTGCGCCGCAGCAACGTCGACACCGACCAGATCATCCCGGCCGTCTGGCTCAAGCAGGTCAGCCGCACGGGCTTCGAGAAGGGCCTGTTCGCGGCCTGGCGCGAGGACCCGACGTTCGTGCTGAACGACCCGTCCTACGAGGGCGGCTCGATCCTCGTCTCCGGCCCCGACTTCGGCACCGGCTCCTCGCGCGAGCACGCGGTCTGGGCGCTGCAGCAGTACGGGTTCCGCGTCGTGATCGCCGCCCGCTTCGGCGACATCTTCCGCAACAACTCCACGAAGATGGGCCTGCTGCCGGTCATCCTGCCGGGCGACAAGGTCGAGGCGCTGCAGGCGGCCGTCGAGGCGGACCCGAAGCTCGAGGTCACCGTCGACCTGGCCGAGCGCCAGGTCCGCTGGGCCGATGAGGTCGTCGCGTTCGAGATCGACGACTACACCCGCTGGCGGCTGATGGAGGGCCTCGACGACATCGGGCTGACCCTGCGTCACGCCGACGATGTGGCGGCGTACGAGAATGGTCGGCAGCCATGGCTGCCGACGACCGTCTAGAAGACGACGAACTGGCGCGGCGGTTGCGCGAGGCGCACCGCCGCGTCCGCATGCTCCCCGCCGCCGAGAAGGACCGGCTGGCCCGCCGCTACCTCGCGATTTGCGACCTGGCGAAGCGGGATCCGGAAAGGGCCGCCGCCCGGCTCGACGCCTTTCTGGCCTCTCTCGACACGCCACGTAGTGAGGAAAACGCGCTAGGTGATTGAGTTCATCCGCGATCCCGCCTACTTTCAAAGCCCGTAAGGGGTTTCTACGGCGAACTCGTGAGCTGGAACCCCGAGCCGTAACTGGGGGAGCAGGACTTTCATGAACAAGCGAGAACTCGTCGAGGCCATCGCTGATCGGGTGGGCGACAGGAAGACGGCCACCGAGGCCGTTAACGCGGTCATCGACACCATCCAGAAGGCCGTGGCCAGCGGCGACAAGGTCTCGATCACGGGCTTCGGCGCATTCGAGATGGTGAACAAGCCCGCCCGCACGGCCAGGAATCCGTCGACGGGCGCGGAAATCAACGTCGCCGAGAGCTGGGGACCGAAGTTCCGTCCGGGCTCCGACTTCAAGGAGCTGGTCAACCAGGGCGGCAAGAAAATCGGCAAGAAGAGGTAAACCCAGAGCACGAGCGCGCCCGGGCCGTCGGCCCGGGCGTTTGCATTTTCAGCCGGCAATCCTCGTTACTCGGAATCGCCCGCCGGCGGCCGGCCGCCGAAGGCGTCGGGGACCGGGAAGGTCGAGAGCGTGATGTAGGCGATCTGCCCGCCGGACATCCCCAGATTGACCCGCTGCCCCGTGCGCAACAACCGCAGTGGCCCCGCGTCGAAGGCGGGCGTGCCGAACTCCAGCACGGTTCCGTCGTCGAGGAACACCGTCCCCGAGCGCGTGGTCTCGTCGAAGCTGCGTACCGTCCCCTGCACGCAGACCAGCGTAATTCGTTCGCCCCCGCCCGGCGAGGCCACCAGGGTCATGACGGCGGCATGAGCCCCGCCCATCAGCGCCGCCGCGTGATCTCATGAGCCGGGCCACAGCTCGGCGACCACCGCAGCCGTGTGGCGGCCCAGGCCCAGCGTGACGGCCGCGCGCAGGTCGTCGGGCGTGTCCACGTCCCGCCGCACCGAGTCGATCCCCGGCACGCACAGCTCCTTCGCCCCGCCCGCCAGGTGCTTGGCCCGCGACTCCCCGCCGAACCTCGGCGTGAACGGCATCCCTGGCCGCACCCCGTAGAAGGTCGTCCCGACGTCGAGCGCGTCCGGCACGAAGGACTGGTCGAACTCGGCGGCGGCCGCCAGCGCCGTCCCCAGCTCCGCCGGCCGCAGGGCAGGCAGGTCCGCCTGGAGCGCCCCCACCGCGTCGCCGGGCGCGACGCGTACGGCATGGGCGGCCCCGGTGCGCAGGGCGGTGTTCAGGCCGCGGTCCGGGTCGGGCACCACCTCGGCCCCCAGCGCGCCCAGGGGTCCGGCGGCGGCGGGGTCGGCCGTCACCACGATCACCCGGGCGACCCGCGCGCACGCGAGCGCCGCCGACACCGTGTCGCTGGCCACCGCCACGGCCAGCCTGGTCCGGTGCGGGCCCGTGGCCGCCGCCAGCCTCGTCTTCGCCGCGACCAGCGTCTTCACCGGGACCACCAGCGACCAGCGGATGCTCATAGTCTTAAGCATCCCGCCTCGACATCCCGCGCGGCCAACCGGGAGACTTGGGGCGCATCCCGCACGTGTTGGAGGAGACCATGAGCCGCCCCGCGCGACCGTCGCGTTTCTGGGAAACCCTGGCAGTCGTCGTCGTGAAACCGCTGTCCTGGCTCCTGGTCAAGAGGGACTGGCGTCGTGGGGAGCGCATCCCGCGCACCGGCGGAGTGATCATCGCGACCAACCATCTCTCCTGGACTGATCCGGTCCTGCTTTCGCACTTCCTCTACAACAACGGGCGCTGGCCGGTAATCCTGGCCAAGGCCGCTCTGTTCAAAGTGCCGTTCCTGGGGAAGGCGGTGACGGGGCTGCTGGCCGTCCCCGTCGACAGGGGCAGCGCCGAGGCGGCCAAGTCTCTGCACCTTTCGGCTCAGCGGCTCAAGGACGGTGGCGCGATCCTGTTCTACCCCGAGGGCACCTGCACCCGCGATCCCGACCTGTGGCCGATGGTGGGCAAGACGGGCGCGGCCCGGCTGGCGCTGGAGAGCGGCGCGCCGGTCATCCCGGTGGCCCACTGGGGCGCGCACGAGCTGCTGCCGTACGGGGAGAAGAAGCCCCGGCTGTTCCCGCGCAAGACGTTCCACGTGGCGGTGGGCCCGCCGGTGGACCTGTCGAAGTACGCGGGCCGGCCGATCCAGGCCGACGTGTTGCGTGAGGCGACGGCCGACATCACGGCCGCGATCACCCAGCAGCTCGCCGAGCTGCGCGGCGAGAAGGCCCCCGAGACCCCATACGATCCGACCAGGCGGTGATGGCATGACAAAGGTGGCCGTTTTCGGGACGGGCTCATGGGGCACCACGTTCGCGATGATCCTGGCTGAGGCCGGCAACGAGGTCACGCTCTGGGGGCGCAGGCGGGAGCTGGTCGAGACGATCGACCGCGACCACGCCAACCCCGACTACCTGCCGGGCATCCCCCTCCCGGAGAAGCTGCGCGCCACGACCGACCCGGCTCAGGCGCTCGACGGGGCCGAGTTCGTGGTGCTGGCCGTTCCGTCGCAGCAGCTGCGGCCCAACCTGGCCGCCTGGCGCGAGCACATCCCCCCGAACGCGGTCCTGGTGAGCCTGATGAAGGGCATCGAGCTGGGCACGGCCAAGCGCATGAGCGAGGTGATCCGCGAGGTCGCCGAGGTGCCCGAGGAGCGGGTCGCGGTCGTCTCCGGGCCCAACCTGGCCAGGGAGATCGCCGAACGCCAGCCCGCCGCCACCGTCGTCGCCTGCTCCGACGAGTCGGTCGCCGCCCGGCTGCAGTCGATCTGCCACCTGCCGCCGTGGTTCCGCCCGTACACCAACACCGACGTGGTCGGCGTCGAGCTGGGCGGCGCGGTGAAGAACGTGATCGCGCTGGCCGTGGGCGTCTCCGCGGGCATGGGCATGGGCGACAACGTCAGCGCCATGCTCATCACCAGGGGGCTGGCCGAGATCTCCCGCCTGGGCGCGGCCCTGGGGGCCGACCAGCACACGTTCGCGGGGCTCGCGGGCATGGGAGACCTCGTGGCGACCTGCACGTCGCCGCTGTCGCGCAACCGCACCTTCGGCGAGAACCTGGGCAGGGGCATGACCTTCGCCGAGGTCGTGGCCGCCACCAAGCAGACCGCCGAGGGCGTGAAGTCCTGCGAGTCGGTGCTGGAGCTGGCCAGGAAGCACGACGTCGAGATGCCGATCACCGAGGTCGTGGTCGGAGTGGTGCACGACGGCATGTCACCGGCCGAGGCGGGCACGCTGCTCATGTCACGTTCCCCCAAACCGGAACGTTACGGCGTGTAAGCCGTGAGTGAGAAAGACCTGATTACGGCGTGCTTGGCTCGCTGTGCCCCGGACACCCCGGTAGATTCGGACACCATGAGCAAGCCACGCGTCGCCGTTGTTTTCGGAGGCCGCAATTCTGAGCACGCCGTGTCCCTGATGGGCGCGGGCAGTGTCCTGGATGCGATCGACAGGAGCAAGTACGAGGTGATCCCCATCGGGATCGCCCAGGACGGCCGGTGGGTGCTGGCGGCTTCCGACCAGCGGTTCGCCATCGAATCGGGCGAGCTGCCGGTCGTCGACACCTCGGGCGCGGCGCTGGCGCTGCCGTCCGGCGGGAGCTCTCTGGTGGCGTTCGACCCCGGCAGCATCCCCGTGGAGCTCGGCGCGGTGGACGTGGTGTTCCCCGTGATGCACGGGCCGTTCGCCGAGGACGGCACCATCCAGGGCCTGCTGGAGATGGCCGGGGTGCGCTATGTCGGCTCTGGCGTGCTGGCCAGCGCCGTGGGCATGGACAAGGCCCATATGAAGACCGTGATGGCCGCCGCCGGGCTGCCGATCGGCCGCCACGTCGTCGTACGCGACCGCGACTGGCGGCTCGACCGCGACCGCGTGCTGAAGGAGGCCGAGGCGCTCGGCTGGCCGGTGTTCGTCAAGCCCGCCAGGGCCGGGTCCTCGCAGGGCATCTCCAAGGCCCACGATCCGGGCGAGCTGGAGTCGGCCGTGGAGGTCGCCAGGCAGCACGACCCCAAGGTGCTCATCGAGGCCGCGATCGTGGGCCGCGAGATCGAGTGCGCGGTGCTGGAGTCGCTCGGCGACGAGCCCGCGGTCGCGTCTCAGCCCGGAGAGGTGAAGGTCGAGGGCGGCCAGGAGTTCTTCGACTTCGAGGCGAAGTACTACCCGGACCAGATGTCGCTCACCGTGCCCGCCGACCTCCCCGAGGAGGCGGCCGAGCAGCTGCGGGCCATGGCGGTGCGCGCGTTCGAGGCGCTCGACTGCGAGGGGCTCGCGCGGGTCGACTTCTTCTACACGCCCGACGGCGAGCTGATCTTCAACGAGATCAACACCATGCCCGGGTTCACGTCCCTGTCGGTGGCGCCGCAGCTCTGGGCCGCCTCGGGGCTGGACTACCCGGCGCTGGTCGACCGGCTCATCCAGCTCGCGCTGGCGCGGTCCACGGGCCTGCGTTGAGAAAGGGTCATTGGGACGAGGGCGCGACCTGGTCGATCGGCTTCGACAGGTCCGCGAGCACCTCGGCGGCCACGTGCTCGCCGCCGACCGTGACCTCCACGTAGGCCAGGTCCGTGACCGCCGTGAACAGGGTGGGCCGGTCCGGATCGGCGAACCAGCCCACCCCGCCGATCACCTGGAGCTGGTCCGTGGCCGCCATCCTGACGGGCCTGGGCACGCCGCAGCGCAGCGCGACGGTCCCCTCGCCCCAGACGGCCACGTACGGCGACTCGGGCGTGGACGTGCCACGCCGGTCGCCGTCGAGCGTTTCGGGCAGCAGCGTCGCCAGCTTGCCGCAGGCCGCGACCGCCTCACCCGTCGGCTTGGGCGGCTCGACCTGTACGGTGCCGCCGCAACCGGCGAGCGCGAGGAGAACGAGCAGGACGGCGGCGGCACGCATGCGACGACTACCTTCAGATGTGGACGATCGGACACGTAAGGGTACGCGTGATCCCTTCCACCGCCTGAATCTGTGCCACGACGAGCTTGCCCAGTTCGTCGACGTTGTTGGCCTCCGCGCGCACGATCACGTCGTAAGGCCCCGTCACGTCTTCCGCCTGAGTGACCCCGGGAATCCCGGAAATCTCGCGAGCCACGGCAGCGGCCTTGCCGACCTCGGTCTGAATAAGGATGTAGGCCTGCACCATCACGTCCTCCCGGGCGATTGGATCACGCCGAAGAGCCACCGTACCCTGTGTGCGTCAGGAGGTGCGTCATCACAGTCGGAGATCTCGGCGAATTCGGAGTGATAAATCGGATTACCGGACGTCTGCCCCAGGGTGCGGCGGTAATGCTCGGTCCGGGTGACGACGCCGCAGTGGTCGGCGCGCCCGACGGCCGGGTCGTGGTTTCTACGGATTTGCTGATCGAGGGTAGACATTTTCGCCGGGATTGGTCCACCGGTTACGACGTGGGCCGTAAAGCCGCGGCCCAGAACCTGGCCGACGTGGCCGCCATGGGCGCCGAGCCGACGGCCCTGGTGGTCGGTCTGGGCGTGCCCGCCGATCTGCCTCTGGTGTGGCTGGACGCGCTGACGGACGGGTTCCGCGACGAGTGCGCGGTGGTCGGGGCGAGCGTCGCCGGGGGCGACATCACCAGGTGCGACCTGGTGGTCATCGGCGTGACCGCGCTGGGCGACCTGGGCGGGCGGGCTCCCGTGACGCGTGCGGGCGCCCGGCCGGGGCAGGTGGTGGCGGTGGCCGGGCGGCTGGGATACGCCGCCGCCGGGTGGGCGCTGCTGGAGGCGGGCGTGCCGGAGAACCCCGTCCTGGAGGAGGTCGTGGTCGCGCATCGGCGGCCCAGCCCTCCGTACGCGATGGGGCCGCTCGCGGCCGAGTTGGGCGCCGGCGCCATGCTGGACGTCAGCGACGGGCTGCTGCAGGACCTCGGCCACGTCGCCGAGGCCAGCGGCGTGCGCATCGAGCTGGACCCGCGGGCGTTCGCCGTGGGGGAGCCGGTGGCGGTCGCGGCCAAGGAGCTGGGGGTCGATCCGCTGGAGTGGGTGCTCACGGGTGGCGAGGATCACGCGCTCGCCGCGGTCTTTCCCCCAGAGGTGGGTTTGCCGCCGTCGTGGCAGGTCGTGGGCCGGGCGACGGCGGGTGAAGGCGTGCTGGTGCACGGGCGCGAGATCGGCCGGCGCGGCTGGGATCACTTTCGGTGATGACTTGTCCCGATTTGAGTGACATTTTCCGGATTTGTGGTGGGACTCCGGGGATTGCTGTGACAAGGGTGTCGCGAAGGTGTTATGAAGATTGGCGGCCACTGTAACCGCGAGAAAGGGCAGCCATGGGCCGCCACGGCACAGGTGGATCCGACGACGGGGATGAACGGGGGAACAACAGCGCATTCTGGGGTCCTGACGAGCAGGCCGAGCCGCCGGGCTGGCCTTCGCTGCCGGACGAACCCGAGGTGACAGGCCAGTGGGCTCCCATGCCGCGGCGCACTGACGGACCGCTTCCGCGCGGGCCGCAGTCCGAGCCGTTCGAGACCACCGGTGCCTTCGCGCTGCCCAACGACCCCGCCGCCGGCTTCCCCCCGGCCAACGACCCCGCGCGTGGCTTCCCGCAGCCGGGTCCGGGGGAGGAGGCCGGGCCGTTCGAGACGACGGGCGCCTTCGCCCGGCCGGCGGAGTGGGGCCCGGCGGGCGACCGCCCTTTTGACGCCGATCGTCCCGGCCCCTTCGACGGGCCCGCCGATCGTCCTGGCCCCTTCGACGGGCCCGCTGACCGGACGGCGGTCTTCGGTGGTCCTGGGCCCTCCGACGGGTTCGGCGGCCCCGGCAACCCGGGCCCGCCCCCCGGGCGGGGCCCTTTCGACGCGCCGGGTCCCGCCGAGCGCACGGCTTTCTTCGGCGGCCCTGACGGGCCGCTCGGCCCCGGAGGTCCGGGTCCGGGCCCGGCCGCCGGGCGAGGCCCCTTCGAGACGCCTGGGCCCTTTGACGGGCCCATGGAGCGCACGGCCTTCTTCGACGGCCCCGACGTGCCGGGTGGCGCCTTCGGCGGACCGCCTGCCGGAGACGGGCCCGGGCCGTTCGACGGCACCGGCAGACCGCCCGTGCCGTCCGTTCCGCCCGAGCCCGGGGACGTCAAGGTGGCCGGCGAGCCCACAGTCGTCGCGCAGGCGCCCGCCTGGGCGAACGCCGAGACCGGGTTCCTCGCCTCCGACTGGGCCGCCGACCCCGGCCTCGACGGGCCGGACGAGCCCAAGGGCCGCCGCGGGCGCCGGAAGGGCGGACGCGGCGGTGGCGGTCGCGACGACATGCTCGCCCCGGCTCCGTCGGGCGCAGGCAAGGGCCGGGTCGCGCTGTTGTCGGTCGCGGCGGTCGCCGTCGTGCTCGGCGGCACCGTGGCGGGCGTCAAGTTCATGAGCTCGGGTGAGCCCGACAAGTGCTCGGGCGCGACCTGCGCCGCCGTCCAGGCGTCGACCAACCAGCCAGGCCCGGCGGCCTCCCAGCCGACCGAGGAGGAGACCACGCCGGAGGAGGAGCCGTCCGAGGAGGAGTCGGCGGACGAGCCGACGACGTCCTCGACCCCGTCGCCGACGGCCTCCTACAGCGCCCGTACGCCGCGACGTACCGCGTCCGCGACGCCGACGCCCACCAAGACCAAGGTGAAGACGTCGGCGAAGCCGACGAAGGAGCCGACGCCGCCCGTCGAGGAGCTCGCCTCCGAGACGCCGACCCCGGAGGAGGAGCCCTCGACGCTGGACGACTCCGACACCGGCGGTGCGCCGACCAGCGGCGGCAGCACCCCGCTCCCGACCGGCACGGGAACCCTCGGGTCCGGACAGGGCGGCGCGATGAACATCAAGCAGACCATCAAGCAGCGCGTGCTCAGCTACCAGGCCGACATGACGCTCTCGAACGCCTCCCAGGAGACGCTGGAGAACCCGACGGTCTCCGTCCCCGTCGAGGGCGAGGTCATGACCGTGACCGGCGCCCAGTGGACGCAGGACGGCGACCTGCTGATCCTCGACCTGTCGGCGTCGCTGTCGGCCGGTGACGCGGTGAACGTCTCGTTCACCGCCACGGGCAAGGGTGCGAAGGCCGCGAACTGCGGGCTGGTCAGCGGGGATTGCGCCGTCACCTGAGTGGTTGGATGGGGCTATGACCCCTCCACGCGTCCTGACCGTCGCCGGCTCCGACTCCGGGGGCGGCGCGGGCATTCAGGCCGACCTGAAGACCATGCTGGCCATGGGCGTCCACGGCATGAGCGTCATCGCGGCGGTGACGGCCCAGAACTCCCTGGGCGTCCAGGGCTACTGGGAGCTGCCGCCCGAGGCCGTGCGCGCGCAGCTCGACTCGGTCCTGGGCGACATCGGCGCCCAGGCGGTGAAGACCGGCATGCTGGCCTCGCCCGCGCTGGTCGAGGTCGTGGCGGACGCGCTCGGCTCGTACGCCGCGCCGGTGATCGTGGATCCCGTGGGGGTCTCGAAGCACGGTGACCCCCTGCTCGCGCCCGAGGCCGTCGACACGCTGCGGACGCGGCTGCTGCCCGTGGCCACCGTGGTGACGCCCAACCTGTGGGAGGTGGAGCAGCTCACCTCCGTCAAGGTGGAGGACGAGGACGGGCTGCGGGCGGCGGCCGAGGCCGTTCTGGAGCTCGGGCCCACCTGGGCGCTGATCAAGGGCGGCCATCTGCCGGGCGCGCCCGTCGACCTGCTCACGAACGGCACGGACGAATATCGTTTCGCCGCCGAGCGCCTCGACAACCGCCACACCCACGGCACGGGCTGCACGCTGGCCTCGGCCATCGCCTCGCGGCTCGCGCTGGGCGACGACGTGCCGGAGGCGGTGGGGAAGGCGAAGGAGTACGTGACGGGCGCGATAGCCCGTGGCTTCCCCCTGGGCAGCGGCATCGGCCCGGTGGACCACGCCTGGCGCTGGCGCTGACGCCCGCTCCCTGATCCGGGATCAGGGGACGAAAACGCGCAAGCCCGCGGCTCCCTCGGGAGCGACGGGCTTGCGCGAAAGTGTGGGACTAGCGGGTGACCTTGCCCGCCTTGATGCACGAGGTGCACACGTTCAGCTTCTTCGGCGTGCCGCCGACGACCGCGCGCACCGTCTGGATGTTGGGGTTCCAACGACGACGGGTACGGCGGTGGGAGTGGGACACGTTGTTGCCGAAGGTCGGGCCCTTGCGGCAGACATCGCAGACGGAAGCCACGGTTCGCTCCTTAAAACAGTCGATGTAGCCCTGTCCGCGGATGCTTTCCGGGCGGAGGGCATGCCGGGACAACCGGCCAGCCAGACGAGAATATCCGATCCACACCGATGGGCGCGAACTGGAGCACTGGACCAAAGGCCCGGCGGCGATATTCTCCTTCGACAACCGTAGCGCATTCGGGCCCCCTCGGGAGCCGGGAGCCGGGAGGTCGGTCGGGGTCGGTTGGTCGGGGATACAGGTCGGGGTCGGTTGGTTGGGGGGATACAGAGTCGGAGGGTGCAGATGAAGATCCTCGACCCGCCCGCGGTGCGCCGCTGGGCCCGCCTGGCCGCCGACGCGCTCGGCCGGGCCAGGACGGAGATCGACGCGCTGAACGTGTTCCCCGTGGCAGACGGCGACACCGGCACGAACCTGCACCTGACCATGCTGTCCGCGGCCGAGGCCGTCGAGTCGCTGCCCGACGACGTGGACGCGGCCGTGGTGTGGCAGACGCTCTCGTACGGCGCGCTCGTCGGGGCCCGGGGCAACTCGGGGGTGATCGTCAGCCAGGCGTTACGCGGCCTCGCCGAGGTGCTGAAGGACGGCCCCGACCTGCGGGCCGGGCTGCTCAGGGCCGCCGTGCTCGCCAGGGAGGCGGTGGCCAGGCCGGTGGAGGGCACGGTGCTGAGCGTGCTGGAGTCCGCCGCGCGGGCCGTGCAGGAGGTCGACGGGGGCGATCTGCGGGAGGTGGCCCGGCAGGCGGCGGGTGAGGCCCGTGCGGCGCTGCGCCGTACGCCGTCCCAGCTGGACGTGCTGGCCCGCAGCGGCGTGGTGGACGCGGGCGGCGCGGGCGCGGCGATCGTGCTGGAGACGCTGGCCTCCGTGATCACCGGCTCCTACAGCGACCACTACGACGTGCCCGCGCCGACCTCGCGGGTCGCGCCGATGGCCGAGGTGGGGGCGGGGTACGAGGTGATGTACCTGCTGGACGCCGACGACGACGCGGTGGCCGCGCTGCGCGAGGAGCTCGACGCCATGGGCGACTCGCTGGTCGTGGTCGGCGGCGGCGGGTTGTGGAACGTGCACGTCCACGTGGCCGAGGCCGGTCCCGCCGTCGAGGCCGGGCTGCGGGCCGGGCGGCCGCACCGGATCAGGATCACGTACCTGGCCGAGCGCACCCACCGCGGCAGCGCGGGCCGGGGCGTGGTGGCGGTGGCCGCGGGGGACGGGATCGCGGCGCTGTTCGAGGAGTGCGGCGCGGTCGTGGTGCGGCGCGAGCCCGGCACCCGCCCCACCCTTCCCGCGATGCTGGCCGCGATCAGGCAGGCGGGTGGCGAGGTCGCGGTCCTGCCCAACGACGAGGGCGTCAGGTCGGTCGCCGCGGCGGCCGCGGAGATCGCCCGCGAGGACGGGGTCGTGGTCAGCGTGCTGCCGACGAAGGCGACCGTGCAGGGCCTGGCGGCGCTGGCCGTGCACGATCCGCTGCGCCGCTTCGACGACGACGTGGTGGCGATGACGGACGCGGCGGGGCACACGCGGTACGGACATGTCACGATGGCGGACCGGGAGGCGATGACGAGCGCGGGGTTGTGCCGCCCCGGCGACGTGCTCGGCATGATCGACGGGGACATCGCCGTGATCGGCGGCTCGCTCGACCGCGTGGCCACGCTGGTCGTGGACCGGATGGTGGCGGGCGGCGGCGAGCTGGTGACCCTGGTCACGGGCGCGGAGGCGCCGCCGGGGCTCGCCGCGCGGCTGGAGGAGCAGCTGCGGGGTACGCGGCCCGACGTGGACCTGGTCGTGTACGACGGCGAGCAGGGCGGCTACCCGCTCCTGATCGGTGTGGAGTGACCTGGCGTCAGACGGGATTCTTGTCGGGCGGAAGCGGTAGAACTTAATGCCGTGAGCCGTTTCGACGAGCCCCTGACGAAGGCGCTCGACCCGAAGACCGCCAAGTTGCTGCACAGCGTGCTCGACCTGGAGACGGTCGGCGACCTGCTGCGCCACTATCCCCGGCGTTACGCCGAGCGCGGCGAGCTGACCACGCTCGACGCGCTGGAGGTCGACGAGCACGTCACCGTGGTCGGCGAGGTGACCAGGCTGATGCGCAAGCCCATGCGCAACCGCGGCGGCACCTGGCTGGAGGTCGAGGTCGTCGACGGAAACGGCAACAAGCTCTACCTGTCGTTCTTCGGCAAGGGCTCCCACGTGGCCGAGTCGCGGCTCAAGCCGGGGCAGCGGGGCATGTTCGCGGGCAAGGTGGGGCTGTTCGGGGCGCGTTCGAAGCCGCGCTGGCAGCTCGCGCACCCGGAGTTCGAGCTGTTCGAGGAGGGGGAGGCGAGCGCGGAGGACTTCGCGGCTGCGCCGGTGCCGATCTATCCCGCGGGCAAGGACGTCACGCCGTGGGCGATCAGGCGCGCGATCGGCGTCGTGCTCGACACGCTGGGCCCCCTCGACGATCCGCTGCCCGCCGACCTGCGGGCCCGTCACGGGCTGCAGCCTCTGGGCGAGGCGCTGGAGGCCATCCACCGGCCGAAGGACTTCGCCGAGGTCGGGCGGGCGCGCAAGCGGCTGAAGTTCGACGAGGCGTTCGTGCTGCAGGCCGTGCTGCTGCGGCGGCGCCGGGCCGCCACGGCGCTGCCCGCCAAGGCCAGGCCCGGGCGCGACGACGGCCTGCTGACCGACTTCGACGCGCGGCTGCCGTTCTCGCTGACCGAGGGGCAGGCCGAGGTCGGTGAGGAGATCGCCGCCGACCTCGCGCTCGAGCACCCGATGCACCGGCTGCTGCAGGGCGAGGTCGGCGCGGGCAAGACGGTGGTGGCGCTGCGGGCGATGCTCCAGGTGGTCGACGCGGGCGGCCAGGCGGCGCTGCTGGCCCCCACCGAGGTGCTGGCCCAGCAGCACCACCGCTCGATCACCGGCATGCTCGGGGATCTGGCGCAGGGGGGCATGTTCGGGGGCACGGCGGTGACGCTGCTGACCGGCTCCATGGGCGCCGCCGCCCGCCGCGCGGCCCTGCTGGACGCCGCCTCCGGCACGGCGGGGATCGTCGTGGGCACGCACGCGCTGCTGCAGGAGCACGTGCAGTTCGCCGACCTGGGGCTGGTCGTGGTGGACGAGCAGCACCGGTTCGGGGTGGAGCAGCGCGACGCCCTGCGCGAGAAGGCGGGCGGCGGCCGGCCGCACGTCCTGGTCATGACGGCCACCCCGATCCCGCGCACGGTCGCCATGACCGTCTTCGGCGACCTGGAGGTCTCGACGCTGTCCCAGCTCCCGTCCGGCCGCGCCCCGATCACCACGCACGTCGTCCCGGCCGCCGAGAAACCCCACTACCTCGAACGCACCTGGGAGCGGGTGCGGGAGGAGGTGGGGCTGGGGCGGCAGGCATACATCGTGTGCCCGCGCATCGGCGACCTGGAGGGCGACGAGGGCGACCTGGCGGCGGCCGGTGACGACGACCGCCGCCCGCCGCTGGCGGTCCTCGACGTGGCCGAGCTCCTGAAGAGCGGCCCCTTCCACGATCTTCGGGTCGGCACCCTCCACGGCAAGCTCCCGCCGGAGGAGAAGGACGCGATCATGCGCTCCTTCACGCGGGGCGAGCTCGACGTCCTGGTGGCCACCACGGTCATCGAGGTCGGGGTCGACGTCCCCAACTCCTCCGTCATGATCATCATGGACGCCGACCGCTTCGGCGTCTCCCAGCTCCACCAGCTCCGCGGCCGCGTCGGCCGCGGCGGCCTCCCGGGGCTGTGCCTCCTGGTCTCCGACTTCGCCGAGGGCACCCCGGCCCGTGGGCGCCTCGACGCGGTGGCCGCCACCCTGGACGGCTTCGAGTTGTCGCGCGTGGACCTGGAGCAGCGGCGGGAGGGCGACGTGCTGGGGGCGGCGCAGTCGGGCAAGCGGTCGTCGCTGAAGCTGCTGCAGCTCCTGCGGGACGAGGACGTGATCGCCACGGCCCGCGACGAGGCCGCCGCCCTCCTGGCGTCCGACCCGGACCTGAGGTCGCACGACGGCCTGCGGGCGGAGATCGCCCGGCTCTTGGAGGACGAGCGCGCGGAGTACCTGGAAAAAACCTGAACACCCCACCCGGGGCCGACTGGGGGTCGGGGAACTGGACGGCCGCGGCGGTCAGGTGGAGAAGCAGGGGGTGGAGAAGAAAAAGACCCAGCCGCGGGGACGGCCTCCCCCCGAATGCCGTCCCCGGCTGGGCCCACCCTCGGGTCAGGTGCCGAGGGAACCGGCGTGCGGAAGGGCTCACGATCACGCCGGTCGGCCTTCATGTGGGTCACCTTGAAGGCCGCAGAACTCATCATGCGGGCCCGCCGCACCGATGTGAATCACCCTTGCGTACTCGAGGCAGACACTTGTCCACTCTTGACCTGCGCGAACATGCGGAACAATGGGTCACATGACGCGGATCATCGCAGGCAGCGCAGGTGGCAGGCGGTTGGCGGTGCCGCCGGGGCGGGGGACGAGACCGACCAGCGACAGGGCCAGAGAAGGCATCTTCTTGACGCTCGACTCGCTGTACGGCCTCACCGGCGCCCGCGTGCTCGACCTGTACGCCGGGTCCGGGGCGATCGGCCTGGAGGCGCTGTCCAGGGGCGCCAAGGAGGCCGTCCTGGTGGAGTCCGACCCCAGGGCCGTCAGGACGATCAAGGCCAACGTCCAGGCGCTGGGCCTCGAAGGCGCCCAGGTGATCGCGGACAAGGTCGAGCGCGTGCTCGGCAAGGCGCCCGGCGAGCCGTACGACATCGTCTTCGCCGACCCGCCCTACGCCGTGTCCGACGAAGAGGTCCAGCGGACGCTGGAGTCGTTGCGCGACAACGGCTGGCTGCTGGATGAGGCGTTGGTGGCATTCGAGAGGGAAAGCAGGGGAAAGCCCCTTATGTGGCCGGAAGGCTACGTGGAGGAGAGGGTCCGTCGTTATGGCGAAGCGTCCGTTTGGTACGGTCGCGCCGCCGGGAACCCGTAAACCTGGGAGGCGTCTTGCGCCGCGTAGTCTGCCCGGGGTCGTTCGACCCCATCACCAACGGCCACCTCGACATCATCGGCCGGGCTGCCCGGCTCTATGACGAGGTGACCGTGGCAGTCCTCATCAACGTCGAGAAAAGCAGCCTGTTCACGGTCGACGAGCGAATTGAGATCCTGCAGACCGTGACGAAGGATTATCCGAACGTCAAGGTGCGGAAATTCCACGGGCTGCTGGTGGATTTCTGCAGGCAGAACGACATCCCCGCCATCGTCAAAGGCATCAGAGTGGTCAGCGACTTCGACTACGAGTTGCAGATGGCGCAGCTCAACTACCGCCTGTCGGGGGTCGAGACGCTGTTCATGCCGACGAACCCCGAATACTCGTTCCTGTCCTCCAGTCGGGTGAAGGAGATCGCCAGGTACGGTGGGGACGTCTCGGGCCTCGTGCCCGATCTCGTGCACAAGCTGCTCATCGAGCGGCTCAGGGGCTGAGCGCGACCTGCTATCCTTTCATTTCGGCCTTGTACGACGGCGATCGTGTCGCCATGCCTAGCGAGAGCAGGATGACTCAGCACCTCGACCCCCGCTCCCCGTGGGTGATCTCGACCCATGACCTGGGAAAGCGGCCGGGCACGATGCGGCAGATGACTCTGACCCTCCCGGCACCGGCGGATCTCGGCGTCGACATGATCGGTGTCCCCAAAGACGCCGAAGTCGAGCTGGACCTCCGGCTCGAAGCAGTGATGGAAGGCGTGCTCGTGTCGGGCACGGCGCAGGCCCCGCTCGCCGGGGAGTGCGCGCGCTGTCTCGACCCGGTCACCTCGGACATCGAGGTCGACCTGCAGGAGCTGTTCTTCTACTCCGACGAGGACGCCTCGGAGGAGGACTCGCTGCTCGACGGTGAGCTGTTCGACCTCGAGCCGACGTTCCGCGACGCGGTGGTGCTCGCACTGCCGTTGAGCCCCGTCTGCCGCGAGGACTGCGAAGGGCTCTGCACGGAGTGCGGGATCAAGCTGGCCGAGGCCGGCGAGGATCACCGGCACGAGAAGGTCGATGCCCGCTGGGCGTCGTTGCAAGGTCTGATTACCGACAAAGATAACGATCAGGAGAAGTGACGTGGCCGTCCCGAAGCGAAAGATGTCGCGGAGTAACACCCGCCACCGTCGCTCCCAGTGGAAGACGACTGCTGTCGCCCTGGTGAGCTGCCCGCAGTGCCGTTCGCCCAAGCAGCCGCACATCGCGTGCCCCACCTGCGGCACCTACAACCGTCGTCAGGTCATCGAGCCGTCCGCCTGATTCTTGACGTGATGCCGACCGGGTGCCATTGTGCCTCGGTCGGCGTTACCGTCTCAGATGATGCGTGCGGCGGCGGTCCGCCCGCGGCCGTGGTGGACGCCGGGGCTACGTGTTACCCCGACGCCCACCACGTTTTCGGGCATCTTCCGCAGTCCGCGCACCACGCGAAGATGTCCGAGGAGGAAAGCACGTGGGCACAGGTCCTAAGCCGGTGGCAGTAGAGGTCGCCCGAGACGAGCTGGAGCGGGTCCTGGCGGTCGGTCTCGACCCCGACATCCTGGAGCGGGCGCTGACCCACCGCTCCTACGCGTACGAGAACGGTGGCCTGCCCACCAACGAGCGCCTGGAGTTCCTGGGCGACTCGGTGCTGGGCCTGGTGGTCACCGACACCCTCTACCGCAACCACCCCGACCTGCCCGAGGGCCAGTTGGCGAAGCTGCGCGCCGCGGTGGTCAACATGCGCGCGCTGGCCGACGTGGCCCGCAACCTGGGCCTGGGCCGGTTCCTGCGGCTCGGCAG
This sequence comes from Nonomuraea sp. NPDC050153, assembly GCF_044460125.1. Taxonomy (NCBI): domain Bacteria; kingdom Bacillati; phylum Actinomycetota; class Actinomycetes; order Streptosporangiales; family Streptosporangiaceae; genus Nonomuraea; species Nonomuraea sp. NPDC050153. The sequence goes on from NZ_JBITJQ010000008.1 coordinate 336,809, forward strand.
GGGCGAGGAGGGCACCGGCGGGCGCGACAAGTCGTCCATCCTGGCCGACACCCTTGAGGCGCTGATCGGCGCGATCTACGTCGACAAGGGGCTCGACGAGGCGTTCCGGGTGGTGCACCTGCTGTTCGACCCGCTGATCGTCCGCTCGGCCTCGCTCGGCGCCGGGCTCGACTGGAAGACCTCCCTGCAGGAGCTGACGGCCTCCGAGGCGCTCGGCGTGCCCGAGTACCACGTCGAGGAGAGCGGTCCTGACCACGCCAAGTCGTTCACCGCCATGGTGCGGGTCGGCGGCGAGTCGTACGGATCGGGCACCGGGCGCAGCAAGAAGGAGGCCGAGCAGCAGGCGGCCGAGGCTGCCTGGACCCGGATCCGGGCCCGGCGCGAGCAGCGCGAGAGCCAGCCAGCGGGCTGAAGGGCCCTCCGGATGTGTCCGGAGGGCGAGATTTAGGTTGCTGCCGGAAAGGTTCTGAGGTGCCTGAGCTACCGGAGGTCGAGGTCGTCAGGCGCGGCCTCGCGCAGTGGGTCACCGGGCGCGAGATCGCCTCGGCGGAGGTGCTGCACCCCCGCGCCATCAGGCGGCACGAGCCCGGCGCCGACGAGTTCACCGCGCGTCTCAAGGGCCGCTCGGTGCTGTCCGCCGAGCGGCGCGGCAAGTATCTGTGGCTCCCGCTGTCGGGCGCCGAGGAGGCCCTCCTGGCCCACCTGGGGATGAGCGGCCAGCTGCTGGTCGTCGCCCCCGACTCGCCGCCGGAGAAGCACCTGCGGGTACGCGTCCGCTTCGAGGACGGCGGCCCCGATCTGCGCTTCGTCGACCAGCGCACGTTCGGCCACGTCATGCTGACCGGCCTGGCCGAAGGCGTGCCCGAGCCGATCGCCCACATCGCCCCCGACCCGTTCGAGCCGGCCTTCGACGACGAGGAGTTCGCCCTCAGGCTCAGGGCCAAGCACACGGAGATCAAGCGCGCCCTGCTCGATCAATCGCTGATCAGCGGCGTCGGCAACATCTACGCCGACGAGGCCCTGTGGATCGCCCGGCTGCACTGGGCCCGGCAGACGCAGACGCTCACGCGTCCCAAGATCGCCGAGCTGCTGGCCGCGGTGCGCACCGTCATGGCCTCCGCGCTGGAGCAGGGCGGCACCTCGTTCGACAGCCTGTACGTGAACGTCAACGGCGAGAGCGGCTACTTCGAGCGCTCGCTGGAGGCGTACGGCCGGCGCGACCTGCCCTGCTCCCGCTGCGGCACCGCGATCAGGCGCGAGCCGTTCATGAACCGCTCGTCCTACTCCTGCCCCAGATGCCAGCGACGACCGCGGTGAGCACGGCGAGCCCGGAGCCCAGCCACATCACCGCGGAGGTCGAGACCCCGTCCACGACCCGGCCGCCGGCGAACGCGCCGAGCGCGATGGAGACGTTGAACGCGCCGACGAACAGCGCCGTGCCGAGCTCCCCGCCGCCCGCGCGCATGATCCACAGCTGCAGGGTGACCCCGACGCCCCCGTAGCCGAAGCCCCACACCAGCAGCACGACCAGCGGGAGGCCGATCGAGGCCAGGGCCGCCGTGGCGAGCGCGATGAGGGCGGCCAGAGCGATCAGGACCGGCCTGGGGTTCCTGGCCGCCCATGCTCCGGCGGCGAAGTTGCCCGCCACGCCCGCGGCGCCGTACACGAGCAGGACGGTGCTGACGAGGGCCGGGCCGGCGTGCGAGACCTGCTCCAGGAACGGCCGGACGTAGGTGTAGGCCGCGAAGTGGCCGGACACGACGAGCACGGTCATGACGAGGACGGTCTTGAGCGGCCCCGAGAGCCATCCGCGCCGGGCTCCCGGCGTGCGGCCGGGCTCCCGGCGTGCGGGCAGGGGCCTCGCCCGGCAGGGGCGGCAGGGTCGCGTACAGGACGGCGGCCAGGACCAGCGCCACCGCCCCCATCGCGACGAACGCGCTGCGCCACCCCGCGAACGACGACACGAACGTCGCCGCGGGCACCCCCAGCACCGACGCCACCGAGACCCCGGCCAGGATGATCGACGTGGCCCGCCCGACGGACCGTTCCGGCACCAGCCGCGTCCCGAGACCGGCCGCGAACGCCCAGAACCCGCCGATGCTCACCCCCGTCAGCACCCGGGCGGCCAGGATGACGGGGTAGCCCGGCGCGAGGGCCCCCACCAGGTTGGCCACCGCCAGCAGCGCCATCAGCCCGACCAGGACGGCCCGCCGGTCGAGCCGGCGGGCGGCGACCGCCAGCACCGGCGCGGACACCGCGGCGACCAGCCCCGGCGCCGTCATCATCAGCCCGGCCGTCCCGTCGGACACCTCAAGGGTGGCGGCGATCGAGGTCAGCAGTCCGACGGGCAGCATCTCGCTGGTCACGACGGTGAACGTGCCCACGGCCACCGACGACACGGCGAGCCAGCGCGCCCGGGTGGCGGGGGAGACATCAGTCATGGTCATGTCACCCAGCCTCGGGTTCGGCCGCGGGCGGGAACAATGACGAAGTCCGAAGGCTTGGTTTAGGCAGGCTAAGCGATCCGGGGTGATGAGGATGGAGTTCAGGGAGCTGGAGTGCTTCGTGGTGCTCAGCGAGGAGTTGCACTTCGCGCGTACGGCCGAGCGCCTCTATCTCTCGCCCGGCAGGGTGAGCCAGCTCGTGCGCTCGCTGGAGACCAGGATCGGCGGCAGGCTCTTCGAGCGCACCAGCCGCAGGGTGCGCCTCACGCCCCTGGGCGAGCGCTTCCTGGCCGACCTGCGCCCCGCGTACGACGGCCTGGCGAACGCGGTGCACCGGGCCAAGGCGGCCGCCCGCGAGCTGACCGGCGAGCTCAGGGTCGGCTTTTTGGCCACGCCCACGGAGGTCGTCACCGGCAGCGTGCGTGCCTTCGAACGCCGGTATCCGGGGTGCGAGGTGGAGCTGGTCGAGATCCCGATCTCCGACCCGTTCGGCAAGCTGCGGGCCGGCCAGGTGGATCTCGCGTTCACGCTACTCCCGGTGAGCGAGCCGGACCTGGCCACCGGTGAGGGGCTGAACGAGGTCTCCTACCAGCTGGGCGTCTCCACCCGCCATCCCCTGGCCGCCCGCGCGGGCATCGCCGCGGAGGAGCTGGCCGGCGTCCCCCTCATCGGCCTGGACGGCCCCGCCCCGCGCGCCTGGCGCGAGCGGATCGCACCGTCCGTAACCCCTTCCGGACGTCCGATTCCCCTGGCCGGTACGGTGGCCACCAGCCAGGAGGGCCTGACCCAGGTGGCGCTCGGCCGGGGTGGCATGCTGTTCTGCACGCCCACGGCGGCCCACCACCGGCGGCCCGACGTCAGCTTCGTCCCCGTCGCCGGCCTGAGCCCGTCGATCATGGGCCTGGCCTGGTTGAAGGCGGCAGAGACCGCGGCCGTTCTGGCGTTCAACGAGGCGGCCGCCGGGCACGCGCACGGGGTGGAGTCCCTCGTGGCCTAACGGGAGAGGAAATGCAGGAAAACAGTGAGAAATCACGGCTGACCGCCTGGGTACGGGGCAGGGTCCAAGGTGTGGGGTTCCGCTGGTGGACCCGGGCACGCGCACTTGAGCTTGGGCTCGAGGGATGGGCGCGCAACACCGAGGACGGACGGGTGGAGGTGGTCGCAGAGGGCCCGCGTGAGGCGTGCGTCAAGCTGCTGGCGCTGCTCAGAGGTTGCGACACGCCGGGCAGGGTCGATGGAGTAGTGGAACGTTGGAGTGAACCCCGAGGTAGTTTGGGTGGGTTTGTGGAGCGCTAGCGACTTCCGTTAAACCGCCCAAATAGGGTATAGTTGTATGTCGGGAGTGCCCATCAGTAGGGCTCAGCGGTTCGTTCGACTTGACCGCCCACACTGCCGGTGCGACTCTTGTTAGGTACCACGCGCACCCCTCCCGCGGAATAGAAGTGCGCGAACCAGTCTGGTCACTCAGCGTGGAGGACCCTTTACCATGGCGAAGGCTCTACTCGGCCACGTCGGCGGTCCTGACCCTCGAATGGTCTCGGAGATGCGCCGCCTGCAGCAGCGTATCCGGGATCTGGAGGCAGAACTCATCCGACTTCAGGCCACCAATGACGCTCTTGCGGCGCAAACCCGCGACGAGGCGCTAAGCCGCATGCAAGAGCGCGAGCCGGCACTCACCTGAGAGTGATCGGAGCGCAAGACCCCAGGGACGTCTCGGAGAGGCGTCCCTTGTTATTTGCGCGACTTCGGAAAGCTTCCTTTGCCCAGGTCGGGTCTATCCGGACTGTACGGCCCCGCATGGGGCAGTGCGGACCAGTAGGCTTTCCGGAGTCCGCATCAGGGAGAAGGGGGTCGCGCTTGTATTTGAAGACCCTCACCCTGCGCGGCTTCAAGTCTTTCGCCTCCGCGACCGCCCTGCGTTTCGAGCCGGGCATCACCTGCGTCGTCGGCCCCAACGGCTCGGGAAAGTCCAACGTCGTCGACGCCCTGGCCTGGGTCATGGGCGAGCACAGCGCCAAGTCGCTGCGCGGCGGCAAGATGGAGGACGTCATCTTCGCCGGCACCTCTTCCAGGCCGCCGCTCGGGCGCGCCGAGGTGACGCTGACCATCGACAACACCGACGGCGCGCTGCCGATCGACTACACCGAGGTCACGATCAGCCGGCTGATGTTCAGGTCGGGGCAGAGCGAATACGCGATCAACGGCGACACCTGCCGCCTGCTCGACATCCAGGAGCTGCTGTCCGACTCCGGCATCGGCCGCGAGATGCACGTGATCGTCGGCCAGGGCCAGCTCGACGCCGTTCTGCACGCGGGGCCCGAGGACCGGCGGGCCTTCATCGAAGAGGCCGCCGGCGTGCTCAAACACCGCAAGCGCAAGGAAAAGGCGCTGCGCAAGCTCGACTCCATGCAGGCCAACCTGACCCGCGTGCAGGACCTCACCACCGAGCTGCGCCGCCAGCTCAAGCCGCTGGGCCGGCAGGCGGAGATCGCCCGCAAGGCCGCCGTCATCCAGGCCGACCTGCGTGACGCCCGGCTGCGGCTGCTGGCCGACGACGTGAGCATCCTGCGCACGACGCTGGCGCGCGAGGCCGCCGACGAGGCCGCGATCACGGCCAGGCGCAACCAGGTCGAGGCCGAGCTGGCGGAGGGCCAGCAGCGCGAGGCGGCCCTGGAGACGGCCGAGGCCGAGACGCAGCCCCGGCTGAGCGCGGCGCAGGAGACGTACTTCCGGCTCTCGTCGCTGCGCGAGCGGATCACGGGCCTGGCGCAGCTCGCCGCCGAGCGCCACCGGCACGCGCTCGACGCCGCCGCCATCGACCGCCGCGGCCGCGACCCCGAGGACCTCGAACGCGAGGCGGCCGAGGTGCGCGAGCGGGAGCTGATCCTCAGGGCCGAGCTGGAGCAGGCGCAGGAGCTGCTGGAGGAGGCCGTCCAGCGGCGGGCCGAGGCCGAGGCCGAGCTGAGCGCCGAGGAGCACCGCCTCGCCCTGGCCGCCCGCGCCGCCGCCGACCGCCGCGAAGGGCTGGCCAAGCTGCGCGGTCAGGTCGATTCCGTACGGAGCCGGACGCGGGCCGCCGAGGAGGAGATCGGGCGGCTCCAGCAGTCCGTGGCCGGCGCGGCCGAACGCGAGCGGCGGGCCAGGGAGGACCTGGAGGCGCAGCGGCTGGAGGAGCCCGCGGTCGATCCGGCGCTCGCGGAGGAGCTGGCCACGGCGCAGGCAGTGGTGGAGGAGGCCAAGGCGGTCGCCGACGAGGCGCGGGCGGCGGCCGACGAGGCCAAGTCGGGCCTCGACGCGCCGCGCGCCGCCTTGCAGGCCGCCAAGTCCGGTATGTCCACCGCGCGCGCCGCCGACCAGGACGCCCAGCGGTCCGTGGCCGCTCTGATCGCCCGCCGAGACGCCCTGGAGCTGGGGCTGGCCAAGGGCGACGGCGGCGCGGCCCTGCTGGACGCGGACCTGGCCGGGGTGCTGGGGCCGCTGGCCGCCTCGATGCGGGTCACCCCCGGCGCGGAGCCGGCGGTGGCGGCCGTGCTCGGCCCTGTCGCCGAGGCCGTCGCGGTCAAGACCCTCGACACCGCCGTCGAGGCCCTCGACCTGCTGCGCACCCAGGGCTCGGGCCGGGCGACCCTCTTGGTCGGGGCGGAGGACGGGGCGCGGCGCTCCCGCTCGACGGCTCCCGAGGGCGGCCGGTGGGCCGCCGACCTCGTCACGGTCCCCGACCACCTGCGGCCCGCCCTCGACCACGTGCTCGCGGACGTCGTGGTCGTGGAGGACCTGGAGGCCGCCCGCGCGGTCGTCGAGAGCCATCCCGGGCTCAGGGCGGTCACCAAGGCGGGCGACCTGGTGGGCGCGCACCTGGCCAGCGGCGGCTCCGAGGGCGGCACCTCCGTGCTCCAGGTGCGGGCCGCGTTCGACGAGGCCGTACGAGACCTGGAGGCGGCCGAGAGCCGGGCGGAGGAGACCGCCGCCGCCCTCGACCAGGCGATCGAGCAGGAGCAGGCGGCCCAGGCGGCGCTGGAGGCCGCCCAGGCGAAGGTCAACGAGGCCCAGACCGCCGTCACCACCGCCCAGGCGGGTGTGAGCGCCGCCCAGGGGACCCTCGACCAGGTCCGGGGCCGCCAGCGGGAGGCCGACCAGCGCAACGCCGCCGCAGCCAAGCGGCTGGCCCAGTTGGAGGCCGCCGCCAACGCCGCCCACGACGAGGCCGAACGCCTGGCCGGGAGCGTCACCAGGGCGGAGGAGTCCCGCGCGGAAGGGCTGGAGGAGCTGGCCGAGCTGGAGATCCGCCTGGCCGAGGCCGAATACGCCCAGGAGCTGGAGTCCGAGCCCACCACCGACCTGCGCGACGACCTGGCCGGCGCCTGCGAGGCCGCCAGGCAGCGCGAGATGGACACCCGGCTCCAGGTCCGCACCGCCGAGGAACGCGTCAAGGGCATCGAGGGCCGCGCCGACGGGCTCGTCCGGGCCGCTCAGCGCGAGCGCCAGGAGCGCGCCCAGGCCGCCGCCCAGCGCGCCACGCGCCGCCGGCAGGCCGCCGTGGCCGAGGCCGTCAGCAAGGGCGCCAAGCAGGTGCTCGGGGCACTGGAGTCCTCCATCCGGCTCGCGCAGCGGGAACGCGACGAGGCCGACCTCGCCAGGGTCGCCGTCGACGCCGAGCTCAAGCAGGTACGCCTGCGCGTCCGCGAGCTCGGCCAGGAGCTGGACAAGCTGGTCAACCGCGTGCACGGCAGCGAGGTCGCCCGCACCGAGCAGCGGCTGCGGCTGGAGCAGATGGAGCAGCGGGCGCTGGAGGAGTTCGGGGTCGAGATCGAGGCCCTGATCTCCGAGTACGGGCCCGAGGTCCCGGTCCCCGGCGACCCGCCCGTGCCGTTCGTGCGGGAGGAGCAGGAGAAGCGGGCCAGGGCCGCCGAGCGGCAGATGAACCAGCTCGGCAAGGTCAACCCCCTTGCCCTGGAGGAGTTCGCGGCGCTGGAGGAGCGGCACGCGTTCCTCACCTCGCAGCTCGAGGACCTCAAGAAGACCAGGCGCGACCTGCTGACCGTGGTCAAGGAGGTCGACGACCGGGTGGAGCAGATGTTCGCCTCGGCGTACGAGGACGTGGCCCGGGAGTTCGAGCAGATCTTCACCAGGGTGTTCCCGGGCGGGGACGGCCGGCTGGTGCTGACCGAGCCGGCCGACATGCTGACCACCGGGATCGAGGTGGAGGCCAGGCCGCCGGGCAAGAAGGTCAAGCGGCTGTCGCTGCTGTCGGGCGGGGAGCGGTCGCTGACCGCCGTGGCGTTCCTGATCTCCATCTTCAAGGCGCGGCCGTCGCCGTTCTACGTGATGGACGAGGTCGAGGCGGCGCTCGACGACACCAACACGCAGCGGCTGCTGACGTTGTTCGAGGAGTTGCGGCAGAGCTCGCAGCTGATCGTCATCACGCACAACAAGCGCACGATGGAGATCGCCGACGCGCTCTACGGCGTCTCGATGCGCGGCGACGGCGTGACGCAGGTGGTCAGCCAGCGCCTCCGCGAACGCGAACCTGCCTGACCCCGGCCGCGCGTGCCTGGCGGCAGTTCGGCCGTATTTGCCCTCCTCCCACCCCAAAGGACCGGGTCAGGGCGCGCCTTGGGCATGACCATGCCGGTCGATCTGGAAAACTGACATCTTGTGGATGGTTACCTCGGCGTCATAGTGATCGTGGCCGTCGTCGCCCTGCTGGCGGCCGGCGGCCTTCTGCTGTACTTCAAGCCGGGTCGCAGAGCGGCCCCGCCGGTCGAGCCGCCAGAGACGCCCGTGCTTCCCGAGCAGGAGGAGCGGCCCGCGGGAGCGGCGGGCGAGGAGGGCGAGGGCGCGACCACCACGCTGCCGCCACCGGTCAAGCCCGCCGAGCCGGTCGTCGTCAAGCCGGAGATCGAGGTGCCGCCGCCGTCCGCGGGCCGGATGGTGCGGCTGCGCTCGCGGCTGGCGCGCTCGCAGAGCGCCCTCGGGCGCGGGCTGCTAGAGCTGCTATCCCGCGACCGCCTCGACGACGACGTGTGGGACGAGGTCGAGGAGAAGCTGATCACCGCCGACGTCGGCGTCGCGCCGACCCGCGTGATCGTCGACGACCTGCGCACCAAGGTCAAGGTGCTGGGCAGCCGCACCCCCGAGGAGCTGCGCGGTCTGCTGCGCGCGGAGTTGCTGGCCCAGATCAACCCCGACCTCGACCGCACGCTCCAGATCCAGAAGCACGGCGAGCGGCCCGCGGTGGCCCTCATCGTGGGCGTCAACGGCACCGGCAAGACCACCACCACCGGCAAGCTCGCCCGTTCGCTCGTCGGCGACGGGAAGAGGGTCGTGCTCGGCGCGGCCGACACGTTCCGCGCCGCCGCGGCCGACCAGCTCCAGACCTGGGGCGAGCGGGTGGGCGCCGACGTCGTGCGCGGCCCCGAGGGCGGCGACCCGGCCTCGGTGGCGTTCGACGCCGTCGCCAGGGGCATCGAGGAGAAGGTCGACGTCGTGATCGTCGACACCGCGGGCCGCCTCCACACCAAGACCGGCCTCATGGACGAGCTGGGCAAGGTCAAGCGGGTCATCGAGAAGAAGGCCACGGTCGACGAGGTGCTGCTCGTCCTCGACGCCACCACGGGCCAGAACGGCATGCGCCAGGCCCAGGTGTTCGCCGAGGTGGTCAACATCACAGGCATCGCGCTGACCAAGCTCGACGGCACCGCCAAGGGCGGCATCGTGATCTCCGTGCAGCGGGAGCTGGGGGTGCCGGTCAAGCTCGCGGGGCTGGGCGAGGGGCCCGACGACCTGGCGCCGTTCGACCCCGAGGTGTTCGTGGACGCGATCCTGGGCGACTGACGCGAAACGATTCCGGGCACGCGGTAATTGTTGGAGAAATAGCCCTTACCAGATAAACAATTGTTCGAAGGCTTTTCTATGTGCTGACATGTAGCGGTCATCAATGATCGCTCGTTCCGCGCAAAGGGGCGCCATGAAGAAGATCGTCGTTCACCGGCCAGGAACCGTGAAGCCGACCGCCGCGGCCGCGCCGAGGCACAGCGCCTGAGCCGCCCGGCCGGCGTCTCGTGGGGCGCCGGCCACGACGGAAAAAGGGCTTCCGTGGACACGATCTCTCTTGACGCCGACCGCCGCATCGCCGGCCCCTACACTTTTGCCGCCGGGCTTCTCGGCCACCTCGTTCCCCGGGCGTTGGAGCGCCGATCGGAAGAGCTGGTCGCCGCGCACGACATCGAAATCCGCGCCGCCGCGCCGCGATTACGCGGGTGCGTCCCCGAGCGCAGGAGCTCGCTGGCCGACACCCTGCCGAGGGGGCAGCGCATCCTCGTGCCCGGCGCCCGGCGCAGTCTCCGGATCGCGAACGGACTGGCCGAGTTCGTCCGCGACCACCTGCGCGGCGCGGGCCCGCTCGCGCTCACCGTGACGAACCTGGGCGAGGCCGACCACACCGACGCCGAGTTGGTGGCCGTGCTGCGGCGCAGGCTCGACCCGGGGCTGCTCCGCATCGACGAGGGCCCGTCGGCCCCGAGCGCCGGGCCGCTGCGCGCCGACTTCGACCGTTACCGCGACGAGGGCTTCCACCACGCCATGGCCGAGTCGGGCCTAGCCGTGCTGCGCGGGATGGCGTACGAGGACGACCCGGAGGGCTGGCAGCACCTCCTGCAGCGCGTCGCCGGCGCTCTGGAGGCCGTCGAGCGCGAGGACGAGGCCCGCGAGCTCTACGACCGGGCCAGGCGCGTGAGCACCGACCCCAAGCACCGCGCGACCATCGCGTACGCCACCGCCATGATCCTCGTACGCCACCACGACCCCGCCAGACGCGACCCCGAGCAGGCCCTGGCCTGGATCAACGAGGCGATCACGATCACGTCGCTGCTGCCGGACCGCCGCGAGCGGGCCTTCCACCTCGGGTTCGACCTCAACGGCAAGGCCCTGGTCGAGGTGCGCAGGGGCCGGTACGAGTCGGCGACGGAACTCGTCCGGCAGGCCATCGACCTGGCCGAGACGGACCTGGCCGGCGAGCACCCGATCCACCGGCTCGTGCTGCACGCCAACAGGGCGCAGCTCCTGGCCATGGCGGGCAGGACCGAGGAGGCGCTGGCCGGCTACACGCGGGCCGTCGAGGCGGATCCCGGCTATCCCGACTACTACCTCGAACGCGGCAACCTCCTGCACCGGCTCGGCCGCTCGGACGAGGCGCTGGCCGACTACGAGGCGGTCATGCGGCTCAGCCCGCCCTTCCCCGAGGCGTACTACAACCGGGCCGAGGTCCGGTTCGCGGCGGGCGACCTCGAAGGGGCCCGCGCCGACCTGGACCACACGCTGGAGCTGGACCCCGAGTTCGCGCCCGCGTACGTGAACCGCAGCGGGATCGACGTGGCGATGGGGGACTACGCGCGGGCCAGGGAGGACGTGCTGCGCGGGCTGGGGCTGACGCCGCGCGACCCCCACCTGATGTGCGTGCTCGGGCAGGTGGAGCTGGCCGAGGGCAGGCACCCGGAGGCGCGGACCGCGTTCGACGGGGCGCTGGAGGCCGCCCCCGAGCTGGTGGCGGCCTGGGCGGGCCGGGCCGAGCTGGCCTTCGAGCGCGGCGAGCACGACGCGGCCCTGGCCGACCTGACGCACGCGCTCAAGCTGGAGGAGACGGCCGAACTGCTGTTCAACAGGTCCGTGGTCTACCGGGCCGCGGGGCTGGCGGACAAGGCCAGGGACGACCTGCTCCGGGCCGCGGAGCTGGCTCCCGGGGACGAGGAGGTCGGGCGGGCGCTGGCTGAGCTGTGACTCAGGCTCGCGGTTGCGCGGGATGTGAACGCGGCCGGATCGGCACCACGAGCGGCGTCCCCGCCACCGGGTCCTCGATGACCTTGGCGTCCAGCTCGAACACCTCGCCCAGCAGGTCCTCGGTCAGCACCTCGTGCGGGGCGCCCGCGGCGACCACCCGCCCGGCGCGCATGGCCACCAGCCGGTCGGCGTAGCGGGCGGCCAGGTTGAGGTCGTGCAGGACCATGACGACCGTGCGGCCCGCCTCCTGGTGCAGGTGCCGTACGAGCTCCAGCACCTCCACCTGGTGCGCCAGGTCCAGGAACGTGGTCGGCTCGTCGAGCAGCAGCAGATCCGTGCCCTGGGCCAGGGCCATGGAGATCCACGCCCGCTGCCGCTGCCCGCCCGACAGCTCGTCCAGCGGCCGTTCCGCCAGGTCGGCCAGGCCCGTCATGTCCAGGGCGGCGGCGACCGCGCCCTCGTCGTCGGAGGACCACTGCCGGTACCAGGTCTGGTGCGGATGCCTGCCCCTGGCCACCAGGTCGGCCACGGTCAGCCCTTCGGGGGCGCTGGGCGCCTGGGGGAGCACGCCGAGGATCTTGGCCACCTCGCGGGTGGGGATCTTGTCGATGCGCTTGCCGTCCAGCAGCACCTCGCCGCCCTGGGGCTTGAGCAGGCGGCCGAGCGCGCGCAGCAACGTGGACTTGCCGCAACCGTTGGGGCCGATGATCGTGGTCACCGTGCCCGCCTCGATGCCGAGGTCGAGCCCGTCGACCACCAGCCGTTCGCCGTACCCGAGCTTGACGCCGGCGGCCTGCAGCCTCATTTGCGTGACCTCCAGATCAGGTGAATCAGGTAAGGGGCGCCCAGCACCGCCGTGACGATGCCGACCGGGAGCTCCAGCGGGGAGAACGCGGTCCTGGCGATCAGATCGGCGGCGGTGGTGAGCACGGCGCCCACGACCGCCGAACACAGCAGCGGCGGCTGGGCGGAGCGGGTGAGCCGGAGCGCGATCTGCGGCGAGGCCAGGGCCACGAACGCGATCGGCCCGGCGGAGGCGGTGGCCACGGCGGCCAGCAGCACGGCCGCCAGGATCATCAGGGCCCGGGCCAGGTTGGTGCGGACGCCGAGCGCGGCCACCGTGTCGTCACCGAAGCGCAGGGCGTCGAGGGAGCGGGTGCCGAGCAGGGTCAGCGGCACCAGCACGGCCAGGGCCAGCGCGGTGGGCAGCACGTGCTCCCAGCCGCGGCCGTTGAGCGAGCCGCTGATCCAGACCATGGCGCGGCCGGTGTCGTTGACGTCGCCGACGGTCAGCAGCCAGAACTTGATGTTCGTGAACACGGCGGCCACGCCGATGCCGACCAGGACCAGGCGATAGCCGTCCAGGCCGCGCCGCCACGCCAGCCCGTACACGACCGCCGCGCCGATCAGGCCGCCGAGCAGGGCCAGCGCGGGGATGCCGACGGTGGCCAGCAGGCCGCTGGTGCCGCCGTACGCGGTGCCGCTGGCCACGACGCCGGCCACGACCGTGACGGAGGCGCCGGTGGTGACGCCGAGGATCTCGGGGCTGGCCAGCGGGTTGCGCGCGATCGACTGGATGATCGCGCCGGACAGCGCGAGCGCGGCCCCGACCAGGGCGCCGGTGAGGGCGCGCGGCAGGCGCAACTCCATGATGACGAAGTGGGCGGCGCTGTCGACGTCGAACGTGCCGGAGATCACCTCCGACAGCGTCATCCGGATCTCGCCGATGCGCATGTTCATGGCCATGAGCAGGGCGATCAGGGCGAGGCCGGTCAGGCTGACGGCGACGCCGCGCAGCCGTACCCGCCAGGACACGGTGCCGACGCGGAGGGACAGAGCGGTCATCACAGTCGCACCGGCTTCCTGCGCCTGACGAGCGCGACGAAGAACGGCGCGCCGAGCAGCGCGAGCACCACGCCCACCTCCAGCTCTCCGGGCGGGGCGACCACGCGGCCGATCACGTCGGCGAACAGCAGCAGGGCCGCGCCGACCAGCCCCGAGAACGGCAGCAGCCACCGGTGGTCGGTGCCCGACAGCGGGCGGACCAGGTGGGGCACGATCAGGCCCACGAACGCCAGCGAGCCGCAGGCCGCGACGGACGCGCCCGTCAGCAGGGTGACCGCGGCGACGCCGATGGTGCGGGTCCTGGAGATGTTCTGGCCGAGGCTCCTGGCCACGTCCTCGCCGAGGGAGAGCGCGTTCAGGCCGCTCGCGTTGGCCATCGCGAGCACCAGGCCGACGAGGATGAACGGCAGCACCTGCCAGACCACGTCCGCGCCCCTGGCCGCGATCGAGCCGGCCTGCCAGAAGCGGAAGACGTCCATGGCCTGCTCGTCCAGCAGCACGATGGCCGAGGTCAGCGCGTACAGCAGGGCGCTCACGGCGGTGCCCGCCAGCGCCAGCGTGACCGGGGTCGGGCCGCCCCTGCCGCCCACCATGCCCAGCGCGAACACCCCGACGCTGGCGATCAGCGCGCCCGCCAGGCCGAACCAGATGTAGGCGAGCAGGCTCGACGTGCCCAGCAGGATGATCGAGGACACCATCGCGAACGCCGCCCCCTGCGTGACGCCGAGCAGGCCCGGGTCGGCGAGCGGATTGCGGGTGTGGCCCTGCATGAGCGCGCCCGCCACGCCGAGCGCGATCCCGGCGAGGATGCCCAGAACGGTCCTGGGGACGCGGAGCGAACGGATGACGATGTCGTTGTCGGTGCCGGTGGGGGCGGTGAGGGCGTGCCAGGCGTCCGTCAGTGGCACGGACTTGGAGCCGATCGTGATGCTCAGCACGATCGCGACCAGCACGGCGGCCAGCAGGACGAGGAGAACCGTGAGCCGCCTGTGCCGGATGCCATGGAGGCGCGGGGCCGCAGCGGTCGTACTCACCCACGTCCTCCTCAACGTTGCTCGATCTCGCTGAAGTATGCCAGCTTAGGCAGGGCTAACCTAATTTAGGGTTACCTTATTTTTGGATTCGGGAAAGGGATCTGATGAGACAGTTGCGCGTGCTGGCCGGCGCTCTCCTCGTGGCGGGGCTCGCGGCCTGCGGGACTTCCGGTTCTTCCGGCGGGGGCGCCGGGGCCGCTCCCGCCTCCGGCGCCCCGTTCAGAACGGTCAAGCACGCGATGGGCGAGACCGTGATCCCGGCCCAGCCGAAGCGGGTGGTGGCGCTCGACCAGAGCTTCGTCGACGCGGTGCTCACGCTGGAGACGCCGGTGGTGGGGTACACGACGTACCGGTCACTCGACGACAAGTTGCCCGCCTACCTGGGGACCGTCGCCGAGCAGTACGGCAAGGAGGCCACCCCGGTCGGCACGCTGGAGCAGCCGAGCCTGGAGAAGATCATGGCGCTCAAGCCCGACCTGATCGTCTCGGCGAAGGTCCGGCACGAGGCCCTGTACGACAAGCTGTCCAAGATCGCGCCGACCGTCTTCAGCGAGACCACCGGAGCCATCTGGAAGGAGAACATCCGGCTCATGGGACAGGCCCTGGGCAAGGAGGAACTCGCCGACACCAGGATCAAGGAGTACGAGGGACGGGCGGCCAAGATCGGCGCGGCCGTCAAGGCGAAGGACGGCGAGCTGCCGACGATCTCGGTCGTCCGGTTCGCCGGCGAGCCGACGGTCCGGCTGTACGTCGAGAAGTCCTATTCCGGGCTGGTGCTGAAGGACGTCGGGTTCCCGCGGCCCGAGGGGCAGCCGACCAAGCAGGACGCCATCGCGGTGGACGTCAGCCAGGAGCGGATCCCGGACCTGGACGCCGACCACATCTTCGTCGCGACATATCAGGATCCGTCGGCCGAAGGGTCCAAGGAGAAGTTCGTGAACAACCCGCTCTGGGGCAAGCTCAAGGGCGAGAAGCACGACGTCAGCGACCTGACCTGGATGACCGCGGTGGGCATCCAGGGCGCTCACGCGATCCTGGACGACGTGGCCAAGCTCTTCTCCGTGGACCCCGCGAGGGCCTGATCCGTCTACGGGGCGCTGAGGAACGCGCGGAGCTCCGCCAGGTGGGGATCGACGTCCAGGCCCTGGTCCGCGAGCCAGCGCGGGTTGCCGTACGTGCCCCGGTAGCGGTCGCCGCTGTCGCAGATCAGCGTGACGATGCTGCCCTGCTCGCCCGCCGAGCGCATCTCTTGGATGAGGTCCGCGCAGGCCGCCATGTTCGTGCCGGTGGAGCCGCCGACGTTCAGGCCCGTGACCTCGCGGGTCCAGTGCATGGCGGCGATCGAGCGGGCGTCGGGGACGGCGATCATGCGGTCGATGACGGACGGCTGGAACGAGGGCTCCACGCGCGGGCGGCCGATGCCCTCGATGCGGGAGCCCCGCGCGGTGGCCGACGTGTCGCCGTGGACCCAGCTCGGGTAGAAGGCCGAGCCCTCCGGGTCGACGACGGCGAGGCGGGTGGGGTGGCGGCGGTAGCGGATGTAGCGGCCGATGGTCGACGACGTGCCGCCGGTGCCGGCGCCCACCACGATCCACGACGGCTCCGGATGGGGCTCCATGGACAGCTGGGAATAGATGGACTCGGCGATGTTGTTGTTCCCACGCCAGTCGGTCGCCCGCTCCGCGTAGGTGAACTGGTCCATGAAGTGGCCGCCGGTCTCGGCGGCCAGACGGTGAGATTCGTCATAGATCGCGCCGGGGTCGGTCACGAGGTGACACTTCCCGCCGTAGAACTCGATGAGATGACACTTCTCCGGCGACGTGGACGCGGGCATGACCGCGATGAACGGCAGGCCCAGCAGCCGGGCGAAGTACGCCTCGCTCACGGCCGTGGATCCGCTCGACGCCTCCACGATCGTCGTGGTGGGTCCGATCCAGCCGTTGGCCAGGCCGTAGAGGAACAAGGACCGGGCAAGTCGATGTTTCAGTGAACCTGTCGGGTGCACCGACTCGTCTTTCAAGTAGAGGTTTACACCCCAGTGCGAGGGCAGCGGAAAGACGTGCAGATGTGTGTCGCAACTACGGTTGGCATCGGCCTCGACCTTGCGTATGGCGTCTGTCACCCAGTGTCGCGCGGCAGGGTCGTGACGGTCCACGAAACTCATGGCCATACGCTATCCCATGTGACTCTTGCCACTATTACTGCGAAATTGGGTGGTTAGTGTTATGATACTGAGACTTGTCCGGCCGTGGACGTGACCACACACGCCGCGAGCAGATGGACGGAAACCCCCTCTGACCAAGGCGGAGCCTCTAACGCGTCCCTTACCTGGGACTTGCCATGATGGAAACCGCCCGCAGGCGGCTTGTGCCGAAACGGGGGATAGCGCAAGGGGGAATGAATTGATCACTATGACCGATGAGCAGCGTCAGGACTGGTTCGAGCGCGATGTCGTGCCCGTGACGTCGCAGCTGTTCGCCTCCGCCATGCGCCTGACCCGCAACGCCGCTGACGCGGAGGACCTGGTGCAGGAGACGGTGGCGAAGGCGTACACGTCGTATCACCAGTTCCGGGAGGGCACCAACCTCAAGGCGTGGCTGCACCGGATCCTCACCAACAACTTCATCAACGACTACCGCAAGAAGCAGCGTTCGCCCAAGCTGTCGGCCGCCGAGGACGTCGAGGACTGGCAGCTGCACGCCGCCGAGTCGCACAGCTCGACCGGCCTGCGCTCGGCCGAGACCGAGGCGCTCGACCGGCTGCCCGACAACGTCGTGATGAACGCCCTGCGTTCGCTGCCCGAGGACTTCCGCGTCGCGGTCTACCTGGCCGACGTGGAAGGGTTCGCGTACAAGGAGATCGCCGAGCGCATGGGCACGCCCATCGGCACCGTCATGTCCCGCCTCCACCGTGGCCGCCGCCAGCTGCGCGGCATGCTGGAGGAGTACGCCCGCGAGGAAGGCGCCGTACGGCTCCCCGCCCAGCGGGCCGCCGCCTGAAGACCCCTACGACCCCATCATGAAATGAAGGCGGACGCGTAACACGCCGCCTTCATTGCGCAGCTGCACGAGATCGCAGAGCTGCCGGCTGATCCAGAGCCCGTATCCCCGTGGGGATTCGGGCTCGGGTGGTATATAGCCGGGTAACGGGTCGTCCAGGGTGCCGCCGGGGTCGGCGATCTCGCAGACCAGCTCCCCTTCGCTCATCCATATCGTGACCATGCCGTGCCCGGCGCCGTGCTCGATGCTGTTCGCGGCGATCTCGGACACGCTGATCACGAGCGAGGTGATCAGGTTGCGGTCCATGCCGACCGCTCTGGCGTAGTCGCCCACGCTCTGGCGCAGCCGCTTCAGCTCGCGGGCGGTGAAAGGGATGGCCTCGGCGCCGTCGGGCGGCTCGGGCAGGGGGGCGCGGTCGCCGTTCAGGACCAGCTCGTGGGGCTCGACGAAGCGGGTGCTGGCCGCTTCGCCGTCCGCGCCCAGCAGGTAGGGGTGGCTGACGGGGCCGAAGTCGAGCGCGCTCTCGGGGGCGCGGCGCACGTCGTACAGGCAGAGCATGATCGTCGCCGCCGGGCGGAGCGCGGCGTTGACCAGGGACTCGTAGCGGATCAGCTCCCTGATGTCGCGCTCGCTCCGGCCCTGCCAGTCCGGCTCGCCGATGACGAGGGTGCGGCGGTCGCGGGTGTACTCGTGATAGGCGGCCAGGGTGCGGTACGGGTGCGCGTACCAGCCGGTGGAGACCCTGCTGTCGATGCGCCCGGCGTCGCGGCCGAGGGCGTCGTGCAGCAGGTCGAGCTTGTCCGCGCACGTGATCACCAGCACGTGCCTGCCCTCGTCGAGGGCGGAGCGCACGCGCGGCGTGGCGAGCCTCACAAAGGCCTCGTCCGAGTCGTGCGGCACCGCGATGTGGCGCAGCGACTCGCCGTCGGAACGTGCCCGGTCGGGGCGCACGGGCGAAACGTAGCAAGCGCTAGAGGTGCTGCGCAACGGCTATCAACGCCACCGCCCCGAGCGCGCAGGCCACACCGGTCACCTGGATGGACCGCAGGCGCTCTCCCAGCACCTGCCTGGCCAGCAGCAGGGTGCTCGCGGGGTAGAGCGAGACGAGCACGGCGACCAGGCTGAGCAGGCCGTCCCGCTGGGCCAGCAGGTAGAGCACGTTGGCCACCATGTCGAGCACGCCCGCCGCCACGATGATGTGCAGGGAGCCCGGGGCCGGCCTGAGCGCGCGCCGCGTGATCAGGGCCAGCAGCGCCACCGTCGTGATGGACGACATTCTGGCGCCGACCAGCGGCCACAGACCGGCCTCGGGCGGGGCCATGGACAGCAGGATGAAGAAGCCGCCGAACCCGGCCCCGGCGGCCAGCGCGGTCAGCACCGAGGCGAGCGAGCCCCGCCGGTCCGTGGACTTGTCCTGGCTGACCAGCAGCACCGCGCAGAGCGCCAGCGCCACGCCCACCAGCGCCCAGAACTCGGGCCGCTCGCCTGTCGCCAGCCCGAACACCACGGGCAGCGCCGCCGAGGTGACCGCGGTCGCCGGGGCGACCACCGACATGACGCCCGTGGCCAGCGCCCGGTAGAACAGCACCAGCCCGGCCGCGCCCGACAGTCCCGCCGTCAGGCCCCACGACAGGGCGGCGGCGCTCGGCGTGCCGGGCAGCAGTGGAAGCAGGGCGAGGATCAGTGCCAGGCCCGCGATCTGCGACAGCACGACGACCGACAGCACTTGGGAGCGCCGGGTGGCCAGGCCGCCGAAGAAGTCGGCCGTGCCGTAGACCACGGCGCAGGCGGTCGCCAGAATCACCGTCACCGGTGTACCTCCTTCGGTTCAACAGGTTGCACTGTCAGTACAACACATAGAGTACATTCCACTGCAAATGGAATTCACTAGACTGCACTGCGTGGAAGATCCAGACCTGATCAACCAGGCCATCGCGAACAACGTCCGGGCCCAGCGGGCGCACCGGGGGCTGACGCTGGACGCCCTCGCCGCCAGGTCGGGGGTGAGCAGGGGCATGCTGGTGCAGGTGGAGCAGGGCAGGACGAACCCGAGCGTCTCCACGCTCACCCGGATCGCCTCGGCCCTGGGCGTCACCGTGGCCCGGCTCGTCGAGGTCGCCGACGTGCCGACGGTGCGGATCGTGAACAAGGCCGACGTGGTCACGTTCGACCAGGGGGACGTGCGGGCGCGGCTGCTGGTCGGCGCCGACGTGCCGATGATCCTGGAGCTGTGGGACTGGCTGCTGCCGCCCGGCGAGCACCACGACGGCGACGCCCACCCGCCGGGCACCCGCGAGATGCTGACCGTGCTGGACGGGGAGCTGACGCTCACCGTCTACGGCAAGAGCCACGTGATCGGCAAGGACGACGCGGTGCTCTTCACCGCCGATCGGCCCCATCGTTATGCCAACCGGGGCACCGAGGACCTCAGGTTCGTGATGGTGGTCGCGGAGCCGCATGAGGCTCACGACCAATGAGCTCGGAACACTGTGGAAAAGATCGGTAACAGCCAGTAATCTAGGTGTCCCGGCCGGGTCCGTGAAGTGCCAAGCACCCCGTTCCAAGGCTCGCCGCGCGCGATCCGCGCCGCGAGCCGCCGCGTAAGGGCACGGGAATCCCCGTTCATCAGGGCGGGAGCAGGTCAATCCAGGCTTTGGACGGCTGTTGCCCGTTGTTGGGTACATCCTTGGTGTGGCGGAACGTGGGCAGGGAGTGGCGTGTGAGTGAGGCCCTAGCGGCGACAGAGAAGCTCCAGGCGGAGCTTCGCGCTCTGGGCGTCACCAGCTCGTACGAGGTGGGGGATGGAGCGACTATCTCGGTATGGATAGGCCTGGTCGTTCGGTATAGAGATGGTTTTTACCGTTGGCAGGAAGGACCGGTGAAACGTCGGCATCTGGGTACGGATCCGGTCGGATGTGCCATGCGCGTGGCGCGCCGCTACAAGGAACTGCAGGCCGATATCCCACTCTGGTGGGACGACCTGGCCAGGGAATTGCGGGGGAAACCGGTCCAGGACTATCCATAGGCCCCCGCGCGCGGCGTTTCGGGGGGAACCATGCGCGTATGGGCTTTGCCGCTGGCCCTGCTCGCTCTGGCGATCTGTGTCACCTATTCGGTGGCGCGCCGCCACCAGACCGCGACGCCGATCGTGCCGTACAAGGCGGCCGTCGTCGATCCGGCGGTGCTGGCCAAGCGGCTGGTGTCCATGCAGCGCGGGTCCGGCTGGCCACGCAGCCGCAAGTTCGACTGCTCGAAGCTCAAGTGCGTGGCCCTGACCTTCGACGACGGGCCCGGCGAGTACACCGGGTGGCTGCTCGACCTGCTGCGCAAGCGTGACGTCAAGGCCACGTTCTTCGTCATCGGGCAGATGGTGGCGGCCGACAAGGACGGCCGCCTCGTCCGGCGCATCGCCGAGGACGGCCACGAGCTCGGCAACCACTCCTGGAGCCACCCCGCCCTCGCCGGGCTGTCGCGCGACGCGGTCCATCGGCAGCTCAGGCACACCGACGACCTCGTGTTGAAGCTGACCGGGGTGCGGATGCACGTCATGCGGCCGCCGTACGGGTCGACCAACGACGCCGTCGCCGAGGAGTCGCGCCGCGAGGGGCTGGCGCAGATCCTCTGGAACGTCGACACCCTCGACTGGCTGAACCGGGTCCCCGCGCTGGTGGCCCGGCGGGCCGGTGAGGCCAAGCCCGGATCGATCGTCCTCTTGCACGACATCCACCGCACGACGGTGGAGGCCGTGCCCGCCATACTCGACATCCTGACGCGGAAGGGCTTCACGTTCGTCACGGTTTCGGAGCTCTACGGCAGGACGCCGTCGCCGGGGCGCACGTACACCGAGCGGTGACGGAGGTGCCGGCGCGGCATGGCACCCTTGGGGCATGGGTTTCAGCGGCTTCCCTGATGAGGCGTTCCTGTTCTACGAGGGGCTCGAGGCGGACAACTCGAAGACCTACTTCACGCGGCACAAGCACCTCTACGAGGAGGCGGTGCGGGAGCCGATGCTCGCGCTCACGGACGAGCTGGCTCCCGAGTTCGGGGCGGCGCAGCTCTTCCGGCCCTATCGCGACGTGCGCTTCTCCAAGGACAAGTCGCCGTACAAGACCCATCAGGGTGCCTTCGTGGACCTCCAGCCGGGGATCGGGCTCTACGTGGAGCTGAGCGCGGCCGGGTTGTTCACGGCCGGCGGCTTCTACACGCAGGCGCCGGACCAGGTGGCCCGCTACCGGGCGGCGGTGGACGAGGACCTGACGGGCAAGCCCCTGGAGTCGATCACGGGGGCGCTCGTGGGCGATGGCTACGAGCTGGGCGGGGAGCGCCTCAAGACCAAACCGCGGGGCTTCTCGGAGGACCACCCGCGGATCGAGCTGCTGCGGCACAAGTCGCTGTACGCGGGGGTGCGCTGGGAGCCGGAGCCGTGGGTGCACACGGCGGAGGTGCGCGAGCGGGTGTCCCGTACGTGGCGCGCCTACGGGCCCTTGCTCGACTGGCTCTGCGCCCACGTCCGCGCCAGCGAACTCCCCCGCCGCTGACCCCTCCAAGGGCGTCGGAGGGGTGGTCAGCGGGGGGCGGTGGTGGTGATCTGGTCGCCCTTGAGGATGCGGTCGACGGTCTGGCCGGCCGCTGAGGTGGCGGCGGTGGTGCCGGCGGCCACGAGGATGGCCAGGGCGGGGGCCGCCAGGCTGCGGATGCTGCGCAGGTTGCGGACCCGGGCCCACGGCTCCCCGGCCAGGTGCATGAGCCGCCACTCCCAGTACAGCCCCAGCCCGACGCACACCATCGTCACCTGCCCCACCACGATCCCCACCACCTGCACCTTGTCGACGGCCCCGATGTCCGGCTCCACCAGGGTGGACAGGTAGCCGGACAGCTCGGTGAGCAGGGCCGCGGCGGTCAGGTGGAGGGCCTTGGTCATCGGCTGGGTGCCGCGCAGGCGCGGGTAGAAGTAGCCGTACAGGAAGCCGAAGGCCGGCAGCGTGATCAGGTAGCGCGCGTCGAAGATGAAGCTGGTCAGGTCGGCCCCGTCCGGCCACCCGTACACGATCGCGAAGGGCAGGCTCAGCAGCAGGCTCACGGCGAAGGCGTGCACGCCGTTGTGCCAGGGCGTGCACCCGGCGGCCGTGGCGAAGGCGGTCTCGGGGTGCCGGCCGTGCTGCCGCAGCGCCTCCTCCAGCGCGTCCCGCCGCTCGTCGAAGTCGGCCATCGACATCTCGCCCGAGCCGATGCCGCCCCGTCCGATGCGGTACAGCTCCTGTTCGGCGACCAGCAGCAGCCGCTTGTGCAGGGCGGCCCTGATGAGCAGGCGGTGCTCCTCCGGCGAAGCGGGCTCGGTGAGTACGGGTCGCGGCCCGGAGAGCAGCCAGCGCGCGGTCGCCCAGGCGACGATCGAGGTGATCGCCAGCAGCGGCAGCGGCACGTCGATGTCCGCGAGCGTCGTGCTGCCGCCGGGCGTGATGTACAGCACCATCAGTACGGCGATCATGGTCGATTCGGCGACCGGGTTGTCGATCGCGGCGAGCTCGTCACCGAGCCGCCGGAGCCGCAGCACCAGCATCAGGAACCCCAGCAGCAGCAACCCGAGCACCCCGCGCACGAGCGGGGTGAGCACCAGGCTGCCGATCCGCGGCTCGGGCTGCGACACCGCCAGGCTCCACGACCCGGAGTCCAGCCATTCGGTCGGCCAGCCCTGGACCAGCAGGCTCACGATCACCGCGCCGATCACCGCGCCGCGCTTCCACTGCTTGGTGGCCACGGCGATGGCGGCGACCGGGATCATGGCCCAGCTCAGCGCCAGCACCAGCCGGATGCTGTCCGGCGGGTAGACCCCGGCCAGCAGCGCCCGCATCCACAGCGCCAGCGCCAGCAGCCCGATCGCGGCCTCGGCCGACAGCACGGCCAGCCGCACGATCACCGGCCTGACCCCCAGGTCCACGCTGAACGCCACCGCGGACCCGGCCGCGGCCACGGCCGCCACCGCCCCTCCGGCCAGCAGCGTCTGCCCCGCCAGCTGCCCGTGCAACCACGACCAGGCCAGCATGCCGACCCCGACCACCACGCCCAGCCCGGTCACGACCAGCAGGTCACGCGTGTTCCACGGCGGGCTGGTGGGCAGCACCCGTCCCGCGTGCCGCAGCGCGAGCGCGGGCACCGCGACGAACAGGATCACGTACGCCACCGCCGACCAGTCCTCGGCGAACAGCGGGATCAGCAGCGTGGGGGCCGCCACGGCGAGCCCGACGAACAGCTCCCTGTTGGGCAGCCGCTCCCACCACCCGCGCCCGAGCGAGCGCGCCAGGAAGGCGACGAGCGCGAGCGCGGTGAGCACGCCGAGCGCGGTGGCCCACGAGAAGTCGTCCTCCACCACCGTGTCGGCGAACCCGAACGAGTCCGGCGCCAGCGTCATGCTCACCGGGTACGCCCCGATGGTGAACTCCAGCCGCTCCTCCTGCTCCCGATCCGGCGTGATCCCCGCCAGCCGCAGCACCGTCCATTCGCCGGGCAGCACCCCGATCGAGCGCGAGGTGACGATCAGCGGGAGCGCGCTGGGCGCGGTGAAGTCGAGCTTGAGCAGTTCGTCCCTCTTGACCTGCCGCAGCAGCGTCACGGTGAACCTGGCCGTGGTGCCGCCGGAGTCGGAGGTCAGGACCGGCGCCAGGCGCGTCGTGGGCGCCAGCCCGGGACCTTCCACCTTGATGGCGCCGAACGCGGCGTCGGTGACCTGCTGAAGCGTGCCCGGGAACCCGCTGCCCTGGCGCAGCGCCTCGATGAGCGGGTCCTTGGGCGCCATCTGGAGCCGGTGCACGACGGTCACCTTGACCTGCCGCTGGCGGGGGTCGAGCCGCCCCTCGGGCACAGGGTCCAGGTCGCTCCTAGTCGCCCTGGTGATCATCACCTCGCTGGTGGCCTTGCGGGTCCAGCCGACGAGGGGATCGGCGCGGGCGGCGGCCGCCACCCACGGGTTGGGCACCGCGGTGCTCTTGAGCGGCGCGGGTCCCGCCACCGGTCTGGCCGCGACGGTGCACCAAACGATCGCCCCCAACGACACCAGAGCCAGTCCGAACGCAGTTGCCATCCGGAGCCATCCCACAAATTGGATGATTCTCCGGAATGGCGGAATGTTCTATGTTATGGGGTCACGGTGTGATTACAGCTTTTCCCCATGACCCCTTTTCTTGACCGGCTGGCTCATTCATCGCCCATGGCGAAGCCGGAAGCCTTACCCTGCGGGCTTACACCGGAAAAAGCCGTCAGGAAAACCTCAGGCGCGCTTGGCTCGGGCCGCGGCGCGGCCACGCGTGGCGGCGTCGAGCACGACCTTGCGGATGCGCACGTGCTCCGGAGTGATCTCCACGCACTCGTCCTCGCGGATGAACTCCAGCGCCTGCTCCAGCGAAAGGACGCGCGGCGGGATCACCTTTTCCGTCTCCTCGCTGGTGGAGGAGCGCATGTTGGTGAGCTTCTTCTCCTTGGTGATGTTCACGTCCATGTCGTCGGACCGGGAGTTCTCGCCGATGATCATGCCTTCGTAGACCTCGGTCGTCGGCGAGACGAACAGCGTGCCGCGTTCCTGAAGGTTGAGCATCGCGAACGCGGTCACGGGGCCGGACCTGTCGGCCACCAGGGAGCCGTTGTTGCGGGTGCGCAGCTCGCCGAACCAGGGCTCGTACGAGTCGAACACGTGGTGCACCAGGCCGGTGCCGCGCGTCTCGGTGAGGAACTCCGTGCGGAAGCCGATCAGGCCGCGCGCCGGGACCACGAACTCCATCCGGATCCAGCCGGTGCCGTGGTTGGTCATGTGCTCCATGCGGCCCTTGCGCACGGCCAGGAGCTGGGTGACCGCGCCGAGGTATTCCTCGGGGCAGTCGACCGTCAGGCGCTCGACCGGCTCGTGCACCTTGCCGTCGACGGTCTTGGTGACGACCTGCGGCTTGCCGACGGTCAGCTCGTAGCCCTCGCGGCGCATCTGCTCGACCAGGATGGCCAGCGCCAGCTCGCCGCGGCCCTGCACCTCCCAGGCGTCGGGCCGGTCGGTGGGCAGCACGCGCAGCGACACGTTGCCGACCAGCTCCTTTTCGAGGCGGTCCTTCACCATGCGGGCGGTGACCTTGGCCCCCTTGACCTTGCCGACCAGGGGTGAGGTGTTGGTGCCGATGGTCATCGAGATGGCCGGCTCGTCGACCGTGATCAGCGGCAGCGGGCGCGGGTCCTCGGGGTCGGCCAGCGTCTCGCCGATCATGATCTCGGGGATGCCGGCGATGGCGATGATGTCGCCGGGGCCCGCCTCCTCGGCCGGCTTGCGCTCCAGGGCCTCGGTCATGAGCAGCTCGGTCACCTTGACGCGCTGGATGGTGCCGTCGGTGCGGCACCAGGCCACCTGCTGGCCCTTGCGCATGACGCCCTGGTGGATGCGGCACAGCGCGATGCGGCCGAGGTAGGAGGAGGCGTCGAGGTTGGTCACGTGGGCCTGGAGCGGCGCGTTGGGGTCGTACGTCGGCGCGGGGATGGTCGACTTGATGATGTCGAACAGCGGCTCGAGGTCCGTCGAGTCGGGCATGCCGCCGTCCTCGGGGCGCTCCATGGAGGCCCGGCCCGCCTTGGCGGAGGCGTACACGATCGGGAAGTCGATCTGCTCCTCCGTGGCGTCGAGGTCCATGAACAGCTCGTAGACCTCGTCCACGACGTCCTTGATGCGGGCGTCGGGGCGGTCGACCTTGTTGATGCACAGGATGACCGGCATCTTGGCCGACAGCGCCTTGCGCAGCACGAAGCGGGTCTGCGGCAGCGGCCCCTCGGAGGCGTCGACCAGCAGCACCACGCCGTCGACCATCGACAGGCCGCGCTCGACCTCGCCGCCGAAGTCGGCGTGGCCGGGGGTGTCGATGATGTTGATGGTCATGCCGCCGTGCTGGACCGCGGTGTTCTTCGCGAGAATGGTGATGCCCTTCTCGCGCTCGAGGTCGTTGGAGTCCATGACGCGGTCGTCGACGTCCTGGTTCGCGCGGAAGGCCCCGGACTGCCAGAGCATGGCGTCGACCAGCGTGGTCTTGCCATGGTCGACGTGCGCGATGATCGCGATGTTCCGCAGGTCGTCGCGGCTGTTCAAAGGCATGATGACGTCTCGCTCTGTGTCGTGGGGGCGGCCGCGCGAAGTCGCGGCCTTATAAGTCTAGTTGATCCCCTCTGATGACAAGCGCGACGTGAGCGGATCTCCCGGAGAACGGGCGCGAGGAGAGGTGAAAGGTTCGCCTACATAGGGGGAACGCTTGCGTAACCGGATGCCTCGGGCGGAGGAAACCCTACGTACATAGCCGGTTGCACAATTGTGCGCATGGCAATCGGGGCCCACATCCCTAGATTGTCGGCATGACCTGGACAGAGCTGGTTATGGCCGCGGCACCGACCCAGGGGGACCAACCGGCGGTCAGCGAAGTCAGGACCGGCGAGGTGCTGTCATACGCCGCGTTCGCCCGGCGCGTGACCCGCGCCGCGGCCGGTCTGCAGCGCCAGGGCCTGCGTTTCGGCGACGAGGTGATCGTCGACGTCCCGCAGGGCACGACGTTGCCCGTCGCGGTCCACGCCGTGGCCTGGGCGGGCGGGGTGGCGGTGCTCGCGGCCTCGGGGACGGGGCGTTTCATGATCACCCAGCGCCGCTACGACCCCGCCGCGGTGAAGGTCGACCGGGTCTTCTCCTTCGAGTCCGTCCCGGGGGCGAAGCCGTTCACCGCGCTGATCGGCGACCGCGCCCTCGAGTACGGCCCGCTGGCCGGGCCCGCGGTCGCCGTCTACGGCGGGCAGGTGATCGACAACCACGCGCTGGCGGGCGACCTGCGCAGGCTCGCGGGCCGGCTGGTGATCGGCAAGGACGACGTGGTGATCAGCGCGGTGAGCGAGCCGTTCCGGGGCCTGCGGGTGATCGACCTGGCGATGACGGTGGGGGCGCACGTCGTCATCGCCCACGAGCCGAGCCTGGTGGGGTGCCGCGTGCTGGCCCACGAGCGCCGGGCCACCATGGTCGTCGCACCGTACGACCTGGCCAGACGGCTGCTCGGCGACCCCATCCTGCGTGTCGTCGACGAAAGGGCGATCGTGAGCTCGCTTGGGCTGTGAAAAGTGCGACACTGTGGGAGAGTGTGATCCTTCAGCGACGCAGGGTGACCACATGCCAGATCCCCCCAGGCACAACCTTCCGGCGGAGCCCAACCGATTCGTGGGTCGCGAGCGCGATCTCGACGAGTTGCGCGGGCTGTTCCGCGAGACGCGCGTGGTCACGTTGTGCGGGGTGGGCGGCATCGGCAAGACCCGGCTGGCCCTGCATGTCGCGGCCGGGCTGGTGTCCGCGTACCCCGACGGCGTCTGGCTGGTCGAGCTGGCCCGGCTGCGCCACCCCGAGCTGGTCGATCAGGAGATCGGCCGGGTGCTCGGCGTGCGGGAGGAGGCGGGCCGCCCGGTGCTCGGCACCGTCCTCGACCGGCTGCGCCGCCTGCACTGCCTGCTGCTGTTCGACAACTGCGAGCACCTCATCGACAGGTGCGCCGAGGTCGTCGCGGCGCTGATCGCGGCCTGCCCCCACCTGAGCGTCCTGGCCACCAGCCGGGAGCCGCTGCGCATCGCCGGCGAGCTGATCTGGCGGGTCCCGCCGCTCGACCTGCCCCACGAGGGCAGCCCCGAGGCCGAGTCCGTGCAGCTCTTCGTCGACCGGGCGGCGGCGGCCGGCACCAGGCTGGGCCCCGGCAGCCTGCCCGACGTCGTGCGGCTGTGCCGGGCGCTCGACGGGCTGCCGCTGGCGCTGGAGCTGGCCGCGGCCCGTACGAGCCTGCTCAGCCCCGGGCAGATCGCCGACCGCATCGACGACCGGTTCTCGCTGCTCACCACCGGCGGCCGCACCGCCCCCGCCAGGCAGCGCACGCTGCTCGCGGCCGTCGAGTGGAGCTACGACCTGCTGTCCGCGAAGGAGCAGGTGCTGCTGCGCAGGCTGTCGGTGTTCGCCGGAGACTTCGACCTCGACCTGGCCGAGCAGGTCTGCGCCGAGCGGCCCATCTCGGAGGCGGAGATCGTCGACCTGCTCGGCGGGCTGGTCGACAAGTCCCTCGTGCTGTGCGACGAGAGCCGCAGGCGCTACTGGCTGCTGGAGACCATCAAGCGCTACGCGGTGGGGTGCCTCCGGCAGGCCGGTGAGCGCGAGGTCCTGCGCGAGCGTCACCTGCGCGTGGTCTGCGAGCTGCAGGAGCGCCACTTCACGACCGAGCTGGTCGAGCCGGGCGTGCCGTGGGCGCGCCGCCTCGGAGCGCTGACCATGAGCAAGGGCCTCGTCGTCGATCAGCGGATGGCGCTCGACTGGTCCGTGGAGTCCGGCAACGTGCCGCTGGGCCTGCGCCTCTGCATCGCCAGCAGCGGCCTGCTGCCGCTCTGCGGAAACCTGACGGAGATCGTCACCTGGATCGAGCGGCTGCTCTCGCTCGACCTGAGCCAGGTGCCCGACGAGCAGATCGCGCAGGCCAAGGGATACCTCGCCTACGGCCTGGAGGCCAGGGACGAGCTGAGCCGCTCCCTGGCGCTGGCCGAGGAGAGCCTGGCCGGGATCCCCACGACCAACATGTTCGCGCGCTGCGTCATCCACAGCCTCATCGTCGTCGTGCTGCTGCGCATGGGCCGGCCCGAGGACGCGGTGCACCACGCGGAGCAGGGCCTGGCCCTGGCCCTGCGCTCGGGCGACGCGTGGAACCAGGCGGCGGCGCTGGCCGGGCTGTCGGCCGTGGCGTTGACGCGCGGGCGGCTGCGCGAGGCCCAGCGGCACGGCGAGGAGGCGCTCGCCCGGGCCCGCGAGCACGGCCACCGGTGGATCATGGCCAGGACCGCCACCCAGCTCGGCGCGGTGGCCGAGTTCCGCGGCGACCTGGAGACCGCCAAGGCCCAGTACGAGATGGTCATCCCGTGGCTGCGCGAGCTGGGCAGCGACCTCGATCTGTCGCGCGCCCTGGCCAGGGTCGGCAGGGTGACGGCGATGCTGCACGAGTTCGGCACGGCGCGGGAGTGGCTGGCCGCCAGCCTCGCCCTGGGCAGGGAGACCGGGCAGCGCCACGGTGTGGCCCTGTGCCTGGTGGGGCTGTCGGTGCTGGCGGAGTGCGAGGGCGACCTGGAGGGCGCGGTGCTGGTCATGGGCGCGGCGACCAGGCTGCGCGAGTCGATCGGGCAACATCTGCCCGCGATCAAGGTCGAGGAGCTGCTCGGCAGGGCCCGCACCAAGCTGGGCGACGGCCGCGCCACCTCGCTGTGGTCGCGGGGGCGGGCGATGAGCCCCGACGACGCCGCCCGGCACGTGCTGGAGGGCGAGCGGCTGGCGCAGCGGGCGCCGGTGGCGGCCGAACGGGTCAAACACTCGCTGCTGACCGCCCGCGAGCAGGAGATCGCGGGCCTGCTCACCCGCGGGCTGTCCAACCGCGCCATCGCGACGGAGCTGGTGATCAGCCCCGCCACGGTCGCCCGGCATATCGCCAACATCATGGAGAAACTGGGCTACACGTCACGGGCCCAGATCGCGGTCTGGGCCGCCGAGCACCCGACGGTCGCCCCCGAAGCACTGCGCGGTTCTGCATAGGGATCTGCATATTCCGCCCCATGTACGCATGAGGGGCCCTCCCTACCGTGGGCCACATGGATGAGCGCATCGTCATGGTGGACTCGGGCACCGGCCTGAGGCTCACCGAGGAGCAGCTGGACGAGAGGTCTGCCGTCGCGGCCGTCCAGCTGCGGCGCAGAGGCGTGCGCGCGGGTGACACCGTGCTCATCTGCCTGCCCGTGGGCGCCGACCTGCTGGTGGCGACCGACGCGGTGATCGCCGCGGGCGGCGTGGCCTGGCCGCTGCCGTGCGACCTCGACGTGGGCGCCTTCAGGGATCGGATCCACGCCAGCGGGGCCCGCGTGATGATCTCCGACCTGCCGATGGCGCTCGACGCGGCGGACGAATCACGCGTACGGATCGTGATGAGCGTCGCAGACCTCAGCACATCGCGAACATAAGCTCGTCTTCATGCCCTACGCGCCTCATTTCCCCGTCATGCTCAGGACCGACGACGGGGTACGCATCAACGCCGCCCACACCCCCTCGACCAGCACCGACCTCGGGGTCGTGATGGCACATGGGTTCACCGGCTCGTGGCGGGACCGCACCGCGCGGCGCATCGTGCACGTGCTGAGCGGGTTCGGCGGCGTGATCGCCTTCGACTTCCGGGGCCACGGGCGCTCCGGCGGCGAGTCCACGGTGGGCGACCTGGAGGTCCTCGACCTGGACGCCGCCGTCCGGCACGCCCGCGTGGTCGGCTACTCCAAGATCGCGGTCGTGGGCTTCTCCATGGGGGCGGCGGTGGCCGTACGGCACGCGGGCCTGCGCGGCGGCGTGGACGCCGTGGTGGCGGTGAGCGGCCCGGCACGCTGGTACTACCGCGGCACCAAGCCGATGCGGCAGGTCCACTGGGCCATCGAGCGGCCGTTCGGGCGCTTGGCGGCACGGGTCGTCAAGCGGACGAGGATCGCCCGCGGCGAGTGGGACCCGGTCCCGGTGCCGCCCCACGAGGCCGCCGCGCTCATCTCGCCGGCCCCGCTGCTGATCGTGCACGGCGACCGCGACGCGTTCTTCCCGCTCGACCACGCGCATCAGCTCTACGCCGGGGCGCGCGAGCCCAAGGAGCTCTGGGTCGAGCCCGGGTACGGCCACGCGGAGACCGCAGCGACCCCCGAACTCATCCGACGAATCGGCAAATGGATCTCCTCGAACTTTTCGTGAGTAATTCACGTCTACCTAGGGCGTAAGGAAAGAAACCGCCGGGAGAAAGTCCCTGGGGAAGGAAACCGCCCCTGCGGTGGACGTGGGACATACTTCTGGTAGCGGGATCTGTACCTAGCGTTGCGGGGGCTCGCTGGGTGCACGTCCCGTGGCACGACGAAGGGCCTCGCGGAACGCCGCGAGGCCCTTCTCGCCGGTGCTAGCCGAGCCGCGCGATCGTCTTGTACTCCAGGTAGCCGTTGAGGCCCTCGGGGCCCAGCTCGCGGCCGATGCCGCTGGCCTTGTAGCCGCCGAAGGGCGCGTTGGTCTCCAGCATGAAGCAGTTGACGCCGTACGTGCCGGTGCGGACCTGGCGGGCCACCTCCATGCCGTGCTCGGCGTCGGCCGTCCACACCGTGCCGGCCAGGCCGTAGTCGCTGTCGTTGGCGATGCGTACGGCGTCCGCCTCGTCCTCGTACGGGATCACGGCCAGGACCGGGCCGAAGATCTCCTCGCGGGCGATGCGCATGTCGTTGGTGACGCCGGCGAAGACGGTGGGGGAGACGTACCAGCCGCGGTCGTAGGGACGGTCGAGGCCGCCGACGACGACCTTGGCGCCCTCGTCCATGCCGATCTTGATGTAGCCCTCCACCCGGTCCTGCTGCCGCTTGGCCACCAGCGGGCCGATGCCGGTCGCCGGGTCGGAGGGGTCGCCGACGGGCTGGGAGTTGACCATGTTCGCGACGGCCTCGACGACCTCGTCGTAGCGGTTGCGCGAGGCCAGGATGCGGGTCTGCGCCACGCAGGCCTGGCCGTTGTTCATGAGCGAGGCGATGGACAGGAAGCCCATGCTGGCGGCCAGGTCGGCGTCGTCCAGGACGATCGCGGCGGACTTGCCGCCCAGCTCCAGGCTGACCCGCTTGAGCTGCTCGCCGCAGATGGCGCCGATGCGCCGGCCGGCCGCCGTCGAGCCGGTGAAGGCCACCTTGTCCACGCCGGGGTGGGAGACCAGGTGCTCGCCGGCCTCGCGGCCCGCGGCCACGATGTTGAGCACGCCCGCCGGGATGCCCGCCTCGGCCGCCCACTCGGCCAGCAGGTACGCGTCCAGCGGCGTCTCCGGCGCCGGCTTGAGCACGATCGTGCAGCCGGCCAGCAGCGCGGGCGCGACCTTGGTCATCGTGACGAACTGGGGCACGTTCCACGGCACCACGGCCGCCACCACGCCCACCGGCTCCCTGCGCACGGTCAGCGGGCCGAACAGCCCCGGCCGCTGCTCCTCCTGCGCGAACGTCTTGCCCAGCTCGGCGTAGTACTGCAGCATGCCCAGCGGCTGGGGCGCCTGGGCGAGGTTCGAGAACGTGATCGGGGAGCCCATCTCCTCCGTGATGAGCTGGGCCATCTCGCCCTGCCGCTCGTTGTAGATCGCGGCCAGCCGGCCGATGATCTCGGCCCGCTCGGCGAACGTCATCCGCGGCCACGGCCCGTGGTCGAACGCCTCCCTGGCGGCCGCGACCGCGCGCTCCATGTCCTCGGCCGTGCCGTCGGGCACCCGGCCGACCACCTCCTCGGTGTGCGGGGAGGTGACGTCTATCGTTCCGGTGCCCGCGGGGGCCACCCATTCGCCCCCGATGAACAGCGTGTCGTGCCGGCGCATGTCGTGACCCTCCTGCTTGACCGAATGCTTGCTTGTTTTTGGACTTCCTCAAGGTGACCGAACCATGTTCTGTCCGCACACGCAAGAGGGGCGCGGCACGCGCTGCCGCACCCCTCCGCGGGTCTAACCGAGCAGGTGCTTCATGGACCTCTTGACGAGATCGGCGCGCGTGGCCGGGTCAGTCGCGCTCTCGGCGCCGAAGCCCAGGTAGACGGTGTCCTTGGTGACGATTCCGGCGCCCTCCTCGAAGACCTGGTCCGTCCTGAACCAGTTGTTGATCGACGGCGAGGTCCCCTCGGGAGGCGCCCCGACGGTCCAGCCGCCCAGGTCCGACTCGAACGAGGTCTGCTCGGTCGTCACGCCGTCCAGGGTGACCGCGAAGTCGTCCAGGAAGACGCCCGCGCCCTGGGTGCCCCAGTCGCTGATGTAGGAGATCGACAGCTCGACCTGCTTGCCCGCGTACGCGCTCAGGTCGATCTTCCACTGCTGCCAGCCGGCCGAGTTACCGGTGGCGGCGTTCCAGGCGCCGGAGGTGCCGGTGGACTCGCAGTCCGGGCCCTGGTAGCGCCGGGTGAACGGGTGGATCGTCCACCAGCCGTCGCCGCCGCTGGGCGGGTCGCAGCTGCTGCCGGTCTCCTGCGTCGTGTGCCCGTTGGCGTCCGGCAGCGTGGTCCAGTCGTCGCCGCCCGCCGTGCGCGCCTCGACCGCCAGGTAGTCCCAGGCGTTCTCGGTGTCGTACGACGTCCAGAACGTCAGGTCGCCGCCGCTCCTGCCGGTCAGGTCGATCGTCTTGGTCAGCCGCTTCCACGAGACGTCGGCGATGCCGCTGTAGACGTCCCATGCCCCGGAGTGCGGGTCGAACGGGCCGCCCGGACGCGCCCACTTGATCTGCGCCGAGCTCGCGAACAGCGGGAACTGCTGCGCGGGCAGGATGGCCGAGGTGGCCACGAACGAGTTGGTGTGACCCGGCTCGATCGTCGCGTCGAAGCCCTGGAACCTGCCGCCGTTGCCGGTCAGCGCGAACGGCTGGCCGGTGTTGTGGTCGGTGCCGGCGTCGTCGAAGAAGACGTACGCGCCCAGCCAGTACTGCTGGAAGTCGTTGAACACCGGGATGCACGGCGGGTCGTCCGGGACCGTGCACTCCGGCTGCGCCGGCTGGTCGGGCTGGTAGTAGTAGGCGCCGTTGTTGTTGGCCGCGAACGACGGGTACTTGCCGGCGTGCAGCAGCTTGCCGCCCTCGTTCAGGTAGTCGCGGACCGCCAGCTCGGTGTCCACGCCGCCCTTGGAGGTCGTGCCGCCCACCTGGCCGGGCGACCTCGGGATGATGTCGTCGCCGGTCTCCCACACCATGGCCTTGTAGTGGCTGAGCACGCCCAGCGGGTGCGGGGCCTTACGGCCCAGCTTGTCCATGTCGTACACGTCCGAGGTGTAGCCGGCCGCCGTGAGCGCCGCGGCGTACTCGTCGGCGTACTTGGCCTCGGTCACGCCCTGCGCCGGGCTCAGGCCCGTGACGTCCTCCGCGGCCAGGATCAGCACCTTGCCGCCGATGTCGGCCGCCACGGTGTAGGTGAAGTCGGCGCTCTTCCTGCCGATCGAGGCGAACCAGACCTTCACCTTGTCACCGGGCCTGGTGCCGGTGATCTTGCCGCGCAGCCGGTGGTAGTAGCGGTCGTAGCCGCCGCCGTACCGCTCGCCGCCCTCCCACTCGCGGGTCAGGACGGTCTTCGTACGGCCGCCGTTGACCTGGTAGTTCAGGAGGACCGGGCCGAGCTTGCGCTTGGCGTCGACCTGGACGACCTGGTCCTTGCCGTAGCTGACCTCGAACGGGTCGATCTCGAAGTCGGGGGTCGTGTTGCCCAGGTGGTTCACCGGCTCGACGGGGTTGACCGCGGACCTGGCCACGTCGAGCGCGAACGGCAGGCCCTTCTCGAACTCGGCCTGCACCAGCGCCTCGTCGTCGGGGAAGACGAACCCGCAGCCGTCGCAGCCCTCGTTCAGCTCCGGCGTCCACGACAGCGTGCCGTACTGGCGTTGCGCGTGGTCGTTGGTGTCGCCGTTCGTGGTGTACAGCTCCGCGCCGAGGTCGGGGTCGAAGCCGGGGACGGCCGGGTTGGCGTCGTTGCCGGTGAGGGCCTCGTAGATCGGGTTGTCGGCCGTCTCCGTGGCGATTTGGAAGCCGCTCGGGTAGAGCAGCAGGGGGCCGTAGGAGTGGTAGTTGAGCTGCATCTCGAACCCGATGCGCCTGAGCAGGCCGTCCATGGCCCTGGTCTCCGGCTCGCTGGCCGGGCCCGTGCCGCGGTAGGTGTCACTGCTGGGGATGCTCGACGAGCCTTCCTCGTCGTAGTGGAAGTTCGTCGGGAAGTTCCGGTTCGGGTCGACGCCGTCGCCGATCGTGATCTTGCCGTCGCCGTTGACGTCGCGCAGGTTCTTGCGCCACAGGCGGTTGCCCTCGGTGAACGTGAAGTCGTACCCGTCGGGGTTGGCCACCGGCACGAACCACAGCTCGGTCTTGTTGAGCAGGTCCTTCAGCGCGGCCCTGTTCGCGATCACGTGCTTCAGCAGCCGCATGTCCACCTCGGTGGCGATCCACTCGCGGGCGTGCTGCGTGGCGGAGTAGAGCGTCGAGGGCTTGATGCCGTCGGGCAGCAGCCGGGCGCCCGTGGTGACCTTGACGGCCAGGATGTCCTGGCCCTTCAGCGTCCTGCCGATCGACTGGAGCTTGACGAGGTCCTTGTTGGCGTTCGCGATGGTTTTGAGCTGGTCGGCGATGCCGCCCGGGGCGGAATAGGGCTTCCACACGGTGTAGCCGCCGGCCGCCTGCGCCCTGGCGGCCTCCAGCTGGGTCTGGCCCTGCGGGTTGCGTACGGGCTCGGGTTTGTGGCCGAGCTTGCGCAGCGCGTCGAGGTCGGCCTGCGCGGCGGTGAGCTCGATGTGTTCCTGGTCGCCCTTGTTCTGCTGCTGGACGACGTCGAAGCCCTTTTCCCTGAGCGTCTGCGCGGTGCCCGGGGCGCTGTCGAGCTGGTAGAGCTCGATGCGGTCCCGGGGCGGTAACGGGTCCACGGACGCCTGCGCGGTCGTGGCCACGATGGAGGTGCCTAAGCCGAGGATGACGGCGGTGGCGAAAGTCAACGTTCGAGACACGATCTGCCCCTTCGCAGAGACGAGTTCGATCGCCATCTCAGACCGTTGGAGCGATCTAGACAAGGCCCAATCTTTAGGTCCGCCTTAATTCGGACAAATCACCAGAAAAGTCGCCAATGGTGCGGCAGTTCGGCTGTTCGGATGACAGGGATCAAGATCATCTTCTATAGTTTCGGTCCGTCTAAGAGGGGAGGGGGCGGGTGTGAGAATCGGGCGGATCGCCGTTCTTGTCGCCGTCCTCGCCGGGTTGCTCGGCCTCCCCGGGCCGTCCCCGGCCGTGGCCGATCCGAGCCCCGGTGACCTGCGGAAACTCACCAAGCAGGCCGAGCTGCTCGAAAAGCGCTACCGTGGCCAGATCCAGAGCCTGGAGGAGATCAAGCTCCAGGTGAAACGGGCCACCACCACCTCCGGCGCCCTGCTGGCCCAGCTGAAGGACGCGCAGGCGGACGTGGCGAACATCGCGCAGACCGCCTACATGGTGGGCCCCCTCGACACCTTCCAGCTCCTGACCCCCGACGTCGACCCGCACGTGATGCTGGGGCAGGCGGCCAACATGACCTACATGGCCGACGAGCGCACCAGACGCGTCCAGAGCGTCCAGAAGCTGATCGAGAAGTCCAAGGAGGCGAAGCTCGCCGCCAACGACAGGATCGAGAAGCTGCGCAAGGAGATCAAGAACCTCCAGAGCAAGCAGCGCGAGGTCGAGAAGCTGCTCGCCAAGTACGGCTTCCAGCAGCCCGGCGGCGCCGATGGCCTGACCCAGCGCATGATCGACGTGCGTGCCGCCATCATGGGGAACTTCCCCATGAAGTACGGCGTGGGCTGCCTGCGCGTCGGCGATCCCGGCGAGCACGGGAAGGGCCGGGCCTGCGACTTCATGATGTCCCGGGGCGGCACCATGGCCACCGGGTCCGACGAGGCCCGCGGTGACGCGCTGGCCGACTACCTGATCAAGAACGGTGCCCGGATCGGCGTCATGTACATCATCTGGAAGCAGCGCTACTACGACATCCGGTCAGGCGGCGGCTGGGACCCGATGTCGGATCGCGGCGGGGTCACGGCCAACCACTACGACCACGTTCACGTGTCGGTGTTCTGAGCCCGGATGTGCTCCCGCAGCCAGCGGTAGGAGGCCTTCGGGGTGCGGCGCTGGGTCTCGAAGTCCACGTGTACGAGGCCGAAGCGCTGGTGGTAGCCCTCGGCCCACTCGAAGTTGTCCAGCAGGGACCAGACGAAGTAGCCCCGTACGTCCACGCCCTCGGCCATGGCCCGGCGCATCGCCGCGATGTGGCCCTCCAGGAACTCGATGCGCGGCCGGTCCTCGATCGCCTCGTCGGTCGAGCAGCCGTTCTCCGTGATGAGGACGGGCGGGAGCGCGCTGCCGTACCTGGACTTGAGGCCGGTCAGGAGCTCGCGCAGGCCGTCGGGGACGACCGGCCAGCCGAACGCGGTGGTGGGGTAGCCGGTGACGCCCGCGTCCGTGAAGGGGAGCCCCTCGTCGGTGGGGGCGGCTATGCGGGTGGGGTTGTAGTAGTTGATGCCCAGGGCGTCCAGCGGGGCGGCGATGACGTCGAGGTCGCCGTCCCGGATGAAGTCGAGGGTCTGGGTGTACGCCGACAGGTCCGGATATTTGCCGATCAGTATGGGGTCGTTGAAGAGGCGGTTGTGCAGGATGTCGTACGCCTCCGCCGCCTTCAGATCGGCCTCTTCCCGGGACGCGGGCCAGACCGGGGTGCAGTTGTTGGTGATGGCGACCTGGCGGGCGCCGGCCGCCCTCAGGGCCTCCACGGCCAGACCGTGGGCCAGGAGCTGGTGGTGGGCGGCGGGGAGCGCGTCGGTGAGGAGGGCCTGGCCCGGGGCGTGGATGCCCATGGCGTACCCGAAGGCCATGTGGACGAACGGCTCGTTCAGGGTGATCCAGAGGGGGACGCGGTCGGCGAGGCGGGCGGCGACGGTGGCGGCGTACTCGGCGAAATTTCCCGAAATATCGCGATTGATCCACCCGCCGCGATCTTGCAGCGCCTGCGGCAGATCCCAGTGGAACAGCGTCGGCACCGGCTGGATCCCCTTCTCCAGCAGCGCGTCCACCAGCCGCTCGTAGAAGTCGAGCCCCTCCGCGTTGACCCGGCCGTCTCCCTGCGGCTGGACGCGCGGCCACGCTACGGAGAAACGGTAGGCGTTCACGCCGAGGCCGGACATGAGATCCACGTCCTCGCGCCACCGGTGATAGTGGTCGCACGCGACGTCCCCGGTGTGCCCGTCCCTGACGCGGCCCGGCTCGCGGGCGAAGGTGTCCCAGATGGAGACGCCCCTGCCGTCCTCCTCGACCGCCCCCTCGATCTGGTACGCGGCCGTGGCCGTCCCCCACAGGAACATCCCGGGCTCCTTTCGTCTAAGGGAACTTTACTGCCGGTTAATAAGTCAGGATGGGGTCATGACGAGTACCTTGCGCCGCCGTCCCGCCCAGCGCCGGAGCGTGGAGCGGGTGGAGCGGATGCTCGACGAGTGCGCGCTCCTGCTCGACGAGGTCGGCTACGAGGCGATGACCACCAAAGAGGTCGCCCGCCGGGCCGAGGTCCCGATCGGCACCTTCTACCAGTTCTTCCGCGACAAGCAGGGGTTGGTGCGGGCGCTGGCGCGGCGCAACCTCGAGGCGTTCCTGTCCCGCGTCATGGACCGCATCCCCAAGGCCGACCTCGGGCACTGGACGGACCTGGTGGACCTGGCCATCGACGAGTTCGTCGCCATGAAGCGCACGACGCCGGGGTTCGCGGTGCTGGACTTCGGCGAGGTCCTCCTCGCCCCGGGCGGCCCGGCGGTCGGCGGGAGCAAGACCGCGCTGGACGGGACGCAGGAGAACAACATGGTGGTGGCGGACCGGCTGCGCGCCCTCACCCTCGAACTCCTGGACGCGCCGATGGGGCCGGGGCTGGACCGCGCGCTGCTGGTGGCGGTGGAGGCGACGGACGCGGTGCTCAAGCTGGCGTTCCGCGTCAACCCTTCGGGCGACGCGGAGCTGATCGCCGAATGCAAACTCCTCGTCCGCCGCTACCTGGCCGACCACCTCGCCTGACCGCTCCTCCCACCCCGGCCGGGCGGGTGGAGGGCGTCAGGTGGTGGTGTTGAGGCGGGTGTGCAGGTCCGGGTCCAGTTTGAGGTCGGCGGCGGAGATGGCCTCCTCCAGCTGGGCCGGCGTTGAGACGCCCACGATCGGGACGATGCCGTCGGCCAGCAGCCAGGCCAGCACCACCTGGTTGGGCGTGGCGCCCAGCTCGTTCGCGACCTCCCGCAGCACCGCGAGCCGCCGCGTGGTCCCCGGGTGGTCGTAGATCTCGGGGATGGGCCGGTCGGGGCGCGTGTAGCTGCCGAACATCAGCGTGTTGTACGCCCACAGCGTCAGATCCGGCTCAGCGGCCAGGTAGTCGAAGGTCTCGTCCGTGGCGAGCGTGTGCCCGGACTCCGCGAGCTCGGTGAGCGGGCGCGGGCGCAGGTAGGTGTGGCGGAGCTGGAGGTAGGTGTAAGGGACCCAGCCGTGGGCGGCCGAGACGTTCCTGGCCCGTTCGAGGCGCCAGGTCGCCATGTTGCTCGCCCCCGCGCTGCGGATCTTGCCGGCCTCGGCGAGCGCGTTCAGCGCCCCCAGGGTCTCCTCCAGCGGCACGGAACGGTCTTCGATGTGCGACCAGTACAGGTCGACGTGGTCCGTGCCCAGTCGCCGCAGGCTGCCCTCGGCGGCCTTGGCGATCGCGGCGGCGGACAGGCCCTCGGCCGAGGCCAGGGTGGTGTCGCCGGGGACGGTGGGCCGGGCGCCGCCCTTCGTGCTGATGAAGATCTCGTCGCGGTTGCCGCGGGCCGCCAGCCACGCGCCGATGGCCTGCTCGCTCTCGTCGCCCGACCGGCCCTCCACCCAGAACGGGTAGTTGTTGGCCGTGTCGAGCATCGTGCCGCCGGCCTCGTGGAACCGGTCCAGGATGGCGAACGTGTCCCGCAGGTCGACGGTCGTGCCGAACGGAATCGTGCCGAGTGCGATGTTCATGCGGCCGACTTTGGGAGCTGGAGCGCACTCCATGTCAAGCCCGTTGACCTGGAGTGGACTCCAGGTGGGATCCTGAAGAACGTGAGCGTTTACACACCGGCGGAAGTTGTCGAGGAGACCGGCTTCAGCATCGACACGCTGCGCTACTACGAGAAGATCGGCCTGCTGGAGCGCATCGGACGGAACGCGGCCGGGCAGCGCAGGTTCAGCCAGGAGGACGTCGGCTGGCTCGGGACGTTGCGCTGCCTGCGTGACACGGGCATGCCCATCGCCAAGATGCTCCGCTTCGCCGAGCTCGTACGCGCGGGAGACGACACGATCCCCGACCGGATCAAGCTGCTGGAGGAGCACGACCAGCAGGTCAGGTCGCAGATCGAGAAGCTGGCCGAGCGGCAGAGCTACATCCACAACAAGATCTCCTACTACCGCAGTCAGCTCTAGCCTCGCCTTTGCGCTCCGGCTGTTAAACCAAGATCCATGGCCGGAACGAGGGCGGAGCGGATCGACGAGCCGCTGCGCCGTGTCGCCAGGTTGTGCGCGGCGATGCTGTTCCTGCTGCTGGCGCATGTCACGGTCGTCCAGGCGTTCGGCTCGCGGGAGCTCAACGCCGACCACCGGAACGTGCGGCCGCTGATCGCCAGGTTCGAACATCCGCGCGGCGACATCCTCACCTACGAGGGCACCCCGATCGCCGTGAGCCGCCCCACCGGCGGCGGCCCGTACCTCTACCGGCGGGTCTACCGGGACGGCGAGCTGTACGCCGCGGTCACCGGGCACATGTCGCTCTACCGCTCCACCGGGATCGAGCAGGCGCAGGACGAGGTGCTGTCCGGGGAGGACCCGAAGGTCAAGGTGCGCTCGCTGGTCAGGGACGGCGCGGTGGAGGGGGCCGACGTCCGGCTGACGATCAGCGAGCGGGTGCAGCGGACCGCGTACCAGGAGCTCGGGGCGACGGGGCTCCCGGGAGCGGTGGTGGCCATCAACCCGGCGACCGGGGCGATCCTGGCGCTGGCCACCTATCCGACCTACGACCCGAACACCCTCACCACCTTCGACTCCGGGCTGCTGCTGGAGACCTCGCGCCTGCTCCGGCGGGATCCGTCGCGGCCCCTGCTGAACCGGGCGCTGAACCGGCTCTATCCGCCCGGGTCCACGTTCAAGCTGGTGACGGCGGCCGCGGCGCTGGCGTCCGGCGAGTACACCCCGACCACCCTGGTGGACGCGCCCGTCCGGCTGCGGTTGCCCGGGACGCCCATGGTCCTGCAGAACGCGGGCGGCGGCGGGTGCGGGAAGGAGCGGCCGACGCTGACGGACGCGTTCCACGTGTCCTGCAACACCGTGTTCGCCAACCTTGGGCTGCAGCTCGGTCAGGACCTGCTCAGGGACCAGGCGGAGGCGTTC
Source organism: Nonomuraea sp. NPDC050153 (assembly GCF_044460125.1). Lineage (NCBI taxonomy): Bacteria > Bacillati > Actinomycetota > Actinomycetes > Streptosporangiales > Streptosporangiaceae > Nonomuraea > Nonomuraea sp. NPDC050153. Next base: position 377,900 of record NZ_JBITJQ010000008.1, read on the forward strand.
GGGTTCAACGCGCCGAACCTGACGATCCCGCTCGCCGCCACGGCCAGCCGGTATCCGCTGGCCATGGACCGGGCGCAGACCGCCCTGTCGGCCATCGGGCACCATGACAGCCGGGTGACGCCGCTGATGGTGGCCATGCTGTCGGCCGCCGTGGCCAACAACGGGATCTTGATGAAGCCGTACCTGGTGGAGGAGGTACGGCTGGCGGACGGGTCGGTCATAGACCGCGCCGGCCCCTCCGTGTACCGCAAGGCCGTGTCGCCGACGCTGGCCAAGAGCCTGGCGTCGATGATGACGATGGCGCCGCGCGCCGGGAAGTCGGCGGCCGGCCCCAAAGCGGCCGGCCCCAAAGCAGCCGGTCCCAAGGTCGCCGGTTCCAAGGTCGCCGCCGGGATCGTCATGTCGGAGGTCATCCCGGGGACGGACGACCACGCGCTCGTCACCGCTTTCGCGCCCGCGGACGCGCCCGAGGTGGCGGTCGGGGTCGTGCTGGAGCGCCCCGGGACGCGGGCCGACACGGTGACCGCGATCGCCCGCGCGGTCATCGAGGCCGCCCTGCGATGAGGGTCAGCGGTAGGCGGTGGCTTGGAGGGTGTAGAGGTCGGCGTAGAGGCCGTTGAGGGCCATCAGGGTGTGGTGGTCGCCCTGTTCGGTGATCCTGCCGTGGTCGAGGACGTAGATGCGGTCGGCGTAGCGGACGCTGGCCAGGCGGTGGGTGATGAGCAGGACGGTGCGGCCGTCGGAGTGGTGGCGG